>JAILQO010000001.1 GCA_024698925.1 Bacteroidaceae bacterium | reverse complement strand
TACGAGGTCAATGGTTTGTGCGGGCGAGTAATGAATGAGCTCAACAAAGGTGTTGACGAAACCATTGCCGTCTGCCGCGCGTTCGAAGCAGAAGGGGTGCTGATAGGGCCGCGCAGGGACTTTCTGATGGCTGTCTTCGAGGCGGTTACCATAGATATTGATACCTCGTAGGAAGTAATAGCCGAGGTCGAAACCCATGACGCCATAGCGCGGATAAGTCTGCTGCATGGGTCGGCGGAACCACTGCAAGAAGCTCTGATCCAACTGCTTGGCACGCGGCTCCAACGGGTTGCGGTAGAAGGGGGTGTAGATATAGGTGTCCTGCTCGTAGAAGTCGGGCAGCAGCTGTGCCGTGTAGGTCTGCCAGGCGGGATAGCCGAAGAGGCTCACGCTGAGGTCCGCGTGCTCACGGCGGTAGGCCTTGAGGCGCGGCAGGAAAGCGTTGAGGGCTTTCAGGCTGGACGAGTTCAGGACAATCAGGTTCTTACGCAACGGATTGAACGCCTGATAGTAAGCCATCTCGTCCCCGGCAACGTTGAGCGTGCGCACATAGATCCCCTTCTCCGACATGGCATCGCGCAGGGCCTGGGCAAATGCCTGCCCTTCCTCGTTCTGCTCGTTGCAATCCGCAAGGATGATGTTGTGGTCGGGGAAATGGCTCTGAATGAACCAGATGGCCTGCTGCTGCACGGTGCTGCGCGGAGCGTTGGCCATGTAATAGAGCGGGTGGTCGGCAAGTTGTGTGGCCAGCGTGGAGAACGGCGATACGAGTCGCACGCCGTGGATGTCACAGTAGTCTGCCAGCGGCAGTTGCTGTGGCACGTCCAAGGGCCCAAAGACCACGTCCATCTGTCTCAGCGAATGTGCCATGAGCAGCTGGTCCATGTCATTCATGGTGCTACCGCTGTGCAACGCTGTGATTTCCAAATCCAAGCCCGCCCGCTTCAGGCTGTCGGCTGCCATGAGCAGTCCCTGATAGAACTCCACCATCTTTGCCCCTCGGGCGGTGTTCTCCTTCAACGGCAGCACCACGGCAGCCCGAACCGGGCGGCTCTCCTGCGCCATCGCGCCTGGAGAGAAAAGTAAAATGAGAAGAAGGAGAAGGACTGCCATCATAAAACTTCACGCTGGCGAGTGCCCATGCGGGCCTCCACGACGTTGACCACATAGTCACCCAGCTTCTCGCATTCGTTGACGAGATCCATGTAAATGGTACCCACAGCGTAGGTGTACTCGTGGTTGTTCACATCAATAATGTTCTGCTGCTTGAGTTGGTTGCGGTAGTTGTTGATCTCGTTCTCGGTGTTGAACGTGCGGTTGACATCATAGGACTCCTTGCGTCCGCTCATAAGTTGGTTCATGAGTGTCAACGAGTTATTGGTGAGTTCCATCATCTGATGCAAATGCTCATACTGTGCCTCGTTGAAGTGGTCTTCCTTGCCCAGATACTTGCGGCTGATGGTGCGGGCCATGTTGTAACAACTGTCGCCAATGCTCTCGAGTTCGGAGATTTCGCGCAACATGGCACGTATCTTGGCCTTGGTGTCATCGCTGAGATGGGCATCGCTGACCTGATCAAGGTAGTTGGCAATCTCCAGCTCCATGTTGTCCGAGATGCTTTCATACTTCTCGATGCGGGTGAAAAGCTTGATGAATTCGGTGTCCTGGTTACCACTCTTCTTGCCGGTGGAGGAAGCGGATAGGACGAGCAGCTCGCGCACCATGGCAAACATACGCTGCATGCGGTCTGAGAAAGCCTGGATCTCCTTGTGTGCCTCGAGCACCGAGAGCTCGGGAGTCTTCATGATGCCCGCGGTAATGAAATGGAGCTTGAAGTCCTCTTCCTCGTCCACCTTCTTGGGCTTGATGACCCAGCATACAAATTTCTCAATCTGCGGAACAAACCAGATGAGGATACAGGCATTCACGACGTTGAAGCCCGTGTGGAAGGCTGCCAGCACGAAATTCAGGTAATCCTTCTTCGGAATATTGACCATGTCCAGATTGAACCACTCGCTGCCCACGTACTGCACCAGCCACTCTATGCCGTCAACGAACCAGTAGAAGACTGCGAGAATCCAGATGACACCGAAGATGTTGAAGAACATGTGAGCCAGTGCTGCGCGACGGGCTTGAGTGTTAGCCGACAGGGCTGCCAGGTTCGAGGTGATCGTGGTACCGATATTCTCGCCCAACACCAACGCAATACCCATTGAGATGGGCATCGCACCGCTGGAGCACAGGATCATCGTGATAGCCATGACGGCTGCCGAGGACTGTACGCAGAAGGTCAGTACACCACCCAAGAACAGGAAGGTGAAGATGGTGAGGTAGGAGTGCATGTTGAACGACTTGAAGAACGACAGCACGGTCTCGTTCTCACCCAGATTCATGGCCTGACCAGTCAGTCGCAGCGTAGTCAGTCCCAGAAGCAGCAGTCCCAAACCGAAGAGGAAGTCACCGACGTAGCGGTGTTTCTTCATGTAGATGAGGATGATGCCGATGAAGAAGCTGATGTAACTGACGATGCTGATGTTGAACGATGCTCCAAGCGCCATGATCCAGGCCGTAAACGTCGTGCCGATGTTGGCACCCATAATGACCGAGATGGCCTGTGCCAATGTCAGCAAGCCTGCGTTCACGAATGATACCGTCATCACGGTCGTTGCCGTTGACGACTGCACGGAGGCTGTGACGACAGCACCTGTTAATAAACCCGTAAAGCGATTAGAAGTCATGGTTCCCAGTGCATGACGCAACTGTGGACCGGCCATCTTCTGCAGGGCCTCACTCATGGACTTCATACCAAACATGAGAAGTGCCAGCGAGCCGAGCATGGTGAAAAGTGTGAGCATCATGGGTAATGAATGTTCTTTAGTAAAATGAATGTTTTTCGCCGCAAATGTACACAAATTTTTTGAATCACCACGCGCGTAAACATATTTTTTATGTTTTCCCTCTCATTTTTCGGTTTGCGCGTTTTGTGCGACTATACCTTCGTGATGACGCGGCAGAAGGTGTCGTAGTCCGTGTCAAGGCGCGATAGTTCGTATGATTCCAGCGCGAGAGAGAAGGTGCCACGCAGGTCGGGAAGGTCAAAGTAGGTGCGTAGCAGACTGGCCAGATTAAAGCTAAGACTGTCGGCTTTGCCCTGTGCCTGTGAGAGTGTCGAGGCGCGCCGTATCAGTTGGCGACATACACTGGTGAGATACTCTTGGTCGTGTTCTTCAAAGCGTAGCGTCCGCAGTAGTACGAAGGCTGCGGGTAGCGTGTCTGTATGTAGCAGGAATTCAATGCGTTTGCGGCTGTCTGTGACATCCATCGCGTCAAACAGCATCTCCATCTTCGCCGGCTGCTGAATGATGGGTAGCCATTGCATGAGAATCTTCTGGCGGTCAATGAGATGGCTGTCGCCACGTAGGGCTTGGCTCAGAATCCTGAATCCTTTATCTTCAAGGCTCAGTGTCTCACCTTGTAGGCGCAAGGCGGCAGCTTTGGCCAATGTGACCGTAAAGGCTTTGGCGTTCCATAGGATCAGGTGTTGCATCACCGTCCAGAAAGACTCTAATGGTACATCCGTCAGCAACCGTTCGCCGATGATATATCCAGCCGTACGGAATTGTGAGTGTGTGAGGCCTTCCAGATAACCCGTCACGGCATCCCACTCGCCAGCCTCAAACAGCTGGCGCAGGCGTTGGTAGAGTAGGGGATGGTAGTGCTGTTCCATATTAGCGTTTCAGCATTTGGAGAGCCTCGGCCGTTGTGATTTGCTGGTCACCCTGGAAGGCTACGATGAACGCCTCGGGGAAGGTCTCGCGCACCTGTACCAGTTCGTTCTTGATGTCCGCATAGTTCTCGGAACGGCTGTAGATAACCTTGAAGCGCTCTCCGCTGGGCACGAAGCGCACACCCTTGAAGCCCTTCAGACGATAGTCGCCCTCCTTGAGCTCTGTCGCAGTGTTCATCAATTGAATGGCGAAGTAAGGCTTGGGGCCAGCGGCATTGGCAGCCTTCTTTTCTTGAACCTCTTGCGCTCGAACTTCCGTTCGCTTCGCTTCGCGAAGAACTTTTTGGACAACTTGAACCGGCGCTTGCGCCTCTTGCGCTTTCACCTCCGTCACCGGCTCCTTCACCTCTTGAACTACTTGAACTGGCGCTTCTTGAACATTTTGAACTTCTTGAACCTCTTGAACCTCTTGAACCGGCGCTTGCGCCTCTTCTAGTGCATCGCTCACCAGGCTCAGTGGAGCGTAGTGCGTGAAGCGAAGGTTGCGGAGCGTGCGTTGGGGCACGGTGCCGTCCTTGGTCAGTTCCTTCCATTCTTTGAGCGCTTCATAGATGGCTTGTGCCAACTCTGCCTGTCCGGCCTTGGAGGTGATGTAGCCCTCTTCCGCGAGGTTCGTGATGAAACCAATCTCGGTGAGTACGCTGGGCATATTCGTGTGCTCGCAGACATAGAGCTCGCGTTTCTTGACACCACGACTCACTTCGCGGCCGTGAGCCAGATATTGCTTCTGTAGCAGCAGCGCTAACAGTTCGCTCTTGCCCGCTTGTGTACCTTTCAGGGGCACGTTGGTGGCATAGAACGACTCTGTACCGCGTGCAAAGGGATTTGGAGCTGCATTGACATGGATGGAGATAAAGAGCTGAGCGCCTTTGGCATTAGCGATGTCGCAACGCTCCTGCAGCGTGAGGTACTTGTCCTTCTCACGAGTGAACACCACGCGCACGCCGCTGATATTCTTCTTCACCAGACGTCCCACTTCCTTGGCTACGTCCAGCGTGATCGCTTTCTCGTTGTGCATTGGCGACTCGCAACCGAAGTCCTTGCCGCCGTGACCAGCGTCAATAACCCATACCACCTTGCGGGCTGCGTCCATCTGACACACCCATATCAGGCTTACTAGAATCAATAGAAAGCGTCTCATGTGAATCTCTTTTTTCTCCTTATGGGCGCAAAGGTAATGAAAAGTTTGAAAATGAACGATTAAAGTCGCGAGTTTTTTGTGCGCAGCCGTAAATTTTTCGCTTTTCCCTTTTCATTTCTCTTTTTTCTTCCTACTTTTGCAGGCGTAAATCAATCCATACGAATCATGAGTGACGGAAATTTCAATCGCGCCCTGCTGCCTCATACGCCCTATGCCAGCGGCCTGAAGATGGGACAGACGATGGCCCGCAAGCGTGCCGAGGAAGCCTTCGTGGCCTGGCTCCGCGAGGACAACCCCACGTTGACAGAGAGTGAGGTGGCCGCGAAGCTCGCCGCCTTCAAACGCCACGTGCAGCAACATTTCATGTTTTAAATTATTTTGGTATAATGACTCCGCTGTTCGAGAGAATGGCGGAGAATTTTTAGTACTTAGATACTTCTGAGGCACATGCGGAACAGAAAAAGAGAACCGACAGCTCCCATAGTCTGCCGGTTCTCTCGTTGTTTGGGTAATTAATAATTTTCACTTTTCATTCTATCACTTTTCACTTAGAGTGTGAACGGTCCGTGGTCCATGCACGACGTGGTGGTGAGGGCGGTGAGCGCTGCCGTAGCAGCGGCGATGAGGATTCGGAGGATAGCCTCCCAAACAGAATTCTTTTTCATGGTCATAATTTTTTTTTGAACCACGGATTGTACGGATTATACGGATTCTTGTCCACGAGTTATTGTTCGAACACGAATATCTCGAATCTCACGAATGCGTTGCAAAAGGCTTCGCGGCTTTTGAATGCATTCCTTCCATCACGCATAAGAAACCATTTTCGTCACTCGACACCTGCGTAGCGTGCCGCTCTAATTCGTGAGATTAGTGAGATTCGTGTTCGTAAATCTAGAAAAAGCCGTAACCTCCGTAAAATCCGTAGTTGTTTTATAATTCGTATTCGTGGTTGAGATTTTTTTTTGTGGTTTTTGTTAGAAGGAAGCCCGTCCCCCTCCCACACGTGTGAGGTGATGAGAGGGGTTCGGTTTTCATCCTTGAAGTGTCAAGCGTCGCAAAGCGCCGAGCGGTCAATTGTCAATTTTCAATTTTCCATTCTCCATTGTCCATTGTCAATTTTCCATTCTCCATTGTCCATTGTCAATTGTCCATTGTCAATTTTCCATTTTCCATTGTCCATTGTCAATTTTCCATTGCGCCTCAGGCGCCATTACCCTTCGTCGCCATCGTCGGGATCGGTGCTACCTCCGTTGCCGCCGGTGTTGCCACCGCCCGTGTCAATGGTGCCCGTGCCGCCACCTTGGTTGCCAGTGTTAGTTCCGCCGTTCTGGCTACCGCCATTCTCGGTTCCAGAGTTCGAGCCGCCATTCTGGCTCCCCTCTCCCACGTGAGAGGGGTCGGGGGTGAGGCCCTCATTATCTTCCACCTCGCCATCATCGGCGCTGGTGACGCGTTTCACCTCGTTGCCGTTGCGGTCGTAGCAGGTGATCTGCACGCTGGTGCCGG
Source organism: Bacteroidaceae bacterium (assembly GCA_024698925.1). Taxonomy (GTDB): domain Bacteria; phylum Bacteroidota; class Bacteroidia; order Bacteroidales; family Bacteroidaceae; genus Physcousia. The sequence goes on along the minus strand of JAILQO010000001.1, from coordinate 130 downwards.
CCAGCTCCTCCTTGAGTTCGGTGGAGGGGGTGAAGATGATGCGGCGGGTGGTGATGAGGCCGGTCTTGACCTTGTTCACATCGTCCACGCTCTTGGCGCGCAGGCCGAAGCGCATGGTGCCCAGTCCGGG
>JAILQO010000090.1 GCA_024698925.1 Bacteroidaceae bacterium | reverse complement strand
CACTGGTTCACATCGCCATCTACGTCAGCTACGCTCCACTGATTCAGATTCAGTTCGGGGCGCTGCTCATACAGATAGTCGTATGGTGTGCCTTCGGCAGGACGCTCCATAGGACAGGTGGCACGCTTGTACTTCATCACCAGCTTAGCGTTCTGGGGACGACAAGGAGCAGCACTTCCGTTCACGGTGATAACCACTGGCAGCGGAGCCTCTACAGTCTCCACACCACCGTCGATAACACGCTTGATGGTAGCCTTCCCATCCTTTACTGAGATAACCTCCTCAGCGTATGTAACCTGGTTCAGGCCCAGCTTCTGAGCCACCTGAGGACCTACCTGAGCGGTATCACCGTCGATAGCCTGACGGCCACCGATGACGATATCTACGTCGCCAATCTTCTTGATAGCGGTGGCGAGCGCGTAAGAGGTTGCGAGGGTATCAGCACCGGCGAAGAGACGGTCGGTCAGCAACCATCCTGTATCAGCGCCGCGATAGAGTCCTTGACGGATGATCTCGCCAGCACGGGGAGGGCCCATGGTGAGGATGCCGACAGTACTGCCGGGGTTCTGTTCCTTCAGACGCAACGCCTGTTCCAGCGCGTTCAAATCCTCAGGATTAAAAATAGCGGGCAGCGCAGAGCGATTGACGGTGCCTTCGGCTGTCATTGCGTCCTTGCCCACATTGCGGGTGTCTGGCACTTGCTTGGCCAGTACAACGATTTTCAATGCCATATTGATGTTGTTTAGCGTTTTATCGTTTGACGTTTAACTTCTCTTTTACTTCTCTCTAAAATGGTGCTCTCACACCATATTATATTAAAAACGGCGCAAAGGTACGCTTTTTTTGCGGATTGGCAAACAAAGTACTTGTTAATAATGCACAAAATGTACAATAAGGTGCATTATGTCAAAATAATTAGCCTTCCCACCGAAATGGCAGGAAGGCTAATTTTACAGGATTTGCTGTTGGCGTATTTACTAGTGGATGAGTACTTTATGACTCTTGCCGTCTGCGTCCACGATGATGTTCAGGCCGCGTTGCAGCATTCCTCGGCGCACGCCTGTCGGGCTGTAGATACCCTTCGGCGCACGGGTGGTCCTATTGATGTCCGTTACGCCAGTCGCAATATTGAGGTCGCGCAGACGGCACTCTGCCAGCAGGAATTCATGGTAGCCGCCGCTTGTAGTGTTGTCAAGGAACTGAATGACGTAATTCCCTGCGGTGCTGATTTCGAAGTCCAACGTGTAGCGTACGGCCGAAGAGATGTCCCCTGCGCTATTTCCACTGATGTTGGGCTTGGCAGCCATCGTGCGTGAGGATTTGATGGCTTTTCCCTTGCTGTTGAGGATCTTGACTTGATAGGTGGGCGTTTCCTTCCATGCAGCCATTGCGTAAACCAGCTGGTAATTACCAGGCTCCAGTGTCAGCGGATAGTCCGTCAGACGGCCGTACTCAGCGCTTGTGTTGCGCCAGTAGAGCGCCTTGCCCTGATAGCCTACGAGTCCAGCCAGCGTACGCGGCCCGCTGCCGTCCTTATGGGGATAGTCGCGTACATCGCCGCCGTCGGTGGTGCGCCAGCCCTCTGGAATCTCGCCGCTTTCTACGTTTGTGTAGTCCAGCTCGTAGATGGCAGCCATATCGTAGAACTGCGGCTGGATGGTGACATTCTCGTCAGGCATGACAAAGGTCACTTCGTTGCTGCCTTCCTCGAATGGCAACGTCTTCTCCTGGGTGAAATAGATGGAGTTCACTACGCGCAGGGATTTGAGGGCGTAGCCGTCCTCAGCAGAGACTGTCAGATGAACGGTCTCGCCTGCAGCTACTGAATCCACGTCGGCTGTAAGTTGTCCGAATTCCGCCTTGCGCACCGTTACCTTGAACTTCTCTTTCGGTGTGCCTGCAGGTTCGTAGATGATCTGGTCGATGGTCATCTTGATGGCACCGGAGTTCTGCAGGATCAGCTTGTTCGTGCCAGTTTTCAACGTGACGGCAACTTCGGCTTCGCGCCAGTCGTTGATATCCACCTTCTCGAATGTTACATCTTGTGATTTTCCGTTGACGTTGGCTTTCATCTTGCCGGCCTTGCTGCTGTTGCAGTAACGGATAATGAGGCGATAGTCGCCGCCTTCGGCCAGCTTCAGCTCGTAGAGCAGTGCGCTGTTGGTGGACGCTTTTGTCTCGATGAATCCCATGCCTGCAAAATCTTTATACTCTTGTGCCCACCATCCGGAATGTGTCAGTCTGCAGTCCGCGTTCTTATAGTCCATGTTCTCCGCCTCGATGATGATGGGGCCGTGGTAGGGCTCGGGTTGAACGGGTTGGGACAGAGCCTCAGCGGGCAGCACATCTGTCAGTCTCTCTGTAGCGGCTCCAGCGCAGTCAATGCGCAGAATGGCCGGTCCCAGGTGCTTGACGCTGACGGCGTAGGTCTGCGCTTCGGCGTCGTATGCCTTGCCTGTGAGGGTAGCGCTGTGCGAGGGAGCGCTCGTCGTCGGCTTGGTGAGGGTAGGAGTGGGCTCTGCAGTCACGCCTGTGATGGTGATCTTGTCAATCTGCTGCGTTGTACTGTCGTTGCGGTAGTTGTTCAGGTAGAAATCAATGTGATCAGCATATTCGCGAATGACGCCACCCGATAGTTTGCCGTAGTTCAGTTTCAGCGTGTCGCACGTGTTGTACTGGAGCGGTATCTCTGCCGATGCTGATTTCTTGCCGTTCAGGTAGGTGTACGGTGTGTAGGTCACCAGCTGGTTGCGGTAGCGGTTCACGTAGAGGTCGCCCTTTGACACCTCGGGGTACTGCGCGTCGAAGTCAGCCTGCTTCTTGGACAATGTGCTCCAGCGCGTGGTGTAGGCGGATTTCTTCACCTGCACGGGAATGGCCTTGGCGGCAGTGTCGTACAAGCCTGTGACGATGGGAATGGCGCCGTAGCGTCCTGTGGATTTGAAGTAGCACAGGTTGTTCTGCCATTGTCCGTAGCCCCATTGGCCTTCCTTCTGCTGGTTGCCCGGATCGGTCTGCAAATAGACACCGTCATAGAGATTGTCCCATGATGTGTAGTCATCGGCCTTGTCGTTGATGACCACAATCTTGGTCTTCGCCAGCACTTCCTCGCGTGTGGGAATGTACATGGTGCGGTCAATGATTCTGCGCCACATATCCATCCATATACCTCTGAAATTGGGGAAGGTAGTCCAGTTTCGACGGGTGTATCCGTCCACCTCCGTGTCGCTTTGATTCTGGAAGCACTCGCCGTCCCAGATCAGTTCTGGACCGTCCCATACGGCACCGCCGTTGACGCAAACCTGTTCCATCACCGTGCCGATGCCTGCGCTGCCTGGGTATTTGCATTTCTTCTCGCCGATGAGTTTGCTGGTCATGCCGTTCCATCCGCAGTTGTCATAGCGCACACCATAGTTCTTGGTCAGTCCTGATATGAACGGGCCCCAGCAGACACTCTCATTGTTGTAGAAGCTGCTGCTGTGGGTGTATTTATAGAGGAAAAGGATGGACTCGGGGTACTTCTTGCAGGCGGCCATGAAGTTCTTGTCGCTCTTCAGCTCTGCGATGGGATTTGTGTTCATGTGATAGACACCGCCACACCAGCTGACGGTGAGGAAACCGCCGTACTGGTGGGACATCTCCACCAACTTGGCAAACAGCGCCCAGCGGCTGGCTGCTGTCATCGAACTCTTGTCGCCCGCATCGCCGAAAGCCCAGAACTGCTCGGCATAGTTCCAGCCCAGGAAGTTGGGAAAGGTCTTGAAGAAATATTCAAACGTCTCCAGATCAGTATCTTGGATGTGCGTATGACCTCCGCTGGCTGGCTGGCACGAGAACCACATCCCGTTCTGCTGACACACCGTGGCCCACGACTTATACGTCCTCACGGCGTTGCGCGGCATGCGGTACATACCGGTCTTCGTGTCGAATTGGCATGAGAGCGAGAGGTTCATGCACACGTACGGACGGATATCCTCAGGGATCAGGTCGATGATCTTCTGTGGATCAGCCGAGTTCCACACGTCAATGTGTATCATCCACATCGGGTGTTCGTTGTCAATGGGTCGTCGTTGTTGTGCCTTGACGAGTGTCATTGCGCAAAGCAGCAGGGACAGGGATAGTAGTAGTCGTTTCATTAGAATGTGTATTGTACGTTGATGATTTTGCTCTGCAAATGTACGTAAATTATTCCAATCGTGCCCAACTTTTCCGCAAAATCGCATGCATGTTATAAAAATAGTTGTATCTTTGCACCCGTTGACAACAACATTTATCTTATTACATACATTCACATGAACTGGACAATCATAATCGTAGAGACTGTTGCTTTGATTATTGCCTTCACAGCGATGATCCTGATTCCGCTGGTGAAGAACCCCGTGTGGTGGATTCACGACTATCCGCAGGATATTCAGGAAGAATATTTCAAGACCCATGAGCGCGTGCCGTCGGCGTTCTTCTCCAAGACGGTGCTGATCAAGAAAGGCTTCGCGCTGCTGTTGGCATTGGCGGTGATGCTTGCTTTAATGAAACTCGCAGGTGCCTACGACTTCTGGTCCGCCTTTGCGCTGAGCTATGGGCTATGGACTGTCATTGACTGGTACGATTGCTTTATCCTCGACTGGGTACTCTTCGCCAACATGAAATCCGTCCGGCTTCCTGGCACGGAGCACATGGATGCCGCCTACCACCAGAAACGCTACCACTTCGTCCAGTCCCTCTGGGGCATGCTGATTGGCCTGATACCATGTCTGATTGGTGCAGCTCTGTATGCTGAATTATTCTGCTAAGCTCAACCGGAAGGAGTATCAATGAGAAGCATCTGTGATTTCATAGCCCGATGGATGGGCGCGATGGTGCTGATAGTGGCAGCGCTGTCGCTGCTGGTGCCGGCGTCGTTTGTGTGGATTGATACGTGGGCCATCAATCCCATGCTGGGCGTCATCATGTTCGGGATGGGCCTGACCCTCTCGCCCGCAGATTTCAAGGTCGTGTTGAGCCGCCCCAAGGACATCCTCATCGGCTGCCTCACGCAGTTCACGGTGATGCCCCTGTTGGCGCTGGGCCTGACGTGGGCCTTTGCGCTGCCCAAGGAGCTGGCCATTGGTGTAATCCTTGTGGGCTGTTGCCCAGGCGGTACCGCGTCCAACGTCATCACCTATCTGGCCAAGGGCGACCTGGCGCTGTCCGTAGGCATGACCGCTGCCTCTACGCTGCTCGCTCCGCTGCTGACACCCTTCCTGGTGTGGATGCTGGCCGGCACGATGGTTGATGTCGATGCGGTGGGTATGCTCCTGAGCATCGTCTATGTCGTCATCGCGCCCATTGTGTGCGGACTGCTCTGCCAGCGCTTTCTACCCCGAGTGACCCAGCGTGTGACGCCCTATCTGCCCGCCTTCTCATCCGTGGTGATTGCATTGGTCGTGGGCATCATCGTGTCGCACAATGCCGACCGGCTGCTCACAGCAGGCCTGCTCGTAGTCGCTGTCGTCATGATCCACAACCTGCTCGGCCTCGCTATTGGCTTCGCCGTCGGCCGTCTGCTGCGCCTGCAGAAGCCCAAGTGTGTGGCCCTCAGCATCGAGGTCGGCATGCAGAACTCAGGTCTCGCCTCGTCGCTGGCCGTGCTGCATTTCGCCGCCTATCCGCTGGCCACCATCCCCGGTGCCGTCTTCAGCGTGTGGCATAACATCAGCGGTGCCCTCGTGGCCAAACTGTATGGATTAAAAAAGACAGATTGATGATCTAAGTAACCACCATACGAAATATGAAACAGAAAATCATCCGCACCTGTTGGCTCCTCATCACCCTTGTTGCATGGTGCCTGCCGCAAACCGTCTATGCCCGCAGAGTGATGAGCATGCCGCGATGAAGACCACCAACTTCTCATCACCCAAACACGGTGCCGTTATCCAAATCACCAAGAAGGAACTCCGCAGGCTCCAAAAACACTGGAAGTTTAAATTGTAAGGACTCAGCTTACCAAAGCACCGCCCATTTCTGCTTATCCCTACCCGCATAGGATTAGTATTCCTATGTCAGTAAGGATAGTAATCTTGTGTGCGTAAGGATAGTAATCTTGAGGAGGAAGGGATGGTATCCTGCTGCCACAGGGTTCTATTTCAAAAGCCTTCCTAAAGCTTCTAAATAATAGTAGTCAGCATAGATGATGCTGGCGTCAATTTCTGAGCCCGCGGGATGATGACCTGTGGAGTGAAGTAGGAAAGAGACATTCTTGTCGCGGCTCTGATAGCGGTCGGTGCTGAGGTCGCGGAGCATATTGATGGCAGCTTCGCGATAGGTCGTAGCTTTTTCACCTCCAACATATTGACAGAGCTCCAACAGCGCACTGGCTACCACACACGCCGCTGACGCATCTTTTGGCGTTGCTTCATTATCCATTGTCAATTTTCCATTTTCCATTATTCTTGGGTCGTCCATATCCCAATAAGGGATCCAGTCGTCGCTGGTTTCCTTTAATCGTTTTAGGTAGATATCCGTTACCTTTTGTGCGAAGTCTAGGAAGCGTTTCTCCCTAGTATAACGATAGACCATGGTGTAGCCATAGATGGCCCATGACTGTCCGCGGCTCCACATAGAATTGTCGGCATAACCTTGATGTGTCACACCCTTGATGAAATGTCCGTCCAGCGTGTCATAAACGGCGACGTGGTAGCACGAGCCGTCCTTACGGAAATGGTGCTTCATCGTGGTCTCAGCGTGTGACAGAGCTACATGATATATTTTTTCACTTTTCACTCTTTCACTTTTCACTTCCCCTGCTGCCCAAAACAGCAGCTCTAGATTCATCATGTTGTCCATGATGGTGTTGTGTCCGCCGTAGTCCTTCACATGGCGTGGCCATGAGAGGATGGTGCCAACCTTATCATTAAACAAAGTGGCGAGGGAGTCGGCTGCGCGGAGGGCGATTTCGCGATAGCGCTCATTCTTCGTCACCTCGTAGCCCTTCAAGAATGAGTTGATGGTGATGAAACCGAGGTCGTGGTCATAGACGGATGCCTCTACTACTGGTATCAGTGCATCGGTGTAGCCTGTAGCCGCCTTGTGAACGGCCTCGCTTTTGTTATAGGCAAAGGTCATCCACAGGATGCCGGGCCAGAAACCTGAACACCATTCTTCGGGTTTGGCTTTGCGGAGGTTCCACGTGGCCTCTCCTTGGAGTATATTTCGTGGCATCATTGTGAAGTCGTAGGGGCGAAGGGTCTCTAAGGCACGATCCACTTGCGACGAACAATAGGTAAGCGACTGACTGACAAGCGTGCTTCGGTTATCTTTACTGAAGATGACATTCTTGACATGGTTGCCGACGTACATGGGAACATAGTCGGCAGTGGAGTGCCACGCGGGTTTTCCGGTCATTTTGTCATGAATAAGACGGCCATTGATTTTCAGACCCTCAAAGGTGATGTTGCGCACCATACGATCTTTGTTGTAGCCGTTAATGACAGATATGTAGGAGGGCTCGCCATAGTAGCGGATGTTGCGGAAGGTGATATCCTCCACACCGCGCCCGGGAGCGGTGCAATATTTCTGATTGTAACCGATTTTTACCTGTGCGATGCTTCCCTGTTCAATTTGCTCGATACGAATGTTATCGAACACAATGTTGCGGACTAAGTTGTTGTCGCCGCAGTTGATGGCTAAGCAGCCTTGATAGTCCACCTGAGGCTCAGCCTGTCCGAGGATGTCGATATTCTCGTAGCGCAGGTTCTCGATGGTGTCGCCACGCTCTGAATTGCCATGCAGACCGATGAAAATGGGATGTGCCACGTCGGCCCAAAGGGTAGAGTTCAGCATGGTGATATTGCGAGTAGAACCACTAAAATCCTTACGGGTAGCGTAAGCTGTAGTGCAGTCATCGGAATTGCGGCAGAATACACGGTCGAAGAGAATGTCTGAGCAGCCACCGAAAACATTCAGTCCATCGCCCCACGATGGATGCGAGATGCTGCGCACATCGTGCAAGGTGACGTTTTGCGATTCTCCAATGGGACAGGTATTAAGCACGAGGCCGTCGATAAGTACATTCTTCGAGCGATGAACATGAGCGCCTTCATAGCCGCGCTCAGGCCGTGCGATGCCTCGTCCAAGAATGCTCACATTCTCAGCATCGTTAATGGCAAAAGTGCTAGTAAAGTAGCTGCCACCTTCCAAGTAAACCGTCGTGTTAGAACCTATGTAAATGGTGTCCTGTTGATTATAGTAGCCAGGGCCGTAATACCTGAATGCGCGCCCCTCTTTCTTTGCCTCAGCTTCAGCCTCTTCCTTGCTTACAGGCGGCTTTGAAGTGAAAAGCAGGAGGTTGTTGGTTATGTCGCCGTCAAACTCTACGCTGACATTCTCAGGCTGGAAGAGAATGAAGTTGCAGGTTGAATCGTTTTCAATGTTGCAGATGGTGCCACGATAGTCGGGCCGTACACGGGCATTTTGGAACTTACGGTTCTTCGTGATGACGCGTACCTGAATGACGCCAGTGAAGTCAACAAAGGCATAGCTGATTTCAGACACGCTATGCAGACCGTTGGATTGTAGGGCGTTGACACGCGCCATATAGGTTGGTATGCGGGTGAACTCAGGGTCGCTGATGGCTTTCACCCACAACTCGTAGTCGTCCTTCTGTGGGGCTCCATCGGGTGCTGCATAGGTGAAGAGCTGATGCAGGCGGGCTCGCTCTGTCACGCCTTTCACAATAAACTGATCAGCCTCCATGTTCTGAATAATCTCCCCTCGCTGCTCTGCCTTCCGTTGCAGGTTGAGGAGTTTCTTCGTATATGGCATCTTCAGACCTTTCACTTTTGTATAGTGATTGTAGGCCGCTTCGTAGATGCAGCGGATGCGGCCGCGCCCCATGGCTCCTGGCTCCGTCCAGTCGCAGTAGAGCCCCGTGCAGTCCTGCCACGTCTCAAACGGTACATCATAGCCCAAGTTGTATCGGGCAGTATATTCCAAACCCTTCATCAGTCGATTGTCGAGTGCCCCCCACAAATCGTCTCCTTTTTCCCATGCCATCTCGCACGTCTCGCATAGTGCACCGAGTCCTAACTGTGCGTGCGCCTGGTCGCGGCCTGTCTCTTGGCACTGTCCCGTCTCGCTGATGTAGTTTGGCAGCGAACCATTGTCGTTGGCGTGTAGGTAGTAGTCAATGGCTGCCTGATACATCACGCTGTCTTCCAGGAATATAGCGCTAGCCATTCGCAGCCGGTTCACTATCGCTCCCCAGTTGCCATTGGCATACGGACTATCCGCCTCGAACTTTTCCATCACAGGAAGAAAGGCACGGCGAATAAGGGAAGACCAGGCCCCTCTCTCCAGCCCCCCACCAACTCCCCCCGTGGGGGGGAGAGAACCAGTCGGGGGGAGAGCCATCATTGCCCTCACAAGCCAGTATCCTTGAATGGCACAAAGCGGAGCGTCGTGGCCGTCAAACCGTTGCAGCGTTTCAGCGTAGGCATTGATAATCTCCAGTGCCTTGTCTGTGTAGCCCTGCTGTGCGCATTGCCACGCAGTCCACATATCCCGCTCGCTGCCGCCCTTGGAAGCACGGAACTCGCCATCGCGTGCCACCACCTCGTATGGTCCTGCCATTTTGTAGTTCTGCAGGTCGGACTGAGCGAAAGCTGGATAAATGATAAATGATAAATAAGAAATGATAAATAATAATCTGCGCATGAGTGAAAGAGTTGAGAGTTTAGGGTTTAGAGTTTAGAGCTTTGACGAAATGCAAAGCGGCTCCGCCGCTGGGTTGGAGTTTTAAAATGATGTTTTTGCCAGCCTTGATGGTGACTGTCTTGACACTTACCTTCGCGCTTGTTTTTACCGTTGGATCATCGTTATATATCGTGACGGTGTATTGTTTGCCGTTTTCGAGGAAGTCCGTAGAAATCGTGACGGTGCGGGCCTCGTTGTTTGTCATTGCTGCGACATACCATTCTTCTCCAGAGCGGCGAGCAATGATGATATGTGAACCAGGTGCTCCCTCCAGGACGCGTGTCTCGTCCCAAGTAGTCCTAAGGTTGTCGAACCAACTGAGTTCTGGCTCGTCATTGGCATCTTCCGGCTTGTCGTACCAGAATAAAGTAGTAAGTGGAGAATAATAGATTAGCGAGGCTGCAAGCTGGTGCCCGTGAGTGTTTTTGAGACGGCGGTCATAGTAACAGATGGTGTAGTCGGCAGGACCATTAATCATGCGGGTGAACGGCAGTATGGTGTTGTGCGTGGCATCAGGGAATTCCTCGTTGCCGCGTATGCCCTCTTGCGTGAGCAGGTTGGGATAGGTTCGCGAGAAACCCGATGGCCGGTATTCATCATGGATATTCACCATGAGATGGTTCTCGGCGGCCAGACGAACCATGTCGTGAAGCCAGACGGCCCAGCGGTGCGAAGCATACTGCACAAAGCCGCTCTTCACACCGACGATACCCCACTCATGAAGCAGGGGGAATAGCTCGCGCATCTGCTTTTGCAGGGCGTGCTGATTGACATAGAGCCAGATGCCTACCCCGTGCTCGCGTCCGTAGGCTACAACCTTTGGCATATCTATCTGCGGAATCACTTTCGTGGCATCTCCGTCGTGGCTGGTGCAAGGCTCGTACCACTTCCAGTCGAAGAGCATATAGGGAATGTTGTGTTTGGCGCAGAAGTCGATGTTGCGCAGAGCCGCCTCTGTTGTTAGAGTTGTACAGCGCATGATGGTTCCCGGCTTGATCCACTCTGCCGCATCCGCTATCTCGCAGGGAGGGTTTAGGTTATCGATGATGTAGCGATGCTCCAGCAACTGGGCGTAGCTATCTGCTGTGATAATGACCTTCCAGGGCGTGGCAGAGTAGGTTACGATATCCACTGGCGAGTACATCGTGGTGGTAAGGATGTTGGACTTCGAGGCTTGCCCTGAGGCAGGTCGAAGGGCCACGTTCTTCTCCAAGCACCAGTCATCGACATCGGCGTCAGCCAAAGCGCAGTAGAGGCCATTGGGCAGTTCTACCGTCACTGCACGTTCAATGGGACTGGTCACATCATCCACCAGTTTCAATTCGTAAGGAGCCTGCGCCCACTCTGCAGCCCAAACCTTTGTGCCTGGCGCAAAGGTGTATTCTGTCAAATCAGCCGTGACCTTGTGGAACACCGCCTGCGTATGTTCGGGAAAGAAATAGCGAAAAGCAATGCCCTCGTTATAGGCGCGTACTTCAATGTCCAACCTGTAGTTGCTGCTATCGTGCTTGGAAAGGTGTAGCGTGGCGGCATTGTAGTTGTCGGGAACCACTGCCTGTTCGCCCCAAAGGTTCATAATCATGGCTCTGTGCTCAGAAGTGCTCACGGAATCAATCGTAAAACCATTCATCCAGCAATCGTACTGCGGATAATTGCGTGCGAGAGCCCGTTCCCAAGTATAATTGTCCAAGTCTAGTCCCAAGCGTGAGTCGCTCACAATAGCCTTACCGTCGTGAGAAACACTATACGTAAACTCATTGCCTGTCTGCGAGACTACGAATTGGTTTCGCCCGTTCGGTGAACTCAACCGACTCTGAGCTGAGGCAGACGAAGTGATAAGTGAAAGAGTGAACAGAGAAAAATATAATAGCTTATGCATACGTTTATAAGATCTCAATGGGGAATCTTTACTTCAAAGGGCTTAACGGCCCGCTTGTATGTGGCGTCACCATCGAGGATTGCCACGAGCCAGGCAGAATAGGAACGCTTGGGATTGTCGAGACCACACTCGTAAGGATATTTTTCATAATTGAAAATTGACAATTGAAAATTGACAATTGGCTGGCGCGATTTGTACTTCTGCAGCGGGCCGCAGAAGACTTCAATGCGGACATCTTTGGGGGCTGTGACGGTTAGTGTCTTTCCGTCTTTACTCCACTCGGTCTTGATCTCACCAATCTCTCTTGTTTGCTTGCCGTGCGTCTCTGTATAGCGGGCCTCCGTCAGTTCCGCCATCTCGCGGTCGAAGTACCAGAAGGCATCGTGCTGGTCACCCTTATATGATAAATAAAGGGTGGGGAGGGGACGCTTATCAATAGTAAAGATGTCATCCTTAGAGCCGTCGCCGTCATTGGCTTTGAGATCTGGGTTATAGCGACATGCGAGCCAGCCGTCTTTGGGATTTACTGTCCGGAGAGAGGCCCCCTCTACTGTCCCCGAGGGGACTTCTATTCTTTGCGCTATGGCCTTTTGGATGAATAGGGCGATATACTCCGCCGTCTCGGGCATCATCTCGAAATGTCCGCTCCCAGCATCACAGAGGAAAGAGATGCAGCTCTCGGGATACATAATGCGAAAAGCCAAGGCTGGACGTACACGGGCTTCCCACCACTCATACTCGCCTTCAATCATCAGCCCTGGTATGCCGTCGATGTTGCGAGTGCGTCCCCATTCCACATTCGCCGTGCCGTAGCCGCAGAGGTTGGTGCGAGGCGCATCACCATGGAAACTGACGATGCAGAGCGTCCGGTCGTTGTTCCAAGCGGCAAAGTTCCAGGGGAAGGTAGCCTGAGCCGAGTGGCCAAAGGGTATCACGGGACAGCGTTCCAGTTCATTGTGTCCACTTTGTCCTGCCAGTCCCACCATCATCTCCTCGAAGGTCTGCTGGCAACCCGTCGTCGGGTCCCAGTTCTGCGAGAACCACGGAGCCACCCAGATGAGCGCTACATCCAAATCCTTCATCCTTTTACGAAACGCTTCATTCTTATAGAGCATCTCCTCTGTCATATTCTGCTGAGCCAGCATCACCGCCTTCACCTGCTGGCATCCCTCAGGAATCCACAGATAGGCTGTCGGCGCCTTTCCCGTCTCTGGCGAGATATAGCCCGTCAGCGCCACGGAGTGCTGATATATGCCACTCGTGCCCACCGCAGATGCAGTGAAGAATGAATAGTGAAAAATGAAGAATAAAAGGAGAAATCGTTTCATCTTATCAACTATTACTTAGTGATTCTTATCCAATCAACATCTAACCAGCCGCGGCTCGCTTTGCGGTCACGACATTCCGCCACGAATCCGAACTTGGCACCAATCCATTTGCCCTCGCGCATTTTGAAAGGTTCTCCGGTACCCTTGAAGTGCTTATTGTCTGAACTGTAAGAGAAAGAGACGATGCCGTCCTTCACAGAGAGGCGGAGGTAGAGGTCGAGATAGATGGCAGGGGAGTAGGGGATGGTGTCGCTGTCAGTAGGCTGCAAGGTGGTGATGGTCTGCAGTTCTTCTGCTTGTCCTTCATCGGCTCCGACACATGTGTGGCGCTGAAGCTGGAACGCATCGCCTTCGCGACAAATAACAAGTGCACTATAGTCGCGTCCCATCATCACCAGTCCGCCATACAGCCTGTCCTCCTTTGCTGCGAAGCGTACTTTGGCGGTAGCTGTAAAACGTGGCGCCATAGGCTTCTGCAAGAGCAGATTGGGCATATCCCAAAGACTCTTGAAATCTGCAGGCAAGTCCATCGTATAGAGGCGATAGGTACCATCGGCAGTAGGTTGACCATAGAACTGATGGTAGTTAGCGTGCCACTGCCATTGCAGCCCTAAACCATCGTTAAACTCATCGCTCTCTTGAGGATTCACTATTGCGGAAGCAAATTTCTCACTTTTCACTCTTCCCTTTTCACTTGACTTCGGCTTATGCCAAGTCATTAGCGGCTCCCCATTCTTGCCCATCATCGGCCAACCGCTCGACCAATCGACGGGTTGTAGATAGACGACACGTCCGTAGGCTCCTTGGTCGTTGAAATGTAGGAACCAGTCTTCATCGAAAGCTGTGTGAACCCAAGCACCTTGATGAGGTCCATTGATGTCGGTCTTACCTTGCCACATCACTCGCTTCCACTCGTATGGTCCATAGGGCGATTTCGAGCGCATGGCCAACTGCCAGCCCATCGCCACACCACCGGCAGGACACATAATCCAATAATATCCGTCTCGCTTGTAAAATTTCGGTCCCTCCGTCGTGTGGTTCTCCTGTCCGCCATCGAACACGATGCGAGGCAGACTGATTGCCTTTGTGCCGTCAGCAGAAAGTTCCCTTACAGAGAGCACGGAGTTGAAGCCCGCCCGCGAGTTGGCCCATGCATTCACCAAGTAGCAACGCCCATCATCGTCCCACAGCGGACACGGGTCTATCATGCCCTTCCCTGCTATCACGCATGTTGGCGCAGACCATTTTTCACTTTTCACTTTTCCTTTTTCACTTGTAGGAGCCTTTACCATAAATATTCCCTGATCCGGGTCTCCCCAATAAATAAACAACGAGTCGTTGTGATAACGGATGGATGGTGCCCAAACGCCCTTGCCGTGTTGTGGACGGTCAAAGACCTCTTTCGGTTCCAGTTCCTGCAATGCGTGTCCTACTATTTCCCAGTTCACTAAGTCGCGTGAATGCAGAATAGGTAAGCCTGGCACGCAATTAAACGAAGAGGCCGTTAGGTAATAGTCATCGCCAACCGCGCATACATCAGGGTCGCTGTAGTCGGCATAGAGCACGGGGTTGGTGTAGGTACCATCGCCATTATCTGGCGACCAGACCTCGGACTTGTATTGAGCCTCCACCCAGAACGGGTTCAATGCCAGCAAAAGACAACAGTACTTGAACTTGCTCATCGCCAATCATGCATTAACGGATAGCTACCTTTCGGGCGTTCACAATATACAGACCCTTAGGGAGTCTGGAAAATGACGAGCCGACGCAGCGACCTTGAAGGTCGTATACCGCGTCAGCCCCATTCTTCATGATCCAATTTCCATTGTCCATTGTCCATTTTCTATTATCCATTTGCGGGTTATTGACTCGCACCGGTGTCCCTTGGTCCGTTGTTGCTATCGTGAAGGCCAACTGGCTTTGGATGCCTCGGGAGTTGGTGTATGTCACGCGGTAGATGTAGCTCCAACCTGTGTCAACGGTAATTTCACGCGTCGTCTCGCCCGTATTCCACTGCCATTGGCCCGTATCCTCCTCGCCTTCGGGCAGGATGGGAATCAGGCGTAGGGTCTTGCCGTTGGGTAGCAGTGTGCTTTTGGTCGTGCTATATGTGTTAACGAGAGCTCCAAGTTCGGTGTGACTCGTGATTCTTCCATTAACCAGACCGCGTTTTTTCTCCTGCGCCAGGCTCGGAATCATATTGGCGGACAGCGAAGCACTATACTCCATCTGTCCTGTCAGTTCTGTTGGCCTTTTGTCGGTTGGACAAAGCTGTTCGTCGTAGGTGTTCATCAGCACGGAGTAACCCAAGTGGTCGTAGCCACCGCTAGTACTTCCCTTGCCTCCTTCGTCAATGCCCATCTGCTGGTAGGCCAATTCAGAAAACGGCATCTTCACACCTTTCACACTCTCGTAGATGCCGATGACCGTTCCCCAGTAGGGGCGCATCTGCGCTCCGAGAGCTGGTTCTGTCATCACCCACGCACGTCCGTCGCTATAGTAGATGCCGTTGGTGCCGTAGATGTAATCTGTCCAAGGTAAGCCCTGCACACTCTGTGTCTGGGCTGCTACGTACTCGATGCCTGCCGCCAGACGATGGTTCATGTAGGCGAAGAGGTCATCCCCCTGATTCCAAGCAATTTTGGCAATATCTACAGCCAGTCCCAGAGCCATTGACGAGTGCCCTGTGTCACGGCCACTCTCGTTCATCTGTCCCAATTCGCCATAGCCGCCAACTTCTACTTCAGTACCATTCTCCATTTTCAATTTTTCATTCTCCATTTGTGACGTTGTCACCACCAGATTTCCGAGGAAGTCCGTCAGACCGTCGTTCTGGATGGCTCCCTGACCTGTGTAGTCGCTGTGGCCAGTCACCTCATGTATTGTAGCTGGACTGGTGAAGTTTCCAACCTGGTCATATTTGATAAATGAAATGCCCTCGTTGTAGATTTGCACATTGTCGCACAAGATACCGATGCTCATCACACATAGCGCGTTACACAGTCCCCAGTTCGACCAGTAGTGCCCTGGTGCCTGCCACCACTTACTGCTGTTCTCCCACGTGCCGTTGCGCGAGCGCAGGAACCCAATAGCACCCGGATACCACACCGTGAGCATCCACTGTTGGAACTTCTCGAAATCCTCACGCTTCCATCCCTCGTAGTCACGCATCAGTTCAGCTGCTTGTGCAAACTGGTAGCCATATAGTCCGTAAGCCAAACATGCATCAGAACTGCCGCTAATGGCTGTTGTCGTGTTGGCCCACGCCATCAGAATGCGGACGGCGGCCTTGGCATTAGCTGCAGTTCCGCCAATCTTCCAGCGTAGCGCGTTCTGATAGGCCATCGTAGCGCCACGCGCCGCATTGATATAGTTCTCACCGCTACCACCGCGCACGATGGTTTCTGTGGGGGATGTCTGCACGCTGGACTGAGCGTATTCAGCTAATTTCAGCTTGTTATAAGCCTTCACAACAGTCTGGTTCTTAGCCTTGATCTGTGCCTTCACGCGGTCGAAGTCTGCTTGTGTGTGCAGTCCGCCGGGATGGATGAAGCCTCGATCCACCGTCTGAGCGATGGACGGAGAAATCATAAATGATAAACAATAAATGATAAATAATAATCTGCGCATAGTAGTCTATAAGTATAAGAATTTCAAATGAAGAAACTGCCCGCCGTTGGGATTAACGGCACAAATATACGCATTTATTTCCAAACGGCGGGCAAAATAAACTAACAAACTAACTAATTTTATTTCATTCTAAACAAATGTATCTTTATTCCCAGATATCGTCCCAGTCACCCGAATCACCGAGATTTCCCTTGACTAAAACATCTTCATACTCATCTGCATCCGTAGCGCTAACGTTGACACCAACCATAGACAAAGCTAACATCATAGATGACTCTATTTGTAGGACTCTCAACGAAGGAGAAATATATGTCTTTTTCATAATGTAATGCTATTATCAATTGTTATTCATCAATCATCAATCGACATTCATCATTTGATGATCACTTTTTTGTCGCCGACGATATAGAGTCCCTTCTTTGGCTGTGCCACACGGCGACCGCTTAAATCGTACCATTTACCATTTGACGATTTACCATTTACAAATTCTCTTACGGAAGTTGTCTCGCCATCGAGGATTAAGCTGAGCACATTGGCCTTGACGAGCGTTGGAGTTGTCATGTAAGTTCGGAAGGGCTTCGCCGTAGGCTGCTTGCTCTCTGCCACCTGGTGGTAGCAGGCTTCCGTGTCATCTCCAAATTTCTGCAGGACATAGCTACCAACGGGAACGGTTGTTGATTCGTATGTACCTGTCAGCAGTCCACTTGTAGGCGTGGCTGTTGTAGCGGCACTTGCTGAATTGGTGGCGGTGAACGTGATATTCACATCGCTCTCGCTCACGTTCTTCAACAGCACAGGTTCGTTGGCGGTAATACCGTCGAGTTCGTTGCCATAGACCGCATTACCATCCGTGCTTGCCAGTTGGTAAGCCTTGATGTCTGCATCTTCAATGGTAGCATCAAAGGGCAGTACGAGCGAACCGTATTTGGCTGCCGTAGTCACCGTTGTTGAATACTTCAAGGTAACACCTGCAGCTGCTGCTGAAACCACGAGATTTTCCACATCGCTTGTAATCGGAGCCAGATCCATCTCTGCCTCATCAATCCAAAGGCGATTCAGTGTCCATTGGCTGCCGCTGCTCCAGTGTGCCACGTAAGTTCCGTTCTTGTTATTGTATGCATTGGCATGACTTCCATTGTCACCGTCAAAGTAATAGGTGTGACAAGAGGAAGACGCAGAGAAATTGTCTGTAACAACAACAGGAGCCGGCGTAGTGTTTGAAACAGTCCACTTCGTATCATTGGCCGTACCAGTAGCGGGGGTTACGAAGTTGCCTGTTGTAGTTTCGTATATATAGTAGTGGTTTGCATTGCCTATAACAGGTATCAGTGTGAAGCGGCCAGCCTCAGCAGCGTTATTCGTGCGGCCCAGCACATTGCCCTCGCCAGTGCCGTCGTTGCCTACGCCAACAGCCTTTACCAGATAATTTCCAGCGGCATTAAAGCAGATGTTATAGGTCTTGCCTGTCAGCAACGTGGAAGCGGTGGAGTTCTCGGTGGGTAGGATGTACCAGTAAGAACCTTTGTCAGGATTGCCGACACTACCCAGGTTCCAGTTCGCAACCGTATTGTAGCCATTAGCCCCTCCATTCGCATTGGCGTATGAGCCCGTGGCAGTACCAATGGCGTAGGCATCATCTTCCAGTGAGCCTAAATCGATGCCGTCTGCTGCGAAGTTAATGGGTATGGCAGTGGGCGTGAGGCTGGCAGTCCAATCACTTCCCGGCTTTACATAGTACCCGCTCAAGACATCATAGAGATAGAAGGTATAGGCAGAAACGGGTGTGATGAGTAGTTGCATCTCTTCGTCCTCATTACCTGTACGATAGATATTCATGCCTTCACTACCCGTATTATAGATAGGTGAGCGGAAATAGCGGTAGTTGCCGCTGTTCACGCATTTGATGCGATGCGTCACCTCGTGGCTGAAAGTGGGCAATTGCTCCATCTCCCACACAAAATGCTTCACATCTGAGAGACCGTAATTGGCCTGTGGCAGTTCGTCGTCATCTTCATTGTCAGTCTCCACGCACCAGTATGCACTCTCGTTCCAGCTGGTCAGCGAGTGATTCGTGGAGCGGATAGCGTAGTGTGTGCCGTCGTAGTAGAACACCTGACCCTCGTAGTCATCGCGGTGGTTCTTTGTTGTAGGTACGATGCGGTTCGCGCTACTGCTTCCATTGGTGAAGTTCGAGTTGCCGAAATTCAGTCGGAAAGCCTTGCCGACACTGACGAACTGGTTGGTCGTCGTGGCTTGCGTCGTAAAGATTCCAGCATTAGCCTCTGAGTCTGAGAGCGTGCCGTTGGTAGTCAGATAGTACTTCGTGCTACCAAAGTCTGAACCGTTGTAGTAGGTCGTAATATAATAGCGTGCGCTATTCGAGATTTTCGACACAGCAAATGCCAACTGCGCACTTTCGCCAACGATGCCCTCATCCTCTAACGACCAGATATAAGCTGCATCGTCTGCATAGCCAGCCGCCTTGGCCTCATTGTAGTCGATAATGGTCCAATATGTATTCGGCTTCCAGCTGCTTCCTTTTGCGTTTGTGGCGCGCACGGCGTACTTCCCCTCTCCGTTCAGGAAGAATACCTGAGCCTCCCAGTCCACTCGAGTATTGTTCACGGCACGGATCGTACCTTCGTTTTTGATGTCCCCAGAGCCGCCGCTTTTAGTTGTGCTCGGATTAGAGAAATGATAGTCATCGCCGACGCGGAAGCCATAGCCATAAGCAGTTCCAGAGCCAGACACCTTCTCAAAGTACAAAGCTGTAGCCTCGCCCTTAGTTGTTGTGATGGTGCCGTCTGCCTTGAGATAGTAGGTAACGTCATCCACTTCGGCGCTGATGTAGTAGGAGTGATAGGTGCTGATGGTAGCCAGCGCTGCATTATACTCGTCTGTCGTCTGTGCCCCAGCGCGCTGAGTGAGACCAACGGCAAGTGCCAGCAGAAGAGATAAAGATATGATATGCTTTTTCATTGTTGAAGATCTTGTGTGTTTATGATTGCTCTTACGGGATTAGTTGCGATGCCCGTAATGAAGGACGTAAGTCGGCAGAAGCATCCATGAGACGTACGTCATCTATCTGGAAATAGTCGTTCGTCTGTCCGTCAACAGTCTGTTCGGCCGTAAACACAAGTGTGTATGTTCCTGCTGTAGTGATGGTGACATTTCCACTGAGTTGTGTCCAACTCGTATTACCCTTGACGCCATTCAGAGTCAGGACTGAATTATCGCCAACGTCAACAAGATCTGCTTTCAGTGTACAGCCTTGCAATTTATAATAAAAACTCAGCTGATACTCCTGGGCTGCCAGCGTGATGTCTGTCTGTGTAATGGTATAGCACCACGTCTTTGTCTTACTTCCCCATGAGCTGCCACCATTGAGATAACGGTTACCTCCGTGTGCATTAGACGAGTTGTTTGGATACCCAATGCTAGGATTATTGGCAGCTGCTCCACCCGTGGCGCCTCCGGCAATCGTCCAGCTGTCTGCTGCATTGTCAGTTATGTTCTCGAATCCAGGATTCGTAATCAGATTCTCTTGTGCCATTCCTACACCAGCGAAGAGTAGGAGTAGGAGCGTAGTAAGAATGTTTTTTTGCATAGTCATTTTATTAGTTTATTAGTTTGTTACTTTTTACTTAACAATGTATTTGCGTCCGTTCTTCACGTAGATGCCTTTCGGGAGCGCAGTTGACGCGGAGACGCTGCGGCCGCTCAAGTCATACCATTGTCCATTTTCCGTTCTCCATTTTCCATTGTCCATTTTCCATTCCCCATTTTCCATTCTCCGAATGCCGGTCGGCGTATCTTGCGTGAGCTTGAACACATAGAGGGGCTCCTTGCTGGTCTGAATCTTATTATAAGGTGCTGCCCAGTTCATGGATGTACCCCAATAGAGGCCATCGGGACGACGCACGGCAAACAGCTCGTCGCCAGGGCTCTCAACCAACAGCTCAAAAGTGTATTTGTCTGCCGAGGTCACCGCTCTCGTCTCAATATAGGCATCTGCGGTAAGCCAACCTGTGGTGCCGTACATATGGACATAACGTTCATCGTCTTTGACTGGCTCGATGGTGAAAGTCCAGTTGTAGTCCTCTGGTTCCCAATCCTCAAAGCGTGCGGCATCCTTCACGACGCCCTCTGCGTCTAAGAAATTGGCATAGAAATGTGTGCCTGTATCGCTTCGGTTGTTCTGCGTCAGATACTTACCTGTTTCTGCAATGCAGATGGAGTACTCGCCGCTCACATGGAGGTGGTAGGGCACCTTGGACTTCTCCAGAGATTCATAGATTCCACGCAGGCGATAGTTCATTTCATCGAAACGTGTCTGCGTGATTTCCATCGTCTCGGCGTCTTCGATAAGTCCCTTCGCTTCTTCTAATGCATCGAGGAGCTGGGCGTGATAGATATCATTATATTGGCCATCCTCGTCACCAATGTTATCATTGACGAGCGCCAACAGCGCCTCGGCCTCTGCGATTGTAGCCAATAGGGTAGAAGCGTCACCTGCGACGTAGGGATTCACTACGAGCTCGCCGGAATCCAGAGCGTCTGCCAACGTGATGGGCTCATTCTCGCTGACGAAGCGGCAAGCGGTGAGATTCAGCAACTGCGTACCGGCACTACCGATATTGCCAGCCGTGTAGGCATCGATTTCCATGAACACGCGATCACCGGCTTTCAGGTTGGCATAGAAGGCCAAATATATGGGTGCCTTACCCTCAGCGCCGTCATTCTTGACACTGCCATATTGCTTGGAGAGCACAGCTTGTTCGCTTTGTACGGACTGCATGCCATTTGGCAGCACATAGCAGCGGAAATATAGCGGGTTTTCCAGTTTCGCGTTGGGATTCGGACGATAGGCACTGAGGTCGAAACGATAGATGCCGTCAGCCTGCGCTGTGAAGAGGATGCCTGGTGCCCGGTCTGTCAGTGGGTGCATAGCGCCCTGATCCGTTATGTAGTACCACTGACCTCCACTCTTGTACCAGGCGCTTTCGCCCGATTTGTTGTTCGCATCGTGATTCGCAAACTTCTCAAAAACGCCTGTGGAAACGACACGTCCGTAGAAGCCCCAGGGCGAGTCCTCGTTAGCTGCGAAAGCATCTTTGTTAGCCCAGATCTCCACATCCTCCGTGGCGGGCTCGCCCGTTGAGGTGATGAGCTTGTAGTTTCCTTTTGCATCGACATCTACACGTACCATCGCTCTCATCAACTTCTGCCAGGCATCTTCCATTTGCTGGTAGTAGTAGCTGATGTTTAGCGCATTAGCCATACCATAATTGATATCTGCTACGATTTCTCCGAACTCGTACTCGAATCTGTCCAATGCATCTTGTGTGAATTGTCCAGGGTTACTGCCAGCCTCGCACTTGGCAAACGAATCCTCGTATTCTTTAATCTTATCGTTCAGACCTTGCAGAACCGTTTCGTCATAGGGATCTACCAACTGCTCGTTCTGGCGGGCTGTAGCTTCGTCCACAAGTGTGATATCCAGTTGACGGTAAAACACACGCGGATAGTAGTCGCGCGGCCAAGTGGAAGTCGTCTGCTCCTGATAGCTGACCTCGAAGGTGAGGATGTCACCCTCTTTCATGCGCGTTGCGAATGAAAAATCTGTAGGCAGCTGCGCCGTATAGCGTTGATTGTATCCATCCATAAGGCGGGTGTTCTCAGCACCTTCGATGACGGCACCTCCCTCGCCAAAGGGAAACGCGAGGCCCATGTCCAGCTGTTCGTCCAGCATTTCTGTGCCTTCAGGACGGAAGCGGGGGATGAGCTTAAGGGCTTTCAGGTTGGCGCCGTCCTGACGGATGAGGCTGCCGTTTACCTGATAGAAGCCGTCCTCAGTAGCCGTAAAAGAGATGACTGCATTGTACTCTTTATTACCACAGACCTCTATCCAGTTGTTCAGCATATCGGCTCGGGCTACATACACAAACTTGTGGTTGGCCTCAGATCGCGATGGTTCCGTCCATTCCGCATTATACCATCCTTTGCGCAACGTCAGCGCCTTTGTGAATTCTCCCGCTATTTCCATATCCTTGTTGATGTCTTGGAAGAGCTGGCCACCAACGCGCTCCGGCTGGTAGATATCTACGTAGTTAGAGGCATTGTTCTCGTCGCAGTTCTTAAAGGCCAGACAGAAACTGCCGTTGTTGCTGTTGTATGTGAGTTGCTCGAAAGACCAGTTCAGGTCACCGCCAAGCTCGAAATCATCGCTTGACATCTCACAAAGTTTCCAAGACTGGCCCTTGACGGTCACGTTAAAACCGAACGTCAGGACGATGAGTTGAATCGCGTAAAAAAGTCGTTTCATAGTTGTTCGTTTATTGTTTTTTTGATGATTTTTGCCAAATAAATGCGCTGTCATTTCATTTTCGACTGCAAAGTAAACGACGTGGGCGTGTTCAATACGTGATACAATATCCAAAAGCATGTGTAGGATTTGTCCAACGCGATAAAAAGGATGTTTTTTGCACTTGAGAATACATTTTTCTGGACGAAAATGACACATGAATGGAAAGAAATCCCTACTTTTGCCCGCGAAAAATCATTTGAAGATGTCATATAGAAGCACGAAAAGAATACTCGTCAGCTGTTTGACCCTCTTGCTGTGGACGGTGTCATTGGCACAGCCTCAGATGCGCCACTGGATGGTGGCTGACGGTTTGCCGACAGGCGAGGTGCAACAGATCATCGAGCTACCCAACGGCCAGATGCTGGTAAACTGCGAGGGCGTGTTTTGCCTTTCCAACGGGCAAGGCTTTGCCCCCTTGCATTACGATCGCAACCTAAGCCGTAGGCGGGAGACGTACTCCAATGGCTATGGTCATCTGTGGCAGGGCGACTCGCTGCTGTGGCTGCGCGACTTCTATCACATCTTTCTTTTCGATGCACGCTCGCGCGCGTTCAGTCCTATAATAACGGATGCCCTGACGGAAGATGCCGACATTCAGGCCTTCATTCGCGGCGACGTAGGAGCAGAGTCCATGACGGACGATCTCCGCGATGTCGTTGATTCTCTCCATCTTAGCCGCAATGCCACCGTTGCCACGCGCGACCGACAAGGCGGCATCTGGATTGGGTCGTGGCAGAACGGGCTGTTCTACCTACCGCCTGTCAGCAGCAAGATTCAGTATCTTTCTCGCAACGAGGCTTTTGCAGCATTGGAACAAAATGATGGAACCAGTCGGCAGTGGCGATGCACCGCCAATGGCCTCTATCTTAACGAGAGGGGGAGAGAGACCCTTTATGACACGACCAACGTGCCAGACTTCCCGCATAACCGCATGATATTTATTCATCAGTTGCCAGACGGACGACTGTTGCTGTGCTGTGATATGAACCAACTGGGCTATTTCAACCCTGAGCAACGAACCTTCCACTCCCTCAACGAGAAGATTCCTTTCATCAATCGTCACCGTTTCCTCGTTGGCATCCAACAAATAGACGAACACTGGACGGCAGTCTTCTCGCAAAACGGAGCCTTCCTTTTGGACACACAGGCCGACTCTATCGCCCCCTTCCCCTGTGCCGAAGTGATTGAGCACTATTCAGATAAATATAACTGTTGGCTGAAAGACCGTCAGGGTTGTCTGTGGGTAGGAACGCAGAATGGACTGTTTCAAGTGAAAAGTGATAGAGTCAAAAGTGAAAAATGGGAGGTTCAGCGTGTAGAGGGGCTTGCCAGCAACTGCGTTCGCAGTTTGGTGGAGGACTCGTTGGGGAACGTTTGGGTAGGCACAGCGTGCGGCATCAGCGAGATAGTGAAAAATAATGGTGCAAAAAGTGATAAATACCTTAGTGTGGAGAATTACGGCCCAGACGATGGTATCCCAGCCACCCCCATGTCTGAACGCGAAGCTGGGATGTCCGTTGATGGACGCCTCATATTTCTCCACTTTTCAGCCGCTGTCGCATTCCGTCCTGAATGGCTACAAGTAGATACCACAGCGCAGGAC
Source organism: Bacteroidaceae bacterium (assembly GCA_024698925.1). Lineage (GTDB taxonomy): Bacteria > Bacteroidota > Bacteroidia > Bacteroidales > Bacteroidaceae > Physcousia. Next base: position 1,508 of record JAILQO010000090.1, on the reverse strand, counting down.
ATCGTATTTACAGGCTTCTCGGTCAATGGATTCAAGTCCATCCCTGAGGACACACCGTTATCCTTACCTTATAACAAAAACAACATAGCCTTTCAGTTTTCAACGCTCAATTATGCTCAACCCTCGCATACCCACTATCGTTATCGGCTCGAAGGTTTGGAGACGGAATGGCAAATAGCTAATAGCGGTGCTGCGGCCGAAGTGGAGTACCGCGCATTGCCGCATGGAAGCTACCTCTTTCAGGTACAAGCACGTACGGGCAGTGGCTCATGGGGACCAGTTTCAGAAATGGCAGTAGAAATTCTGCCTCCCTGGTGGCTCACCTGGTGGGCAAAACTCGGCTATTGTATTATTGGACTTATTGGATTTATTGGACTTATTGGACTATATCTAAAGAAAAAGAAGGCCGCTCTGGAGCGCGAGAATGACGAGCGCGTCAACCGCCTCTTCGAGTTGCGTGATGCCGCCCGTCACCAGTTCGCGGAGAGTACCGCCATCGACCCCGAGAAGATCAGCGCCAATGTCGAAGAAGAGGAACTCGTCAAACGTATGCTCGCGGCCATCAATGAGAATCTCGATAATGAAGACTACGGCGTCGATCAGCTGGCGCGCGACGTAGCTATGAGCCGTTCCTCGCTCTATGATAAGCTGCGCACCATGCTTGGCATCTCGCCAGCCGACTTCATTCGCAATGTCCGCCTCAAGCACGCCGCCGAGCTCCTTGTCAACACTCAGCTCTCCATCGCCGAAGTCTCCGAGCGCGTCGGCTTCAACTCCCCCCGCATCTTCTCCTCCAACTTCAAGAAGATGTTCGGCGTCCTCCCCTCCGACTACCGTTCCCCAAAAGAATAATTATATAATAGATTTGCAACGCAGGCTCCAAAAACACTGGAAGTTTAAATTGTAAGGACTCAAGAGAATGCGATAAACAAAAGGAGGGCCGACAGTGCTGTCAGTCCTCCTTCTTTCGTCATTCAATTTTCAATTTTCCATTTTCCATTAGATAAATGGTCCGTGGCCCATGCACGACGTAGTGGTCAGTGCGGTGAACGCTGCCGTAGCAGCGGCGATGAGGATGCGGAGGATAGCCTCCCAAACAGAATTCTTTTTCATGGTCATTAGATGTTTAAGGGTTTAAGAGTTTAAGGGTTTAAGGTAGCCCGTCCCCTCCCATCACCTCTCCCTTGGGGAGAGGCTGGGAGTGGGCCGTTCTTTACCCTTCGTCGCCGTCATCGGAATCAGTGCTACCTCCGTTGCCTCCGGTGTTGCCGCCGCCCGTGTCGATGGTGCCGGTGCCGCCACCGTTCGAGCCGCCATTCTGGCTCCCCTCTCCCACGTGAGAGGGGTCGGGGGTGAGGCCCTCATTATCTTCGATCTCGCCATCGTCGGCGCTGGTGACGCGCTTGACCTCGTTGCCGTTGCGGTCGTAGCAGGTGATCTGCACGCTGGTGCCGGCCAGCTCCTCCTTGAGTTCGGTGGAGGGGGTGAAGATGATGCGGCGGGTGGTG
>JAILQO010000013.1 GCA_024698925.1 Bacteroidaceae bacterium | reverse complement strand
ACCCTTCGACCTGGTCGTCTCCGACCCCTCCGGCACCCGCTACTCCCAGATCGACATCTTCCGCCGCATGATGGAAATAATCGCCAATCTCCAGAAATAACGCCATCCCAGGTTTTTGCCGTTTTGGGTTGGGGGGCGTTCCTCGTTTTGCCCTGGACCTTTCACCGTTCCGGCCTGGACCTTTCACCGTTCCGGCCTGGACCTTTCACCGTTCCGGCCTGGCGCTCCCCGTCCTGCCTAACCCCACCCCCGTCATGCCCGGCCCCTCACCATCATGCCTGGCCCCGACCGGGCATCTTCCCCACACCTTGCAGCACTTAACCTCCTGACTATCAATACTTTACCGGCGGGAGAATCGGCGAATTTCACCGATTCTCTTTCCGGTAATCATTTGACTGTCAATTACTTGGATGCTGCATAAGTTGGCCCGCCACACGACAATTGCCATTTTGAGCGCCGGCACAGGTTCTTAGTGTTCCTGGTCTGCAAAATAAATGCAGACCCGGAACAAAAACGCCCGAAATTGTTCCCGGTCTGCCAAAAACTTGCAGACCAGGAACACCCACCCCTTCTCCGTGGCAAACCATGATCACACACCCCTTCTCCCTAGCAGACCGGAATCACCACCCAGACTTCCACCACGTTTCAGTGGGCAAGGTCCGGCGAAAGGCGTGGCGGTTAAACACTTGAGTGACAGTATGATAGTATAAAGTCTCCCCCTTGAAAACGAGGGGGAGACTTTGTGTTTAGCTGCTGTGTATCAACTAATTAGCTGCCACGGGCGGCGAGATCTGGGGTGACCGTTTTGCGGGAATGGTGTCCGCCCTGGTTTCGGGCACGGTGTGCAGCGTGAAACTGGCAGCCCTGGTTCCCGGCACGGTGTGAGGCGTGAAACTAGCGGCTCTGGGTTCCCGGCTCGTTGTGCGGCCCGAAGCAAGCGGCTCTGGGTTCCCAGCGAAAGGCGTGGGTCAAAGCTTGCGGCCTTGGGTTTCGGCGCGGTAGGAGAGGGGAGTTTGGCCGGTGAGGCGGCGGAAGACCGTGAAGAAGTAATCGGTGTTGTCGAAACCGAGCTTGTACGCGATTTCTTTGATTTCGGCCGGACTGTTGGTGAGCATCTCCTTGGCCTGGTCTATCTTCAGATTAAGGATATACTTCGCAGGCGAGAATCCGGTGTATTCCTTGAAGGTCCTACGGAAAGACGAATAACTTACGAACAGCTGGTCCGCAAGCCCCTTGGGGTCGATGGAGAAGAGCTGCTCGCTTACCAGCATCTTTGCTTTGGCCATCAGTCTGTCGGTGTTCGTAAGGGAGAAACTGCGATTCCTGTTATGATAGTACGCGAAACCCAGCAGCGACGACACCAGCCCGGACAGGGCCTGCTGGAAGCCGGATTTCTGGGATTCGGCTATCTTGATGGCGCGGGAATAGGCGTCGAGCAGGTCGTCCTGGAACGACACCTCCATCACCGGGCGGTTCTTGCTGAAGAAGCCCTTTTCCACCAACGCATCTGCCTGGGGCCCCTTGAAACCAATCCAGTATTCCGTCCAGCCGGTCTCTTCGAGGGGATGGTAGTTGTGCCATTCGCCGGGGAAGAGCATTATCATAGATCCGGCATTGACGGGAATCCTGCGGTCGCGGCCGAGGGTTTCGCAGGAAAAGCTGCCGCGCCCGGCCGTGATGTACAGCAACTGATATTCGTTCAGCACACGGCCCCTTTCAGGCGAAAAAAGGTATCTCGTAGGGTGATTTGCCGGGGGATAGGGGGTTCCGGCTTCGATCTCCTGCCGGCCGACGGAATTGACGGCAAGCCCCCACTCCAGGTCTACAGGATTGACGGCGAGGTACTTAAGGTGAATAGAGGTCATTTATTAAAGTTTTGTTGTCGCTGTGCAAAGTTATAAAACAATTTTGAATAGATATCTTTGAAAGCTACATAATTGAATCTAATGAACACGGATCACAAATTTCTGGCTTTCGACCTCGGCGCTACCAGCGGCCGCGCCATCGTGGGCGGCTTCGAGGACGGCAAATTCTCGATGGAGGAAATCCACCGTTTTCCCAACGGGGCACAGGTGAAATGCGGCTGTTTCCATTGGAACACCGACGAACTCTTCGGCCACATCAAGGCCGGGCTTAAGCGCGCCGCCGAACTGGGATATAAGATAGAATCCATAGGCATCGACACCTGGGGAGTGGACTTCGGCGCCATCGGTGCCGACGGAAGGCTCCTGGAGTGGCCCAGGGCCTACAGGGACCCGTACACCGAAGGGATCCCGGAGGAGGTTTTCGAGATCATCCCCCGCGAAGAACTCTACGGAGTGACGGGCATACAGATAATGAATTTCAATACCATCTTCCAGCTCTACGCGCAGAAGAAGGCGGAGTATTACCCTCTGCTCAAGGCAGATAAGATACTTTTCATGCCGGACCTGCTCTCCTATATGCTAACCGGGAAGATGGTCTGCGAATATACCGACGCATCCACCTCCGGGCTTATGAACCAGAACACCCGCCAGTTCGAGAAATCGTTCCTGGAGAGGCTGGGGATCAACCCGGACATCTTCCCCGCCATAGTCCAGCCCGGGACAAAAGTTGGAGTTTTGAAGCCGGAGATAGCAGCCGAAACCGGCATAGGTCGGGTGCCCGTGATCGCTGTCGCCGGCCACGACACTGCCTCCGCCATCGCCGCGGTGCCCGCCGCGAATCCGCATTTCGCGTACCTCAGCAGCGGAACCTGGTCCCTGATGGGCATAGAATCCCCCCGTCCGCTGATATCCGACGAAACCTGCAAGCTGAACTTTACCAACGAGGGAGGAGTCGAGGGAACCACCCGTTTCCTGAAGAATATCACCGGTATGTGGCTGCTGGAGCAGGCCCGTAAATCCTGGGCGAAGGAGGGTCGGACCTATACCTACCCCGAAATCGAGGCCATGGCCAATTCCGCCGCGTCCTTCAAAGGCCGCATCGATCCCGACGACCCGAGCCTCGCCAATCCTGCCGATATGCCGGCGGCCATTTCCGCGCTGCTGAAGAAGGCCGGCGAGCCCGTACCGGAGAACGACGCGGAGATGGTACGCTGCATCTACTGCAGCCTGGCCGCCAAGTATCACGAGGTGCTGGAGATACTCCGCGCGCAGGCATCCTTCACTATCGACACCCTGCACGTGATAGGCGGGGGATCGGCGAACGACACCATGAGCCGTCTGACGGCGGCTGCCACCGGAGTGAAGGTGGTAGCAGGGCCTACCGAGGCCACCGCAATCGGCAATCTTATGATGCAGGCCAAGGCCGCCGGAGTCGTGCGCGACCGCTGGGCCATGCGTGAGATAATTTCAAGGGAATTCAAAGTCAAAACATTCTGAATATGAAAGAAGCAAACATCCTGAGCGCCTATGCGCAAGCGAAAGAGCGTTACGCCGCCATCGGAGTGGATACCGACAAGGCAGTCGCCGAACTTGAGAAGCAGCAGATCTCCCTGCATTGCTGGCAGACCGACGATGTGTCCGGCTTCGAAAGCGCCGGATCGCTCACCGGAGGAATCCAGACCACCGGCAATTATCCCGGGCGTGCCCGCAACATCGACGAGGTCCGCGCCGACCTGGAGTTCGTGAAGACCCTTATCGCTGGCAACCACCGCGTGAATCTCCACGAGATATACGGGGATTTCGGCGGCAAGTTCGTGGATCGCGACAAGGTGGGAGTGGAACACTTCCAGAGCTGGATCGAATGGGCAAAGGCCAACGGATTCAAGCTGGACTTCAACTCCACCTCCTTCTCGCATCCCAAGAGCGGAGATCTCTCGCTCTCCAACCCCGACAAGGCCATACGGGAATTCTGGATCGAGCATACCAAGCGCTGCCGCCGCATCGCTGATGCTATGGGCAAGGCCCAGAACGACCCCTGCATAATGAATATCTGGGTGCACGACGGGCAGAAGGATTACACCGTGAACCGCAAGAAGTACCGTGAGATACTCGCTGCTTCGCTGGATGAAATCCTCAAGGAAGATCTTCCCGGAATGAAGAGCTGCGTGGAGGCCAAGCTGTTCGGCATAGGCCTCGAGAGCTATACCGTGGGATCGATGGATTTCTTCGAAGGATACTGCGCCACCCGCAAGGTCATCTACACCCTCGACACCGGCCACTACGAGCCCACCGAGAACGTTGCGGACAAGGTCAGCTCCCTGCTTCTCTATGTTCCCGAACTGATGCTCCACGTTAGCCGCCCCGTGCGTTGGGACTCCGACCACGTGACCATAATGAACGATATGACCCTCGATTTCTTCAAGGAGCTTGTCCGTGCGGACGGATTGCAGCGCGCCCACGTCGGCCTCGACTATTTCGACGCCTCCATCAACCGTATCGGCGCCTATGTGATCGGCACCCGCGCAACCCAGAAGTGCATTCTCAGCGCCCTCCTGGAGCCTCTCGCAAAACTGCGCGAATACGAAGCTGAAGGCAAGGGATTCCAGAAGCTCGCTCTTCTCGAGGAAGCCAAGACCCTGCCTTTCGGTGCGGTGTTCGATTACTTCAACTTCAAGAACGGCGTACCCGTAGGCGAGGAATTCATCCCCGTCATCGAAAAGTACGAGCGTGAAGTAAGCTCGAAGAGGTAAGATCAGATAGAGAAAAAAATTGGTCGCTTCCACAAGCAGGTCCCCTCACCTGCTTGTGGTGCGACCTCCGCACTAGTGTCTGAATAGTTTTTTCATGCGGTTGGGATAGGTACTTCGTCTCTGGTGGGGATGGATGCCTGGGCACCCTTGCGCTGCACTGTGATTGCGGCTGCCGCGGTAGCGAAGCGGGCTGCATCCTGAAGGCTCTTGCCTTCGGAAAGGGCTACGCACAGCGCTCCGCAGAAGGTGTCGCCTGCCGCAGTCGTATCCACGGCATCGACCTTGAGGGCGGGGATGGTCTCGGACTGTCCGTCCTTGAACACCAAGACCCCGTTGCTGCCGAGGGTAACCACGAAATCCTGCACTCCATATCCCTGGAGCACTTCCACGGCCTTTGCCAGCGATGCGCGGTCGGTGACTTCGCATCCGCTCATAAGGGATGCTTCCGACTGGTTGGGGGTCATCAGGCTGACATAACGGAACAACTCCCTGGGGAGTATGCAGGCCGGGGCAGGGTTGAGTATCACATATACACCGGCTTCGTGGGCTATCTTTGCCGCACGGAGCACGGATTCCACCGGTATTTCAAGCTGAAGGATCAGGAAGCCGGCGCTGCGGATGACGTCCGCGATGCTGTCGATATCGGCGGGGGTGATGTCGCCGTTGGCTCCCGATGCCACTGAGATGCAGTTTTCGCCGCGTTCGCCCACAAGTATCAAGGCGCTGCCGGATGCTTTATCGGAACGCATTGCGTGGGAGATATCTATCCCTTCGTTCTTGTAGGTCTCCAGGGCTTTGTCGCCGAAGATGTCACGACCTACCTTGCACACGAAGCTCACATCTCCTCCCAGTCTCTTGGCGGCCACCGCCTGGTTGGCGCCTTTGCCGCCGGGACCCATATAGAACACTCCACCCGTCACGGTTTCGCCGGGAACGGGGAGGCGGGTTCCTTTTATGGTCATATCGGTATTGCTGCTGCCGATGACGAGTATGGATTTGTTCGCTTTCTGCATCAAGCGAAAGTTGGGAAAAGATCGGCAGAAAGCGGCAAATCAGCCGGAAGAAACAGAATGCTTCCGCCTTAAATTTTGCGCAAACTTTGCGCAAAATGCACCGATTGGCCCTGGATCAGACTGGGCATGAGGCGTATCTGGGACACCATGTCCGAGCGCCTTTCCTGCATCATCTGGTCGCAGAGGATCTTGACAGCCAGACGTGCCATATTCTCGACAGGCTGCCCTACACGCGTTATCGGAGGGGTCAGATAGTCCATATACATATTGTCGTCGTAGGAGATTATGGATATGTCTTCCGGCACCCTCAGGCGCGATTCGTGTATGGCTTTCAGTACTCCCAGAAGTATGGTGTTGCTTAGCGCAAAAATTGCGCTCGGGATGTTGCCGCCGTTAAGCAGAACTTTGGTTTCGAGGTAGCCGTTCTGCACCGAGAACTCATCTCCCACTACCTTGGCGTTCTTCTCCAGGCCGGCCTCCTTCATCGCCTGCATATATCCTTCCACCCGTTCCTGGTTGGGCATCGAATCCCTCTTGCCCTGGATGCAGACTATCTTTTCGTGCCCGGCCTCTATCAGCGTCCTGGCGCCGTCCTGGCCGCCCTTGAAATTGTTCGTGGTGACGTAGGAGAGAGATGTGGACTCGTAGAAGCGGTCGATAAGCACCACCGGAATCTCCTTTCCTATCTGCTCGAGCACTTCGGGATTATCCCCGCAGGGGACGGCTATCATCCCTTCTACCCTCCTCAGCAGCAGCGACCTGGCGCTCTCGTAGAGCCTGTGCTCGTCTTCCATCGTGTCCACCAGGATTACGGTATAGTCGTATTTGTCCAGCTCCTTCACTATCGAACTGGCCATATCGGCGAAATACGGGTTGGCGATGGATGGAAGCAGCAGGCCTATCATCCTGGAACCTCCGCGCCTTAGGCTCATCGCCGTGAAAGGAGGGATGTAGCCGGAGCGCGTCACCTCGGCCATCACCTTCTCGGTCATCGCCTTGCTGATGCGGTATTTCTTGCTGTTGCCGTTGATTACGCGGGATACGGTCGTTATGGAACAGGCGCAGTTTTTGGCTATAGCTTCGAGTGTCAGATCTTTCATAGCGCAAATATAAGAAATCTGCGCAAATTTTGTGCAACCCCGCTTAGTCTATTACCAGTTCCACCGGGCAGTGGTCGGAGCCGAAGATATCGTTGTGTATGTCGGCGGATTTGATGCGGGATGCCAGGCCCTGGGAGACCAGGAAGTAGTCGATGCGCCAGCCTACGTTCCTTTCGCGGGCGGCCATACGGTAGCTCCACCAGGAGTATTTGGCTTCGCCGGGATGCAGGGAGCGCCAGCTGTCCACGAATCCGGCACCCAGCAGTTCGCTCATCTTGCCCCGCTCCTCGTCGGAAAATCCGGCATTGAAGTGGTTGGTATCGGGATTCTTGAGGTCTATGGGCTCGTGGGCGACGTTCATGTCTCCGCAGATAATCACCCCTTTCTTTTCCGCCAGGCCTGATACATATGCGCGGAAGTCATCCTCCCAGCTCATACGGTAATCCAGCCTGCGCAGGCCGTCCTGGGAGTTGGGTACATAGGTGTTCACAAGGTAGAAATCCGGCATTTCCAGGGTAACTGCCCGGCCTTCGTGGCCGTGCTCTTCCACCCCTATGCCGTAGGCCACGGACAGAGGCTCCTGCCTGGTCCAGATGGCCGTTCCGGCGTATCCCTTCTTTTCTGCATAGTCCCAGTAGGAAGTGTAACCGGGGAATTCCATATCGATCTGCCCCGCCTGCAGCTTGGTTTCCTGCACGCAGAAGAAGTCGGCATCGCACTCCACGAAGATATCCGCGAAGCCCTTCCCGGCCACGGCCCTTAGGCCGTTCACATTCCAACTGATGAACTTTGTCATTCTATGGTCCACTCTGCACCATCCTTGGTGTCCTTGACGGTGATGCCCAGGGCCTTGAGCGCATCGCGGATGGCGTCGGATGCTGCCCAGTCCTTGTTGGCCTTGGCCTTTGCGCGCTCTGCGAGCACCATATCCATGAGCCCGCCAATCACCTTTCCGGAACCGGCTTCGGCCGCTTCTTCGTCCTTGAGGCCGAGCACGCCGAACACGATGTCGTCGAATATCTGCACCAGGGTATCGAGGTCGCCATTGCCGAGCTTCAGCGAGCCTGCCTTTGCGGAATTGATGATGCGTACGGCCTCGAAGATGTGGCTGAGGGCGATGGGGGTGTTCATATCGTCGCAGAGGGCGTCATAGACACCGTCGAATATGGCTTTTACCTCGGCCGATTCTGCAGAGCAGCTGTCAGGTGCCACGGCCTCGGAAAGCTCGCCGTAAGGCAGCTGGGGGGCGTGCTTGCCCGCCATCGCGTAGAGGTCCTTGGCAGCCTGCATCACCTTCTTGTAGGCCTTCTCGGCGGCCTGCAGGGCTTCGTTGCTGAAGTCAAGGGTACCGCGGTAGTGGGCCTGGAGTATGAAGAAGCGTATGGTCATAGGGCTGTAGGCGCGCTCCAGCTTGGGATGCTCGCCTGCGAAGAGCTGAGGCAGGGTGATGAAGTTGCCCAGGCTCTTTCCCATCTTCTGCCCGTTGATGGTGATCATATTGTTGTGCACCCAGTAACGCACGCCCTGAGTCCCTCGGGAGGCTACGTTCTGCGCAATCTCGCATTCGTGGTGGGGGAACATAAGATCCATTCCGCCGCCGTGGATGTCGAACTCCTCGCCGAGGTATTTCTCACCCATTACCGAGCATTCCAGATGCCAGCCGGGGAAGCCTTCGCTCCAGGGGGAGGGCCAGTGCATTATGTGCTCGGGCTCTGCCTTCTTCCAAAGCGCGAAATCGAAGGGGGCGCGCTTGTCGCTCTGGCCGTCGAGGCTGCGGGTGCCTTCCAGGGTATCGTCCAGATTGCGCCCGGAGAGCACGCCGTATTTATGGTCGGCGTTGTATTTCTGCACATCGAAGTAGATGCTGCCGTTGGATTCGTAGGCATATCCTGCCGCAAGGATCTTCTTGACAGCCTCGATCTGCTCGACGATGTGGCCGGATGCGCGGGGCTCGATCGAAGGCGGAGCCACGTTAAGCTGCCTCATGGCTTCGTGGTAGCGCAAGGTGTAGGCCTGCACCACTTCCATAGGCTCCAGCTGCTCCAGGCGGGCCTTCTTCGCTATCTTGTCCTCACCTTCATCGGCATCGTGCTCCAGATGCCCCACGTCGGTGATGTTCCGCACATAACGGACCTTGTAGCCGAGATGGCGCAGGAGTTTGAAAAGCACGTCGTAGGTTACGCCGGGGCGGGCGTGGCCGAGGTGGGCGTCACCATATACGGTGGGGCCGCAGACATACATCCCGACGTGACCGGGATTCACCGGTTTGAAGATTTCCTTGTTACGTGTAAGGGTATTTGTGAGGAAAAGAGTCCTGAATTGTTTCATATTACAAAGATAATAAAAAATAAGCCGCCCGATGTCGGGCGGCTTAAATTCTAGCGGATTGTCCTACAGATCCATAAGCTGGTCCTGTACGGCCTCATCCTTGCGCCCGACCACGATATCCTGGTAGTCGGAGAGACCGGTACCTGCAGGAATCAGGTGGCCACAGATGACGTTCTCTTTCAGGCCCTCGAGGTGGTCGACGCGGCCGCGGATGGCGGCTTCGCTGAGCACCTTGGTAGTCTCCTGGAAGGAAGCTGCGGAGATGAAGCTATTGGTACGGAGAGCGGCGCGGGTGATACCCTGCAGCATCAGGCGTGCGGTCGCAGGCTCGGCCGGGCGGGCGGAGATGCCCTTGCGGCCCTGACGCTCGAGGGAGGAGTTCTCGCTGCGCATATCGCGTGCGGTCACGAGGTCACCCATCACGTAGCGCTCGCTGTCGCCCGGATCAAGGATGAGATACTTGCCGTAGATGGCGTCGTTCACGTCCATGAAGAGGCTCTTGTCCACGAGCTCGTCCTGAAGGAACTCGGTATCGCCGGGGTTGGTGATCTCCACCTTGCGCATCATCTGGCGGACGATGATCTCGAAGTGCTTATCGTTGATCTTAACGCCCTGCAGACGGTACACGGCCTGTACTTCGTTCACAATGTATTCCTGGGCCTTTACGGGACCGAGGATGCTCAGGATGTCGGTAGGGGACACACCGCCGTCGGACAGCGGAGTTCCGGCCTTCACGTAGTCGTTCTCCTGTACGAGGATCTGCTTGGTCAGAGGAACCAGATAATGCTTCTCGACACCGCTGCGGTTCTTCACCACGATCTCGCGGTTACCCCTCTTGACCTTGCCCATAATGACCTCGCCGTTGATTTCGGAGAGGATGGCAGGGTTGGAAGGATTACGTGCCTCGAAGAGCTCGGTAACACGCGGCAGACCGCCGGTGATATCGCTTGCCTTACCGATGGCACGAGGGATCTTGATGATGATGTCGCCGACCTTGACGGGCGAGGCGTTCTCCACGGTTACGTGTGCACCGACCGGCAGGTTGTACTGACGGATGGTGTTGCCTGCGTCGTCGAGGATGACGAGGGTCGGGTTCTTGGTCTTGTCCTTGCTTTCGATGATGACCTTGTCGGTGCTCATGCTGAACTCGTCGGCGTTGTCCTTGCGGAATGTTACGCCTTCGATCATATTCTCGAAAGCTGCCTTACCGTCGGCCTCGACCAGGGTAACTGCATTATAAGGATCCCACTCGCAGATACGGTCGCCCTTCTTCACCTTGTCGCCTTCTTTCTTGAAGAGGATGGCTCCGTAAGGGATATCGTACTGGGAATAGGCATATCCGGTGTTCTCGTCGACAATGCGGAGTTCCGTCATACGGCTCACGACCACGGTCTCGGTGCCTTCTTCGCCAACTCTCTCGATGGTACGGAGTTCGCTGAACTCGAGGCGTCCCTCATACTTGGAATCGATGCTGGAGTCGACCACGGAACCACCGGCGGTACCACCGACGTGGAAGGTACGGAGGGTAAGCTGCGTACCAGGCTCACCGATGGACTGTGCGGCGATGACGCCGACGACCTCTCCCTTCTCGACCATACGGCTGGTAGCAAGGTTACGTCCGTAGCACTTTGCGCAAACGCCGTGACGGCTCTCGCAAGTGAGAACGCTGCGGATTTCGACCTGCTCGATGGGGAGGCTGTCGATAAGTTCGGCTTCCTTCTCGCGGATCTCCTCGCCAGCGGCAAGGATGAGCTCTCCGGTAAGAGGATTGAAGATATCGTGGACCGTAGTACGGCCGAGGATGCGCTCGCCGAGGCTCTCGACGACTTCGTCCTTGTTCTTGATGGCCGTAGCGATGAGGCCGCGGAGGGTACCGCAGTCTTCTTCGGTAATGATCACGTCGTGCGATACGTCCACCAGACGCCTGGTCAGGTAACCTGCGTCAGCGGTCTTGAGGGCGGTATCGGCCAGACCCTTACGGGCACCGTGGGTGGAGATGAAGTACTCGAGCACCGTCATACCCTCCTTAAGGTTGGAGATGATAGGGTTCTCGATGATCTCTGCACCGGCGGCACCGGACTTCTGCGGCTTAGCCATAAGGCCTCGCATACCGCAGAGCTGCTTGATCTGCTGGGTTGAACCACGGGCACCGGAATCGAGCATCATGAACACAGGGTTGAAGCCCTGCTGGTCGGCGGAAATCTGCTTGGTAACGATACCGGTCAACTTGTTGTCGATACCGGTCCAGAGGTCGATCACCTTGTTGTAACGCTCGTTGTTGGTGATGAAGCCCATCGCGTAGTTGTTCTTGATATCGCCCACCTGCTTGTAGCCGGCGTCGATGAGATCCACCTTCTCCTTGGGGATGATGACATCGCCGAGGTTGAAGGAGATACCGGCGCGGAAGGCCTGGTCGTAACCGAGGTTCTTGATATCGTCGAGGAACTTGGCGGTGCGGGTCACACCGGTGTTCTTGATGACAAGGGTGATGATGTTACGCAGGGATTTCTTACCGAGAATTTCGTTCACGTAAGGAACCTCATCGGGAACATACTGGTTCACGATGATACGGCCTGCTGAGGTCTTGATGATCTTGGTTCCCTTGGAAGGATCCATCTTGTCGGCAGGGACGCGGACGTTGATCTCAGCGTGCATGTCGATCACCTTCTCGTTGTAGGCGATGATGACCTCTTCGGGGCCGTAGAACGTAAGACCTTCTCCCTTGGCACCGGGACGGATCTTGGTAATATAGTACAGACCGAGCACCATATCCTGGGAAGGAACGGTGATAGGCGCACCATTGGCGGGGTTGAGAATGTTGTGGCTTCCGAGCATCAGCAGCTGGGCCTCCATGATGGCGGCGTTGCCGAGAGGAAGGTGGACAGCCATCTGGTCACCGTCGAAGTCGGCGTTGAAAGCCGTACAGGCGAGAGGGTGGAGCTGGATGGCCTTGCCTTCGATCATTCGGGGCTGGAATGCCTGGATACCGAGGCGGTGGAGGGTAGGTGCACGGTTGAGGAGCACGGGATGGCCCTTCATCACATTCTCGAGGATGTCCCAGATGACGGGATCCTTGCGGTCGACAATCTTCTTTGCGCTCTTTACGGTCTTCACTATGCCGCGCTCGATGAGCTTGCGGATGATGAACGGCTTGTAAAGCTCGGCTGCCATGAACTTAGGCAGACCGCACTCGTGCATGTTGAGCTCAGGACCTACGACGATAACCGAACGTGCAGAGTAGTCCACACGCTTACCGAGGAGGTTCTGGCGGAAGCGGCCCTGCTTACCCTTGAGGGAGTCGGAAAGGCTCTTGAGTGCGCGGTTGCTCTCGCTCTTGACTGCGGAGCTCTTCTTGGAGTTGTCGAAGAGGCTGTCGACGGCTTCCTGGAGCATGCGCTTCTCGTTGCGCAGAATCACTTCGGGAGCCTTGATCTCGATGAGCTTCTTGAGACGGTTGTTGCGGATGATCACACGCCTGTAGAGGTCGTTGAGATCGGAGGTAGCGAAACGTCCGCCATCGAGGGGGACCAGAGGACGGAGATCCGGGGGAATGACCGGGATCACCTTCATGATCATCCATTCGGGACGGTTGACGCGCTTGCTCTCCGCGAACCACTTCACCACCTGGAGGCGCTTCAGGATTTCGGCCTTGCGCTGCTGGGAAGTCTCCACGAGCATCCTCTGACGGAGTTCGAAGCAAAGCTGCTCGGGGTCGATCTCCTTGAGGAGGTCGTAGATACCCTCGGCGCCCATCTTTGCGATGAACTTGTCAGGATCGGAATCGGGAAGATTCTCGTTTCCGGGAAGCTTGGCGAGCACGTCGAGGTACTCATCCTCGGCGAGGAGCTCGTACTTGGGCACGTCGCTGGCACCCTGGCGGGTGACGATGTACTTCTCGTAGTAGATTACCGACTCGAGCTTCTTGGAAGGAAGTCCGAGGACGGCGGAAATCTTATTGGGAGCACTCTTGAAATACCAGATGTGTGCAACGGGCACGGTGAGGGTGATATGGCCCATCCTTTCGCGGCGGACCTTCTTCTCGGTGACCTCGACGCCGCACCTGTCGCAGACGATGCCGCGGTAGCGGATCCTCTTGTACTTTCCGCAATAGCATTCGTAGTCCTTCGTAGGACCGAAGATCTTCTCGCAGAAAAGACCGTCCCTCTCGGGCTTGTAAGTCCTGTAGTTGACGGTTTCCGGCTTGAGGACCTCTCCGCAGCTGCGCTCGATGATGTCTTCGGGCGATGCCAGGGAGATGCTGATCGTCTGGAAATTGCTCTTTACCTTGTTTTCTTTGTTATTGAAATTAGGCATATTCCTTTTGAGTTATCCGTTAAAAACTATTCCAGAGTAACCTTAAGGCCCAGACCCCTGAGCTCGTGCAGGAGCACGTTGAGCGATTCGGGGATTCCTGCCGGTGGCATAGGGTCACCCTTGACGATGGCCTCGTATGTCTTGCTGCGGCCGGTCACGTCGTCGGACTTGACCGTGAGGATTTCCTGGAGCACATTGGCTGCGCCGAAGGCCTCGAGGGCCCAGACCTCCATCTCACCGAAACGCTGGCCACCGAACTGGGCTTTACCGCCGAGAGGCTGCTGGGTGATGAGGCTGTACGGGCCGATGGAACGAGCGTGCATCTTATCCTCAACCATGTGGCCGAGTTTGAGCATGTAAGCGATACCCACGGTAGCTAACTGGTCGAACTTCTCACCGGTTGCGCCATCATAGAGCTGCGTTGAGCAGTAGCGAGGCAGGCCAGCTTTGTCTGTCCATTCACAGAGGTCATCGAGGGATGCGCCATCAAAGATAGGAGTCGAGAACTTCACGCCAAGCTCCTTACCGGCAGCGCCGAGAACGGTCTCAAAGATCTGACCGATATTCATACGAGAGGGCACGCCCAGCGGGTTCAGCACGATATCGACGGGTGTACCATCTGCCAAGAACGGCATATCCTCCTGACGGACGACCTTGGACACGATACCCTTGTTACCGTGACGACCGGCCATCTTGTCACCGACACCAATCTTACGCTTCTTAGCGACATAGACCTTAGCCATTTGAATGATACCAGAGGGCAGTTCATCACCAATGGTGATAGCGAACTTACGACGCTTGAGCTCTGCATCCAACAGTTTGTACTTCTTGATGAAGTTGATAATGAGCTGAGAGATGAGCTTATTGGTGTGATCATTGCTAGTCCAATTGCTGAGCTGAACGCCAGTGTAGTCGAGACCAGCGAGGGCACCTTCCGTAAACTTAGAGCCTTTGGCAATCACCTCTGCACCCATATAATCCTTCACGCCTTGAGAGGTAAGGTTCTTGGTGAGCTCAAGGAGCTTCTCGATGAGGATAGCTTTCAGGTCGTCAACCTTCATGTTGAATTCCTCATCAATTTTCGGCAGACGCTGCTTGTCACGCAGTTTCTCCGAACGCGTCTTGATAGCACGTGAGAACAACTTCTTGTCAATAATGGTACCGCTGAGAGAAGGTGAAGCCTTCAGAGAGGCGTCCTTCACATCTCCTGCCTTATCACCAAAGATGGCACGCAACAACTTTTCTTCTGGAGAGGGATCGCTCTCGCCCTTCGGCGTAATCTTACCGATGAGGATGTCGCCGGGGAGAACCTGAGCACCCACACGGATGATACCATTTTCATCGAGGTCCTTGGTTGCCTCCTCGCTGACATTAGGAATATCAGAGGTCAATTCCTCAATACCACGCTTGGTCTCGCGAACCTCAAGTGCAAACTCCTCAACGTGGACGCTGGTGAGGATATCTTCACGTACGACACGCTCGTTGAGCACGATGGCATCCTCATAGTTGTAACCCTTCCAAGGCATGTATGCCACGAGGAGATTCTTTCCGAGTGCCAATTCACCATTAGCAGTAGAGTAACCCTCCGTGAGAATGTCGCCGGCCTTGACGCGTTGTCCCTTCTCGCAGATAGGACGCAAGTCGATGGTCATATTCTGGTTGGTACGACGGAACTTGGGAATACGGTATTCCTTGAGGGCGGGTTCGAAGCTAACAAACTCTTCCTCCTCCGTGCGATCATATAGAATACGGATGGTTGTTGCATCAACGTAATCAATGACACCGTCACCTTCAGCCACAATCATCGTGCGGCTGTCCTCGCAGACCTGCTTTTCAATACCAGTACCCACGATAGGAGCCTCTGTACGGAGCAAGGGCACAGCCTGACGCATCATGTTAGATCCCATGAGTGCACGGTGAGCATCATCATGCTCCAGGAACGGAATGAGGGATGCTGCAATAGAAGCAATCTGCTGCGGAGCAACGTCCATCAAATCAACCTCAGTGGGCGGAACAACAGGATAATCATCGTCCTGACGGCACTTAACCACCTTACGGATGAAGGTTCCATCATCACGCAAGGGAGCATTGCCCTGACCGATAATGAGGTTCTCCTCTTCCTCGGCTGTGTAGTAGGCAATACCCTCGTCTGAGAGATCTACGACGCCGTCATTGACCTTACGATAAGGAGTAGAGATAAAGCCAAGGTCGTTAATCTTAGCATATACACACAATGAAGAAATCAGACCGATGTTGGGGCCTTCAGGAGACTCAATCGGGCATAGACGACCATAGTGAGTATAGTGCACGTCACGTACCTCGAAGCCGGCACGCTCACGACTCAGACCGCCAGGACCAAGTGCAGAGAGACGACGTTTGTGCGTGACTTCTGCCAACGGGTTGGTCTGATCCATGAACTGGCTGAGTGCGTTCGTTCCGAAGAACGAGTTGATGACACTGGAAATGGTCTTAGCGTTGATGAGGTCCGTAGGAGTGAACACCTCATTATCACGGACATTCATGCGCTCGCGAATGGTACGACTCATACGCGCCAGACCAATAGCGAACTGATTAGCCAACTGCTCTCCGACTGTGCGGACACGACGGTTGGACAAGTGGTCAATATCATCGACCGTAGCCTTGGAGTTCACCAACTCGATCAAGTACTTGATAATCTCAATGATGTCCTCGCGGGTAAGCACACGAACTTCGGGATCTGTATCCAGATTGAGCTTACGGTTGATGCGATAACGGCCTACGTCACCAAGGTCATAACGTTTCTCAGAGAAGAACAAGTTGTTGATGACCTCACGTGCGCTGGCATCATCGGCAGGATCTGCATTACGCAACTGACGATAGATGTAAAGCACAGCTTCCTTCTCTGAGTTTGAGGGGTCTTTGGCCAAGGTATTGAAGATGATGCTGTAGTCGCTGGCATCAGGATCTTCCTTATGAACGAGAATGGATTGTGCACCGCTGTCGATGATATCCTGCATATTATCTTCAGTGAGCTCCGTTTCGCGGTCCATGATGACCTCATTACGTTCAATGGATACAACCTCACCGGTATCCTCGTCAACGAAGTCTTCAACCCACGACTTCAGTACACGGGCAGCAAGCTTCTGACCCAGCACCTTCTTGAGATTGGTCTTGTTAACCTTCACTTCCTCAGCAAGGTTGAAAATCTCAAGGATGTCCTTGTCATTCTCAAAACCAATAGCACGCAACAGCGTCGTGACAGGCAACTTCTTCTTACGGTCAATGTATGCGTACATCACATTGTTGATGTCCGTAGCGAACTCAATCCAAGAACCCTTGAACGGAATGATACGTGCGCTGTACAGCTGAGTACCGTTTGCATGAAGACTGGCACCGAAGAACACACCAGGAGAACGGTGCAACTGGCTTACGACAACACGCTCAGCGCCATTAATTACAAAGGTACCATTCGCTGTCATGTAGGGAATCGGACCGAGGAACACGTCTTGAATAACGGTGTCAAAATCCTCATGATCAGGATCCGTACAATAGAGTTTCAGCTTTGCCTTCAAGGGCACTGCATAAGTCAGTCCACGCTCTAAGCACTCCTCGATGCTGTAGCGAGGCGGATCGATGTAATAGTCCAGGAACTCCAGGACGAAATTGTTACGCGTATCAGCGATGGGGAAGTTCTCTGAGAACACCTTGTAAAGGCCATCGTTCTTACGCAGCTCCGGCGGTGTATCCAGCTGCAAGAAGTCGTTGAACGACTTGAGCTGCACCTCGAGGAAATCCGGGTAAGCCATCGGATTCTTTACCGAAGCGAAGTTGACTCTTTGGTTAACAATCTTAGCCATTGATGAAATATGATGAGTTTGTTGATTTCTAAGTCAAGAGGGACCACGTAAGCAGTCCAGATATTGTTTTGTGCGTCATCAGATTCTTTAGACGCAAAAAGTAGAGGACTCTCTACCAGAGAGTTCTCTACCTATTGTTCCGAGTGGTTCGGAGTGGGATCTTACTTCAGCTCGATCTCAGCACCAGCCTCCTCGAGGGTCTTCTTCAGAGCCTCAGCGTCAGCCTTGGGCATGCCTTCCTTCAGAGTGCTGGGAGCACCATCAACGAGTTCCTTAGCTTCCTTCAAGCCAAGACCGCAAGCTTCCTTCACAGCCTTAACAACCTGGAGCTTTGCAGCGCCAGCATTCTTGAGGATGACGTCGAAGTCAGTCTTCTCCTCAGCAGCAGGTGCAGCAGCACCGGCAGCAGCGGGACCAGCAACAGCAACAGCTGCAGCTGCGGGTTCGATACCATACTCCTCCTTGAGGATCGTTGCCAACTCGTTAACTTCTTTCACTGTCAAGTTTACCAACTCTTCAGCAATTGCTTTCAAATCTGCCATAATAGTTTATGATTTTTTGTTTTGTTTGACTTTGGATTGATTAAATTATTCGGCCTTCTCGCCGAGGGTCTTAAGCACACCGTGAATAGTGTTGGCTCCAGACTGGAGTGCAGAAACGACATTCTTGGCGGGAGACTGCAGCAAAGCAACAATCTCTGCGATAACCTCGTTCTTGCTCTTAATGGCGCACAGGGCGTCAAGCTGGTCAGCTCCTACATAGAAACCTTCCTCTGCATAAGCAGCCTTCAGTGCGGGGGTCGTAACACCCTTGGGGTTCTTGGAGATGACGTCCTTCAGCATCTTAGCAGGTGCGTTAGCAACCTGTGAGAAGATGACAGCGGTCGTACCTTTGAGAACACCATAGAGGGGTTCAAAGTCAATCTCGCTAGCCTCAAAAGCCTTGTGGAGAAGTGTGTTCTTAACGAGTACCATCTTCACTTCGTTCTTGAAGCATGTACGACGAAGGGCGCTAGTGCGAGCAGCATCCAAGCCCGTTACGTCAACGAGATAGAAGTGGGGGTACTGCTTCAGCGTTTCACCCAGCTTCTCTATAATGAGTCCTTTATCTTCCTTTCTCATGATTGTTGTAACGTCTTAAAATTAGATTTCATCAACGGCCTTGGGATCGATTTTGATACCGAGACTCATCGTACTTGAAAGATAAATGCTCTTCACGTATGTGCCCTTAGCAGCAGCCGGCTTCAGCTTGATGATGGTAGCAATGAATTCCTTGGCATTCTCGGCAATCTTCTCAGCAGAGAAAGAAACCTTACCAATGGAAGCGTGCACGATACCAGTCTTGTCAACCTTAAAGTCGATCTTACCCTGCTTGACCTCCTTGACAGCCTGTGCCACGTTCATGGTAACAGTACCGCTCTTGGGGTTAGGCATCAGGCCGCGCGGACCGAGGACACGACCGAGAGCACCAATCTTACCCATGATGGAGGGCATAGTGATGATGACGTCAATATCGGTCCAGCCGCCTTTAATCTTATCAATGTATTCATCGAGTCCTACGTAGTCAGCACCAGCTTCCTTTGCAGCATTCTCCTGATCAGGAGTGCAGAGGCACAGCACGCGGGTAACTTTACCGGTGCCGTTAGGAAGTGATACAACGCCGCGGACCATCTGGTTGG
This sequence comes from Bacteroidaceae bacterium, assembly GCA_024698925.1. GTDB lineage: Bacteria > Bacteroidota > Bacteroidia > Bacteroidales > Bacteroidaceae > Physcousia. Next base: position 20,680 of record JAILQO010000013.1, on the reverse strand, counting down.
CCTTGCGGGGGTCAACACCCAGACGTACGTCGATATCAACAGAAGCGTCGAACTTGGTTGTGGTGATATCCTTAACCAGCTGTGAAGCTTCCTTGAGGGTGTATGCTTTCCCGGCTTCAACCTTCTCTGCGACCAGTTTTTGATTCTTTGTCAATTTAGCCATAGTTCAATTGAAGTTTAAATGTTATGCGGGAAATTCACCCTTAACAGTGATACCCATACTTCTGGCTGTTCCTGCAACCAATCTCATTGCAGCCTCGACCGTGAAGCAATTCAGGTCAGGCATCTTGTCGGTGGCGATGGCACGCACCTGTTCCCAGTCAATAGTGGCAACCTTTTTACGGTTGGGCTCTGCGCTACCACTCTTAATCTTAGCAGCCTCCAGCAGCTGAACAGCCACGGGGGGAGTCTTAACGATAAAGTCATAAGACTTATCGGTGTAATAGGTGATAACAACAGGGAGCACCTTGCCGGCCTTGTCCTGAGTTCTGGCGTTGAATGCCTTGCAGAAATCCATGATGTTAATACCCTTGGAACCGAGAGCGGGACCTACTGGGGGTGATGGATTTGCAGCGCCTCCTTTAATCTGTAGTTTGATTAATCCAGCAACTTCTTTAGCCATTGTTGTGATTCATTAATAATTGATTGTATATGCTCCGTTTCTGGCGTGTAACAATCGCCTTACTCCTTCGCGACTTGCATGAAACCAAGTTCGAGCGGCGTTTTGCGCCCGAAGATCTTGACAGATACTTTCAGCTTCTTCTTTTCGTTGTTGACTTCTTCGACAATCGCCTCGAATCCCGAGAAAGGACCATCGGTCACCTTAACGGCATCGCCCTCAACGTATGGGATCTGAACATCTTCAGGTACGTCGGCCATTTCATCGACCACGCCCAACAGACGCTTCATTTCTCCCTCGCGAATAGGCAGAGGAGTCTCGTTACCCTTGGTCTCGCCAAGGAAACCAAGCACATTAGGAGTGTAACGCAACATCGCCTGTGTATCAGGGGCGAGGATGCATTCTACCAACACATAACCAGGCAGGTGACAACGCTCCTTCACGACTCGTTTGCCGTTGCGAACATCGACATACTTCTCCTTCGGGATGAGCACCTGCGACACATTGGTGCCATAGTCGCCTTGAGCAACCTGAGCATCAATGTACTCTTTTACTTTGCCTTCTTTTCCGCTGATGGCACGTAGAACGTACCAGCGCATCTTCAGTTCAGCCATAAGTCCTGATTAGTTTGGATAGACAAACTCCATCACATGCTGGAAACAGAAATCCATTACGAAAACGACCACCGCGATGAGTATGGAAGCAGTTAATACTACGATCGCGCTGTTAAACAGTTCTGAACGCGTAGGCCAAGTGGTCTTATGCACGAGTTCTGCGTATGATTCCTTGCAATAATTGTAAAATCTCTTGAACATATATATTCTTCTTTTATAGCACGGGAAGAGAGGCTCGAACTCCCGACACCTGGTTTTGGAGACCAGTGCTCTACCAACTGAGCTATTCCCGTAGGTAAGGGAGTCCTGCAGTTTTGGGGCTTCAGGACTCCCTCTTTATCTTCGGTAAGTATCCGAATCGCGTAGATTAATCGTCGAGGATCTCAGTGATCTGACCGGAACCTACGGTGCGACCACCCTCGCGGATAGCGAAACGCAGACCAACGTTCAGAGCAACGGCGTAGATCAACTCAACACGGATCTCCACGTTGTCACCAGGCATCACCATCTCAGTGCCCTCGGGGAGATGAATCTCACCGGTGCAGTCCATGGTGCGGAGGTAGAACTGAGGACGATACTTGTTGCCGAACGGAGTGTGACGGCCACCCTCTTCCTTCTTCAGGACGTAGATGGAAGCCTTGAAGTTCTTGTGAGGCTTGATCACACCCGGGTGGGTGATAACCATACCACGCTTCACTTCGTTCTTATCGATACCACGGAGGAGCAGACCGACGTTGTCACCAGCCTCACCCTCGTCGAGGATCTTGCGGAACATCTCAACACCAGTGATGACAGACTTTTTGTCCTCACCCAGACCGAGAATCTGGACTTCGTCGCCAACCTTGACAACACCAGTCTCGATACGACCAGTAGCAACGGTACCACGACCAGTGATGGAGAAGACGTCCTCAACGGGCATCAAGAAGGGCTTATCGATGTCGCGAACGGGCTCCTGGATCCACTCGTCGCAGGTGTCCATCAGCTGCATAACCTTCTCTTCCCACTCGGGTACACCGTTCAGAGCACCGAGAGCAGAACCGCGGATAATAGGAGTCTCAGCCTCGAACTGATAAGCCTGGAGCAGCTCCTGCATTTCCATCTCAACGAGCTCAAGCATCTCCTCGTCGTCAACCATGTCGCACTTGTTGAGGAACACAACCAGACGGGGAACGTTTACCTGACGAGCGAGCAGGATGTGCTCACGGGTCTGAGGCATAGGACCGTCAGTAGCGGCAACAACGATGATAGCACCGTCCATCTGAGCAGCACCAGTTACCATGTTCTTCACATAGTCGGCGTGACCCGGGCAGTCCACGTGAGCGTAGTGACGCTTAGCGGTCTCGTACTCAACGTGAGCGGTGTTAATGGTGATACCGCGCTCCTTCTCTTCGGGAGCGTTGTCAATCTGGTCGAAGCTCTTAACCTCGGAGAGGCCCTTCTTAGCCAGAACAGTAGTGATAGCAGCGGTCAGGGTAGTCTTACCGTGATCGACGTGACCAATAGTACCGATGTTTACATGCGGTTTGGTTCTTTCAAATTTCTCTTTAGCCATAGCTATTGATACAGTTTATTTATAAAATTGTTATTGAATGATTACTATATTTAGTTGATCAAGTTTATTATCGACTTGAGCTGTTGACGAGGATTGAACTCGTGACCTCTTCCTTACCAAGGAAGTGCTCTACCACTGAGCTACAACAGCAATGTCCGTTTCGAGCGAGAGCGGAAGACGGGGCTCAAACCCGCGACCCCCAGCTTGGAAGGCTAGTGCTCTATCGACTGAGCTACTTCCGCGACTCTTTTCGAGTTCTGCTCGGTGGGCGGAGATGGATTCGAACCACCGAAGGCGTGCGCCAGCAGATTTACAGTCTGCCCCATTTGGCCACTCTGGTATCCGCCCATTTTAGGGGGCTTTGCAGCCGCTTTTGACAGCAAACTGTCTCGAAACGGCTGCAAAGGTAGGTATAATTTTTGAACCGCGAAAACTTTTTGGCGTTTTTTTAGCGATTCTGATGTTTTTCCTTGTTTTTCTGCAACTGTTTGAGCAGTGCATCCACACAATTATCGATAGCTTCTTCAAAAGTGTCGCATACCTTTTCGGCGAAAAGCTCCGATCCTGCGCTCACGCGAATGGACGCTTCTTTATTCATGGCCGTCTCAGGTTTGACGACTTTCAGTGACACCTCTACCTTTCTTATTTCGTCGCTGAATTTTTCAAGTTTGCCCACTTTCTTCTGAACGAAGTCTTGTAGTTTCTCGGTGGGTTCGAAACGGATTGCCTGAAGTTTAATTTCCATAATGACCTCCTTTTTAATTTAAGGTGTTAATAATGTTAGGCCCTTGGATGGGCTTTATGATACTCTTTTTTCAATTCCTCGAAGGTGGTGTGGGTATAGACCTCTGTCGTTGCCAGACGGGCGTGCCCCAAGAGTTCCTTTACCGACTGCAGGTCGGCTTGATGGTTGAGCATTGTAGTGGCAAACGTGTGACGGAGCACGTGCGGGCTCCGCTTCTGCTGCATCGTCACGAGCCCCAGTTTCGCTTTCACCATCCGCCTGACGCGATCCGCCTTAAGGCGCTCGCCCTTACGGACAACGAAGAAAGCCTGCTCATCCTTACGTTCCAGGAGGCTACGTTCCCCTATATATATATTAATAAGGTGTAGTAGTTCCTCTCCGAATGGAACGATGCGCTGCTTATTGCCTTTTCCTGTCACCTTCAGCGTACGTGCCGTGAGGTTCACATCCTCCAGATTCAGACCGACCAGTTCACTCACGCGGAGCCCTGTTTCATAAAACATGGCGATGATGAGATGGTCTCGTCGTCCGTCAAAGTTATCTTCGAACATCCGCGGTTCATCCAAAAGGCGATTCATTTCCTCCTCACGCACAAAGACGGGAAGGACCCGTTCCTTCTTTGGAGCCGTAAGATGGTGCACCGGATCTCGCTGGACATATCCTCTTCTGAGGAGGAATCTGTACATGGAGCGCAGTGCCGAGAGGCGTCGTTGCACAGAACTGGCCTTATTGCCATGTTCCATCATCGTCACCACCCACTCGCGGGCGACATCTGTATCCAGGTTTTCCCAGGAAATTTCGCTGTCCAGACCTTGGAAAAACGACTCGAACGCTTTCAAGTCGTCTCGATACGCTTCTACGGTTTTTGCCGAGGCATTACGCTCGTAGCGCAGATAATCGAGAAAGGCCTCTAACAGCATAAAATGCTCAATTTTCTTGTTTCACCGAGGCGAAAATAGAGCTTTTTCTTCAGACTACCAAATGAATTCAGCAAATTTAACTACATTTGATTACTCTTCAACTCGACGAAGCTGCTGAACGTACACAGCATGCTCCTTTGCGAGGCGCTTTAGCACAGAAGGCTTGTCGAACTGCTGACGACGACGGAGCTCTTTCACAACGCCGGTCTTTTCGAACTTACGCTTGAACTTCTTGAGAGCTCTTTCGATGTTCTCGCCTTCCTTTACGGGTACTACGATCATGTTGTTTTTTGTTTTAATTAAAAGGGTTAATAATTAGTTTCTTAGGCTCCGACTATACGAACTTTTTAGGCGCGCAGAGTCGATAAGCGGGCGCAAAAGTACAACTAATTTCTTGAACGACAAAGAAATCCCGTATATTTTTCACATTTTCAGCAGCATTTTACCTCGTAAACAAAGCGCACCCGCCATCTTTCCGACGGCGGATGCGCATCTTGCTTGTTTACCTAAAGTGCTTAGAGGTTGGGGTTATCCTTGCCCCAGTCTGCCACAGCGGGGATGATGCCGAGACCGATAATCTCGTCGCGCATCTTCTGCAGGTGTTCATAGGAAGCCTGGAGAGCAGCCATCTCCTCTGCGGTTCCCTCGGGAGCAGTGAAGTGGACGCCATTCTTGTCAATGATGCTGGGCATTGCCATCATCACGTTCTTGAAGCCGAAGGCGTTCACGTAGCAGCCTGCAGGCCACTTGAAGGGTTCGCCACCCATGGCACCCTCAATCATCTTCACAGCCTGATAAGCCGGGCTCTGGAAGGAGGAACGGCCGCGCAGCTTGATGATGTTGCTACCACCCTGTGTGGTCATGTGCTTGATTTCAGCCCAACGCTCTGCGGAAAGGGGCAGGTCTGCAAGGGGCTTGCCATCAATGAGCGCCTTGCTGGCGAAGACAGCCATCTGCTCGCCGTGACCGCCATAGGTGTAGGCATTGGTTACCTTGTCCTGCTGTACGCCGAACTCCTGAGCCAGCTGCTGCTGCAGGCGGGTGCTGTCCAAAGCGGCGAGCGAGGTCAGCTGGTTGGGCTTCAAGCCAGAGTGGATGAGCGCAGTCAAAGCAGTTACATCTGCAGGATTGAAGATCACCACCACATGATTCACGTCAGGGCAGTACTTCTTGATGTTCTCACCGAAGTCAGCTGCAATCTGGCAGTTACCTTTCAACAGATCCTCACGAGTCATGCCCTCCTTACGGGGTGCACCACCGCTGGAAATGATATACTTAGCGCCCGTGAAAGCCTCAGCAGGATCAACGGTGTAAGAGATATTAGCGCCAGGAATGGCACAATGGCACATCTCGTCGTAAACGCCATGAACGCCAGGCTCATAGATATCATACAGGCAGATGTTGGGAGTCAACTTGAGCATCAATACGCTCTGCACCATGTTAGAGCCAATCATGCCACCGGCACCGACAATCACGAGTTTGTCATTTGTTAAGAAATCCATCGTTTTTTAGGGTTTTAAAGTTTATATTGATATGTTTTTTAGTTATTGCACGGCAAAAGTAGTCAAAAAATATGAATTGCATCAACAATTGGAAGGAATATTTTTGCAAAGCCGTGCGAAACTTGTATTTTTGCCAAGCCGAAAGAGCAAAAAAGACCTCTTAGGCCACATTTTTTGGATTATTGTTATTTTTCCTTATGACGAAAGCAGAACTTATAACCCAACGTGTGGAGGCCTTGCGCCATTGGTTGCGCGAGCGGAACCTCACCGCCTATATTTTTCCGAGCACCGACCCTCACATGGGCGAGTACGTGCCCGACCACTGGAAAGGCCGCGAATGGATTTCGGGCTTCAATGGTTCAGCTGGTACCGCCGTCGTCACCCTGACACGTGCAGCCCTTTGGACAGACAGCCGCTACTGGCTAGCTGCTGAGGAGCAATTGGTCGGCACGCCATTCGAAGTCATCCGTTGTGGCCGTAATGTCGCTACACCCGAGGAACTTGCGGCGTGGATAGCACTCGACAAGAGCGAAGCACACGGTATCGCCTATGACCCGTGGGTAAATACGGTCCGTTTTGCGCAAGATCTCCGATGTGCAGACCTTGCTGGCGGCGTGGAGACCAAAAACCACGACGATGCCTGTGGCGACCTTTGGACAGACCGTCCCCCATTGCCTTTGGCACCCATCGAGATCCAGCCCCTTGAGTTTGTCGGACAGTTCGCAGCCAAGAAACTGGAGGTTATCCGCGAGGAGGTGCGCCGCAACCATGCCAACGCCCTCCTCATCACCCAGCTCGACGAAATTGCATGGGCGCTGAACCTGCGTGGCTCAGACGTCCATTGCACGCCTATCTTTGTGGCCTATCTGTTGGTACTGCCGGACAAAGCTGTGCTCTACATCAATCCCGCCAAGATCACACCCGAAGTGGCTGCTTACCTCAGCCAGCTTCACGTTGAGACACGCAACTACGAAGATGTCCGCACCTATTATGACGACTACCTCTTCGGCACCGACCTGCGAGTGCAGGTTGATCCCGATGTGCTCTGCGAAGCGCTTTATCCGGACAACAGTCAGAAGCACGTTGATGCCCCATCCCCCATCCCGCTCCTACGTGCTGTCAAGAACGAGGCTGAGATTGCAGGTTTCCGCAGCGCGATGCTGAAGGATGGCGTAGCCATGACGAAGTTCCTGAAGACCCTCTCCCCGCTCCCCCGTAAAGGGGAGAGCCTCGCTCCGCTCGATATCACCGAGATGGGAGTTGACAAACTGCTCACCTCGTTACGTGCTGAGCAGCCCGGCTTCCGAGGTCTCTCCTTCGACACTATTGCCGGCTACGGTGCCCACGCTGCCATCGTCCACTACGAGGCGACACCAGAGACAGACATCCCGTTGGAGCCACACGGCCTGTTACTGCTGGACAGCGGCGGGCAATATCAGGAAGGCACTACGGACATAACCCGTACCATTCCCCTTGGGCCACTCACGGACGAGGAGCGCCTCGACTACACCCTCGTGCTCAAAGGCCACATCCGCCTCGCCACCGCCGTCTTCCCCGAAGGCACCACAGGCACCCAGCTCGATGTCCTCGCGCGCTACGCCATGTGGCAGCATCATAAGAACTATGGGCACGGCACAGGTCACGGCGTCGGCAGTTTCCTTGCCGTCCATGAGGGACCTCATCAGTTCCGCATGAACTACGTCCCCGCCACCCTTCGAGCAGGGATGACCGTCACCATCGAGCCCGGCATCTATATCGCCGGCAGTCATGGTGTAAGAATCGAAAATACGATGCTAATCCAGCGCCACGCCCCCTCTCACAACGAAGGGGAGCCCAGCGGTTGGTTATGTCTGGAGCCCCTCACCCTCTGCCCCATCGACACCACACCCATCCTTTGGGATCTGATGCAGCCCGATGAGATCGCCTACCTTAATAGTTATCACGCCCGCGTCCGCGAGGCACTTCTACCGCTGCTCGACGACGAAGCCGATCGCGCGTGGCTGATAGCCCATACCGAGGCGCGCTGAGCCTACTGATAGTCTTCGCCGTTCAGCACATTCTGCGTGTTGCGTGGGTCGCGGTCAGACTCGCGATACCAGTCGGAATATTCAATATAGTGTGATGCAAAAGTCTTGTTCAGCGCCTGTGCCTGTGCGGGATCCACACGCTTGATGAACTTGGCTGGCACGCCCCCCCACAGTTCCCCGTCGGGGATATGCGTATTGGAGAGCACCAGCGCGCCCGCAGCCACGATGGCACCACGTCCCACCACCGCATGATCCAGCACGGTAGCGCCCATACCAATGAGGGCGCCGTCCAGAATCGTGCAGCCGTGCAGCGTCACGCTATGTCCCACGGTCACATCCTCGCCGATCTCCACGGGTGCCGTACCGTTCAAGGTATGCACGCAGGAATTATCTTGGATGTTACTACGGTTACCTACCTTAATATAATGTACGTCGCCACGCAACACAGCGCACGGCCAGATGGTAACATCGTCACCCAGCGTCACCTCGCCGATAATCACGGCGCCATCCGCCAAATAACAATGTTTACCGAACTTAGGCTTCAAGCCTTTCACTACCTTTACTATTGCCATATCTTTTTGACTATTTTTTGTTTCCGGCTGCAAAGGTATGACTTTTTTCCGAATCAAGCGCCTTCAACTCCCTTCTAATTTGATGGTATGGCGCATGTTGGTGGCAGAGACGAGCCTTTTTTAGCAAATGCTGAGCGAATAAGAGAAATATTTGCTTTTAAATTTCCATGCTGTATCTTTTATTCCTATCTTTGCCCCTTGTAATGAAGAATTTGCATCACAATGGCTGTAAAGAGTCCACTTTTTCTTGCTAACAAGGCATCATTGCACGTCCTGCGCCGTGAAGCCCAGGAATGTCTTACACAAAACATTCTGCCGTTTTGGCTTGACAACATGCTTGACCACGAACGCGGAGGGTGGTATGGCCAAATGACAGGAGATGGGATCATCGTGAAAGATGCGCCACGCGGCGCCATCCTCTATGCGCGTCTATTGTGGACCTTGAGCGCTGCATATAGGGTATTCAGTTCCAGCAGCGACGCTTCTGGAGCAGAATACCTTGAAGCCGCCACGAAGACAAAGGATTATATTCTCGCACATTTCGTGGACAGAGAATATGGAGGGACATACTGGAGCGTGACAGCTGATGGGGAGCCGTTGGACACGAAAAAACAGTTCTATGCGCAAGGTTTCATGCTTTACGGTTTCTCGGAATACGCTCGCGCCACAGGTGACGAAGAGGCATTGGAGATCGCGCTTCAACTGTTCAATGTCATTGAGCGTCATGGATGGGACAGCGAGCATGGAGGATACATTGAAGCCTGCACACGCGACTGGCAACCTATCGCGGACATGCGGCTTTCAGCTAAAGACGAGAACTTCCCCAAAAGCCAGAACACGCACCTGCACATCATTGAGCCTTATACGAACTTGCTGAAAAATGGGCCCACTCCTAACCCCTCCCCAAGGGAGGGGAAGTCTTCACCAGTAGCCAAGGCTGTTTCTCGACTTATTTCCCTTTTCACCCATCGCATCCTCAACCCTGAGACTCATCACCTCGAACTCTTCTTCGATATGGACTGGACGCGAAAAAGCACCACGGAGAGTTATGGACACGACATAGAATGTTCATGGCTGTTGCACGAGGCTGCGCTCGCGCTTGGAGACAAAGCTATATTAAATAAGGTGGAACCGGTCGTAAAAGAGGTGGCAGCGGCAAGCGAAAAGGGCCTGCAACCCGACGGGTCCATGATTTATGAAGGAGAGCCTGACGGGTCGCATTTCGACCGCGACCGCCACTGGTGGGTACAGGCCGAAGCCGTTGTGGGCTTCTTCAATCTCTACCAGCACTTCTGCGATGAGACGGCGTTGAATAAAGCATGGCGCCTTTGGCAATACATCAAAGATCACCTTATCGACCACGAGCGCGGCGAGTGGTATTGGAGCATACGCGAGGATGGTTCCGTCAACCTCGACGACGACCATGCCGGCTTTTGGAAATGCCCATATCATAATGGACGTATGTGCCTCGAACTCATTGAACGCATCGACACGATGATAGGTTCATAGTCACACCCTGTTTTTAGTTCTATTATTATTTTAACCGTTGCCGATACTTTTTTAGCCAAGTGTCAGCGACGGTTAAAATAGTATTATCCACTATCGTTCATAATCCCTTACTTTGCGTCGGAATTACTAAAAACGACTAATAAAATCAACAAATGAAACAGAAAATCAACCTTTTAATGATGATGCTCCTTACAGGTATCGGGAGTATAAAAGCAGGGGAGAGCATTGATTGGAACGGTAGTTCCGTTTCAACAGGCGATTGGGCAAACACTATTTATTATACTGCAACGGCTGAAGCTGGAGGCGCATTAAAGGTCTCGTTGACAGCTACGGACGGAGCCCAGATACAAATCTCTGTCAGTAACCCTTGGAGGACACTCGCGAGTGGAACTTGTCAGGATGCTGTTACAGGTGATTACTATTTCATATTCACAGCTACAGAGGCCGCTGACATCAATAGCGACAAACTAGCTATTCAAGGAAAGAATATCACAGTAACTAAGTTGTCCATTCTGTCCCCATCTGGGGTTTCCGAATTGTCTGGAAGTTCAAAGGAGCTTTTCAATACACAAACAGTAATTAACAATTGGAACCGTGTCCAGATTACAAACAATCTTGCAGACAATGCTTTGCAGTCTGTTAAAGTGGGCGACCAAATCAAGGCAACAGTGACACCCTCTGGAGATGGGAACTACACGATTCAGGAGAGAGTTTATTATCGTACTCTTGCTTCAGGTTCCACATCACCTTCTACAACAGAAATCACCTACACCGTGACAGAAGAGACCATGGGAATCATTCGCAAGAACGGTGTGGATTTCACTGGTGGCGGCACATACACAGTGAACAAGGTAGAACTGATTTCTTCACCCGTCGGATATCCTAGCCCTGCCAAATATCTCTATGGAACTGTTTGGAGCAGCGATCAAGATACATATTATAGCGACAACGATTTTGTCGGCAAGTTAGTTGTGTACAAGCCCATTGTCGCAGGTGTCAACTCAATCTGCTTGCCCTTCGAGACTACAGCTGAGGCCATTGCCGGCGCTGGGGCCGCGGCCTACGAATTCACCCATGCGACAGCCAGTATTCTGTCATTCACTAAGGTTGAAACAATGACTGCCAATACGCCCTATCTATTGGTTGCAACAGCAACAAAAGACCTCATAACCGTCAACAACGTCAAGTTGAGGACAAAGGATCCCGCAACAATTACACCCGAAGCAGGCTTCAGCATGATAGGCAACTATACCCACAATTTCATTATGCAGGACAATTGGGGCATCAATGGAAGTGGCAATCTGCAGAAGGGCGGTTCAGACGCCAAGCTGTCGTCCTTCGGAGCATACTTCACAGGCTCATACTCCGCTGCCGGGGGTGCCGTCAAAGCTCTCTTTGTAGATGACGCGACAGGTATCACAACGATGAAGGAGATGAAAGGCAATGGACTCATATACAATCTTGCAGGTCAACGCGTCAGCCATCCTACGCATGGCTTCTACGTAGTCAACGGAAAGAAAATAATGATTAGATAATTCAAGCTAAAAGGACAAAGACATGAAAAAAACATATATTGTACCCAGAACAATGACGGTACATATACATTCCACGCATATGTTAGCTACAAGCACATATAACATAGACGTAGTTGAAGGCACATACGAGGGCACGTTTAACGCAAAAAGCAATAGGCCCCAAAACTACTCAATTTGGGATGACGACTGGAGTAACGAATGAGTTTTTTTACTTTTTCTCCACTTTGTTTTGTGGTATAAACTAAAACAACTACCTTTGGCGCGTCAACCCTTATAAGCCACTGTTATGTCCCAAGATGTAACCCCGTCGGCGCCTGTCATGCACGAAATCACGCCACTATCTGAGCGCGATTGTTTCTACATCGCCGACCGCCACAAGACAGCGTTCGATTTTCCAATCCACTGCCACCCCGAATACGAATTGAACTTCATCGGTAATGCAGCTGGCGTGCAACGCACGGTAGGTGATCATAGCGAGGTAATCGGCGACTATGATCTGGTACTCATCACGAGTCCCAATCTGGAGCACGTGTGGGAGCAAGGTAGCTGTCAGAACAAGGACATTCGCGAGATTACTATCCAGTTCACCTCCGATGTATTGCCGGATAGTCTCTTGAGTAAGAACCAGTTCCACTCCATTCGCCTGATGCTGGAACGCGCCCAGTGCGGCCTCGCCTTTTCACTGTCCACCATCATGAAAGTCTATGGTAAGCTGGACGAACTGGCGCGCCACGGTCGTGGTTTCCACGCTGTGCTGGATTTTCTGGAGCTGTTATACGAGTTGTCATTAGCAGAGGACAGCCGTACGCTCTCCAGCTCATCGTTTGCCCGCATCGCGACAAGCAGCGAGAGCCGTCGTGTCAATAAAGTACAGCAGTATATCGCGAGTCATTTCCATGAGGAAGTGCGCTTAGACACGCTTGCCGACCTTGTAGGGATGACTCCCGTTGCCTTTTCTCGCTTCTTTCACCAACGAACGGGACGGACGTTATCGGATTATATCACCCAGATGCGACTGGGTTCTGCAGCCAGAATGTTGATAGACACAACCCATACGGTAGCAGAGATTTGTTATGACTGCGGCTTCAACACGCTGTCGAACTTCAACCGCCTGTTCCGCAAGTACAAAGGCTGCTCGCCCACCGAGTTCCGCGAGCATTTCCACAAGAAAAAAGTCATCGTTTGAGGTCTGGTACCACAAATGGTTAAGAAAGTGTCATTGGTAAACACGCGCATGTGCGTATCTTTGCAGCACATATTTCCCTTTTTCCTGCACAAAACGATGAAAAGGCTATTGATTATCCCGTTATTTCTGTCTTTTTGCACCTTGACGGGTGCTACACGGACAACTACTCTCTGCAATCCTAACGCCACAGAGGAGGCGAAGAGCGTGTTTTTGGTACTGAACCAGCTTTATGGCGAACGGACAATTAGTGCTACCGTGGCAGATGTGAACTGGAACATCACAGAGGCAGAGAATGTCAATAATTGGACAGGCCAATGGCCAGCGATGAATGTTTTCGATTTCATTCACGCATACGCAGCCAAGGACGTGAATCCCAACGGTTGGATTAACTACAAGGACACGAGCGTGCCACGCTCATGGTGGCGAGCAGGCGGCCTCGTTGGAGCGATGTGGCATTGGAACGTGCGCACCAACGACGGTACAGGTTGGACCTGTACGCCAGGCACGGCAGATGGTGAGACCAGCTTCGACATCTCCAAGGTCAGCGATACGGAATCAGATGAATACCAGCAGATTATCAAGGACTTGGATCAAGTAGCAGGCTACTTGAAACTGCTACAGAACTATAAGATTCCTGTGATATGGCGTCCGCTACACGAAGCTGCCGGCAACACATACGAATATAGCGGCGGTAAGGCATGGTTCTGGTGGGGAGCAAAGGGCGCTACACCCTATAAACAGTTGTGGCAACTGATGTATGATCGTTTCGTCAACCACCACGGGCTGAACAATTTAATCTGGGTATGGACCAGTCAAGTGGGAGATAACCTATGGTATCCTGGTGATGAGTATGTGGACATCATCGGACGGGATAATTACGGTATCACGGCGACGAAGGCCAAGACGGAGTTCACGAAGTTGCAAACAGCTTATCCATCAAAGATGGTGGTTCTTGCGGAGTGTGGACATAGTAGTAGCAAACAGATGGCTCAGGTTCCAGGAATGTGGGACAAAGGGGCCAAATGGGGATGGTTCATGACTTGGTACGACCATGACTACAACACAGGCAAGTCTGAAACCCATCGCCACACGAATGCAGAGTGGTGGCAGGCAGCATGGGACAGCGGCGTCGTGGTGGATCGTGCGGAGATGAAGCAGTTGCGCAGCGAGGCCGTAGGTGTCGGCGAAGTGAAAAGTGAAAGAGTGAAAAGTGAAAGATTCAAGGATGTGACTTTTAACATCGGAGGTCAGCGCATAAACGGCAAAACGGCATCAAAAGGCATTTATGTGAAGAATGGAAAGAAAATCCTTATCAAATAAGCACTATATGAGAAACGTTGGACTCATTATCATATTGCTACTTGTGCTTTCACCCTTACGGGCGTGGGAAGGGCCGATTGCCATCAAATCGCCCAAGAACCAGTTGTCGCTTCACGCGCAGCCCCGTGACCAACTGATTCAGCGACTGCAGCTTCTGCAGGAGCAAGGAGTGATGTTCGGACATCAGGATGACCCGTTCTACGGCCTCGGCTGGAAGTGGGAACGTGGACGCAGCGATGTGCGGGAGACCTGCGGCGATACCCCAGCCGTGATAGGTATTGACCTTGGCGGCATAGAGATGGGCGACGAAAAGAACCTCGACGGCGTGCCGTTCGAGTGGATGCGCGAGGAGATCCTGGCGCATATCGCTCGCGGGGGTGTCGTGGCCGCTTCCTGGCATCCGCGCAACCCGCTGACAGGAGGCAATGCATGGGATGTATCAGACAGCACCGTGGTGCGTAGCATCCTTCCGGGTGGCAGCCAGCATCAGAAATTCTTCACGTGGATGAAGCGCCTTTCGGCTTTCCTGCAGTCGTTGAAAGATGAGCAGGGCTGCCCCGTAGCCATCATCTTCCGACCTTGGCACGAGAACAATGGCTCGTGGTTCTGGTGGGGACAGCGCCTATGTTCGGACGACGAATACCACGCCCTATGGTGTATGCTCCAAGACTACCTGTTGGCCGACGGCTTGACGAACATCGTGTGGAGTTACTCACCTAACGTGATGGGCTTCGATGAAGCCACTTTCCTGCGCCGCTACCCAGGTGATGACCGCGTTGACATCATTGGCCTCGATGCCTATCAACAGCCCAACGGAGAGACCGACTATTTCCGAGGTATGTACCTGCGTCTGTTGCGTGCCATAGAATATATGACTCAACAGCCCGAATGGGACGGCAAACGTATCCTTGTCATCGGTGAGAGTCAAGGTGGCGGACAAGCCGTAGCGGCCGCAGGATTAGACTCACGCGTCAGTTGTGTGGTGCTCAACGTGCCGGCCATGCAGGATTTAGGCGGGGCGCGCAAGGGCCGTCGCAGCGGTTGGCCGCAGCCCATCGAGAACCACCCTAACCTCACCATGGCACAGCTTGATGCTACGCTACCTTATTTCGATGGTGCACAACTCATTCGGCATTCGCAGGCAGAAATCTACTGCGAGATAGGCCTTATTGATACCACTTGCCCACCTTCGGCCGTATGGTCATCTCTCAACAACGCAAAGGGCAAGAAGACTATCAACTGCGTGCCTTATCGCACCCATGCGTGGCCCTCGGGAATCCTCCGTCCCCAATGGGAAGAGCACTACCTTCGTCCCCGTGAAGCGTTCATCAATGATTATCTGAAATAAACATCATCGAACTATGAAATGCCAAAGATTTATGCTTATACTGCTGATGCTGTTCTTTATGGGTGGCATTTCGGCACAGGAAACACGTCAGTTGTCGGCCGAGGCCGAGGCCTTGTTGCAATGCTTCCATGAAATCTACGGTGAGAAGATCATCTCCGGATGCACCGCCAATGTCAACTGGAACATCAACGAAGCCAAATGGGTGTATCAGCACACGGGCAAATGGCCTGCCATCAACTTCTTTGATTTCATCCACCTGCCATTCTCGCCATCCAATTGGATTGACTACACCAATGTCACAGAGGTCGTTAACTGGCACAAGAAGGGGGGTATCGTTGGCTGTATGTGGCACTGGAACATGCCTGCGAACAACGGCTCAGACTGGACCTACACCCCAGGTACAGGTGACAATCAGACGAGCTTCGATGTCAAGAAAATCTTCGAGCCGGAGTCCGATGAATACAAGCAGATGATGAAGGACATCGACAAAGTGGCCTCTACCCTCAAGAAACTCAAACAACGCAAGATACCCGTGTTGTGGCGCCCGTTGCACGAGGCGGGTGGCCGCTGGTTCTGGTGGGGACTCGACGCCGATGCCTGCAACGAGCTGTGGCGCGTGATGTACGACCGGTTCACCAATCACCATGGTCTCAACAACCTCATCTGGGTGTGGACATCAGCGGCAGAGTGGAACAAGCCCTATAGCGACGGTTACAAATGGTATCCAGGCGACGAATATGTCGATATCGTCGGTATCGATATTTATAACGAAAGTAGCGCCAGCAACATCCGCTCGAAGTGCTTCAATATGTTGAAACAGAAATCTCCCGACAAATTGATTGCCCTCACCGAATGTGGTAATCTGGCCAAGATCAACGCTCAGTGGAGACGCGGCAGCAAGTGGTTGTACTTTGCTCCGTGGTACGACTACGAACGCACCAACAAGCCCGATAGTGAGGCGTTCCAGAGCACGGAACACACCCACGCCAACGCTGCTTGGTGGCAGGATGCTTTCGCTCAGGACTATGTTCTCACACGCGAGGACTTCAAGGAAATCCTGACTGGCATTCAAGCTATTCCGGCTAAGCAGAGACTGGCGCCTGTCGGAGCCTATGACCTCATGGGACGCCCATGGGTTGAAGGCCGACATGGCCTATATATCAAGAATGGTAAGAAATACATTAAGTAATATGAAGAAGGCACTTATGACCAGTCTTTTAGCGACCAATCTGCTTGCCGTCCACGCCCAGCAACCTGTCATCCCCCGTGATGAGAACGTAGAACAGCAGGTGGAACACACGCTATCCCACCTCTCGCTCGACGAGAAGATAGGGCAAATGTGCGAACTCACTATCGACGTCATCACAGACGGTCGGAGTCAGGAATTCCGCCTTAATGAGGACGCCCTACAAAAAGTGTTCAACCAATATCACGTGGGTAGCATACTGAATGTACCCAAGGGCGTAGCACAAAAACCAGAGGTGTGGGGTGCTCTCATCCGTAGGCTGAACCAACACGCTGCAGAGAACTGTTCCGGGGTGCCACAGATCTATGGTGTTGACCAGATTCATGGCGCCTCATACACCTGGGGCGCAACGCTCTTTCCGCAAGAGATAGGCCAGGCGGCTTCCTTCAACCGAAACATACCCTATCGCGTAAGTGAGATTGCGGCCTACGAGAGCCGCGCGTGTCTTATCCCCTGGGTCTATTCGCCCGTGATGGATTTAGGCCGTCAACCCTTGTGGAGCCGTATGTGGGAGAGCTACGGCGAAGATGTCTATCTCAATTGTGAAATGGCTCGACAGGCTGTGCTAGGTTATCAAGGGAACGACCCGAACCACATCGGCAGCCAGCACGTAGCCGCTTGTCTGAAGCATTATATGGCGTATGGTGTACCTGTCAGTGGCAAGGATCGTACGCCCAGCAGCGTCACAGAGCGTGAGATGCGCGAGAAATTTTTCCAGCCTTTCCGCAGTGCCATCCAGGCAGGCGCCCTCTCACTGATGGTCAACTCCAGTGTGAACAACGGTGTGCCCTTCCACGCCAATTCCAAGTATCTGACCGAATGGTTGAAGGAAGAACTACAGTGGGACGGAATGGTTGTTACCGACTGGGCAGACATCAACAACATCTGCACGCGTGACCACGTGGCAGCCACGAAAAAAGAGGCCATCGCCTTGGCCATCAATGCGGGTATCGATATGTCCATGGTACCTTATGAAGTGGAGTTTTGCGACCTGTTGAAGGAGCTTGTCCACGAAGGCCGAGTGCCTATGACGCGCATTGACGATGCTGTGCGTCGCATACTCCGGCTGAAGATTCGCCTCGGGCTCATGGACAAGAATACATGGGACAAGGATGCCTGGAAATTGGCGAAGGAATTTCCAGACTTTGCCAGCGGACGCTTTGCCCGTGAAGCAGAGCAGATGGCGGAGGAGTGCATTGTCCTGCTCAAGAACGAAGCATCGGGAGTGAAACAGGAAGCGTTGTTACCGTTGAAGGAAGGCACTAAACTGCTCGTTTGTGGCCCTAATGCCGATCATCTGCGGGGAATGAATGGAGGGTGGACCTATACGTGGCAGGGAGACCGCACGAATGAACTAGCGCCACAGATGGGAAACTATCCCACCTTCCAACAGGCACTGAAAGAAAGATTCGGCACAGAGAACGTACAGCACTTGCAAGGAGTGCACTGGGATAGAAGAGACTTCAACCAAGACCATCAAGCCTCAGACTGGGATCAACTGACCGAGGCCGCACAACAGGCCGACGTCGTCATAGCCTGTGTGGGTGAAAACTCGTATTGTGAGACACCGGGCAACATCAACGACCTGAACCTCAGTGATCATCAGAAGGCCATGGTGCGTAGGCTGGCACAGACAGGTAAACCCATCGTGCTCGTCCTGACCGAAGGACGTCCGCGCATTATCCGAGACATAGAACCCCTCTGCCAAGCCGTCGTACACACCTTCCTCCCCAGCAACTATGGTGGAATGGCGCTGGCACGCCTGTTGGCAGGCGACACCGATTTCACGGGACGCATGCCGTACACCTATCCCAAGTACACGGGAGCCCTTGTCACCTACGACTACAAGCCCTGTGAGAACATGGGACAAATGGACGGAAACTACAATTACGACGCCGTCATGGACGTGCAGTGGCCGTTTGGCCATGGGCTGCACTACACCACGGTGAAGTACCACCATTTGCATGTGGACAAAGCCACCTTCCGCAGGGGCGACGTGCTCACCGTCAGCGTGGACGTGACCAACATCGGTCAGCGCCAGACACAGGAGAGTGTCCTGCTCTTTAGCAGTGACCTTGTGGCCTCTCTCACCCCCGACATTCGTCGCTTGCGAGCTTTCGAGAAGGTGACGTTACAACCAGGCGAGACGCGTACCGTCAGTCTGCAACTGCGAGCCGATGACCTCTCCTTCGTTGATATGCATGACAACTGGGTGCTGGAACCAGGCGACTTCTGCCTATCCATCGCCGACCAGCATGTGATTGTGACAGCCATTGAATAATTAACCTCAAACTTATAGAATATGACTAACAGATTCCTTTCTTATTTGTTACTGCTGTCAATCGGATGGGGCAGTGCTTCGGCACAAACCATTCGTCTGAGCGCAAATGCTACGGGTAAGCAGTTCGACGGCATTGGAGCCGTCAATGGTGGTGGTGCCACCTCCGTCCTCCTCAAGGACTATCCCGAACCTCAGCGCTCGCAGATTATGGACATGGTCTATAAGCCTATGTTCGGGGCATCGGTCAGTGCACTGCTTGTGGAGGTCCCTGGCGACGGGAACTCTACCCAGGGCAGTATGCCCAGTCATAGCCACTATCAGGGCGACCACAACTACTTGCGTGGCTATATGTGGTGGGTGATGCAGGAGGCCAAGTGCCGCAATGCCGGCCTCTCGCTCGACGCCACCGCGTGGAGCGCCCCCGCCTGGGTCGGCAACTTCTGGAGTGATGACATGGTGGACTACTACATCGCCTGGCTTCAAGGACTGCGTCAGGTGCACGGTCTCGAACTCGATGCCCTCGGTTGTCACAACGAAAAGGGGTGGAACGCCGACTTCGCCAAGCACCTGCGCAGAGCCATGAACGAGCGCGGCTTCCGCGATGTCAAGCTACACGGCTTCGGCAACTGGGGCGGTCAGAAGATGGACTTTCTTAAGCGGATGCAGGAGGATCCGGAACTAAGGGATGCGCTCGATGCCGTTTGTGCCCACACGTTCAGCGAAATACAACTTACCCCAGAGCAACGCAAGATGGCAGAAGACATGGGCAAGCCTATTTGGAACAGCGAAGACCACGTGTATCTCCCGGGCTTCAATTGTCTCATCAGCATCGTCCACTGCTTCAACCAGAACTACATCATCAGCGGAGCAACCAAGGTTGTCAACTGGTACGACATTGGCGCTACCTATCCGCTGGAACCCTACAGCAAGGAACCGCCGATGTTGCTGGCGCAGGAGCCGTGGAGCGGACACTACACGGTACGCGAGGCTCTTTGGGGTTATGCCCACTATGGTCAGTTCACGCGCGTAGGCTGGCGCTACATCGACGATGGCTGCATGAACCTGCCTGGCGGAGGTTCGATGGTGACGATGCGCGACCCGCAGACGGGCGACTACAGCATCATTGCTGAAACAAAAGGGGCGAAGAAATCACAGAAGATTAAGATAGAGGTGACCGACGGACTTGCTACTGGCAAACTCTGCGTGTGGTTTAGCGACTCCCTGCAACAGTTCGTGCGCCTGAAGGACATCACTCCTAAGGGTGGCAGTTTCTCCTTTACACTGAAACCCAATGCCGTCTATTCCCTATCCACTACCACGGGGCAGCAGAAAGGCTCCTTTGCCGACATTCCTGCCTCAAAGCCTTTCCCCATCCCCTACGAGGATGACTTTGAGCAGTACAGGAATCCTTCGGAGTGGGGTTATCTTCCACACTATTTGGCAGACCTGATTGGGTGCTATGAACTAAAGCCAGCACCCTCACGTGATGGCCTTTGCCTCCGCCAAACCGTTGGTTCCCACACCCTCAGCTGGGCACCCGAATGGCATCACTACACCATCCTGGGCGATGCCGACTGGCAGGACTACGAAGTCAGTGCCGACGTATATCTGAATCCCGGCGACGAGGCCGGAGTGATGGGTCGTCTCTGCGACGTGGGTTCTGGCTATGGCATCTGGGCCAAGGGTTACTATCTGAAGATGGAC
>JAILQO010000018.1 GCA_024698925.1 Bacteroidaceae bacterium | reverse complement strand
TAAGTTTTGTTTGACAAAAACCTTAAAAACCCCGCTGCGCCGTCTGAGGCCGTTGGCCAATCGTGTTTGTTTCGTCTGTCTGTGCCTGAAAGCGAGCTTTCACACAACAGCCTAAACATCCACTGTGATGTTCCATCACTCAGCCGCCTCGCGGAAAAAACATCGCGCTTCGCGCTAAAAAACATTTATTTCAAAACAATTCGTATTCGAGAAAAAGACTCGTGGCCTTGTTTTTTAGTGGAGCGAAGCGGAGCGGTGTTTTTGCTCACAAAGTATGTGATGGCTCTTGAGCCCAAGATGAGAGGTGGAGATTTTTATCTGGGAGCTTGCTCACAAGGAAAAATGACGCCTCTTATCTTGTAAGGACTGTAAGTCCGTCACATACTGAGGTGAGGGTTTTTGTGGTTTTTGTTAGAAGAAGCCCGTCCCCCTCCCATCACCTCTCCCTTCTCCTCTCCCTTGGGGAGAGGTCGGGAGTGGGCTGGCTGGGAGTGGGCCGTTCTTTATCCTTCGTCGCCATCATCGGGATCAGTACTACCTCCGTTGCCTCCGGTGTTGCCGCCGTTGCCGCCTGTGTCGATGGTGCCCGTGCCGCCGCCACCTTGGTTAGAGCCGCCACCGTTCTGGCTGCCGCCGCCTTGGTTTTGGTTTTCGCTTTCGTTGCCAGAGCCGCCCTCGTTCTCGTTCTCCTCTTCCTCGAGTCCGGCGATGGAGGCGGAGACCTTCTGGATGCTGGCGTTCTTGGCGAACTGCTTGCTGGCGTTGACACCTACGGTGGAGGCCAGAGTGATGGTCAGCATGTCGGGGGTCAGCATGGCCTCGGTGGCTACGGTGGCGTTACCGTACTTCTCGGGGTTGGCCTGCACGTCCTTGTCGCTGATGCTGCCGCTGATCCATCCACGCCGGCAACACCGCCAAGGACACCGCTGGCTGCATCCTCGTAGGTCGCAACCAACTCGTAGGAAAAGTCCTCGAATCCCGCAAGTGGCTCTACGAACTCAAGCAGAAGATCGTCGAGGCCAAAGCCCGCAACGAACCCGTCTGGCTCACCATCCAGTAACCCACACAACAACAGAATCCGGACCCCGCATCCCGCAGGGCCCGGATTTCTTTATTCCCTAAAATCCGCAGATAATTACGGTCATATTTGTCCAAGACGAAAAACATTCCGCCAAAAGCGCTGATTTTCTCAGATTTTTGTTGTACCTTTGCCATGTCATTGATGATTTTGCTTGTCTTGATTTGCAGCATTAAAGTAAGTGAAAATCTGACATGGCCAAATCCTGAGCAACAAAAAGTTCTTGCTGGGGCAAGCGGCAAAGCCGAGCGGCTCAGGTACTTATAAAGAAATTTAAACTAAAGTGCTGCGGCATTTAGGGCTATGAAAACCTTACGCCTACACCTCTTTATTCTGTTCGTCACCATGGCGGCTATCGCCAGTGCACAGGAAGGCACGCTGCCCACGCGATGGCTGATGCCGAAACCGCAAAGCCTCACCGAGACCCGCACGACCTTTGATTTGCAGCGACCGGTTAAGATTACTGACCCTACAGCTTCCACGCTGCTGGCCTCCCTATTCGAGACCGCTGCCGAAGCGGAGGCTACGGTGACGGTGAAGTTGGTGGACGACGCCACGCTGGGCACCTTCGATTATACGCTGGCAGACTTCCCCAACGAGGGCTACAAACTGAATGTGGAGTCCAGCACCATCACCATTCAGGCAGCCTCAAAGACGGGTGTCATCCGCGCCGCACAGACGCTGGCACAGTTGGCGGCAGCCACCGACGGCGCCTACATACAGGGTGTCAGCATCACCGACTACCCGGCCTTCAAGCTGCGCGGTTTCATGCACGACGTAGGACGCTCATTCATCAGCTTCGAGGAACTGAAGAAGGAAATCGACCTGCTGTCGCGCTTCAAGGTCAACGTCTTCCATTGGCACCTCACCGACAACCAGGGTTTCCGCTTCGAGTCCAAGGTGTTCCCGCAGCTCAACAGCACCTCCTCGATGACGCGCTTCGCGGGCAAGTTCTACACCCAGGAGCAATGCACCGAACTGGAGGCCTACGCTGCCGAGCGCGGCCTCATCATCATCCCCGAGATCGATATGCCCGGCCACTCCACCGCCTTCACCAACGCCATGGGCTTCACCATGAGCAGCGAGCAGGGCCGTGCCGCCCTGAAGCAACTGCTGACCGAGCTGGCCGCCGCCTTCCCCCTTGCACCCTATATCCACATGGGAGCCGATGAGGCGGGCACTACAGCCGCCTTCGTCAACGAGATGTCGCAGTACATCAAGCAGACGCTGGGTCGCCGCTGTATTGTGTGGAACCCCATCAGCGGTGTCAACATCAGCACCTCCACACTGCCTTACATCGACATGACGGAGATGTGGAGCACGTCGGGCAAGAAGATCAGTGGCCTGCCCAACATCGACTGCCGCTACAACTACGTCAACCACTTCGATGTCTTCGCCGACCTCGTAGGCATCTACAAGAGCAATATCTACTACGCCCAGCAGGGCAGCAGCGAGCTGGCAGGCGCCATCACCGCCCTGTGGAACGACCGCAAGACGCCCACCGAGCGCGATATCATCTGCCAGAACAGCCTCTACGCCAACGCCCTGGCTACCGCCGAACGCGGCTGGATGGGCGGCGGCAAGCAGTACATCGAATCGGGCGGTGTCACGCTGCCAAACGTCGGCAGCGAGTACGACGAGTTCGCCGACTGGGAGCGTCGTTTCCTCTACTACAAGGACACGTGGCTCAGCGACGAGCCCATTCCGTATGTCAAGCAGACCAACGTGCGCTGGCGCCTCACCGATGCCTTCCCCAATGGCGGTTCCGCCACTGCCGTCTTCCCGCCCGAGACGGCCACCGACGACATCCTGCCCACCACCTACGCCTACGACGGCAAGAACTATGGCAGCCGCGTGGTCACCGGTGCCGGCATCTATCTGCGCCACACCTGGGGCGCCACCGTACCCGCCGTCTTCAACGACCCGCAGCTGAACACCACCGCCTACGCCTGGACCTATGTCTATTCACCTCAGGCACAGACCGCCGGTGCCCTCATCGAGTTCCAGAACTACGGCCGCTCCGAGAACGACAAGGCTCCCGATGCCGGCAAATGGGACTGCAAGGGTTCCCGCCTCTGGCTCAACGGTCAGGAAATCCTGCCGCCCACGTGGGTGAACACCGGCAAGAACATCAGTGCCGAGGTGGATCTGCGCAACGAGAACTTCCCCGCCCGCGAGCCCGTCAGCGTGCAGCTCCGCGAGGGCTGGAACAAGGTGCTCGTGAAGCTGCCCTACGTCTCTGCCAGCGGTGTGCGCCTCAACAAATGGCTGTTCACCTTCGTGCTGACGACGCCCGACGGCAGCCGTGCCCTCGACGATGTCATCTACTCCCCGGGGCAGCACTTCGACCCTGACGATGACGAGCTGGTGCGTTATGACCTCAGCGGCCGCGGCATTACAACCGCCAATCCCCCCCGCGGCATTTATATCCAGAACGGTAGGAAGCAGGCAGTAAAATAGTTTCCGTAGCCCGCAACGAACCCGTCTGGCTCACCATCCAGTAGCCCCCCCTAAACAACAATCCGTGCGGCACGTTGTCACACGGATTGTTGTTTTTTACAATTCAACATTTAAGAATGTTTAATTATCAACCCAAACTCTTGACAAGTTGAGAAATTCTTTATTCCTTTGCACCGTCGAAAAATATTTTAATGTCGTTATGATCAAGTTAAGTGCTAAAGAAGAAGAAGTGATGGAGTATATCTGGCAGCTCGGCGAGTGTACCCCGAGGGATGTGCTCAACCTATATCCCGAACCACAACCGCTGCTGAACGGTATCCAGAATGCATTCCAGTCGCTGGAGCGCAAGGGCTATCTCACCCACCGCCAGCAGGGACGCGGCTATGTCTATTGGCCCATCGTAGAGAAGAAATCCTACGGCAAGACGAAGCTCGGCTCGCTGGTGGACCGTTTCCTCGACGGATCCATCAAGGAGCTCGTCACCTTCTTTGCTCGTGAGCAACGCATTTCGTCCAAAGAGCTCAAAGAGATTATTGATTTAATTGAAAACAGAGAATAAACGTCATTCTCAATTGTCCATTTTCCATTCTTCAGGTGTGAAGCGTCCCTTAGGGCCGAGCGGTCCATTCTCATTTATCATTTGTCCCATGTTGTACGTCATCAAAGTCAATATCATTCTTGCACTCTTGTGCCTGCTGTTTCAAGTCGTGATGCATCGCGACACATTCTTCGGCGTGCGTCGCGCCATGTTGTGGGGCATCTACCTGACGGCGTTCCTGTTGCCGTTGTGTGATGTGCAATCGCTGATGCAGAGCGACGCGGCTACGATGCAGCTGGCCGCGGATTATGCCACTTACGTCCTGCCAACACTCGACGATACCGCCACTCGCGTGGCTGCAATGGGTGTTCAGCAGGAAGAGCCAGGTTGTGGAATGTGGTTTGTGGGCATGATCGTCCTTTGGGGCATCATCTACCTCATCCCTGTCGCGTGGATGACCTTGAAGTTCCTTTGGCAGGTTGTCTATATGATATATTTAAGGTGTACGTGCAAGCGGGAGGGAGCATTCTTCCGTTACCCCCGTCCCTGTTCACCCTTCTCTTTTGGGCCGTGGATCTTCCTGCATCCCGATGGAATGGACGAACAGACGATGCGCGAGGTACTCATTCACGAACAGACCCACGTCCGTCAATGGCACACCGCAGACATCCTCTTCTCGCAGCTTGTGTGCATCCTCTTTTGGTGGAATCCCGCCGCATGGATTATGCGTCGTGAGGTGCGCATGAACCTCGAATTTATTGCTGACAAGGCTGTCTCCGATGCCTTATCCCCCTCCCCAGGGGAGGAATTAGGGATGAGCCTCGCTTTGAAGGCCTACCAATATCGCCTCCTTGGCTTTACCACTCAAAAGAACGTAGCTACGATTGCAAATAATTTCAATGTATTACCCTTAAAACGCAGAATCAAAATGATGAATCTTCGCAGAACCCGTCGCACGGAGATGGTGAAATACATCCTCTTTGTGCCTATAGCAGCCGCGCTGCTGCTCCTCTCCAACGTCGATGCGCTGGCTCGCACGATTGTCGACGAAGCCTCAAACGTCGGGAGAATATACCTCCTTAATGGCCGATTGTCATCGGAGAGCGAAATTAAGCAACTTAAAGACATCATAAAAGTCCGCGCCCTCGACCTCAATGAAGCCCAAGAAAAGTATGGGCAACGCGGACTTGAAGAGGGTGTAGTAGAATACTACACAAGGGATGCCCTCACCTCTGATGACAAAATCTACGCCGAGGTAGAACAGATGCCCAATTTCCCTGGCGGTGACCAGATCCTTTACAAATGGCTCGCAGAGCATATCAAGTACCCCGCTGTGGCGCAGGAAGCAGGCATTCAAGGCCAGACCTTTGTCTCTTTCGTGGTAGAAAAGGACGGCTCTATCTCAGAGGTTAGTGCCCACAGAACGGCAGATCAGAACTCAGGCCATATGCTGGCAAAATTCGTTAAGACCACCAAGCGCACGCAACCGAGCCAAAAGATAGAAAATGGCGAGGTGTACCTTGACAAGGAAGTCATTCGCGTCGTGTCCAGCATGCCGCGATGGAAGCCTGGCTTGCAGGACGGCAAACTCTTACGTGTACGCTACATCCTGCCCGTGACTTTCAGACTACAGTAATACCTCTATCAAGTCACGTCCCTAGCGAATAAAAATTATCATAACCAGATATAAAAGTCTTTATATGCAGGTTCTAAATTATTATCACGCCGTGAAATATTATTTTCAAACCATGAAATATTATTTTCGCGACGTGATAATTTATTTTCAAGCTGTGAGAATAATTAGAAAACACGCCTCTCCACACAGTCCTCTTCAGCGGCACGCTGCTCCTTTTCGTAACTATTTACATCTTGGAGGCCATTTCCAGATTGCGCTTCATGTACTCCGCAAAGTCGCTCGAGCTCATCGGTGACTGCTGCGATGCGGCAATTTTCCGCATCTTGCGCTCCGTCACTTCCTTGTGAAACTGATTGAGAAATGTCATGATTCATTCCTATTTTATTTACTTTCGCTGCAAAAGTAGCGATTAATCCCATTCACGCCAAGAAAACCACCAACTTTTTCACGATCAGGGATGAAAATGCGGTAAGGAGAGGTACTGCTTTGCGGCAGCAGCAGCCCCCCTCTTTTATTTACTTTGGCAGCTGTCTCCCTCTTAGGACTTGCTACACCTGTAGAATCTGCTCGGCGTGCTCTTTGGTCTTCACCTGTTTGCCAACAAAGATCTGCTCGATGATGCCCTCCTCGTTGATGACAAAGGTGGTGCGGATGGTGCCCATCGTCTTCTTGCCGTACATCACCTTCTCGCCCCACGCGCCCATCGCCTCCATCAGCGACTTATCCACATCGGCAATCAGCGGGAAGGGCAGCGCATGCTTCTCCTTGAACTTCACATGCGAGGCTGCTGAGTCCTTGCTCACGCCCACCACCTCGTAGCCGGCACCTTGCAGTTCATCATAGCGGTCTCTCAGGCTGCAAGCCTCTGCCGTACAGCCGCTCGTATTGTCCTTCGGATAGAAATAGAGTACTAACTTACGGCCCTTGTAATCACTCAGACGGATGTCCCGTCCCTGTTCGTCCTTGCCCAGAATTTCGGGCGCCTTGTCTCCAATATTCATACGTTATAATTTATTGATTGTTTGCTTTTGGCTCCATACCTTTGAGATAGGTCTTCTCGCCATTGATGTAGCTTTTTAGGATTGCATAGTCGCAGGGAACCCAATACACGCCCTTGCTGTTGAGGATGAGAATGTGGTAGTTGCCGTCATGTTCGCGTTTACAGCAGAGAAAGAACTCGTCGCTCTTGTTAAAGATATCCCCTTTTACCATTTGGGGGAGTCCATGAATAATATTACTGCTATCCGATCCTGGGAATTCAGAGGTGAATTTATACGTGTAGGGTTGTTCGGGGTGGCTGTTTACGTAGTCGTATGCCAGCGCGTCCAGTTCCTTGTACAAGATTTTGGCCTCGGCTTCGTGCTGAGAGGGGATGATGTAGTGGGTACCTGTAGTGAGGCCCGGATGTGTCTCGAACTCATGCTTGTCGCGACCATATTTGGGTATCAGGTAGAAATCGCTCGCTTTCTCAAAGCCTTCGTCGTGCTGCCAATGTACGGGATAGGCCTTTGCTCCCTTCAGCTTCATGAACTTCTTCAGGACGGCCCGGATGTGTGCGCAGAAGGCTTCGCTGTCGAAGGGCTTCATGTTGTCCTCCGCGATGCCGTGGGGTACGGTATAGGAGTGGTTGTAACTGACATAATAATCGTTATAGTCGTCTATTCCATTCGGATTTTCTTTGTGCGGAGTATTACGAAAGTCGAAGCGGGCCGCCTCTTTCAAAGGCCCTAAATAGGTGTACTTGACGGTATCTAAGCCGTTCTTATGGAATTCATATAGATAGCTTTCAGCGCCCTCCTTGCTCAGGCGGGAGAAGGTGGTGCGGACGTAATCGAGTATTCCCTCCATCTTCTGATGCTGCTGAGCGATGCGACTATTGACCGTAAGGATACGCTGTTGCTTCTCTTCTTCGCTCAGTTTCTTCCTGAAATACGACTCCCAGGCACTCATCAAGTGCGTAACGGCGGATGCCGCATATCCTACCCCTCCTGAATGGCTGTACTGCGTTTTGTTGACCTTGATGTCTTGTGTCTGCAAGTACTCATCCATTTGCTGGATTCGTGCATTGGGTTGCTGTCCATAAGTGGCGGCAGTAACGACTGCCAACAGCATGGTGGTGATTATCTTTTTCATCGTTCTATGGTTTTGCGTTCATTATAATATGATTGACTTCCTGATAAAGTTGCTCACCTCGTGAGCGGATATCCTGAGCCTCGGCGACTGCCAGCAGGTACAGGTCGGGCTGTTTGGGCTGATAGACATCCTCCTGCTCGGGCTCTTCCTGAGCTGATTCTGCTTCTGCAAGCAAAGGCTCCTCTGCAGGTTCTTGGGTAACAACGCGCTTTTGCCTTGGGGCTTTCTCGGGCTTGACGGCAGGTTCAACCGCTACAGGTTCTTCGGCTACTGCCTCAGGCGCTGGCGAAATGACTTCGTTGGCGGTTGGTTGTTCCGTCGCCACAGGCTCCTCTAAAGCGAGTTGCTGTCCCTTTTCCGCAGTTCTTGGCGGCACTAAGTAAATGGCAACAAAACCTGCCACACAGGCCGCTGCCACCAAGGGCCAGAGCTTGAGTCGCTTCGAGACCGCTTTCTGCTCCTTGAGGCTTCCCATTACGCGCTCGTTCAGCCCTTCAGGCATGGGCGGCAGTTGCTGCTCACGCCGGCTGGCGGCTTCGCGAAGGTTGATATCGTTCTTTAAATCATTCATAGCTCAGAAAGTTTTGATGATTCTGTAAAGTTTCTTGCGGATACGGCTCAGCTGCGAGCCGACGGTAGAAGGAATTGAGTCGGTAATGTAGGCGATGTCCGCGAGGCTCCTGTCTTCGTAGTAGAACATGCTGATGATTGCTTGCTCGTGGGGTGGCAGCAGCGCCAAGGCGCGCTCCAACTGTGCTACGGTCTGCTCGTCCAGCGATGTCTCTTCCGGAGCCTCGAGTGCATCTATGCCCCCAGCATGATCTTCCATATAAACGAGATTCGGTTTGCGGCGGCGAAGGTAGTTGAGCGACTCGTGATAGGCAATACGGCTAAGCCATGTCCCCAGCGACGCCTGCCGGTTGTATGTCCTGATGCCTCGCAGCGCTTTGACGAACACGTCCTGATAGACCTCTTCCGCATCCTCCCGCTGCGACACAAAGCGCTGTATCATGCGGAACACCTCCGGACCGTAGTCCGTGAGTAGTTGCTGGCAGGCTGCAGGTTTCTGCCCGAGCAGGCCGTTGATCAGGATGTCTGTCTCCTTCTCCATTTTTGGATTCTTCTACTTAGATAGACACACAAAACAGAAAAACATTGCAATTCTTCTCAATTATTTTTTGTTTTGCTTTTTCTGGGCGAAAGTTAGACATTCTTCGTGGAACGCACAAGCAAAAGCTCCGAAAGCGCCTATTTTTAACAAGATTTTCTTTGCTTTTCGCTCATTTAGTCGTAACTTTGCATCGCAAATCAGAGATTTACCAACCAAAAACACACAGAAAATGAAAAACTTTATCATCACCGCGCTACTCGCACTCATTGCTGTAGCCGGGCACGCACAAGAGAAGAACTACACCATTAGCGGCGACCTTTCCGACTTCATGTATGGATGGGGAGATACCAAAGTGAGGGCAGACTCCGTGTACATCATGAACGACTCCATAGCGATTATATCGTCAAGTCAGAAACGGGTCAAGTACAAAGTGGAAGACAATAAGTTCCAGATCAGCGGAACCATCGAACACCCCCTCTACTCCAACCTGGTGTTGGAAATGACCATCAGCGACGACGAAGGCGAACACAAAAGCAAGCATACCTTCCCTTTCATCCTCGAGCCGGGCAACATCGTGTTGGCTGGTCTTGACTTCGAGGGAACGCCTCTCAACTTGGCATGTGTTGAAATGAATCATAAACTATCTGACCTTTACCTGTCCGACCAAACCGACAAGGTGAAGGAAGAGGCATTCAAATTTGTCAAGGAACATGCCGCAGACCCTGCCGCAACCTATCTCATTGTCTTCTCACAATATGTTGGTATGAACCCAAAGGACATATTGGCGATGCTGGACTTATGCAGCGAGGAAGTGCAGCACACCATTGTAGATATTGCCCCGCTGAAGGCAGGACTGGTCAAGCAAGCCCAGTCACCGCAGGCCGGCGACATGTTCAAGGACTTCGCTGTGGAGTACGAAGGCAAGACAACGCGGCTCTCCGACTATGTAGGTCGCGGCAAGTATGTGCTCGTCGATTTCTGGGCATCGTGGTGCGGCCCTTGCCGAGGCGAGATTCCCAACCTCATCGCCGCTTACAACAAGTATAAAGACCAGGGCCTGCAAGTCCTCGGCATCGCCGCCTGGGACAAGCCCGAAGACACGCTGCAGGCCATCGAGGAAGAGAAGATTCCCTATCCGCAAATCATCAACGCACAGGATATTGCTGAAGATCTCTACGGCATCACCGGCATCCCCGAAATCATCCTCTTCGCTCCCGACGGAAAAGTAGTAAGGCGCGGTCTGCGCGGAGAGCAAATCGAAAGGGAACTGGAGAAAGTCTTCAGCAAGTAAGCCCCAATTAACCATTCATTCTAGAACATGCAAAAAAGAAGGGGAGAGACTGATTGTCCCTCCCCTTTTCCTTTTATTGGATAGCGTCGATTATTTAGGCTGCTTGCCGATGTAAGCAAGGATACCGCCATCGACATAAAGGATGTGGCCATTGACGGCGTTGCTGGCCTCGGAAGCAAGGAACACAGCGGGGCCGGTCAGCTCCTGAGGATCGAGCCAGCGACCTGCAGGCGTCTTGGCGCAGATGAAGCTATCGAAGGGATGGCGGCTGCCGTCCGGCTGGCGCTCGCGCAGGGGAGCGGTCTGGGGCGTAGCGATGTAGCCCGGGCCGATACCGTTGCATTGGATATTGTACTCGCCGTACTCGGAGCAGATGTTGCGTGTGAGCATCTTCAGACCACCCTTGGCGGCAGCATAGGCGCTGACAGTCTCGCGACCCAGCTCGGACATCATGGAGCAGATGTTGATGATCTTGCCGTGACCCTTAGCCATCATGTCGGGCAGGACAGCCTTGGAGACGATGAAGGGAGCGTTGAGGTCGATATCGATGACGCGACGGAAGTCAGCAGCCTCCATCTCGTGCATGGGGATGCGGCGGATGATGCCGGCGTTGTTGACGAGGATGTCGATGGAGCCCACCTCTTCCTTGATTTTCTTGACCAGAGCCTGTACAGCGGGTTCGTCGGTAACGTCGCAGACGTAGCCGCGGGCCTTGATACCTTTCTCTTCGTAGGACTTCAGGCCTTTGTCAACGAGTTCCTGATTGATGTCGTTGAAACAGATGGTAGCACCTTGCTCAGCGAAAGCGCTGGCGATAGCGAATCCGATGCCGTAGCTGGCGCCGGTGACGAGAGCAACCTTACCCTCGAGCGAGAAATTCAGATAGGGATTCATTTTAGTTGAATGTGTTATAGTTAAAAGTTATATGTGTTAATTGCGAGCGCAAAGATAATAGATAATGGACAATGGATAATGGATAATGGATAATTATTTTCTATTTTTTATCCATTTTTAATTATTCACTCTTTCACTTTTCACTCACTCAATAGTATGCAGACGCGATTCTGGAAGTTGCGTCCTTGGGCCATGCTGGGCACGCCTTGGTTCATGATGGCAAAGGCGATGAGGTGGCCCGTGGAGCGTTGTGTGGTGTAGCCTACGAGGGTGCAGACAGCTGTGACGGAGCCCGTCTTGGCACGCACATTGGCGGCAGCGGGAGTGTCGGCCATGCGGTTCTTCAACGTCCCGTCAACCGCAGCGATGGGCAGGGCTGCGAGCAAGGGGTTGAAGATGCTGTCGGGGCGGGCAGCGGCATAAGCCAGAAGGCGCGTGAAGGTCTCAGGAGTCTGGTAGTTATAGAGGGAGAGTCCGCTACCGTCGGCGATGGAAGAAGCACCACCGCCGATGACCTCATTGATGACAGAGGCGGCTTGTCTTCTGCTATAGTGCTTCCCCTGCGCAGGCTGCGCGGATTTGAGTTGATAGAACACGGCCTCAGCGCAAAGGTTATCGCTCTCCTTCATCATCGGTTGGAGCACGGCGGTAAGGGGCCGCTGGATGGCTGTCAGCTGTCGGGCCGCAGCGGGCGCCGTACCGGTTGTGACGCCCTTGGAAAGGGTGATGCCGGCATTCTTCAAGGCTGTGCGAAGGGCTGCAGCTAATCCAGGCTTGCCATCCACAAGTAATGGAGAGAGTACAGGATTCTCATCGTCCCAGCACCAGCCCCAGCCGTACTCATCAGCGTCCTTGAACGAAGCATCAGCAATCAGTCGTCCTGCGATTTTACGGATGCCAGCAGCTTTGAGTTGAGCAGCCAGAGCGCGGACATCAGCCGTAGAGAGCAGGGGGTCCAGGACACCTTTAATATATAGGTCACCCTGGAGCGTTCCGCCCGCGACGGTAGCCGTTGTCAGCAGTTGGGTCGAGAACAGATAGTTGGGCCCTAAGCGGTCCAGCGCGGCGATGGCCGTCACCATCTTCTCGGACGAGGCTGGACGCATCCGATGCTGCGCATTGTAGGCATAGAGCACCTGCCCAGTCGTGAGGTCCACAATGTGTAGTCCCAGCTGTGTGGTACGCAGCAAGGTGTCAGCCGTCAGCAGCAGACTGTCCAGACGCTGGCCCATGCGCTGTTCGGGAGTCAGGGACTTTTTGCTGGGTTTAGGCGTCACCGTCTTGGGGCTCACCGTTCCGGCGGGCGTATAAATAGCTGTATCGGGTTGATACTGTTGTCGTGCAGCCCGCTTGGAACTTCCACAGGAAGCGAGCGTGATGACAAGAAGCGCTAAAAGGATTGATTTCTGTCGTTTCATGGTGCAAAGATACGTATAACATTGGAGCTTTCAGAGCTTTTTCATTAAAAAATTTTCATTTTTCCCCACTTCTTGCATCTCTTTATTTGAAAATCGCTAACTTTGCAGCGCTCAACAACAATCAAACGACGATGATTCGTAAATTCGATTTCCTCATTATTGGCTCGGGCGTGGCTGGAATGAGTTATGCGCTCAAGGTCGCTCAGAGCGGCAAGGGCAAAGTAGCGCTCATATGCAAGACCACGATTGACGAGGCCAATACGGACAAGGCACAAGGTGGCGTGGCGAGTGTCACGAACCTGAAAGTGGACAACTTTGAGAAACATATCCAGGACACGATGGTGGCCGGCGACTTCATCTCAGACCCCGCAGCAGTGGAACAAGTGGTGAAGAATGCGCCCAAGGGCATTGCCGACCTGGTCAAGTGGGGCGTGAATTTCGATAAGAACGAGGATGGCGAGTTCGACCTCCATCGCGAGGGCGGCCATAGTGAGTTCCGCATCCTGCACCACGCTGACGATACGGGCCACGAGATCCAACAAGGCCTGATCCGTGCCGTGCGCAAGAACAAACGCATCACGGTGCTGGAGAATCACTTTGCTGTGGAAATCATCACGCAGCACCATCTGGGGCGCGAGGTGAACCGCCACATGACGGATATCGAGTGCTATGGTGCCTACGTGCTAGACCCCGATACGAAGAAAATCGATACCTTCCTGTCACGTGTCACGCTGATGGCTACGGGTGGTACGGGTGCCGTCTATGCTACCACCACGAATCCCAATATCGCCACGGGCGACGGCATTGCGATGGTCTATCGCGCCAAGGGTATCGTGAAGGATATGGAGTTTGTGCAGTTCCATCCTACAGCGCTCTACAACCCAGCCGAGACCCATCCCGCCTACCTCATCACCGAAGCTATGCGCGGTTACGGCGGCATCCTGCGCCTGCCCAACGGCGAGGAGTTCATGCAGAAATATGACAAGCGACTCTCGCTGGCACCACGTGACATCGTGGCACGTGCCATCGACAAGGAGATGAAGATTCACGGCATCGACCACGTATGCCTGGACGTCACGCACAAGGATCCCGAAGAGACAAAACATCATTTCCCGAATATCTACGCCAAGTGCCTCAGCATCGGCATTGACATCACCAAGCAGTATATTCCCGTAGTACCCTGTGCCCACTACATGTGCGGTGGCATCAAGGTGGATCTCAACGGCGAAAGCACCATCCATCGCCTCTATGCCGTAGGCGAATGTTCCTGCACGGGCCTGCATGGCGGCAACCGTTTGGCCAGCAACTCGCTGATAGAGGCTGTGGTCTATGCCGACAAGGCGGCAGAGCACGCCATCGCCCACATTGATGAGTATAAGTTCAATGACCAGGTTCCTGAATGGAACGACGAGGGCACGTTGACGAACGAGGAGAAAGTGCTGATTGCGCAGGACATGAAAGAGGTGGGACAGATTATGTCCAACTACGTTGGCATCGTGCGCAGCGACCTGCGTCTGCATCGCGCCTGGACCCGTTTGGATATCATTTACGAGGAAACCGAGGAGTTGTTCAAGCGTGTGAAAGCCTCGAAGGACATCTGCGAATTGCGTAACATGGTGAATGTCGGCTATCTCATCACACGTCAGGCCATCGAACGCAAAGAAAGTCGCGGCCTGCATTACACGGTAGATTACCCGAAACACGCCTACGATCAAAAATAATTGATTGATTTATATCAAGAAAGACAATATTTTACGAGAAATATTTGTTGAAGGTGTAAAATGTACACGAAAAGATACGTACCTTTGCAGTGTCCTTAAGAGAAAGGGCACACAAAAGATAGTTCGTGTCTGTGATAGATACTTCTATGATATACGGTTTTTCATGGTATTAGGTTAGTTTTAAAGGTTTTCATCCCCGAGTAGCTTCGGCTACTCAACTTTAGGTAAGTTAGTTAAGGTAAGTTGATTGTAGGAAACTTCCGTTTCCCTATCGGAATAACTAAAAGCCAAGCCCGCAGTGATGCGATAAACTTAGCCGAGAATTCGTTCTCTATGTTATTCTGAGAGATTCAACAAGATTTGTTCATAGCTTTAGAAACGACTCTTCGTGAGAAGGGTCGTTTTCGTTTTTTTAAACCTTTGGTTTGAAAAATATCACTGGAAGCATCTCTAACTGTAAACTTTTTCGTACCTTTGCACCCTGATAAGCCCAAACGAGTAATATATTCACTATCATGGCCGAAATCACTCCGATGATGAAACAGTTCTTCGACCTGAAGGCAAAGCATCCTGATGCGATTTTGCTGTTCCGGTGCGGAGACTTTTATGAGACCTATGCACAGGATGCGATAGAGGCCTCGGAGATTTTGGGTATCACCCTCACCAAGCGCAACAACGGCAGGGAGAATGAGAGTACGGCGATGGCCGGTTTTCCGCATCACGCCTTGGACACCTATCTGCCCAAACTGGTGCGCGCAGGCCGTCGTGTGGCCATCTGTGACCAGTTGGAAGACCCCAAACTCACGAAGAAACTCGTGAAGCGCGGCATCACGGAACTGGTAACGCCTGGCGTAGCGATGACCGATACGGTTCTGAACTACCGCGAGAACAATTTTCTGGCCTCCGTCCATTTCATGAAGGAGGATCTGGTGGGTGTGAGCTTTCTTGATATCTCCACAGGTGAGTGGATGGTAGCTGAAGGTCCTGCAGACTATGTGGACAAGCTTTTGGGCAACTTCGGCCCCAAAGAGGTACTTTATGAACGTGGCCGCAAGGGCTTGTTTGAAGGCTGCTTTGGAACCAAGTTCGTCACTTTCGAGTTGGATGACTGGGTATTCACCAGTCAGACAGCGAACGACAAACTGACACGTCACTTTGAAGTCAAGAACCTGAAAGGATTCGGCATCGACGGCCTTCGCGCTGGTGTGATAGCCGCTGGCGCCATCCTTCAATACCTGGAGCTGACGCAACACACCCAGCTGCAACATATCACGAGCATCAGCCGCATCGAGGAAGAGCGTTATGTGCGACTGGATAAGTTCACGGTTCGCAATTTGGAACTGTTGCAGCCCTTGAACGAAGGTGGACGCTCGCTGTTGGATGTGATAGACCATACCATCACCCCAATGGGTGCCCGACTGCTACATCGCTGGCTGCTGTTCCCGTTGCGTGATACGATTCAGATTGGGCAGCGTCTGGATGTGGTGGATTACTATTTCCGCCACCCTGAGTTCCGTGAGTTCATCATGGATCAGTTGCGCCTCATCGGTGATCTGGAGCGAATCACCTCCAAAGTGGTTACAGGCCGCGTATCGCCTCGCGATATCGTTCAACTGCGTATCGCCCTTCAAGCCATCGAGCCGATGAAGAACATCTGCCTGGCTGCAGATGACCCAACCATCCACACCATTGGAGAGCAACTGAACCTCTGTGCCAGCATCCGCGACCGCATAGCCCGCGAGGTGCAGCCCGATCCTCCCTTGATGGTCCAGAAGGGAAATGTCATCATGAGTGGCGTCAACAAAGAACTCGATGAGCTCAGGGAAATAGCCTACAACGGCAAGGATTACCTCCTGCAAATCCAACAGCGCGAAGCAGAAGCCACTGGCATCCAAAGCCTGAAGGTGGCCTATAACAACGTCTTCGGCTACTATCTGGAGGTGCGCAATACGTATAAGGATCGTGTGCCTGCCGACTGGATTCGTAAACAGACACTCGTCAACGCCGAGCGCTACATCACCCAAGAGCTGAAGGAATACGAGGAGAAGATTCTTG
Source organism: Bacteroidaceae bacterium (assembly GCA_024698925.1). Classification (GTDB taxonomy): domain Bacteria; phylum Bacteroidota; class Bacteroidia; order Bacteroidales; family Bacteroidaceae; genus Physcousia. Next base: position 43,509 of record JAILQO010000018.1, on the reverse strand, counting down.
GAGCCGAGGATCGGATACTGGCACTTGAAGGACGCCTGTTTGCGGAATTAGTCAGCGCCGTAGCAACCTTTACGCCCGATATCCAGCGGGATGCCCAGCTGGTGGCTCAGTTGGACTGCCTCCTGTCGTTTGCTACTACTGCCGCCGAGAACCATTATATCCGTCCCGTTGTGGATGACAGTACAGAGATAGATATCCGACAAGGTCGTCATCCCGTGATTGAATGCCAGATGCCTATTGGAGAGCGCTATATCGCCAATGATGTGCGCTTAGATACGCAGAATCAGCAGATACTGATCATCACCGGTCCTAACATGGCAGGTAAGAGTGCGCTGTTGCGTCAGACCGCTCTCATCACACTCCTGGCACAAATCGGATGTTTTGTGCCTGCCGAGAGTGCCCGTATCGGATGGGTCGATAAGATTTTCACGCGAGTGGGTGCTTCAGACAATATCAGCGTCGGCGAAAGTACCTTCATGGTGGAGATGAGTGAGGCTGCCAATATCCTCAACAATATATCGGAACGTAGCCTCATCCTCTTTGACGAGTTGGGACGTGGCACCTCTACTTACGACGGTATCAGCATCGCCTGGGCCATCGTGGAATTCATTCATGAGAACCAACGCGGCCACGCCCGCACACTCTTTGCCACACACTACCACGAACTGAACGAGATGGAGAAGCACTTCTCTCGCATCAAGAACTTCAACGTCAGTGTTCGGGAGTTGCGCGGTAAAGTCATCTTCGTTCGCAAATTGGAACCCGGAGGCTCGGAGCACAGCTTCGGTATTCATGTCGCCAAGTTGGCCGGCATGCCGAAAGATATTGTACGGCGCGCCGAGACCATCCTGAAGCAATTAGAGTCCAGCGCCGACCGCGAGGGATTAGGAACGGGTGCTAAGATAGGTGCCTTGCCTGAGACGGACCACATGCAACTGAGTTTCTTCCAACTGGACGATCCTGTGCTCAGTCAGATCCGCGACCAGATTCTCGGACTCGACATCAATAGCCTCACGCCCATCGATGCCTTAAACAAGCTCGACAGCATTAAACGCATCCTTACAGGAAAATAATCATCAAGATAATCAACAAAATCAACAAAAAATATATGGAATACAATTTCAGGGATATTGAAAAGAAATGGCAGCAACGCTGGGTTGCCATGCAGACGTATAAGGTAACGGAAGACGAGACACGTAAGAAGTTCTACGTCCTCAATATGTTCCCATACCCAAGTGGTGCAGGCTTGCATGTTGGCCACCCGTTAGGTTACATCGCATCAGACATCTATGCACGCTACAAGCGTCTGCAGGGCTTCAACGTACTGAATCCTATGGGTTATGATGCCTATGGTCTGCCTGCCGAACAATATGCCATCCAGACAGGACAGCATCCTGAGAAGACCACCTTTGCCAACATCGACCGCTACCGCGAGCAGCTGGACAAGATTGGTTTCTCTTTTGACTGGAGTCGCGAAGTCAGAACCTGCGAGCCAGGCTATTATCATTGGACCCAATGGGCTTTCCAGAAGATGTTCGGAAGCTTCTATTGCAACAAGTGCCAAAGCGCACAGCCCATTGAGGAACTCATCAAGCATTTTGAAAAGGAAGGTACAGCAAACCTCAATGTCGCACAGAGCGAGGAACTCTCCTTTACTGCCGACGAATGGAAGGCCATGAGCGATGTGGTGAAGCAGCAAGTACTGATGAACTACCGCATCGCCTACCTCGGCGAGACGATGGTCAACTGGTGCCCGCAGCTGGGTACTGTGCTGGCCAACGACGAGGTGGTTGACGGCGTCAGCGAACGTGGCGGCTTCCCTGTGGTACAGAAGAAGATGAAGCAATGGTGCCTGCGCGTATCAGCTTATGCGCAACGCCTCCTTGACGGTCTCGATACCATTGATTGGACAGAGTCGCTGAAGGAAACGCAACGCAATTGGATTGGTCGAAGCGAGGGTGCTGAGATTGTTTTCAAAGTCAAGGACTCCGACAAGAGCTTCACGATTTTCACCACTCGTGCTGATACGATGTTTGGCGTGACATTCATGGTGCTGGCTCCTGAGAGCGAACTTGTCAAGGAACTGACAACGCCCGAACAGCAGGCAGCTGTAGATGAGTATCTTGCTTATGTCAAGAAGCGCACGGAGCGCGACCGTATCAGCGACCGCAAGGTAACAGGCGTCTTCTCCGGCAGCTATGCCATCAACCCCTTCACGGGCGAGGCTAATCCCATTTGGATTTCAGAATATGTCTTAGCTGGCTATGGTACAGGCGCCATCATGGCTGTTCCTGCTCACGACAGCCGCGACTACGCTTTCGCCAAACATTTCAACCTGCCTATCGTTCCGTTGGTGGAAGGCTGCGATGTCAGCGAGGAGAGCTTCGATGCGAAGGAAGGTATTGTCTGCAATTCACCCCGCGAAGGCGTGAAGCCATATATCGACTTCTCCCTGAACGGTTTGACCATCAAGGAGGCAATTGCCGCTACGAAGAAATACGTTCGCGAGAACAATTTGGGACGTGTGAAGGTTAACTTCCGTCTGCGCGACGCCATCTTCTCACGCCAGCGCTATTGGGGTGAGCCGTTCCCCGTTTACTACAAGGACGGTATGCCGCAGATGATTCCCGAAGCATGCATGCCGCTGGAACTTCCTGAAGTGGACAAATTCTTGCCCACAGAGACTGGCGAACCACCCCTCGGCAATGCCAAGAAGTGGGCATGGGATACGAAGACTAACAGCGTTGTCGATTGCGGAACAATCGACCACAAGACCGTCTTCCCCCTCGAGCTGAATACGATGCCTGGCTTTGCAGGCAGCTCGGCCTACTATCTCCGCTATATGGATCCGCATAATGACAAAGCGCTTGTGAGCGAAAAAGCAGACCAGTACTGGCAGGCTGTGGATCTCTACGTGGGTGGTAGCGAGCACGCTACGGGTCACCTCATCTACTCCCGCTTCTGGAACAAGTTCCTCTTCGACCTCGGCATCAGCTGCAAGGAAGAGCCCTTCCAGAAGCTTGTGAACCAAGGTATGATTCAGGGTCGTTCCAACTTCGTTTATCGCATCAAGGATACCAATACCTTTGTGAGCCTCGGCCTGAAGGATCAATATGATGTGACACCGCTTCACGTAGATGTGAATATCGTCAGCGGCGATATCCTCGACATCGAAGCTTTCAAGGCTTGGCGTCCTGAATATGCTACAGCCGAGTTCATCCTGGAAGATGGCAAATATGTCTGCGGATGGGCCGTAGAGAAGATGTCCAAGTCGATGTTCAACGTCGTGAATCCCGATATGATTGTAGAGCGCTTTGGTGCCGACACCCTACGCCTCTATGAGATGTTCCTGGGTCCTGTGGAGCAAGCCAAGCCTTGGGATACCAACGGCATTGATGGCTCCCACCGTTTCCTCAAGAAGTTCTGGAATATGTATTGGGACAAGGACGCATTTGCCGTCACAGACGAGGCTCCCACAGCTGCCGAACTCAAGAGCCTGCACAAGCTGATCAAGAAGGTCTCGGAGGATATCGAGGTATTCTCGTACAACACCTCCATTCCTGCCTTCATGATTGCCACCAATGAGCTCACTCAGTTGAAGTGCCGCAAGCGCGCCATCCTCGAACCTATGGTCATCCTCATCGCTCCCTTCGCACCCCATATCGCTGAAGAACTGTGGGAGGCTCTCGGACACACGACAACCGTCTGCGATGCCCAGTGGCCTGCTTTCGAAGAGAAGTATCTGGTAGAGGATACGGTGAAGATGATGGTTGCCTTCAACGGCAAGACCCGCTTCGGCATCGACTTCCCCGCTGATGCTGACAACGCTACCATCGAAGCTGCTGCCCGCGGACATGAGCTTACGCCCAAGTATCTCGAAGGCAAGCAGATTCTGAAAGTCATCATTGTTCCAAAACGAATGATTAATATCGTTGCAAAATGACACCTGTAAAACCCACCGAAGTCATCCGGAGAATTCATATTTTGGATGAAGTCAAGGACTACCTCTTCATCACCCTTGGCTGTGCCATGTATTGCATCGGCTTCTGCTTCTTCATGCTGCCTTATCAATTCATTCCTGGCGGCTGTACTGGCATTGCCGCGTTGATTTACTATGGCACGGGTATTCCCACTCAGTACAGCTACTTCGTCATCAATGCCTTCCTGTTGGCTATGGGATTGAAAGTACTGGGCCTGAAGTATTTCACGAAGACGATTTATGCCATTGTCGTCATCACCGTGTTATTGGGTGTGATACAGAATGCTATTATGCTACCCGATGGTACGCTGCCCCGCTTGGCCAATGACGAGGAATTCATGGCAGCCGTTCTTGGTGGATGTATCGAGGGTAGCGGCTTGGCGCTGGTATTCCTGAACAACGGCTCATCAGGCGGCACGGATATCATCGCCAGTATTGTGAACAAGTACAAATCTGTTTCGATGGGTCGCATGTTGATGTACATAGACTTCATGGTTGTTACAAGCGGTTTCTTTGTGCTCCACGATTGGCACAAGGTGGTGATAGGTTACTGCGTACTCATCATTTCCATGATTATGCTGGACTATACCATGAACTCTGCCACCCAAAGCGTACAGTTCACGATTATCTCTGAAAAGTATGATGTCATAGCCAAAGCCATCAATGAGGAGGTAGGACGTGGTGTAACTGTGCTGAATGGCACGGGATGGTATTCCAAAACCGAACGCCCCGTACTCATCGTGATGGCCCGCCGCCGCGAAAGCACCCAGATTTTCCGACTCATCAAATATATAGATAATCAGGCTTTCGTCTCGCAGAGCAAAGTCGTAGGTGTCTATGGAGAAGGATTTGACAGAATCAAAACATGAAATTAGTCTTTGCTACAAATAACGCCCATAAACTGCAGGAAGTACGGCAGATTCTGGGAGATCGCTTTGAGGTCGTAGGTCTTAAGGACATCGGCTGTAACGAGGATATTCCTGAGACTGCTGCGACGCTGGAGGGCAATGCGCTCCAAAAGGCGCGCTACGTTCATGAACATTATGGCTTCGACTGCTTTGCCGACGATACCGGGCTCGAAGTAACAGCGCTCGATGGCGCTCCTGGTGTCCATACAGCCCGCTTTGCTGAACTCTTCGGTGAAGGTATGACCCACGACAGCGATGCCAATATGAACCTTCTTTTGAAAAAATTAGAAGAAAAATCGGATCGCAGCGCAAGATTTCGTACTGTTATTGCGTTCTTATATAAGGGACAGGAATATCTTTTCGAAGGTATTTGTCCTGGCGTCATCCTCCACGAACGCCACGGACACGAGGGTTTCGGCTATGATCCCGTATTCCAACCCGAGGGCTATGACCGCTGCTTTGCAGAGATGAGCGCCGACGAGAAGAACGCCATCAGTCATCGTGGACTCGCTACGCAGAAACTGGCTGCGTTCCTCAACAAGAAATGATAAATAATAAATGATAGATAATAAATAATAATGTCGCTATTCGCTCTGAAAATACAGCATTTCCATAAGGTTTATAGACCCCGTTTGGCCTGTAAATCTTATCACTATTTATATTTATTATTTATCATTTTATATTTATCATTTATCATTTCTCCTGATGCTTATGCCCAAATAGGCTCCTGGCAAGTGTATCCTGCCTATACCGTCTGTAATTACAACCTGCCCGTGGGCCATCGCGTTTATGCGATTATGGAAGGCAAGTTGATGGCGTATGACACGGATGACGGCAGTATTACCACCTTTGACTGGCAACAGCAACTGAGTGATGTCAGCATCTCCTTCATCCACTACAGCGCTGAAGCCAAACGCATCATCATTATCTACGATAACGGCAATATCGACCTGCTCTCTACCGAGGATGATTATGATGTTATTAATCTGGCACAACTCAAGAACAGCAGCATCCAGAACAAGACCGTCAATAACGTACAGATTTCAGGCAAGTGGGCTTACGTCTGCACAGACTTCGGACTCGTACTCATTGACATGAAGCAGGGACTGATCAAGGACTCCTACGAGACGGGCTTCGCTGTGAAGTCCTGTGCCGTGAGTGATCAGGATATTTATATCAGTGGTCCATCAGGCTTATGGAAAGGTTCCATGAGTCAGAATCTCAAGGATAAAGTCAACTGGCAGTTGATGAACGCCAGCTATAAGGCCGATCACATGGAATACTTTGACGGTTGCCTTTGGGTACAGGTGTATGGCTGGCTTTTCGCATCGAATAAGGATATTTCCGCCTTCGGCGTCGCCGTTAAGGATATAGGTTCCAATATGACTTATATGACGCAGACGGATGGACAACTCATCTGCGGCAACGCAAACCATCTGTTGCTGATTGAAGGAACCAATAAAATACAGCACTATCAAGGTGACTACTCCTGGTCCTGGCTCACCAAGAAAGGTAATACCTTTTGGGCCAGCGACGGCAGTAATGGCCTGCAAGGCTACAAAATCAGCGAGGACGGCACGCTTTCCCTGACTGTCCAACAGCTCCATCCCAATAGTCCCCTCCACGACTACAGCCTCCAACTGCGCATCGCGGGCGACGATATTCTCGTTGCTGGCGGCAATCGCAACTACGCCACTACCAGTAGAGCCGGAACGGCGATGGTCCTTCGTGGCGATGGCACATGGGTTAATATGAACAGCGAATCCGTGGCAAGCCTATTCCCTGATGAACGCTACATGGATGTCACCTATATCGTTCAGGATCCATCGGATTCCCAACACCACTATGTTGGCACCGCCCGTAGCGGCGTCTTCGAATTCCGCAATGCTAAGTGTATAGGTCATTATGGTATTGAGAACAGTCCCCTCCAGTCTATTCTTCCTAACAGCTCCAAGCCACAAACCGCCGTTGTGGCTGACGGTCTCACATTCGACAACGAAGGTAACCTGTGGATGCTGAACCCCACTGAGGGACGTGAATCAACCACCATCCGCATCCTCAAGACTGACGGCACGTGGACAGGTATTCCCTGCCCGGAAATCAAGGAAGCTCCCACGCCCGACAAGATATTCTTCGACAGTCGCGGATGGGCTTGGATCAATAGCCGTCGCATAGATTCACGCGGCATATTGATGCTCGACTATAATGGTACCCTCTCCACCACCTCCGATGATATCCGCAAGTTTCGTTCTACCATTGTCAATCAGGATGGCGCCAACTACGTCCCTGATAACTTTTATGATATCGCAGAGGACAAGGATGGCAGCATCTGGATTGCAACCCATGTGGGTCCTTTTGTGATTAGAGAGCCTGAGCAATTCCGCAACAGCGACTTCACCTTTGAACAAGTAAAAGTCTCACGCAACGACGGCAGCAACCTGGCTGACTACCTCTTCACGGGTATTCCCATCCTCAGCATCGCCATTGATGGTGCAGGCCGCAAATGGTTTGGTACGATGGACAACGGCGTCTATCTCGTCAGTGAGGATTGTCAGGAAGAAATTTACCACTTCACAACTGATAACTCTCCCCTACCCTCCAACGAGATTACCGACATAGCCATTCACCCCACCTCCGGTCGCGTCTTCTTTGCTACAAACAAAGGACTTTGCAGCTACTTATCAGATGCTACCGAAGGAGCTGAGGAGCTCGAGCAGGACAGCGCCTACGCGATGCCTAATCCCGTTTCGCCGGACTACAACGGCCCCATAGCCATTCGCGGTTTGGTTAAGGACAGCGAGGTGAAAATCGTTTCCGTTACAGGCCAGCTCGTAGCCAGCGGCACTTCCAATGGCGGCACATTCACGTGGAATGGCTGTAATAAGAGTGGACGTCGCGTCGCCACAGGAATTTACCACGTGATAGCTACTACGCCCGATGGCGAAACAGCTATCGCCACCCGCATCACAATTATCCGTTAGTTGCTAAAAAGAAAAAAACGTCAGTTACGTTGTCAATAACTTCGTTCATAAATCAACAATAACTCACAATAACTTTGCACAACTGACGAAATCCTTACAACCTGTCAAATATTTCACAACTCAAAAAAAGTTAGCAAATACTTTTCAAATACTTTTCAACAATATAAACAAAATTATCAACAACCTAAATATTTGATTCTAAGGCCTAATTCATAGTTATCAACAGAATGAATAGCCTATTATTATCATCATATACGCTTCGCAGAAATCAAAGAAATAAACAACTATAATAATAATATGTCGAAAACTGAACTCAAAGAAGAAATACGCCGTCTCGCTCGTGAGAAGAATGCTGTTATCATGGCTCACTATTATGTGGATGGCGAAGTACAGGATCTGGCAGACTTCATCGGTGACAGCCTGGCGCTGGCACAGCAGGCTGGAAAGACGGATGCGGATATCATTGTCCTCTGTGGCGTCCATTTCATGGGTGAGACAGCTGCTATCCTGTGTCCTAATAAGAAGGTACTTGTTCCGGATCCTGCAGCTACATGTTCGTTGGCTGAGAGCTGTCCTGCCGATGCCTTTGGCGAGTTTGTCGCAGCACATCCTGACCATATTGTAGTCAGCTACGTGAACACCACAGCAGCTACTAAAGCAGTCACCGACGTTGTCGTTACCAGCAGCAATGCCCGTCAGATTGTTGAGTCGCTGCCCAAGGATGCCAAGATTATCTTTGGTCCTGACCAGAATCTGGGTAATTACATCAATTCCATTACTGGACGTAACATGCTCCTCTGGAATGGTGCCTGCCACGTCCATGCCCGCTTCAGCGTCGAGAAAATCCTTGAGCTGAAAGCAGCCCATCCTGGAGCCAAGGTATTGGTTCACCCCGAGTGTAAAGGCCCAGTTGTAGCTTTGGCAGATAAGGTTGGCAGTACCGCTGCACTCCTTAAGTTCGCCATCGCTGATGAGTCTACAGAATTCATCGTGGCTACAGAGAGCGGCATTCTCCATGAGATGCAGAAGCAGGCACCCCAGAAAACCTTCATTCCCGCACCCCCTGAACTATCTGAGACGGGCAGTACCTGCGCCTGCAACGAGTGTGAGTACATGAAGATGGTCACCCTCGAGAAAGTATATCGCTGCCTCCGTGACGAACAACCCGTCGTGCAGGTTCCAAAGGAAATAGCCGCTAAGGCCATCAAGCCCATTGAAAGAATGCTTGAACTCAGCAAATGACGTACCGTAAACTCAAGATAACCGAAATGGACCGCATCAGCGTCCAGCAGTTCCACGAGGCCGAGAAACTGCCTCTGGTAGTTGTTTTGGACGGTGTACGGTCATTATATAATGTAGGTAGTGTATTCCGCACCTCCGATGCATTTCGTGTCTCTGAGGTCATTCTTTGTGGTATCACCGCCACGCCTCCTAATTCAGAGATTCACAAGACAGCTTTGGGCGCCGAGGATAGTGTAGCGTGGCGCTACTTTCAGGACACGATGGAAGCCGTTGCCGCCCTTCGTGCTGAAGGCTATACCCTTCTCGCCGTCGAACAATGTGATGGCAGCACCATGCTCCAGGACTTCCATCCCGATTCCTCACGCCGCTATGCCGTCATCCTTGGTAATGAAGTGAAGGGCGTGCAGCAGACCGTTGTCGATGCCTGCAGCGGCTGTTTGGAGATACCCCAGTATGGCACCAAACATTCCATGAACGTCAGCGTCACCGCTGGTATCGTCATCTGGCACTTCGCCCAACAACTTTCCCCATTTTAAGACCTCTAAGTCAGCCAGCAACCAAGAAAGAAATGGATAAGGAAGCGTTGGAAAAACATCTTCGTTATGCTGGCGAGTGTAAGCCATCCATGAAGCGTCGTGCGTCAGCCAATGATTACCACGAGCGCCGAATATACATGATAACACTTGTTGTAGAAGGGCGCCGCGCATTACTTGGACATATTGAGGGAGATGTAAATGCTGGTCGTGTTGGGCCAAATAGTCCTCATCTTGTAGAGAGTCCTCTTGGCGCTGCCGTAGCTTGTGTATGGAAGACAATACCAGAGTATCATCCTGAGGTAGAAATCATAAGCCTCCAATTGATGCCTGATCACTTGCATGGTATTCTTTTTGTGACTCGTCATTTACCTGAAGGATTAGGCAAGGTAATTCTTGGCTTCAAGCAAGCCTGCAATAAAGAATATCGCCGCCTATTTGGATCCACAACTGGCCTCAACAACGTCACGCAAGCTGCTGTGTCACAGCAGCCGACTCAACGCCACACCGGACATGAAGCCGGCCTCCTTTTTGAGCGAGGCTATAATGATAGCATTTTGTTACACGAAGGTCAGCTTGAAGTCATGAAGGCCTACTTGGCAGAGAATCCCTACCGTTTGGCTCTGAAGCGAACTAGACCAGAATTGCTGCGTGTTCGCGAGGGCATTGAGATAGGACAGTGGCAATGCTCCGCAGTGGGTAATATAGCTCTACTTACGGATAGGGAGCGGTTACAGGTACGGGTCTCTCGCGCTATCGCGCCCGAATTGTTGGAGATGGAAAAGCAGCGTTTTCTAAGCCGTGCCCGTCAAGGAGCAGTCTTGGTATCGCCTTCCATATCGCCTGGTGAAAAAGAAATCATGCGTGCCGCCTTTGAGGAAGGGCTCCCACTCATCGTTCTATTATCCAATGGCTTTGATTCCATGCAGAAGCCCTCCGGTGAACGTTTCTATGCATGTGCCGAAGGTCGTCTTCTCTTGCTTTCTCCCTTCCCTCATAGCAATAATCGCCAACTTATTTCTCGCGAAGCGTGCAATACGTTGAATGCTTTAGCGTGGGAAATATGTAAGCATTAAAATAAAATCCTTACGCTCGGCGCTTGCAACGCTCCACACTTGGATAGCTTCTTAAACCTCCACCACCCTCTTTTTTGCAGCTGATAGTGAAAAAGTTGGTGGTTTTCTTTGTGTGAATCAGATTAATCGCTACTTCTTTGTAGATTATATTAATCCTCAAATTCCAATTCAAACTGAAGATTACGCCATTTATTATTATCCGCAACAATTCCTTTATCTTTTATTGCTTTCAGTAGTTGCCTCATACTTTCAAATACAGGGTATGGATAATCTATACGTGACCTCGAGTAATATAACACACGAATACCATGTTCTTCACATAATCTCTTTTTTACTTTATCTCGTTCTATCGTCATCTTGTAAAACTCTTCACCTCCAAATATTTCCGTTGGAGAAAAGTGCTGTTTACCTTGACATTCGATTGCGACACCATATTCTGGAAGGAAGAAATCTAAAAACATACGTCGATTATATACCAGCCAATCAAATCCCTTTTCTTGTTCAAAAACAATACCATTATTCAGCAAAAGTTGCCTTAAGGCACGCGATTGTTTGCCTCTAGGGTTGTTCCTAAATGAGGTAACCAAACGCCCCGTTTGAGCCGCCTTAATGCCCCATTCTGCATTGACCAATGTTCCTATAAAACCTATATATAATTACCTATTTATAGTAAATCTTTGATGTCTCCTTTGGTGCCCACAATATTTTTCTTATGAACAACGAGGCACCTTCCACCATTTGATAGTTAATGGGCTATATAATAGGTCGTTAGATGCGTGGAGGCTGTGCCCAAACTCTCCACTCACCCTCCACTGACTCTATTTTCTGTCAGTGGAAGGTTAGTGGAAGGTTTTAGCACACCTTCCACGTGGTCAATAACATGAGAATCAATTGGATAATTCCTAAATGGTGGAAGGTGCCTCGTTGTTCATAGATTTTTTTTCGCGAAGCCCTTTCCGCAATTGTGCAAAGGCCTTTCTGCAATTACGGAACAGTAGTCCCACAAAGAGCAACAGGCCGTTTCTCTAACAGCGATATGCCTTCTTACTATTAGGGGGATAAGAAATGTATAGGTTTCTTTCCAAAAACCTAGAGGTTTCTAGATATAAAAGGTATACTTTTTTAGGTCGGATTACTTAAGGGACGTTCTAAAAATTAACCATCAGTAAGTCAGAGGAATCTGATGATATTTCAACAAGAATATGTACCTTAGCAGTAGAGAACGACGTAATTATGAAGAAAACGACGATATATAGGAAGCCGAAGGGCGAGAATCTCTTTGAGGATGAGCTCACCATCGCCGCCCTGTCTGCAATGGGTAACCCACTGGAGCAGCAAACAGCCCTGCATGAGAAGTCTTGTAGGGCTGTTTTTTTGCAAAATGGAAAAAAATTATCGTTTTTCAATAATTTTTTGTAATTTTTCTTGGTGGTTTCAAAAATACATCATACTTTTGCATATCGAAAAACAATAAATTACTAACCAAAAACGATAAAATGTATGAAAAAGAGATTAAATGTACTGTGTTTGCTAACGCTGGTAATACTTGCAGTAAAAATCATTTTTGAGTTGAAAGGCTATTTTTCTTTCACCAGAATTATTGGTTATATTGCTTTAGATTCAGATACCACCTTTAATATCATCTTTACTGTGACAGTGCTCATCTTTACTATTCTCTCCCTTTATCCTATGATTCGAGGAATAGTCTCATTTATAAGATTCATTCTGAATGTCAACAGGGACAAGATTTTTGTTAGGGAGAATGTTTCCTTGCTCCGCTGGGCTGGAGGAGCATTATTATACATGAGTATTTTTGCTTTCCCCGCCATATTAATAAATCAAAGGATAGAACCGCCAACTAGAGCTATAAACGTAGGTTCGGCGTTCCTGTTTGAGTCGCTTCCGATAATACTAGGGCTCATCTTTCTGATTATAGCCGAAGTCTTTTTTCTTGGCATCAAACTGCGAGAGGAGCAGGAGTTGACTATTTGAGAAAAATGAAAGTTGAAAATTGAAAAATATAATAACAGTGTTATGAAAAATAAATTGAAGATTTACACCACTTTGTTGGCTGTTGTATTAATATATCATTATTTTGGCGGTATTTTCACATATGAGTATTCAAGTTGGACAAAGGATGCTGATGAAGGCCTCACTATAGCACCCCTGCCAGAGGATTTTGTGACAACAAAGGAAGTAAATGGCGGTGTCGCTACTTATACAAAACCCTTGGTTAGTTTTGAGGTAAAAGTAAAAGCCGATCAAGTTGCAGAAGGTAAGTATCTGGTAAGTAATTCAGGTAAGAACTCTTGTTATCTGAACATTCAAAAGGCAAAAATCAAGATTCCCGCAGAACGCGTGAAAGGAAAAGGACTTTACTATTTAGGCATCTTTAACATAGTGATTTATTCTATATTGGCAATTTCTCTGCTTGTCATCTTTTTTAAGGTAATCCGTTCTGTTTACAAGGCAGAGGTCTTTGTGGCTAAGGTTGCTCGTCAACTAGAAACAGCCGGCATATTGATTTTTGTTTTACTGCTTATAAACTACATAGCAGGTAGAATAACTACAGCAATGATTATTAAGCAGATTAATATAGCCTATCTTAATATTAGTGTAGATTATGGAAATATTATCTACTATGTTATTTTTGGACTAGTCTTGATGATCGTTTCTCAGATTATCCTAAGGGGTAAAGAGTTGCAGGACGAACAGGAGTTAACCATCTAGAATTCATTGAACATTATGAGTATAGTAGTTAATGTAGATGTGATGATGGCCAAGAGGAAAATGTCGTCACAAGAACTGGCGGAGAAGATTGGCATTACGGCCGCTAATCTCTCCATTCTGAAAACGGGAAAGGCAAAGGCAATCCGTTTCTCCACCCTGGAAGCTATTTGCCAAGTCTTAGATTGCCAACCCGGTGATATTCTGGAGCATAGGGAAGAATAATCGGCCTCTCCCCTAGCCCCTCCCCAGTGAGGGAGGGGAACGAAAACAAAAATGATAAAATAATGAAAATGAAAAGAGTATTTATCATAGCGATGCTTGCTTGCTGCACTATAGCAGGATGGGCACAAGAGAAGTACTACACCATCAAGGCTGACATATCAGCTATGGTTGAAGAGATGGCAAAGCATAAAGTTGTCATCGACACCTTCTATCTGGCCGAGTACGCCACAAAAAAGCCGATTACGGCGAAGTTTGCACTGAAAGATAATAAAATTGTAATTAGCGGGAAGGTGGGAAAGCCTCAGCTGGCAGCTCTGATGTTGGAAATGAGGATTACTGGTGGTGTTCGCACCAATCACATTCCCTTTATTCTGGAAAGTGGTAATATTTCTATTATGATGGAAGAACAATCGGCTGTCATTGAAGGTACAGCGCTGAACGATTCTCTGTTTAGTGCTACCCGAGAGTATGGGAAAACCATACGGAAGGGTGATATAGACAAGGCTAATAGTTTCATCCAAAACTACATTTTACGACACCGAAGCGACATAACTGCCGCGCTAATGCTGACGGCGATGAGGCATCAATCGGAGAAAGACGCTAAGGAAGTGCTTGCGCTTATAGGACAATGCGATGAGGCCGTTCAGCAGCAACCTATCGTCGTTCAACTTGAAAAAAGAATTAACACACAGCTTAATCGTCCTAAAGAGGGCGATATGTTCAAGGACTTCGCTGTGGAGTACGAAGGCAAGACAACGCGGCTCTCCGACTATGTAGGTCGCGGCAAGTATGTGCTCGTCGATTTCTGGGCATCGTGGTGCGGCCCTTGCAGAGGCGAGATTCCCAACCTCATCGCCGCTTACAACAAGTATAAAGACCAGGGCCTGCAAGTCCTCGGCATCGCCGCCTGGGACAAGCCCGAAGATACGCTACAGGCCATCGAGGAAGAAAAAGTTCCCTATCCGCAAATCATCAACGCCCAGGATATTGCCGAAGACCTATACGGCATCACCGGCATCCCGGAAATCATCCTCTTTGCCCCCGACGGCAAAGTAGTAAGGCGCGGCCTGCGTGGAGAGCAAATTGAAAGGGAACTGAAGAAAGTCTTCAGCAAGTAAGCCCCAATAAGACATTCATTCCAGAACAAGCAAAAAAAAGGGGGAGAGACTGATTGTCCCTCCCCTTTTGGTTACCATGTTAGATGAATCTTATTCGTTACAAGCCTTGTGAGGTCTATTGGATGGTGAGCCAGACGGGTTCGTTGCGGGCTTCATTTGTCTTACCCTTCACAGATTCACAATTCACAGTATATTTTTCAAGGGGTACCCCTCCCTTACACCTCTTTTCTTCTCTATATTTATGTATAAATATTTATATATATAAATAAATATACAATATATATCCAGGTTAGAGCGGGGTGGGGGTTCGAAAAATAACTGTGAATCTGTGAATCTGTGAATGCTCTTGCGTAACCCATTCATATAGAATAATTTCTTTAACTAAGGCATTTTTACGCGCTGCCTAGGAAAATATTTTTCCTTGCCTAGGGAGTAAGAATTTCCTCGCGAGACACTTTCAACCTCCCTATTTAGCATCTTTTTCTTCCCTCTCCCACCCTTCAATTTGCAGCCCGCAGCCCCCAAATCCCTCTCTTTTGCATTTGTATATTTATGCATATTATATATCTGTCGTATCATCTGATAGCCAATTCGGGCTATGAAATAGTCGTGTTAAGGTTCTGCGAAACGAAACCTTGAGGTTCTTAGATATAAAAGGTTAAGGTTTCTGGATACAAAAGGTATACTTTTTATGTTCAGATTACTTAAGGAAAATTGATGGAAATAATTAAGGGCCCTAATCGCACAAAAAGCGATATGCCTTTTCTCTGCACGAGAAAAGGCACATCTCTATGAGCGAAAAGGCATATTGCTATTTGAAAATAGGTTTATTCACGGAACTGTCTTATCCAAAGAACAGTTGGGCGATGATGATGGCGGCGACCATTGAGGCGAGGTCGGCGATGAGGCCACAGGGAAGGGCGTAGCGCGTGTTGCGGATGCCGACAGAGCCGAAATAGACGGCGAGGATGTAGAAGGTGGTGTCGGTACTGCCCTGGAAGATGCAGGAGAGGCGACCGGCGAGGCTATCGGGGCCGTAGGTCTGCATACACTCCAGCATCATGCCGCGAGCGCCGCTGCCGCTGAGGGGCTTCATGAGGGCTGTGGGTAGCGCCCCTGTGATATCTGCATTGCCGCCACAGGCTTCCACGACCCAACCGATGCCGCCTAAGAGCCAGTCCATAGCGCCGGAAGCACGGAAGACACCAATGCCCACGAGGATGGCAATCAGGTAGGGGATGATGCCTACGGCTGTCGAGAAACCGCCCTTGGCTCCCTCGATGAACGCGTCGTACACATTAATCTTACGGCGCACGCCCGCGAGGAGGAAGGTAATGATGATGCCTAATAGGATGATGTTGGCGATGTTGCCTGAGAAGATGCCCATCGCCTCGCGCGTCAACACCTGTGAGGCCCAAGCCATGCCGGCTACGATGAGCGAGAACAGGGCCAGTGTGATGATTACAGGACGGTTCCAAAGGCTGATGCGTTGGATAGCACCCGTCACGGCCACACCGATGACCATTGAGATGAGCGTTGCCAGCAGGATAGGCACGAAGACATCCGTAGGCTGGGCAGCTCCCATCTGGGCGCGATAGGCCAGGATGCTGACAGGCACGATGGTCAGTCCGGCGGTGTTCATCACGAGGAACATAATCATCGAGTTGGAGGCGGTGTCCTTCTTGGGATTCAGCTCCTGTAGGCCCTCCATGGCCTTGAGGCCCAACGGCGTAGCGGCGTTATCGAGCCCTAACATATTGGCCGAGAGGTTCATGAAGATATTGCCCACAACGGGATGGCCATCAGGTATCTCAGGGAACAGACGGCGGAAGAGGGGCGAGAGCCAGCGCGCCAAACGCTCCACCATACCGCCACGCTCGCCAATCTTCATGATGCCCATCCACAACGACAGCACGGCGGTTAGACCCAAGGAGATCTCGAAGCCCGTCTTAGCCGAGTCCATCGTGGCGTTCATGATGGCCGGGAAGACCTCGACATCGCCAAAGAACACGAGTTTCACTACCGCTACGAGGGCAGCAATCAGAAAAAATGCAATCCAGATATAGTTCAGTGCCATAATGAACGTCATTAGTTGTCAACGCGTGCAAAAGTAGTAACTTTTTCGCAAAAAGCGAGGCTGAAAGAAATTTATTTCATATTTTTGTGGCGTGAAAGGGTTACTTTTTACTTTTTCATGCAATTATTAGACAAAATCATAACCTCACAACCTCTAAGATATGTTTACACAATTATCAAACTGGTATTCATCTCTCGACACGACGATGCAGATTTTCTGGGCTTGTGCGCTCGCTGCCAGTGTCGTTTTCGTGATTCAGAATGCGCTGATGCTCATGGGCATCGGAGGTATGGACTCTGACGTGGATGCCGACGTAGGCACAGACTTCGATGTACATACAGACCTGGATGCTTCCGACGCCGACCTGGATCTCTCCTCAGGCCACAGCGGCCACGAGGGCACATTGGGCTCCGCAGGCATCTTCTCGCTGTTCACGCTGAGAAACTTCATCAACTTCTTCCTCGGATTCGGATGGGGCGGTATCAGCCTCGCACCTGCCGTGCAGAACAAGGTGCTGCTGGTGTTCCTGAGCTTCCTGATCGGTCTCCTGTTCGTCGCCGTCTTTGCCCTGATGTTCCGTCTGATGCTCAAGCTGGAGAAGAGCGGCAACTTCAGTATTCAGGACTGCGTGGGCGAGACTGCCAGCGTCTATCTCCGCATCCCCGCTGCCCGCGCTGCAGCCGGCAAGATACAAATCAGCATCAACGGCTCTGTCCATGAACTCAACGCCTTCACCGACGGCGAATACCTGCCTACAGGCTCGCGCGTGAAAGTCACGAAGGTCATCGACTCGGGCAGCCTGCTGGTAGAGAAGATTTAAAAAAAGAAATTATTAACCAATTATAAATAATAACTATGGAACTTTACATTGTGATCGTGGCTGCTATCGTAGCCTTCTTCCTGATCGTAGCGATTTTCAACCGCTATCGTCGTTGTCCGTCTGACAAGATTCTCGTCATCTACGGCACCAGCGCCACCAAAGGCTCGGCTAAGTGCGTGCATGGAGGTGGTACCTTTGTATGGCCTATCATTCAGGACTATGCTTACATGAGCCTGACGCCCATCAGCATCGATGCCAACCTGACCAACGCCCTCTCACGCCAGAACATCCGCGTGGACGTGCCCTGCCGCTTCACCGTTGGTATCTCCACAGAACCCGATTATATGCAAGCCGCCGCTGAACGTCTGTTGGGCCAGACCCCGCAGCAGATTCAGGAACTGGCACGTGATATCCTCTTCGGTCAGTTGCGTCTGGTGATTGCCACGATGTCCATCGAGGAGTTGAACTCTGACCGCGACAAGTTCCTGGAGGCTATCTCCACGAACGTTGAGGTTGAGCTGAAGAAGATCGGTCTCCGCCTGATCAACGTGAACGTAACGGATATCAAGGATGAGAGCGGTTATATCGAGGCTCTCGGACGTGAGGCTGCTGCCAAAGCTATCAACGAGGCTAAGGTACGCGTGGCTGAACAAGATAAGATTGGTGAAATCGGTAAGGCTGAGGCTGTCCGTGAAACCCGTGTACGTACCGCTGAGGCTAACGCTCAGGCCGTGAAGGGTGAGAACGAGGCTAAGGTGGAAATCGCCAACTCTGAGGCTTATCGCCGTGAGAAGGAAGCTGAGGCACAGCGCAAGGCACAGGCTGCTGAGAAGGTGCAGGCCGCTCGCGCACTGGAAGAGGCTTACGCTGCGGAGCAGGCTGCTGAAACGGCTCGTGCAGAACGTGAGCGTGCTACAGAGACTGCCAACGTTCTCGTGGGTCAGGAAATCGAGAAGCAACGCCTCATCATCGCCGCTGAGGCCGAGGCTGAGCAGAAGCGCGCTATCGCACGAGGTGAGGCTGATGCCGTTTTCGCCAAGATGGAAGCTGAGGCTAAGGGTCTGTACGAGGTGCTGACACGTCAGGCACAGGGTTACGATAAGATGATTCAGGCCGCTGGCGGAAGCGCAACAGATGCTTACTCACTCCTCCTGCTGGAGAAGCTCCCCGAGCTGGTCAAGACGCAGGTAGAGGCCGTCAAGGGCATCAATATCGACAAGGTTACTGTCTGGGACAGCGGCGCTGCTGGTGCCGACGGCAAGGGCTCTACAGCCAACTTCGTCAGTGGTCTCATGAAGAGCATTCCTCCCCTCAACGACCTCTTCGAGCAAGCAGGACTGAGCCTGCCCGACTACATGGCTAAGAAGAAAGAGGAGCGCGAAGGTGAGCAGACAGCTACCGAAGAATAATCGCTCCATCTATTACTAAAGGCAGGTTCTAAAAATTAAAAAATCTTCTTATGATTATCTTTGTCCGATTTTGACTCTTTTTGGCATCTTTATCCTTAAAACCTTGAACCGTAGTTCACTACGCTTCGGCGGCTTTGCAGACAAATCTGTTCAGAAACAGCCTAAAATCTAACTAAAGCTAATTATTAGAACCAGCCTTAAGTAAAATCGATCAAAATACTTAAGGCTTTATTTTTCGCTACCTTATCGCTGCGAGAGAAACGGCCTGTTACTATCTGAGAAACGGCATATCGCTAACAGCAATCAAGCGCGTCAAGGATCTCGTCGTAGGTGAAGCCACGGGCGGCAGCGAAACGGATGAGTTTGCCGCGACGGGTGTAGTCATCTGCATCGCGGAGGGTGCGGTTTTTCTGGTTTAACAGGTCGCGGAGAATGGTGGCGTAGTCTGCGCCGAGTTCCTCGTCAAGCGCAGAGATAGCCTCGCGGATATCGACATCGGGAAGGCCCTTCATGTGGAGGGCCTGCTGAATCTTCAGGCGGCCCCAATGGGCAAAGCGCAACTGATCGCGCGAATAGGCGCGGCAGTAGCGGGCCGTGTTCAGGAAATCACCGTCATAGAGCGCATCGATGACGCGCTGGATGTCGGGTGCGGGTACAGCAACCCTCTGCAGCTTCTCGCGTATCTCGCTCTCGCAATGTTCGCTGGTGCTGCAGAGGGCTGCCATGCGGCTGAGCGCCTCGTCGTAGGTCATGCTTCGGGAGCGAAATCCTCTTTGCTTACGCCACAGATGGGGCATACCCAATCATCGGGGAGGTCTTCAAAAGCGGTGCCGGGGGCAATGCCGTTGTCGGGATCGCCGAGTTGAGGATCATAGACGTAACCGCAGGGTTCGCAAACATACTTCTTCATAGTCAGTTGTTATAATAAAGGTGAATAATATGCGGCAGCGGGCCGCGTTAGTAATGCTTTCGGGGACAAAGGTAATGAAAAGTTTAAAGTTTTTCTCTTTTCCGCATAAAAATTTCGTTTTTCATTTCCCATTTTTCACTTTTTCACTACTTTTGTGGCGCTTATGTCTATGATATCTCCCTTTTCAGCTCCGTTGTACGTGATGGCCAAGCCTGTCGGCAGCCTCTGCAACCTCTCCTGTGACTACTGCTACTATCTGGAGAAGAGTCATCTCTATGCCCAGGCGGCTGACCACCGCAACTTCCTCATGAGCGATGAGACGCTGGAGGCCTTCATCCGTCAGTACATCGAGGCACAGACGGGACCGCAGGTGCTGTTCACGTGGCATGGCGGCGAACCGCTGATGCGTCCGCTGAGTTTCTACCAGAAGGTGCTGGCATTGCAACGCCGCTATGCGGGCGGGAGGCAGATTGACAACAGCCTGCAGACTAATGGCACGTTGCTGACGGATGAGTGGTGTGCCTTCTTCGCTGAGAACCATTGGCTCATCGGTATCTCCATAGACGGGCCGCAGGAGTTCCATGATGAATACCGGCGGGCGCGCACGGGACAACCCTCGTTCTACAAAGTGATGCGCGGCATCGAGCTGTTGCGCAAACACGGCGTGGAATGGAATGCGATGGGCGTCGTCAACGACTTTAATGCGGACTATCCGCTGGATGTCTATCATTTCTACAAGGAGAACGGTTGCCAGTATATCCAGTTCACGCCCATCGCGGAGCGACTGCTGACGCATGCGGACGGCCGCCATCTGGCCAACGTGGCAGAGGACAACGCGCCGCTGGCGGAGTTCTCGGCGACGCCGGAGCAGTTCGCGCATTTCGCCTGCGGGATATTCGATGAGTGGGTGCGGCAGGATGTGGGACGCATCTTCGTGCAGCTCTTTGATGCTACGCTGGCCTGCTGGGTCGGACAGATGCCGGGTATCTGCACGATGGCGCCGATGTGCGGCCACAGCGCCGTGATTGAGCACAATGGCGATGTGTACAGCTGCGACCATTTTGTCTTCCCCGAGTATCGCCTGGGCAATATCGGGCAGGAGAGTATCACGGCGATGATGTATAGCGAGCGGCAGCGGGCTTTCGGACGGGCTAAACGCGACAGCCTCCCGACGCAGTGCCGCGAGTGCCAATGGCTGTTTGCCTGCAACGGCGGGTGCCCCAAGGACCGCTTCTGCCGCACGGCCGATGGCGAGGCGGGCTTGAACTACTTCTGCGAGGCATACCAGCGTTTCTTCGAGCATGTAGCGCCCTACATGGATTTCATGAAGGCGGAGCTACAAAACGAGCGGCCGCCCGCCAATGTGATGGCGTGGGCAGCCGCACGAGATAAGAATCTTCTGTAATCTGCCGTTAGGCAAGGATGGCATCTGCGAGCGCTTCGAGCTGCGGGATGTCTGCCTCCTTCATGGTGCCACGTAGCGTGACCACGGGCTCCACGATTTCCACTTGCTTCATCCCCTCGAGCATCGGGCGCATCGTCTTGGCTGCGCTCGGAGCCCATGAGCCGTTCTCGACGAGGCCGACGCGACGGCGCTGGTAGGCCTTGATCTCAAGGTGGTGCAGGAAATCAAACATCGGTGGGAAGACACCAGCATCGTAGCTGCTAGCCATGCAAATCATCTTGCCATAACGGAAGGCATCCTCGATTGCCTCGCCCAGATCGTCGCGGCAGAGGTCGCTGATGGCTACCTTGGGACAGCCTTTCGCTTTCAGTATCTCCACGAGTCGCTCAGCGGCAGCGGCGGTATTGCCGTGAATGCTGGCGTGGGCGATGAAGACGCCCTCGGTCTCCACATCATAGGCGCTCCAGATGGTATAAAGGCGCAGGGCCTCGGCCAACTTCTCGCCCTCAAGGACGGGGCCGTGGAGGGGGAGTATCTGCTGGATATCCAGTGCGGCAGCTTTCTTCAGGAGCGTGGAGACGGGCGTGCCGTACTTGCCGCAGATGTTGAAATAGTAGCGGCGAGCCTCGCAAGCCCAGTCGTCGGCATCGGCATCATAAACACCAAATTTGCCGAATCCATCGGCAGAAAAGAGCACGCGGTCGGCCTCGTCATAGGTGACCATCACCTCGGGCCAGTGGACCATCGGGGCCATGATGAAACGGAGCGTGTGGCTACCCAATGAGAGTGTGTCGCCCTCCTTGACGGTAATGATAGGAGCGGCCCCCAGCCCATACTGCGGCATCATCTGCTGCGCTTTGGCCGAGCAGACAATCTGCAGGGTGGGGTAGAGCGCACAGAGGTCGGCAATACCGCTGGCGTGGTCGGGTTCCAGGTGCTGCACGATGAGATAGTCAGGTGTGCGGCCGCCGAGCGCTTCGGTCAGGTTCTCCTTCCAGGCACCGAGTGTGCGACGGTCGCTGGTGTCGAGGATGGCTACCTTCTCATCGAGAATCACATAAGAATTATAGCACATGCCATCGGGCGTGGCGTACTGGCTCTCGAATAGTCGCATCTCGGGGTCATCGACGCCGATGTAGCGAATGTCTTTGGTGATGTTTTTAATCATATCGTTTGTAAGATAAATAGGCTTTGTTGTTTTGTGGCCGCAAAGGTAAGGAAATTTAAAGAATAAGCGAACCAAAATGCCGAAAAAATAAAGAAATAATTGGCGGACGTTTCCCTTGTTCTTGCTTTTTGTCATGAAAACGGGGTGTTTTTGTGATATTTTGCAAGTGAAGGCTCCTTATATATAATTAATGTGTATCTTTGCAGCGCTGAATAGAACATAAAGTTTAACTCTATATATTTTTACATGGCAGAAAGTTTAGATATCAAAGAGCTGGAGCAAGTGGTGGTCCGCTTCTCTGGTGACAGCGGCGACGGTATGCAGCTCGCCGGAAACATTTTCTCCACGGTTTCTGCTACCGTGGGCAATAGCATCTCTACATTCCCTGACTACCCCGCCGATATCCGCGCCCCGCAGGGCTCGCTGACAGGTGTGAGCGGTTTCCAGGTCCATATCGGTGCCGGTAAGGTCTATACGCCTGGTGACCAGTGTGATGTGCTGGTCGCCATGAACGCCGCTGCTTTCAAGACGCAGCTGCGCTATGCCAAGCCCAATGCCACCATCATCATCGACACAGATGCTTTTGGTCCCAAGGACTTGGAGAAGGCTGAGTTCAAGACCACCGACTACATCGCAGAGATGGGCGTAGATCCCGACCGCGTGATTGCGTGTCCCCTCACTACGATGGTGAAAGATGCGCTGGCGGACACGGGTATGGATGCCAAGAGTGTCCTCAAGTGCCGCAACATGTTTGCGCTGGGTCTGGTCTGCTGGCTCTTCAGCCGCGACCTGGACATCGCCTTCAACTTCCTGCGTGAGAAATTTGCCAAGAAACCTGCCATTGCCGAGGCAAACATCAAGGTGATTCAGGCAGGTTACGACTATGGTCATAACACCCACTCCAGCGCCATGAACGTCTATCGCATCGAGTCGAAGACGAAGGTGCCTGGCCGCTATATGGACATCACGGGTAACAAGGCTACGGCTTACGGCTTCATCGCCGCTGCCGAGAAGGCTGGATTGCAGCTCTATCTTGGTAGCTATCCTATCACGCCCGCTACGGACGTGCTGCATGAGCTGTCCAAGCACAAGAGCTTGGGCGTGAAGACTGTTCAGTGCGAGGACGAGATTGCCGGCTGTGCAAGTGCTGTAGGCGCCAGCTTCGCAGGCGCTCTGGCTGTCACATCCACCTCCGGTCCTGGCATCTGCCTCAAGAGCGAGGCCATGAACCTGGCAGTGATTATGGAGTTGCCGTTGGTGGTGCTTGATGTGCAGCGCGGTGGCCCCGCTACTGGTCTGCCCACGAAGTCAGAACAGACAGACCTGTTGCAGGTTCTCTTCGGCCGTAACGGCGAGAGCCCGATGCCCGTCATCGCAGCCCTTTCGCCCACAGACTGCTTTGATGCTGCCTATGATGCTGCCAAGATGGCACTGGAGCACATGACGCCCGTCGTGCTCCTCACGGATGCCTTCATCGCCAACGGTAGCGGCGCCTTCAAACTTCCCAAATTGGAGGAGTACCCCGCCATCAATCCGCCCTATGTGCCTGAAGAACTGAAGGGTACTTGGACTCCTTACATGCGTGCTGAAAACGGCACTCGCTACTGGGCTGTTCCAGGTCGTGAGGGCTTCACACATATCCTCGGTGGTCTGGAGAAGGACAGCAAGACTGGTGCCATCTCCACCAATCCTGAGAACCACGACCTGATGACACGTCTGCGTGCCGAGAAGATCGCCAAGATCCAAGTCCCCGACCTCGAAGTGGAGGGCGACAAGGACGATGCCGACCTTCTCATCGTCGGCTTTGGCAGCACCTATGGTCATCTCCACGCGGCGATGGATGAATTGAGAGGAGCCGGTAAGAAAGTGGCTCTTGCACAGTTCCGCTACCTCAACCCGCTGCCCGCAAACACCGCAGAGGTACTGAAGAAGTACAAGAAGGTGGTCGTGGCCGAACAGAACATGGGACAGCTCGCAGCCTACCTCCGTATGAAGGTTGACGGCTTTGTGCCCGCCCAGTTCAATCAGGTCAAAGGCCAACCCTTTGTCGTCAGCGAACTCGTAGAAGCTTTCAAACAACTACTGAAAGACTAATGGCCCACCCCCAGCCCCTCCCCAAGGGAGGGGAGATGGGAAGAGGCTCAAGTCCTCTTGAAGTAATGAGCTATTACTACCATCAAGCAGATCCAGCCCTCTATTCAAGGTTACAGGAGTTTGCAAAAAAGAATCGCTCAAATCCAACAGATGCAGAAC
The DNA here is from genome assembly GCA_024698925.1 of Bacteroidaceae bacterium. GTDB lineage: Bacteria > Bacteroidota > Bacteroidia > Bacteroidales > Bacteroidaceae > Physcousia. The sequence continues at coordinate 18,678 of JAILQO010000018.1, read as the reverse complement.
GTATTCTATGGCACTATCTAAAGGATAAGCAGTTTGGACATTTCAGAAGACAATATATAATAGGTGATTATATCGCTGATTTTGTATGTCTGAGGACGAATCTAATCATAGAATTAGATGGTGGTTATCACCAATTGCCCGAACAACAAATGAGTGATGAAGCAAGGACCAAATGGCTGGAATCAAGAGGATTCAGAGTAGTTCGCTTCAGTAATGACGAGTTAATTGTCGCTTCAGAGAATGTAATAAACAAGATCAAAGAATATCAAAATCTATAGTATGAGTACTAGTAATATTTATAATCCCGCTTCTCCCAAATACGTAGCAAGTGGAAACGAATCCCCCTCCCTTGGGGAGGGGATAGAGGTGGGCCCCGCATCTTATAAGAAAGGACAGCCGCGTTGGTGCCCGGGCTGCGGCGACCACTTCTTCCTCGCAAGCCTGCACAAGGCCTTGGCCGAGATTGGCGTAGCACCTAAGGACATCGCTGTCATCAGCGGTATTGGCTGCAGCAGCCGTTTGCCCCACTACATGGCTACTTACGGCATGAATACCATTCATGGCCGTGCCGCTGCCATTGCCACCGGTGCCAAGGTGACGAATCCCAACCTCGATGTATGGCAGATTAGCGGTGATGGCGATGGACTCGCCATTGGCGGTAACCATTTCATTCATGCTAACCGTCGTAATATCGACTTGAACATGATCCTGTTGAACAACCGCATCTACGGTCTGACAAAGGGTCAGTACAGCCCTACCAGCCCTCGCGGTTTCGTATCCAAGTCCAGCCCTTATGGCACCGTCGAGGATCCCTTCCGCCCCGCTGAACTCTGCTTCGGCGCCCGCGGTCATTTCTTCGCTCGTGCCGTGGCAACTGATGCTCCTGGCACCATCGAGGTGTTGAAGGCGGCTCACGACCACAAGGGAGCCAGCGTCTGCGAGATTCTGCAGAACTGCGTTATCTTCAACAATGGCACGCACGACAGCGTCTATGACAAGGAGGGCCGCAAGAAGAACGCCATCTATGTGCGTCACGGCGAGAAGCTTGTCTTTGGCGAGAACAACGAGTTTGGCCTCGTTCAGGAAGGTTTCGGCCTGAAGGTCGTGGAAATCGGTAAGAACGGCTATACGCTGGACGATGTCCTCGTTCACGATGCCCATTGTCAGGACAACACGCTACAGCTGAAGCTCGCGCTCATGGGTGATGGCGATGGATTCCCCGTAGCCCTTGGTGTCATCCGCGATGTGGAGGCTCCCACCTATAACGACGCTGTCACCGCACAGCTCGAAGAGGTCAGTGCCGCCAAGAAGTACCACAACTTCGCAGAGCTCCTGGAGACCAATGATATCTGGGAGGTGAAGTAAGACACTTATCCAATATAATAGAAAGAAACGGCTTTTCGCTCATGGCGAAAGGCCGTTTTTCTTTGCGTATTTCTTTGTTTCGCTTTTTTAGGAACGAAGAAATTTATTCACCATAAACACGTACGATGTGGTCAATGACGATACCGCCACAGTATAATTCAGTCTCATATTCAACGTGGTTGATCTTGGAGATGCCGCCGTTGATGCAAGCCTGTTTCAGGGTAGCTTCCTTGCCCTTGGTGCTCCAGATACCAAGAATGATGGAAGACTTAGCCTCACCAACCTTTGTGCCAATGGGCGTATTGGTGATACTTGCACTGCTGTTGATTGTCATACAGCTTGTGAGACAGGTAACTGCAAATGCTGCGATAGCAGCCATTGAAAGAAGATGTTTTTTCATTGTTTTGTTGAGTTAAAAGGTGATTGGATAATGAATTTTGAGGCATCCTCACGGGATGCGAACTTTCTGTTGGTCAATAACGTAAATGCCATCCTTGAGGTTCTTGGCATCTTTGCTGCTGCCTACACGTTGGCCTGAGAGGTTATAGATGTCGCGGGAGTGGCGGCGCTGGGCCTTGGGGCGCTCTACGGCATCAGCCTCAAGGAGCTCGAGGGAGATGTTGTCGATGTCGGGCATGTAAGCCGTAGGATTGCTCAAGCAGATGGTATTAACACCTGCATTAAGCTGGATTTCAAGTGTTTTGGTGGAAACACGATCGTAGCTACCGGAATTGAGGGATTTGAATTTCTTTACTTCAGTGCCGTTGACGCTCACTTGCAAGTTGCGGCCTTCACCGGTGAGGAAGGCAATCTTCAGACGGTATTTACCGCCCGTCTGGCTATAGACATCAGACCATTCCAGGTAGTTGTCTTTGTTCTTGCCCAACCAGTTGACCTTACAACCTCCGGAACAGTTCTTGGCGTTGTCGTCAAAGGTACCACTGGGCAATGACTGATTGTTGAAGATTTCCTGATAGTTGCCGATAAAGCCTGTCTCCGCTTCATAGAGCGTGCGTTCCAGGCGATGCTCAGCAGTGGCGGTATAGATGGCTGTGGCGTGGGGAGCCAGCTTGACCTCGAGGGTGTTCTCTGCCGTTCCTGCACCCCTGTTGTTGAAGACATCGCGAAGGGTAATCACGCCGCCGAGATCCATCTTGGAAAAATCTACCGTGACGGTCTTCTCCTTGTCAGAGGCGTTGAAGACGGCAAAAGCACGTTTCAGTCCAAAGCGCTCTTCAATGTCCTTCACCAACACATAGCAGCTATCTGTGCGCTGGACCACGTAGGCTTGCAGGTGTAAGGGATCTTGGTTCAAGGCTATCAGCTCCTTATTCTTCAGCAAATTTAAGGACTCGTCCTTGATATTTGTCATATCGCAGCCGATCAGCAAAGGTGATGACATGATGCACCACATGCCGAAATGAGTCTTGTCCTCGTCAGCGGACAGGGAACGGCCCACTTCCAGCATATCCATATCGTTGTAGTGACCATTGCGGCAGTAAGCGCTGAGGTAGAGGTTCTCGAGGATAATACCTTTGACACTTCCCCAACTGCAGTTGATATCGCCTGTGGTACGCCACGAGAAAGCCACGTCGCTAATCCATGTGCCAGGATAGGCCCAGCGGCAAGCATTCATGCGGACATCTGTGCGGCCTGTGTTCTTGATGGCCTCCGCGATGGCGGTGTATCGCTCACGCTCATCCAGCACCAGATGGTCCTCATTATGGTAGTAGGAGCCACCGCAGAAATCTACCTTGATAAAGTCAAAATTCAACTCCTTGAAGAAGTAGTCCATGTCCTGCTGGTCATGCTCATACAGGCCTACACCCTTGCCGATGGGATCGTTGCTGAACATGCTGCCGCAAGTGTTGCGGCCGGCGTCGGAGTAGATGCCAGCTTTCAGACCTTTGCCATGAATATAGTCCACGATGCCCTTGAGGCCATCGGGGAAGCGAGTCGGGTGAATCAGCAACTGTCCCGTCTCGGGGTCGCGGCCGCCAAAATAACCATCGTCGATATTGATAAACTTATATCCCGCTTTTTTGAGTTTCTGGGACATCGCCAGCGCCTGGCGCTTGATGAGTGTTGCGTTGATGTTAACGCCATAGGTGTTCCATGAGGACCATCCCATCGTGGGTCCCTCCTCTTCAGCCTCCTGAGCGGAAGCAGGCATGACACCTATTATTAAAAATAAAGAATAAAAGACAAAGAATAAATGATAGAAACGTTTCATCTTTATATATTTCATTTTTCAAAAGTTCAATTTCACAGCCTTGCCAGTATAGTCAATCGTGCGGGCTGTGCTGGTGTGGGGCTCCTTGATCGTGAAGTGACGCTTGACAGGCATACCATCGTAGGTGCCTTGGCGGCGGTCAATGGTGAGTTGCTGCTTTTGCTGGTTCCAATGGAAGGTGATGCGCGAGTATTTTCCTTGCACATAGCCACGACTGACTCCGTCATCTTCATACAGTATGAACGTGGCATCTGCACCACGTGAAAGCACGATGGTGTCGCCGGCTAAGGGGATGATACTGCCGTCGCGAACAAAGACGGGAATAGTGGCATCGTCAATATTCACATTGGTGTAACTGCCACCATTGTAATGTTTACCTGTGTGCCATTCCGTCCAGCCGCCTTCTGTGGCAGGGAGATAGACACGTACGGTATTCACATCTGGCTCTGTAACGGGGCAGATGAGGAGTGACGGGCCAAAACAATACTCGGTCGTTTGCTTCAGGGCCTCCTCATCTGTTGGGAAATCAAAGACGAGGGGACGCATCAGCTGGCGGCCTTCTTGGTTGACAGCTGCGGCACAACTATATATATAAGGTAGGAGGCGCTCACGCTCACGAAGGCAACGTGCTATGATGCTTTGCGCCTCAGGACCATAGCGCCAAGGCTCCGTGTCGCTTTGGTATCCATGAACACGCATGAGGGGCAGATACGTGGCGACCTCTATCCAGCGCAGCATGCGGCGGATATAGTCCTGATTCGTATATTGGTCACCCGGACGGAAGAAACCGCCTGCGTCGAAAGTCCACCAAGGCTGTCCGGCGGCCATCATTCCCAGACCTGCCGTTATTTGACGACTGAGCGTTTGCCAGTCGTTGCCCACATCGCCGCTCCACATGGCCGCTCCATAACGTTGGATGCCTGGGAAACCGCAACGCGTTAGAATCATGGCGCGTTCGTTGGGACGATCGGCACTCAACCCTTCATAGACGGTCTTATTGACCATCAGTGGATAGACATTGCGGACCTGCTCGCCAGCCCAACGTCCGGCGTTGACGCGGCGTCCAAGAAGGTCGTCGTTTTCAGGCTCCGTCGCATCCTGCCACCAGGCATCAATGCCAAGCGGGACCAGACGTTGACTGAAATTTTTCCAATAAGCTGCAGCAGCAGTCGGGGAGAAGAAATCAATCCAATCCGTGCCAGGGATATAATGGCCTGCCGCTTTCATCTGTTGGCCGACCTCAGATTGCATGTCAATCTTGGACCAGACGCTGAGCATGAGGCGAACATCCATCGCATGGAGGCTGTCGGTCAGCGCTTTGGGGTTGGGATAGAAACGTTCATCGAACTGCATCGCATTCCAACCGTGACGGCCCCACCACTGCCAGTCCTGCACGATGAGGCTCAGAGGTAGGTCCTCGCGACGGAAACGTTCGGCTGTCTCAATAATCTCGCTGGAGGAATGGAAACGTTCGCGGCAATGAATATAACCGAAAGCCCAGCGAGGAAGCAAAGGACTGTGGCCCGTGAGATCATGGAGCGTAGAGATAATCTCGTCCGGAGAACCGATGATAACGGTATAATCAACCGCATCGGCTACGGGAGAGCGCAATGTCGTTGTCGCATCCACCTTGCGCCAATAGAGCGTGGGATGGTCGCTGGCTTCCAGTTGTGCTGTAACTGCGTGACAACCTGCCTTCAGTTCCACAATGGTAGAAGCAGTTGGCGGGAGCCAGAGGTTGCGGGCATCAAGTACAACCTCGCCGTCGATGACAAGATTGTGGCGACGTGCCATCGTCTGGCCTACGTCAAGCAAAAGTGCATAGCGCCCATCGGTCGGCACGGTGAGCTGTGAAGCGAAGGCTCCACGTACGCGTTCCTCTCGGCGGCCACCCGTCGTCGTTGTGATATTCACGACCTCATGTTCGCCCGATTCACCTTTAGCAACCAAGGGCAATGCGTTGTCCGCGGGATTGAAATCTACTAGGCCATAGTTGTTCCAGAGGATTCCGTAGCCTTTATTGCTTAGGAAGACAGGAATGGAAATCTGTGTATTCACCTGTGTGAGGCGACGTGTGAGTCCTCGGACGTCAGCGAAGCCATCTTGAAACTGCCCGAGGCCGTACAAATGTTCGTCTTCGGGTGAGTAAACCGTCAATTGAGCCTCTTGCGTCGGCTCATTGGCAACGGTTGAGGGACGTAGCTGATGACTTGTCGCTTTGAATATCTCGCGCCCGCTTTTATCTTTGATTGTTAAGATGCGTTGCGCTTGATCTACCTCCACTTGGATGCCTTTTGTCTTTACGGCATCAAGCTTGACATAAACCCAATCGGGCAATTCGCTGGTGGCTGCATGCTCGGTATAGCTAACCCGAACGGCATTATGTGCGACGGGTTGCACCGTTATCTGGGCTTGAGATGACGAGCACAGTAGCGTGAAAACGGTGAGAAGTAGAAGTGAAGGATGTCTATAAGTCATCATGGATTGTTCTTTTATAGGAGAAACGCAGACTACTTACTTTTTGAACTGCCACCAATCAAGGCGTACATCTCCTTGTGCTTTGTCGATGCAGAAATAAAGATCGCGAATGCCAGTGGCGGCTTTAGGAGTCAGCGATGCAGTGAAAGTGCGATAGTCCTCGATGCCGCTTGTTGCGGTAATCTCCAACGTGCCTAAGAGTGGCCCGCCAGGAGCATCCAGATGGATACTGATGGTTGCAGCACCATGGGCGGCAGCCGTCATCTGGAATTGGCGAGGTGCTTTCTTGCCGAAATCAACGGCGCGGAGACGAATGTACTCACCTTCATCAAGGTCATAGACATAAAGGTTCTTTTTGCCGGTACTGGTGGGGAACTGGTTGATGATGGAGTTGTTGCTGTGCTCGCGTCGGGCACGGGCAACGAGCTCACGTGTGCCGGCAATGCCGATCTTCTCGGTGCGTAGGCCGTAGCCCCAGGCCATTGTCTCTGCCTCGACGCGGCGGTAGGGATTCAATGTGCCGGCAGGCTCTGGTAAGCGCAGATCAAGCCAGTAGGGGACTTCCTGAATAGTGCCGTCGGCATTATAATGCATTTCTGCCAGACTGACGCTGCGGCGCTCAAAGTGCTCACGTGTCTCGTGATGCAACAGGTCGTAGTCTTGGCCAAAGACATAGCTTTTGCCTTTGAAGTCCATGATACCGGGGTGGTTGCCGCGGTCGCGTTGCGTGGGCGCCATGATATATCCTTTGCTTTGCCAGGGACCGGTAGGCGCATCTGCCATCGCATAGCCAAGCCCTTCGGGGCAGCAGGTTGAAGCGTAAGCGAGATACCAGTGTCCGCCGCGCTCGTAAAGCCAAGGACCTTCCTGATAATGGTCAATGTGATAATCTAATTTGACAATATCACCGACAGTACTGATCATGTCGCGACCTAAACGCACATAGTACGTGTTGGGATTGCCCCAGTACATCCAAGCCTGTCCGTCTTTATCAATGAATACGGTGGGGTCGATGTCATCCCAATGCTCCTGTTGCCATACCAGCGGTTTGCCGATGGGGTCGTGGAAAGGACCATAAGGAGAGTCTGCGACGAGTACGCCTATTCCATGTCCGTGAAGGGGCGCGTAGAGATAGTATTTACCATCGCGCTCAACGGTCTGAATAGCCCATGCACCATTGTCGCGAGAGCGCCATGAGAAATCACGTAGCGATGCGACAGGGCCGTGGTCAGTCCAGTTGACCATATCGGTTGAGGTGTAGAGGAGCCAGTCATACATATAGAAATTCGCGCTGTTGCGCTCACGCGCATCAAGTATCTCATCGGGATGTGAATCGTGGCTGACATAAAGGAAAACAGTGTCGCCTACGACGAGGGGTGCGGGATCTGCTGTGTAATGAGTCTGCAGAATGGGCATATTCACGTTGGCATCGTCGCTCATCTCCCACCACTCAAGGTTGAATAGCTCAGGACCTTTGCGTCCATGGAAGATGAGGTACAGATCATGCACACCCGTGGCGATGTGGGGCATTGATGTGGTGAAGGTCTGCCAACGTTCCCAGCCGCCGGTGGCACCAATTTCTACGGTGCCGAGGAGACGGCCTTTGAGGCTATCCACACGAAGCTCCAACGATCCGCCGCGCAAACCGGAGGCGGCACTAACCTTAAACTCGCGAGCGCCAAATTGGCCGAAATCAACGTTGTCCAATCGCATCCAGTCGCCATCGTGTGAGTCTGTTACATAGACGGAGAGACGGCCCTGATTGAAGCGATCTTGCGAGGGGATAGTGTATTGTTTGGTGTGGAGCCCGTAGCTATAAGCCATCGTGGCTGCATTGACGCGACAGTAGGGATTAAACGTTGCGATAGGTTGCACACCCTCGCGTGTAGGTTTAATGGTGGGGAAACGACCATCTGCTGTGTATTGATATTCTTCCACGGCTGCACTGCGTCCGAAACCGCCACCACCAGGCAGATGACCTGTGTGGTAGAAGAAATAATGGTGCCCTTTGAAATCGGCAACGCCACAGTGGTTGGTGAAAGAGTCCGTGCCACCCAATGGCATGATTTCACCCTCGTAGTGCCAAGGGCCTACAGGCGAATCTGCAGAACTGTAGCTGATGTGCTCAGGCACGCCGCCTGCAGCGTAGAGCAGATACCAACGATTGCTGTTAGGAGCTTGCATGAGCCACGGACCTTCGACATAGCTGTCCTTGTACTTCTTGTCTTTTTCGCGTTCGCGTCCGACGGGCGATCCGAAACCTTCCTCTGTCATATCTATGAGGCGGACATCTCCTTTAGCATGAACCATATCTTCCTGCAACTCCAGAAGATAAACGCGTGGATTGCCCCAGGCGAGATAGGCTTGACCAGACTCGCGGTCAATCCATACGGTGGGATCGATGTGATCCCATGAGCCGTTCTCGTAAAGCGGACGTCCGAGGGCATCACGGTAAGGACCTTCCGGCCTGTTGGCAACGGCAACGCCGATGGCCATGCCGCCCGAGAGCTTAGAGTGGGCGCAGATATACCAATAGAACTTTCCGTTACGTTCGATGACTTGTGCTGCCCAAGCGCGGTCGTCTGCCCAGGAAAAACTCTCAAGGGCGAGCGGCGATCCGTGGTCCTCCCAATTCACCATATCACGAGTACTATAGGCGCGCCATTCTTGCATCCAGAAGAAATCAGCACGCTCCTCGTCATGTCCTGTGAAAACAAAAAGAACGGAATCACCGACATTTAAGGGCGCAGGATCTGTGGTGTACCATGTCTGTACAATGGGATTTCGATAATGGGCCGCAGCGGTTACTTCTGCGGGTGTCGCCTTGGGGCGTTGTTGGGCGAAAGTCAGCGAGCTAACAAAGAGTACGCCGATGAAAGCAGAGATTTTGTTAATCATAGTTGTTTAATGCATTCCTGTGTTGTGTGATGAATGTCCTCGCAAAGGTACAATTTTTTTTTGAAGGCGCAATCTTTTTTGGGGATTATTTCTTGTAGATGGGATTCAAAAGAAGATGTTTGAGATAAAATTGAAATCGTCATAATTCGCAGCAGAGATATTTCTGTATATTTCTATGACAAAAATGTCCAATGAAAAGAAAGTAAGCGAGAATAAGATCTTTTTTGAGATAAAATGGATGATCGTATCAAGATTTATTACTATTTTTGTGGTGTCAAAGACATATTCAAGCGCTGTAAGCGTACAAAACAGCTGCTATTTATTACAAAACTATACTAAATCTAAGATGAAAATATTTCGATTCTTGTTCATGGCTGTTGCCGTTATTCTCGGAATTGCCATGTCTCCCGCAAGAGCTGGAGAGCTCGATTCAGAGCAGAATATCAATCTGCTGTTTATCGGCAATAGTATCACGGCAGGCGCCACTCTCAGCAATGCTGGGACGCAGGCTCCTCCTATCGTCTGTGGAAAACTCGTCGGCAATGCTACTGGCGTGAAAACTAATGTCTATAATGGAGGGCACTCAGGTATCACAACCCTCGGCTTCCTGCCGGGTCGTGATGACTTTGAGCGTCTCGTGAAAGCTGCCAAGGCATATGTACAGAACAACGGCGGCCTTGTATATATCTCCATCATGCTGGGCACCAATGATAGTGCCTGCACCACCACGGAGGGTGCTCCAGTTTCCACTTCTACCTATCGTGCCAATATCAAGGCAATCATTGAAAAACTGCTCGAGGAGGTACCCACGTGCAAGATTCTGTTGAACTACCCCATCTGGTATAGCCCCAATACCTATAACAGCGCCATGTACCTGCAGGAGGGATTGGACCGTTTGCACAGCTACTATCCTATTCTGGATGGCATTGTGGAAGAATACGATCAGGTCTATGCCGGCTATCGTGGCGTGTGGGAGTTCTTCGAGGACAACACGCCGCTGTTTACGGCAGAGAATGGTAACGCGGGCACGTTCTATCTACATCCTAATGTAACAGGCGCTACGCGTTTAGCTGAAATCTGGGCTAATAGCTTGCTGAAACTCATTGAGGACGATGGTGTTGAGATCCAGACTCCAGTCGAAGTGAAAAGTTTCCAACCCCAGAACGATAAGAAATACTCGTTCAAGACCTCTCGTGGAGACTACGGCACAAAGGATGGCGTTTTGACCAATACTGTGAAAACGGGAATTGATGCGACCAAAGGGGAATTCGCCTTTCTCAGCCGTGGCAATCAGACCTACCTCTACAGCATAGCCGACCAGTCTTTCATGTATCGCAATCCTACACCTTATAAAGATGATTGGAGCACAATCATTTGCTCTAATGAATTTCTGCAGCCTATCAAGGTGCATTATACAGGTAAGACGGAGGCCTACCCATATCTTGTAACAATGGGAGATTATTGGCTTAATAGTGCTGCTAGTACCACAACGGGCGTCGTAGCTAATACGTGGAAAAATTATGATGCAGGCAACCAAACGGCCATTATCGAGGAGGGCGATTGGGATCCTACGGAGGCACTGGCTGTGCTGGATGCTTTTTTAGATAAGCAGTTGACGGTTACCTATCGTATCCAGGATACCAGCGGAAATGCGCTTGATGAACTGACGGACATGGGACTCGAGGGTGAGGTTATCAATGAGGTGCCTGCCCGTGTGCAACGCAAACCATATACCACTTATACCGTTCAAGACCCCGTCACGCTAGTTAAGGGACAGGACAACGTTGTCATTGTAACGGCTACCTGGAAATTCCCCTTTGAACTCTCGCCAGACATCAATAATGCCAAATGGTACAATCTGGCCCTGCGTGAAGGGGCAGACTATGTGAATGCCGCGGAAGGTTATAAGTGCAATATGGCTCCGATGAAATCAGAAGTTATGTCCGATGAGTATCAGTGGGCATTCCAAGGCGATCCTTACGATGGAATCGTGGTTTTTAATCGTTCGGACCTTACGAAGACGTTGGCCAAAGTAGGCGATGTTGCAATCCTTGCCGATGGTGTCTTCAAGTGGAAGATTACTGAGAGCGCACAGGGCTTTCTGCTCTCCACGGAAGGCTCCGAACCTTATATTAATGAATATGGTGGGGCCGGTGGACACCTCGGTTTTTGGCATAATGTCAGCGATGCAGGAAGCATCTTTTCCGTGAGCGAGGTTGGTTCTCTGACTGTAGAGAATATCAGGCTCTCCACGGGAGCACGCTTTACACTCTACAAGTCTGATGATACCAAGTCCAACGGTCGCGCCGTTCTTGTGATTCCAGGCGGTGGCTACAGTTACGTGGCGGGTAGCTCTGAAGGGGCTGATTGGGTGCCAATGTTGAATGAGTTGGGCTATACGGCAGCGGTACTTACTTATACTACACCTCCTGCTAAGCCTGAGGGTCCCCTCAATGAGGCTTGTGAGGCCATGAAATACTTGCGTGATCACCCCGAGGAGTGTAATACCTCAACTGGCCAGATTGGTGTCATGGGCTTTAGCGCTGGCGGACATCTGGCCTCCACTGTTGCTACCCACACGACGGGTGATTCCATCCCGGCCTTTCAGATTCTGTTCTATCCTGTAATCACCATGAATGCCAACTACACGCATGCCGGTTCTCGTAGCAATTTGATTGGTAACAGCCCACGTCCTGCCTTGGTGAACCTTTATAGTAATGAAAAGCAGGTGACATCTGCAACACCGATATGCTACCTCTGTTGGGCTGATGACGATACCACAGTGCCGCCCTATAATAGTAAGGTCTATGCCAAGGCGTTGAAAACGAAGGGTGTTCCCTATCATTCCAAGAATTTCCCTTCTGGTGGACACGGCTATGGCTTCAAACTCACCTTTCAGTACCATGATGAGATGGTTGCCGACCTCACGGAGTGGATGCAGGATCTGGATGATTACCTGACCGCAGTAAAGGCTCCTGCACAGACGTGGAAGAGTGCGCCATCACGTTGCTATGACCTTGGTGGACGCCTCGTTGACGGACATTGTCTCAAGCCAGGTCTCTATATTGCAGATCAGCACACCGTGCTTGTGAAATAAGAACAAATCTTTATAGGTTTAGTTAATAAGTTAGGTTAAAAAAGAGACGAGGAGGTTGCCTTTCGGTAACCTCCTCGTTTACGCTGTGTCGACACTTGGACTCGAACCAAGGACCCCCACCATGTCAAGGTGATACTCTAACCAGCTGAGCTATGCCGACGCATTGTCTTAAACTGCTCTCGGAATGGTACGCCTGATAGGACTCGAACCTACACGCCTCGCGGCACCAGATCCTAAGTCTGGCGTGTCTACCAATTCCACCACAAGCGCATTCTTGGCTAAGACGGCGCAAAGGTACGACAAATTTGCGACGTGGCCAAACATTTTCCGAGAAAAATCTCCGCGCAGGCCTTAGAAAGCCCATTCGTCACGCCAACGGACAATCGGTTTGCCGTCCTCAAATTCGATAGGTAACCAGATGTAGCGGGCATCGCTAGGATGGCGAGGACGCCATATATCCGCCATGAAGATGTACTGAGAGTTAATGGTGGAGAGTTTCGTGTTGAGGGGTAAAATATAGGTACTTTGTCCGCCAAAGGTCAACTCTGCTTTAGGACCGCGACAGGGATTGGGGTGCTGCTTCCAAGGACCCCAAATGCTAGGGGCAGAGAACATGCGTGCCTCGTTGGGTGCCCAGCCGGTACAGCCGGAGGTAATCATCCAGTAAGTGCCCTCGTGCTTGAAGATGGCTGGTGCCTCGTTGTGTCCAGCGGGTGCTACGCGGGTATAGCGGCCGCTGTGGTGAAGGTAGTCACCAGTGAGCTCGGCGATATGTAGCGTCAGGTTCTCCTCGGAACTGAAGATATGATATGCCTTACCGTCATCGTCAACGTAGAGTGTCATGTCACGTGACATCTGACCGGTACCGAAATCACGCTTTACGAAGAGGCCCTCGTCCACAGCCTTGTGCCAAGCGGGTGTCCATGATTCTTTGAAATGGGCGGCATTTAGGGTATCAATCGTGGCCAGTTCTTTCTCGCCGAATTCTATGGGCCACGTGCCGGCATTGGCGCGTTGGGAATAAAGGAACTTGTATGGCCCTTCGGGACGGTTGGCAACAGCCACTCCGTAGCGTGCCGCGTCGTAGCCGCGCCCTTTCAGCTCCAGATGGAACCACATGCAGAACTTCTTCGTAATGGGGTTATAGATGACCTTGGGGCGCTCCAGAATACAACCGCGCTCGATGTCCGAGCCGCGCTCGTCGCTCACGCTGAGGGCTACACCGCAGTTGCGCCAGTTCCGTAGATCCGTGGAGGCGTAGCATGTAACGCCAACCAATGCGTCAGAGGTGTGGTCGGATTTGTGCTCACCAAACCAATAGTAGGTGTCGCCGTACTTCATGATGCCGCCTCCGTGAGCGTTGATGTGTGTGCCTGTGTTGTCAGGCCAGAGCTCACCGCTACGGATCGTCCGGCGCTCATTCTGCGCCATTGTGGTCATCGCCAGCAACAAGGCCAGCATCCCGAATAAAGTCTTTTTCATAAGTTCTGTGTTTGGGGATAAATGATGTCGTATTTTCTTGCCGCAAAAATACAAATAAATCCCAAGGTTGGGTGCTACGCCTTTGTGTTTTAACTTATTTTTGGGAAAATATGCCAGCATTTCTTTTGTATCTTACCGATTAATCCCTACTTTTGCGGCGGAAATCATTGAAATACACACATAAAATAAAAGGGATTAACTATGAAGAAGTTGTTTTTGGCTATTGCCACGACAGGGGCTATGCTGACGGCCTCCGTGTCAGCACAGATTAAGTACACATTCCAAGACCCTTCGCGCTCCAACAGCGAACGCGTGGAGGCGTTGCTGACGCTACTCACACCGGACGAGAAGGTGGGACTGATGATGAACAAGTCCGTTTCGATTGATCGTCTTGGTATACCCAGCTACAACTGGTGGAGTGAGGCTTGTCACGGTGTGCGCCAAGGTGGCTATACCGTTTATCCGCAGCCGATTGGAATGGCCGCAGCCTTCAATGCGCAGCTAGTCTATGATGTTTTTTCGCAGGTGAGCGATGAGGCACGTGCCAACTGGAACCGTTCAGACCATCATATATTTAATGTGCCTCAGGGTGTGACATATTATCCAGGCAATCCGGAGTTGACTTTCTGGTGTCCGAATGTGAACGTCTTCCGTGATCCACGATGGGGTAGGGGACAGGAAACTTGTGGCGAGGATCCCTACCTGAATGCTGTGCTTGGTGTGCAGACCGTGTTGGGTATGCAAGGCAATGATGCCCGCTACTTCAAGACCCATGCATGTGCCAAGCACTACGCCGTCCACAGCGGTCCCGAGCCCCTGCGCCACTCGATGAATGTGGAGCCGTCGAACCGCGATTTGTGGGAAACCTACCTGCCAGCCTTCAAGGCGTTGGTAAAAAAAGGTAACGTCCGCGAAGTGATGTGTGCCTACCAGCGTTTCGAGGGTAAACCATGCTGTACCAGTGATCGTTTGTTGATTGATATCTTGCGCAACAAGTGGGGCTACGATGGATTGGTAGTCACAGACTGCGATGCCATCAACAACTTCTATAACCGTGGCCAGCATGAGACACATAAGGATCCTCTGTCGGCTTCCGTGGATGCGGTGTTGAACGGTACCGATCTGGAGTGTGGCAAAGTCTTTATGTCGTTGGCCGATGGTTTGAAGCAGGGACTCATCCAGGAGAGTGATCTTGACGGCCATCTCCGCAAAACGCTGATGGGCCGCTTCGAACTCGGTATGTTTGACCCAGCTGACATGCTCCCGTGGTCGAAGCTTTCCCCATCAACAATCAGCAGCGAGGAGCACGATGCTCTCGCCACTCAGGCCGCTCGCGAGTCAATGGTACTATTGGAGAATAAAGCCTTCAAGCAGGGGATAGAGGGGAAAGCAGTCCTCCCACTTTCAAAAAATATCAAGACACTTGCTGTCATCGGCCCCAATGCCGACGATGTGGAGTTGTTGAACGGTAACTATGGCGGCACACCTACTAAAGAGCACCAGCACTCGTTGCTCAGCGGTATCCGAGCTGCTGTGCCTGACGCCAAGATTATCTACGAGAAAGCCTGTGAACTGAACGATGAATATGCTACTGTTCATCATCTGCCGGACTTCAATGGCGGCAAGGGTGTCAAGGTGGAGTTCTTCAATAACAAGGAACTTGCCGGCGAACCGGCCAAGACGGAATATTACAACGAGCTGAACTTTTCGACCTTCGGTGCCTGGGGCTTTGCCCAGGGCGTCAATCGTGACACGCTTTCCGTACGCATCAGCGGTCAGTATGTATCCACCTTCACAGGGGAGATGAAATATACTTTGACTACCGATAATGGCTACGTGCTGAAGGTGAACGGCGAGGTCGTAGAAGCGAACCAGGCTGCAAGCGGTCGTAGAGGTTTTGGCCGTAGGGGTGTACAATATAAGTCATTCCCCGTAGAGGAGGGTAAAACCTACGATGTGGTGATAGAATACAAACATGGCGATGGCCAGTTCGCCATGCTGCGTGGTGACATCTGCGAACGCAAACTCGCAGACTTCACAGATTTGGCGAATCAGGTGAAAGAGGCTGATGCCATTATCATCATCGGCGGTATTTCGGCTCGAATGGAAGGCGAGGGTGGCGACAAGCAGGACATTGAACTCCCGAAAGTGCAGCAAATGCTTGTTCGCGCCATGCATGCGACGGGTCGTCCCGTCATCTTCGTCAACTGCTCTGGCTCTGCTATTACTTTTGGTAGCGTAGAAGGCCAGTACGATGCGCTGCTACAAGCTTGGTACGCAGGGCAGGGTGGTGCCAAGGCGTTGGCAGAGGTGCTCTTCGGCGACTACAACCCTGGCGGCAAGCTGCCTGTCACTTTCTATCGCTCAAATGATGATCTTCCTGATTTCCTGGACTACTCGATGAAGAACCGCACCTATCGCTACTTTACAGGCGAGCCGCAGTATGCCTTTGGCTACGGCCTCAGCTATACGACATTCAGCGTGGGCAAGGGCAAACTATCTGCAAAGTCCATGAAGAAGAAAGGCAAGGTGACGCTGGCCGTTCCTGTAACCAATACTGGAATGCGTGAAGGAACAGAAACCGTACAGGTTTATGTGAAACGGCTCAATGATGACGGAGCACCTATCAAGGCGCTGAAGGGATTCCAGAAGTTGGCGCTGAAAGCTGGCGAGACCAAGACAGCAACGATTACGCTGGATGGCGAGGCTTTTGAATACTACGATGTGAACATCGATGAACTCAGCGTCATGCCTGGACGCTACCAGATTCTCTACGGTACCTCGTCACGTGACAAGGACCTCCAGACCTTGGACTTTGTGGTCAATTAAGCGTAAGCATTAAACTCGTTGTGATACCTTAGTAAAATACGAGTTCACCGCCCTTCTTGAGTTCGTTGACGGAGATTTGGAAGCGTGGCAGGCGTTTGCCGTTCCAAGTCACGCGCTTACATTTGCTATTGGTATTTGCGCGCCTGATGACAACTGTCGTCTGGCGGTCGGCTCCGAGGTGGAGCGTCACTTTGTCGAAGAGCGGCGGGAAGAGTTCATAGATGGCTTCGCCAACGACGAGCGGATACATACCTATGCTGGCGTAAACGTACCAGGCACTCATGGCACCATCATCCTCGTCCATCTCAGGGCAATAGCCACGGGGCTGATTCACGAAGGCACAGCCTACGAAGGGTGTGGGGTAGGCATCGTTGCCGCCATAGCGATGGGTGATGGACGTCGTGGCAAGACTGCGGACGATTGGACCTGTCTTCTGTGGTATACCGAGCCGTCCGAAGAGGAAGGGCACATGGATGTCAGGCTCGTTCCCCTGATTGTAGAGTTCCTCGCGGAAGAAGGTCTCCAGTTGCGCTGCAAGTTTTTTCTTGCCCACCAGTTTGATCATTCGTTGCAGGTACATGGGAGCTCCCCATCGGTACTGCCAGCGTGTGCCCTGATAAAGACCATTGCCACGCATCTTGGTGTAGGTTGAATCGATGTGCTGGAACTCGCGCGGCCAGATGCTGTCAAAGATATCCTCGCCCCGCTTAGTCCAAAGGGCTGCTTCATCCTTCTTGCCCAATTCCGCTGCCAACTGCCCCAGCGCCCAAAAGTCGCCGCTCGCCTCCAAACATTGGTCGGGGCTCTTCAGGCTTAGACGTTTCACTTCGGCCACCATGCCAGGATAAGCATCGCGGAGGGAAGGAATTCTGATGCCCTGACGATAAGCGTCGAGCAGGGTGGCGATGGCGTGCTCGGTACGAACCGTGGGCACGCACTCAAAGTCGGTGCTCCAGTCCTTCTTGCCCGTTAGGTAGAGCTGTGCCAATGACTGCATGATGTCGGAGGAGTGAATGCCGTCGAGCAACGTAATAAGAGGAAACTTGGTGCGGTAGGTGTCCCAAAGTGACCATGAGCTGTAGTATTGGAAGTCCTTGGCTTCGTGAATCTTTCCATCGGTGCCAAGATAACGGTCTCGCGATAGCTTGTGATCGGTGACTTGGAAGGGGCTGTGAAAAGTACGATATAAAGACGTGTAGAAGATAGCTTGCTGATCTTCTGTGCCGCCTTCCACCTCGACAGATGAGAGAACATCAAGCCAGCGCTGCTGTGCCTGCTGGAGAATCGCGTCAAAAGATTTACCCCAGACATCCTTCTCGTCTATTTGGTTCAACTCGTCGGCAAGTCCTGTGGAAACGACAATGCGCACCTCGACCTCGTGAGCTGGTAGCTCAGGGAAGGTGAGGCGCAGGCGATTGTCGGCTATTGTGTCAAGCTCAAAAGGCGTGCTGGTATAGAGGCGATAGTGCAGGTGGTAGCGACCGCGTCCACATGTGTTGGCACAAACCGCAAAGCCCTGCCCCATCGAGGGCGCCTTCTGCGCGAAGCCAGCATCGAAGAGTTTGTCGAAAGCCGAGCGGGGATTGAGCAGCAGGACGGCCTTCGAGGCATCGGGAAAGGAGAAACGCTCCACAGCCATGATGTTGTCGGCCGTTGCAGCGAACTTGACACCATTGCTCAGTTGGGCGGCGTAATAGCCTGGCGAAGCCTGCTCAGTTTGCTTCAGGAGCTGCACGCCCTCGCCCGTCGCATCGGGCATGAGCGACACATTACCACCGCAACCGCTACCACCCACTCCCGAAAGACGATTGATGCTGAAACCAGAAATGACGGGTACTTCGTAGTCGTAGCCTGGATGCTGGCGCGGCTTGCTGTCAGGGCAGACCTGAATCTGGCTGTAAGGTACGGTGGCACCAGGCGTCATCTGCCCGTAGTCATCGGCTGTGCCCATGTACAGGTTTACTTGATCGAGCACAGTATGTTTCTGCGCCAGCAGGGGCACAAAGAATAATAGGGTAAGCGGGATCGTGATGAAGGATTTCTTTTTCATTGTTCGTTTTGTTTATCGACTCTGATATATTTTGCGATTTCATCTTTCTTGTAGAAACCACCAAGGTGGATGACGGCATACCTGCATCCATCGAATTCAATGACTGTATCCTTGTAGCCGTTTTCGTCTTCCCAAATACGGACTGTGAAAGCTTGGTTCATAGCCATCTTCATTAACAGGTTACCTTTAATTTTGATGACTTTGCTCGCTTTCATTTTCTTGAAATTCTTAATCTGCTCGTATTCT
>JAILQO010000074.1 GCA_024698925.1 Bacteroidaceae bacterium | reverse complement strand
GACGGCGTGGTGTGGAATGTGCAAGAAGCGTTAAAGAATTGGGACGCCAAGGAGAAAGGAGGTCAAAAATGATCACGCTTTATCATGGCTCATATATGAGCGTACCTTCACCACTCACTGGTGTTGGTCGCCGCGAACTTGACTTCGGCCCAGGATTCTACGTCACCAATCTACATGAACAGGCTGAGCGCTGGGCACGTCGCGTCTGTGTTATCCGTGCCGTTGATACACCGACTCTATCCACCTACGAATTTGACGAGGCTCGGCTGCCCGCAAACGTGCGACTTCTCCGTCTTGAGCACTATGATCAGGAGTGGCTCGACTTCATCGTTAGTAGTCGTCGAGGTGAGGAACCCTGGAAGGACTACGACATTATCGAAGGCGGTGTGGCTAATGACCAGGTCATTGACACTGTTGAAGACTACTATTCTGGACGTATTACTGCCGAACTGGCCATTGGTCAGTTGCGTTTTGCCAAGCTCACGCACCAGATGTGCATCAGCCGTCAAACTATCGTTGACAGCTGTCTGCGCTTCATCGCCGCCGAACTCGTGGCGGAGAAAGGAGGACAGCAATGAGAGACCAAGTACTTTGGCGTAAAACCGGCCGTATTGCCGCCCTATTGGCCGATCGCCTCGACATCGATGCCGAGCGTGCCCTTGATATTTTATACAATTCACGCACTTATACCCTGCTTGCCAATCCCGACAGTGGCCTGCAGTTGCAAAGCGATGCCTATATTCTCGCTGATTTGCTGCATGAGTTGGAAGCATAACACATTTTTCTAATAATGATGGAGCAGACAAGAACGGCCAGGCAATTACTGGCATATATTGAGAGAAGACTTTTCAAGGGAGTTGGCCTCGACAAGGCAAGCCGGTTGAAGGGTGAGGAGCGAAGGACTTACAGGCTTGCGCAGGTAGAACGGCTGCTGAAAGAGAAGCACGGTTCGTCACCGCTGGCGATGTATCTGTCGGACATGTTCTGGACTGCTGATGAGGGCAGGGTCCAGTATGATAAGAATCCTAGTCCGCTGTTGTCGCTCGTGCAGCAGCAGACGCTGACAGACAGGGAGATGCTCCGCCTGCGGCTGATATTGGAAATTGCCGGGCTTTGTCACGACCTAAGCCTGCACTTTACGTTCGACCTGACGGAGGCTTTCGGCATCAAGAATAATCACCCGCTGGGGCATAACATTTTTGATGTGTCGAACAAGCAACTGGTGGAGTGGCTCCATACGACGGAGTATGAGCAGATAGCGATGCACACGGCGTACATCATGAAGAAGTTCGCCATCAATGTATATGCTAAGGGTCATTACCAGCCTGCACAGGACGAATTGGCCGAACTCTTCTCTATGGAGTATCGCGAACTGGTTCGACAGCCGAACAATACCAATATACCGCCTCGCGGCTATGTGAAGACGATACTCGATGCGATGCTCCAGATAAATCGGCACTGGCAGCGGGGAATGAGGCTGAAATTGAAGCCTGACTTAATCATGCTGCACGATGAGATCTACGGTGTGGTGCCCCATCAGTTTGACAAGGGGGTACTGCAGGCCGCTCAGGAGCTTTACGACTACATGGATGAGAAACTCTGTGGGCGGCTGGTGGTGGAGGGCTACGATAAGAGCCTTCCCTGGGACGAACGGCCTGAGTCGGTGCAACGCGCTCAGCGTGATGTCATGAACGGCTTTGTCGCGAAAGTCCGTGAGGTACGCTCCAAGTATTTTGCCAAGGGTTGGATAGCGGATGACTCCCTGGCTTTCCTGTATCTGATGGCCCATGCCGAGAGATGCGGATATGGTATCTGGCGTGAGGAGAACGAAGCCCTATGATGAGCAATAATCGAGGCGATTATGCCTCAGCCTTGGAGTGGCTGTCTGTTCTGCGAAAGGATGGGTTGTGGCTCTCTCAGTTGCAACAACTTCAAGATGCGTCGGCTGATGCAGATGCACTTTGTGCTGCTGCCATGCGGAAGATTGGTCAGGGCGAGACGTTTGAGTTCTGGGATAGTTACCAGCATCAGGTAGAGCCTGTGGTCATGGAGGTTTGGGAGATTCGTGAATTGACGTTGCCCAAGCTGAAGATTCAGACTATCGGCATGCTCTCGATGGAGTGGCTGGAGCAGCATGCAGAGACCAACGGTACGCCATCGGAAAAGAAAAAGCGAGCAGCGAAGAAGTCTGAGAAACCGGATAAACCTCGTGAAACGATGACCTTCGGCAGGAAGAGTGGTGTGACGGACGGTCACTTGACGTTGCTCTATCAGAAACTGGTCAAGGAGGAATGGATAGAAGGTAACGAAGCCGACTTCAAAGCTTTGTTCTCAGCGAAGCGCGACGAGGACTGTGAACTGACATGGAAAGGCTTGTTTGGCAAGGGCACACTTGTGGAGTCGTTTAAGCAGTTTGTGGCTGAAGGTCTCGTTACGGTAGCCGACGGCTTCACGTTGCCTGCCATTCTCGAAGGGCACTTCAAGGATGCCGACGGAGCGTGGCTTACGGGACTAGCCAAGGGTAACAGTGCCAACAACAAGGCCCTACCTATTATTGTAGAATGTGTGAAGTTGCTGAAAGCCAGCCCTGAGCAACTGATATATGGCGACTATGATGACGATGAGGATTTTAAGTCGGAATACGACCCATTCGACCATCAGGATCTGAATCTACACAAGCGATAAACGAGAGTCAATTGCAGCTTTAGGGAATCCCTTAGGGAAACCAAAACTTTTTTTGAAAAATTTTCGCACGTAGCGGAATCTCTTTGAAACACAAGGGGTTCCGCTTTCTTTTTGCGTGTCCGGTAAGGTGGTTTTGGGGCATTTCCCGAAAGTTTTCCCGAATGATTTCCCGAAGAAACAGGGGTCTGCTAGGGGATTATGGATGCTGACTCACGAAGCGCACATCCACCATCACCATTAAGACCCCGCCCAAGGAGCGGTAACACGAAGAACATGTCACGAGATTTAATGCAAGGTAAGCACCTCTACGACAGAATGAAGAATCAAGCCCGCCAGCAACTGGCATTGATGAATCGTTGTAGAATGCACAAACTAGAAGGCAAGGGAGTGGCGCGCCAGCCTTTCTATGTACAGTTTTTTAATCGCTAAAATCAAAGTTTAATTCTGAGTTGAGGTGAACGGAGTCTCGCGAGATTTCTCTTCACAAGAAAGGTGGCCACCCTTCTGACACTTCGCTCAACCAAAATTCAGAAAACAATGAGTACACAGAAATTTCAAGAACAGATTTTGAACAACGCGGTCCAGATGGACGCCAGTGTTAACTTCCAGTTGAACGGCAACATGCTGATTGTGCCGTGCCCGTGGGAGAGCGACAAGGAGGTGACTGACGGCGCACGTGTTCGCTATCAGGCTGGTATCGAGGTGGATGCCGACGGGCGCACTATTGTGAAGCGCCATAACATCGGAATGAACGGACCGCTATATGAGACGCTCTTCGAGACGGCTCACGGCAAGGTGCAGATGAAGCGCCCGCAGTATGACCGAGGGCGTCGCCGACTGGA
>JAILQO010000057.1 GCA_024698925.1 Bacteroidaceae bacterium | reverse complement strand
GAAGGGACTGTCCAATCCTGCTAACGGAGGTACGTTCTACAACACAGACGGGCTATACCACACCTATCGCTATGCCGTCACGCCTGACAGGCGCGTCTTCGTCTATCGCGACGGGATGCCCGTGGACACCTTCCGTATCGCCGATCTCGCACTGCAACCGGAATGGAGTGAGAACAACACAGAGATGAAGCCCAACATCATCAAGAACGGAAACTTCGAGGGAGAATATAACTTCTCGGAATCACAGAACATCACCAAGTTCATCGAAGGATGGGACGTCTATCCTTACGACCAGTACAACTCATACCAGGACATCGAGAGAGAGGAGCGCAGCAATGACGTGGACCAGAACAACCACGTGCTTAGCATACACCGCTATATGTGGAACGACGGATGGGCAGATGCCGAAATCTCGCAGATCGTGGATGTCGCACCGAACGAGACGTACGCATTCTCGGCGCTCGCCAAGGGAGGGCAGTACAACGGCTCCGCCCTCGGTAGCATCCGCATTCAGGACTTGCAGAACGAGAGCAACAACGTCAGCATGAGCGTTACTAGCGACAACTATCAGACTTACGCTTCGGACTTCGAGACGAAGGCCAACACCAAACAGGTGCGCGTCACCTTCCAGCTCGGAAGGGCAAAATGGGGAGCCAGCGTCAGCGCTTTCAAGATTGATGACGTCAAAATGACGGGTATGGCAAGGGAGGCTACGCCACAGGTCGGATTCGAGAACATGGGGGCGGACATCGAATACTTTGCCATTGACGCATCGGGGGCCTACGCGCCGCTATTCGCAACCATTAACACCTCTAAGGACGCACTTATTATTAATGGTACGGGCGCGAGCAAGACTTTCAACGTCACAGCTGAGAACCTCACCGGAGATATCAGTATCACGGCAACACATGGATTCACAGTTTCTCCGAGCATAATAAAAGCTGGTACAAAGCAGGCTACAGTCCAAGTACGCCATAAGACTACACTCATTGAAAATACAGGACGCATTATCTTACGCAGCGGAGACTTACGCAAAGAAGTGAAACTCACAGCTTATGGCACACCGCTTGAGGTAAAGGATCTCAGCGATCATATCGTATATCAAGGTGCAGACAGTGAGGAAAGTCAGTCTTTCGATGCCTCGGCACTCACCGACAAGGGCTATACCATCGAAATCAAGGCAAAGACCGACGAACTGTCCAAGAGTGTGCTGCCCTATGCCGTAACGGCTGACGGACTTGGATTCAAGAGCTATATCCGCAACACATCCATGGGACTCATGAACGGTAAGGGGGTCTTCGTCTCGGAGAAGGGACTGTCCAATCCTGCTAACGGAGGTACGTTCTACAACACTGACGGACTATACCACACCTATCGCTATGCCGTCACACACGACAAGCGTGTCTTCGTGTATCGTGACGGGCTACCCGTGGACACATTCCGTATCGCTGACCTCGCACTGCAGCCGGAGTGGAGCAACGAGGACGGGCCAGTCAAAAAGAATCTGCTAAAGAACGGAGACTTCGAGGGAGAATACAACTTCTCGGAATCACAGAACATCACCAAGTTCATCGAGGGATGGGATGTCTATCCATACGACCAGTACAACTCATACCAGGACATTGATAGAGAGGAACGCAGCAATGACGTGGACCAGAACAACCATGTGCTTAGCATACACCGATATATGTGGAACGACGGATGGGCAGATGCCGAAATCTCACAGATCGTGGATGTCGCTTCCAATGATATTTACACCTTCTCTGCACTCGCCAAGGGAGGACAGTACAACGGCTCCGCTCTTGGAAGCATCCGCATTCAAGACCTGCAGAACAATGGTAACAGTGCAAAAGTTGACGTAACAAGCGATAGCTATCAGAAATATAGCATCGATTTCGAGACGCTCGCTACCACCAAGCAGGTTCGTATCACCTTCCAGCTCGGACGGGCTAAGTGGGGAGCAAGCACTAGTGCTTTCAAGATTGATGATGCTCGATTGGTCGGTACCAGCCGTTGCCAAGACGCGCAAGTAGGTTTTGAAAACCTCGGAGCGAACGTTGCTTACTTTGCCATTGATCCTACAGGAGCCTATGCCCCACCCCTCCCGGGGCTTTCCATTGACGATATTAACGATGCCATACGCACTGCTCAACACCACTCCGGCACTCTGCGTGGACGCATAGTAAATGGGCAACTCGAACTCATAGGTGTTGAAGAAAACGCTCGAATTGTCATCTATGACACCAACGGCAAAGAGATTGCGGCACAAAACTACCATGCCGGCCACTCTAACATTGTTCTTCCACGACGCGGCATCTATATTGTGGGTGTAATCAAAGAAGGAAAGAAACGAGTCTTAAAACTGTCATATTAATATTCATTATGAGCACAAATATGCGTCAAAAGGCATTGATCTATCCCCTTTTGATTTTCGCCCTCCTTCTCATCCCTTTCCAGGGGAAAAGCCAAAGCTCAATTCGCCCTGGTCAGACTTGGAATGATGTCAATGGTTCTGCCATTAATGCCCATGGTGGTTGTGTTGTCTACCACGGTGGATACTACTATTGGTTCGGAGAACAACGCAATGGAAATAAAAGTGAGGGTATCAGTTGCTACCGAAGTAATGATCTATATTCATGGACTCGACTGAGTCGCGCGGTGACACCAACAGGTACCAAAACCGACGAGAACCGTGATATTGCCAGTGGCCGCACTTTAGAACGGCCCAAAGTAGTATGGAACGAAGCTACACAGAAATGGGTGATGTGGATTCATTGGGAGAATGGCAATGACTATGGTCAAGCAAAGTGTGCAGTATGTACTGCTGATAATGTGGAAGGTCCCTATACCCTCGTAGATGTTTTCCGCCCCAATGGCTGCGACTCGCGAGACCAAACCGTTTTCGTTGATACCGATGGTGCAGCCTATCACGTCTATTCTACGAACATGAACAGCAACACCAATTGCGAACGTCTCACTGCTGACTACCTTCTACCTGAGGAGGGCTTTTCTTTACAGCTGAAAGGGCGTCGCTTTGAGGCGGCTTCGTTGTTCAAGGCTGGTGACATCTATTACGGTCTCTTTTCGGGCTGCACGGGTTGGGACCCCAATCCTGGGCGTTATATGTGGACCTATGACTTGATGCAAGAGACTTGGAACGCTCCCGCAGACTTTAAAGCCAGCGATGGCTCCACTGGAATTAATTTCTGCATTGACAATGGCAAGAACACGAGCTATCAGAGTCAAAGCAACTATGTTTTCCCTGTACCAGGTAAGGACAAGTGCTTCATCTATATGGGAGACCGCTGGAACAGTTCTAATGTTCAATCTAGCAAGCATGTGTGGTTGCCTCTCAGCGTTCGTTCTGGTTATCCCACGGTGCAATGGTTAGAATCATGGAATCTCTCGGTGTTCGACGATATGTATCGAATGAAACGCATGAAAGTCATTGAGGACGGCTCTGAGGGCTACCTATTGGAAAAGTACTCAAACCGCATCATATCGCGTCCAAAAAGCTCTCTGACCATAGAGAACGATGGTTCCTCAAATCTTGCACTCATCTTCCACCATGGCTCAAGCCCGTTCACGTACAAAATCGAGGATAAGGCTACTGGAAAATACTTAGAAAGTGTATTTGGCACCACACGTTGGCAAGTTGCCTCCGACGCAGTTACGCAGGAATGGATATTCTGGCTTGAAGAAGACGGCTACTATCGCATTGAAAATGCTTCCGATGGTGTCTGCCTCAGCGTATCCGGCAACACCACCGAAGCCGGTACGACCATCTACATGGCCGCTGCTTCCAAGGATGTCCATCAAAGTTTTTCGCCCTATTTCGATTCCGTTGAACATCCTGATTACGAAGAAGCAGACATGTGGAGTAAGTCATATGTAGAAGAGAACCGCCAAATAATGGCACAGCAAAAAGAAGCGGTAGGTCTTCGTAAAATCTACAACAAAGAAAAAAGCGTAGTGCATACTTCTTCCATCTTTAACGTACACGGACAGCAGTTATCCAAACTTTGCCATCGAGGGTTGTTTATCATTGACGGCAAAAAGATAATCATCAAATAACAATCCCAGCATGAAGCAACGTCTGCCCTTCACCCTTGCCTTCGTGGCCTTCGCACTCATCCTACTGCTTGGCCCACTCCGTCCCTACCTTGTGGAGACGGCAGCGCTGACGCCGTTTTATGCAGACGTGCCCATTGGTGATTTTTTAGGTGAGCCTTGTGGGCTGCTTCTTTATGTTTCGGCGGGTTTGCAGAGTTGCTTTGCCGTCCCATGGCTAGGTGTCCTATTATTTGTGTCAGCGCTTGCTACCGTGGCCTATGCTGTACGGTGGGCTTTCCGCATAAATGACGCCTGGTTTGGCATTTGCTGGATATCCTCTTTTGCCCTGCTGGCCAACTACACACAGTTGGGTTATCTCATCTACACCATCAAGCACCCCGCCGTAGCTTTTGCTCCAGCCCTTGGCAGCCTGGCGGCTTTCGCGCTGATAGGACTTTGGTTCCATCTGCAGAAGTGGTGGTGGAAGTTGGCATTTCTACTCGTCACTCCCCTCGCAGGTTTCTGGCTTTTGGGATTCTTCGGTGCAATGGTAACTCCTTTCGTGGGCTTCTGCGAGATGGGGATAGCGCGTTTTAAACAGTTCGACGGAATCTCATCGCAGAAGGGTTTCACCCTCCGACGACTCTTCTCTGGCAACGATACCAAGCACATGCTCTGGGGATTTGCATTGTTTACCTTGGGGATGATGCTTCCCGCTCTACTGCAAGTCGTACTTCATCGCCCCCTCAACGTGGAGATAGGGCACATCCCCTTTAGTAGCCTCAACCGCGATATGCGCTTACCTTGGGTCATAGCACTGGCAGTTCCCCTCTTCTATGGCGCCATCCAACTCGATGGGAAACGTCTGTGGATAACCATCCTCTCTGCTATTGTCTTTGTTGCTGCTGGCGTTGCCACTTTTACCTATTCCTTCCGCGACCCGAATTTCCTCAACACCCTCCAGATGAAGCATGCAGCAGAGGCAGGACAGTGGGAACAGGTCTTACAGATAGCCAAAGACAGCAAGCAGGAACCCACCCGTGCCCAAGTGTGCCTCACCCGCCTCGCCCTCTTCAAGACGGGACGCATGGGCGATGAATTATTTGCGTATCCCGAAGGCTCTGCACCATACAAAGCCCCTCAGAACCAGTGGCTGCGCCTAATGATTGGTCCGCTACTCTATTACCACTACGGAAAAACAGGTTTTGCCTATCGATGGGCTATGGAAGACTTAGTGGAATATGGGGAACGACCAGCTTATCTGCGATATTTACATCGTGTAGCCCGTCTTAATGGCGAGGAAGCTCTCGCGCAGCGTTATGAACACGCCCTTTCACGTACCATTTTTTTTCGACATACTGCTGAAGACCTTGATTTATGCAAAGTTGAAGCTGCAGCGATTCGTCCACTAATGAATTATACAAATCAGCTTGATGGTGATAATGGGCTCGTCGAATTCTATCTTCTTAATAGTTTTGCCCTCAGTGAGGGCGGATCGCGTGAGATGGTCGAGCTCTCCCTCATGGATGGTCTCATCACGAAGAACATCACAGGCTTTTGGCCACGTTTTATGGCCTTACTACCTACATGGAACGGTAAGATTCCCGTGCACTATCAGGAAGCAGCTCTCATGATAGCACAGTTGCAAGGCTCCGCCCCCACCTCTGAGATACCTATTGAGCCCGCTATCGGCCAGCGTTTCCAACGTTTGGTGGAAGTTTCTTCACGTATGGGTGACAATGCCTCAAATGCCCTTGCTTTACAATCTGAATATGGCAACACGTTTTGGTATTACTATTTTTTTGTAGAGGGATTAAAGACAAATTGATTATTGAAAATGAAAGGTCCTGAGTCCATATACAAGTGTATTGCTTTCGTGTTGACGATGGCAGCGGTATTGTGTAGTTGTAAGCCGTCTATTCCGACGGATTATGAGGAAGTTTCGTGGTCTGCAATCACCTCTCCAGACAACTTCGGTGCCACGCTGCCACCGAACATCGCGCCATTGAACTTTCGAATCCTTCATGGAGATGCTACAGAGGCCATAACTCGTTTGCACTCAAAGCAAGGCGGGGAGATCATTGCCACTGGTTGGGACGTATGTTTCAATGTGGACGATTGGCACAAGCTCCTTGACCAAGCACGTGGAGACAGCCTTTTCTGCGACATATATATCAAGGCATACGGACAGTGGGTACACCTCCCCACCCAACATTTCATCATCGCAGAGGAGCCTATTGACCCGTTTATAACCTATCGTCTCATCCGGCCGTCTTATGTCACATACGAAGAACTAACTCTTCACGAGCGGAGCTTGGAATCATTCGAAGAACGTGTAATTTATGAGAACATGCGCTTTGAAGATAGCGACCAAGGCCAATGTATCAACTGCCACATGCCCAAGAATTGGAATCGCGAGTCGCAAAGCCAGTTCCATGTGCGCCAAGCCCTCGGCGGAACCGTTTTCATTAACGGGGACAAGGTTCGCAAGGTTAATCTTAAAACCGACTCCACCATCAGCGCCGGTGTCTATCCTGCCTGGCATCCCACACAAAACCTTATCACTTATTCCGTCAATGAAACGGGACAGGTTTTCCATACCCTCGACCCGCAGAAAGTGGAAGTCATTGATTACGCCAGCGACCTAATCCTTTACAATATCGATGCCAATACGGTGCAACACGTAGAACATACGGCTTCAGACTTTGAGTCCTTCCCAGCATGGAGCCCAGATGGTCTAACGCTCTATTATATATCAGCACATTATACAGCTCGCGCCGACAATATCGATGCTGATCTTGATAACAATTACGACCAACTTCACTATAACATCTACGCCCGCTCATTTGACCCGAAGACCTGCCGATTTGGACCCCGTAATCTCGTATTTGATGCTGAAGCCATAGGCAAGAGTGCCAGCGTACCCCGTGTTTCACCAGACGGTATCCATCTTCTCTTCACCCTCGCTGACTATGGTCAATTCCACATTTGGCACAAAAGTGCCGACCTCTGGCTTTTACCCCTTGGTACAGAAGAGGAGAGAAACGCAATGCCGCTTCAAGCTGCAAACTCGCCAGAATCCGAGAGCTATCATTCCTGGAGTTCGAATGGGCGATGGATCCTTTTCTCTTCCAGACGCGAGGACGGTAATTACACACGCCTCTACATCAGCTATTTTGACAAACAAGGTTTGGCACATAAGCCATTCCTCCTACCACAGCGCAGCCCGCTTCATGACCTTGAGATGTTGCGCAGTTACAACGCAGCAGAGTTCCTCGTCCAAGCCGTTCAACCAACTCAACGTCAACTACGGAGAACGATTAAGGGTAATGCCATTCCCGCAATCTACGCAGGCTCTGCCCTACTCAACCCCGAAACAGTAACTCCAGACACACGAACACGTTCTGAGGAGCGGCGAAGTGAGTCCGTTGGTTATTAGAGCTCTAATAATGACAAATACAAATAAAAATAAGATAACGATGAAAAAAGTACGTGCTTACATCATGTTTCTTGCATGTTTTGCAAGTTGCCTCACACAGGTCGTGGCACAAAGCGTAGTGCCGCAACTCGGCGACAAAATCACGACATCCGAAGGTATCTACATCGTCTCGGGTAACAATCTGATTCCGAACCATTCGTTCGATGAAGGCTTCACAGGCTGGCTTGCAGCCAACGGCAGTGCGCCTACAGAAGACAACTTTGCCCTCGAAGCAACTGGCGGTGCTGATGGCGGTCCCTATCTCCGTGCCCTCGGCAGTGCTGGCAGTACTTCAGGCAGCAGTATCCTTACGAGTTGGCCCGTGACGGTTGGCAAGACTTACGTATTCTCTGTGTGGGCTAACCGTCCAAGCACAGACGGAAATATGCAATGGAGCCTCATCTTCAATTCAGAAACACAAGCAGGTAGAGACACGCAAGTGGGCACAGTCAACTTCGAGGCCAACAAGTGGGTGCAGACGGAAATCGTTTTCACGGCAGAACATCCCCTTCTTATCGCCAACTTCGCATGGTTAAGCAAATCCAGCTTTGATGCGTTCTTCCTTGGTGAAGTGACACTCTCTGATGAATTAGCCACAGCAGCCCTCGAGGCCACCATCGCAGATGGCAAGTATCAACTTGAGAACACTGTTGAAGGCAATGAGCGTGGACAATACACAACAGAAGTACGAGCGACTTTGCAAACAGCCATTTCGGTGGCAGAAGATGTTCTTACAACTGCCACCAAGCAGGAACAGATCAATAGTGCAAACGCCACGCTGAAAGCCGCTATTGCCACATATCAACTCAACGTCAATGGACCTTTCAAGGTCGGCGTCAAGTATAACATTGTCCATAACTCCGGCAACGTCATGACAACAACCGGCGGTACCGTCAAGGTGGTCAGTGAGGACGTGGATGATAAAGGTCAGGTTTTCTCCTTCGTTCCCGCTCCCGATGGCGCCGCGGCATCAGGTTACAACCTACAAGCCGATGATGGTACTTTCGTTTATCTTCAAGGTAGTTGGGACACAAAGGCAGACGGCAGTTTCGACACCAAAAAGGCTGAAGCCATTTTCCAAATAGTTGACAAGAACACATATATCCAGCTCAAGAACATGAAAAGCAACAAATATCTTGGGACGAACAGCAACAGCAGCGGAAGCGAGGTCTATAGCGACAAAAGCGGTTCAGATTCCAAACATCGCTGGACGTTAAAGGAGTTCATTCCCAAAGACCAGCGCGATGACGAGTATGTCTTCAACCAACTACTTGAGAAAGCACAAATAGCTCTTTCTGAGGTCGAAACCACCTCCATAGGTACGGAACTGTTCATGACATCCCGTGAGGCTTACAACACGTTCGCCGCCGCTGTAGCGACAGCCGAGGGCACCACCTCGGGCTATAAGACAGCGACTGAGACACTACAGGCAGCACTGGATGCTTTCGCAGCTAACAAACAAATCCAACCAGACCCAGGCAAGAAATATGTTATCACGCAAAGAGCAGGCAGCAACCGTCTTGCCTACACTGAGGGGCAGACTTTGGCAACAGTACGTACACCCTCTGACGATCCAATGCAACAATTCACATTCGGACAGGTGACAGCGACTTCAAACTTCACGCTGAAGAACGTGGGGACAAGCAAGTTACTGGCCAAAAGCGCCAATAGCACTTGGGACACAAGCTGGGCTGACGACGGCACTAACGCCTTGGCACAATGGATTATCACCCGCCGCAGTGATGGCACTTATACCCTGCAGAATGCTTCGGGTAAGGGTTATCTCGGAAGCGATGCTACAGCAGACGCATCCCCCCTCTATTGCGACAAAGGCGCCGATGCCACTAACTCACGCTGGTTTATTGAGGAGTTCTCAATTACTGCCAAACTACAAAGAACCATAGAGCAAGCGAAGGAGCTGGCCGCTAATACCCCTGTGGGTTCGGCATATTATGAGGTTCCACAATCAGCAATGGACACATTCTTGGCTGCCATCGCCACCGCCGAAGCCGCACTCAGTACTGTAGCAACCTTCGAGGAAGGTTCTGTAGAGGCAGATATTCTGAGTGCCGCCATGACCACCTTCAAACAAGCCTTTAACCCCATACCACCTTTCGACGAGGGTGTTACTTACACCATCACACACTATGGTGGTGCCCTGCTGACTGCTACAGAGAGCGGAAATGCCACTATCACCACATTGGCAGAAGAAGGAGCTACTGAGACACAACTGGTAACCTTTGAACCCGTCGAAGGTAAGGATCTCACCTACTACATCAAGTCTATTGCGCTGGAGACTTACCTTGCACGGAATGAGATTAACGATTGGGATACACAGTGGCAGACGGAGAATGGCGCAACCGCACAGATAGAGGTTGTTCATCTCGATGGTCAATGGCTCGGACTTCGTTTCGTGTCCAATGGGAAATATGTCGGAACCGATGGCATCACAAACGAGCAAATGGTCTATGGCGACAAAGCTGGAGCCGGCAACAATTTATGTTATTGGTTAATTGACAGTTATGTTACGGTAACACTTGACCGTGTAGCCTTCAATGAAGCCCTAACGACTGCCAACACGCTGCTCTCTGAAATGACACCAGGTTATCTCACCGGTCAGTATTTTGAGGAAGACATCACAGCCTTCCGCCAAGTAGTCAACACAGCACGCTCGGCCGCTAGTAAGGCCAAAGATCAGGAGACGTTGGATGCGGTGACGCTCCAATTCAAGACTGACATTGAAACTGCGCGGGCCAAAGTACACACGAAAGACTATATGAACCATACGGAGCTGACTGCTGCCATTAACACGGCGACCAACACCCTCGCCTCCGCCGTAGCAGGCGATTGTAACGGTCAATATCCTACGGCAGCCATTACAGCTTACAATCAAGTACTCACCACAGCCAAAGCCGTCAATGACAAGGATGACGAGCAACTGACACAGGCCGAAATAGATGCCGCCACTGCAAATCTAAAAGATGCTGCCAAGACGTTCAATGCAGCACGCATCATCATCAACCTGACAGCCTTGAAGGCAGCGATTTCAGAGGCACAACAGGCCATGAGCAATGCACAGAGTGAGCGTGGCGACGGCCCTGGTAAGTTCCCAGAAAACGCTTTCACCGCCCTGCAGACAAAAGTCAACCACGCCCAAAACATCGTCAATGAGAACAATGTTAACCAGGCTACGGTGGATGCCGAGACCAGTACTGTGACCACAGCGATTGCCACTTTCAAGGCTTCACGCATCGGAAATGACTACAGCGACCTTCAGAACCTCGTCGATGAAGCTACCCAGCTCATCGCAGATGCCGTAGCGGGCAAGATTCCCTTCTTGCAGGAAGATCTGGACGAACTAAAAGCATCTGTTGAAAAGAATGCAGCAGCGCTGGAGAGCACCAACCAAGATGTGATAGACCGTGCTGCCAAGCTGTTGCGTCGCGATATTTCGCTCTTCAAGGGCCTAAGCGACGGCATCAATGGTCTTACTGCCGATCACGCAGACATCCGCATCTACGACCTCAACGGCCGTCCTGTCACCACAGCCCGCCGCCATCTTTCCCATGGCACCTATGTGATGCAGATCAAGATCGGTGAAAGGACCGTTCTACGTAAATTCAATGTGAAATAAATATGGCAAAAGCAAAATGGATTGGGGGCTTCTTGGGGCTCCTCTCAGGTGGACCAATTGGAGCGTTAGCGGGCTTCGTACTCGGCACGCTCTTTGATCGAGTCGCGGATGATAATGGCCTTAGTACGGGTGAAAGCTATAGTTCCTACGACAATAGCAGCTACAGCGGAGGAAGTTATGCCAACGACAGCTATAACAAGACGGAGCAAGCACGCATGAACAGCGGCACACGTAACGGCTTTCTTTTCTCTTTGCTGACATTGGCCAGCTATATCATCAAGGCTGATGGAAAGATCATGCACAGTGAAATGGAGGCGGTAAGACAGTTCCTGCGCCTGAACTTTGGTGAAGTTGCCGTTGAGGAAGGTAATCAAATCATGTTACGCCTTTTTGAGCGCCAGAACCAAATGGAGAGCCAAAGGCCAGGTTCCTACCGCCAGACTATTTTGGAGTGCTGTCAGCAACTGTCTGCGGTGCTTACGCTGGAACAGCGCTTGCAACTACTCAGCTTCCTAGCATCGCTGGCGAAAGCTGATGGTCATGTGGTACAGGAGGAGATCAATGCACTACGCGAAATTACACAGTACCTGCGACTTTCGGAAGCAGAACTGAACTCGATGCTTGGCCTTGGAAGCACCTCCCTAAAGGATGCTTATGCAGTTTTGGAAATCAGCGAATCCGCAACAGACGATGAAGTTCGCGCAGCCTACAAGCGAATGGTCGTCAAGCACCATCCGGATCGCGTTGCATCACTCGGCGACGATGTACGTGTTGCTGCAGAAAAGAAGATGCGGGAAATCAACGAGGCAAAGGAACTCATCTACAAAGCCCGGGGACTATAACATTTTATAATAAGGTTCACGCGCGTAGGGGGAGAGTCACTATGATGAATAGGGATTTTCCCCCTACCCTTTAGGAATACCCACTTGTACCAAAGCATAAAAGCACGTACCTTTGCAGCATCAAACTTAAAAACATTACAACTATGAAGACTTGGTACAAAAATATTGGAATGATGAGCATGATGTTCATCGCCATGATGGGATTCACCAGCTGCGACGACGCTTACTACTGGATCGATAATACGGATCGTGAAGTGGGTTACACCATCAGCGGCCACTGGTTTGGAGACATGGACATGTACAACGCATACACTGGCGAGCGTGCCGAGGGTTCCGAGATCGAGTTCACCAGTGGATGGAACACCAGACACGGTCGCGGCATCGAGATCGACTATTACTACTACGCACGCCCCGTACGCAATGAGTTCGAGTGGGAAGTTGCAGATGGTTACATTTACCTCACGTTCCTCAGCGATCCTGATTTGGACTGCGTCATTGGAGACTACCGCCTCACCAACGACTACTTCTCAGGCTACATTGATGGCTGCGATGGCTATAGCACTAGATTCAGCCTCCGCAACTACGACCGCTACTGGAACACGTACGGATACACTCGCTACAGTACCCGTTCCGCTGAGGACAACGACAGCACGCAAGTGGTTAAGGGTATCAGAGGATGCAACAGAAAGGATGTTGAAAAATAAAGAACGTTTGAATTTGAGATTTTGTAAGACGATCTGAATGAGCCTCACACAACATAATTTGTGTGGGGCTTTCTTTTATTTCATGAGAATGAAGCATTTGAAGTCATTTTTCTCTACTTTTCTTTGGGCATTCCGTTTAAGATTACTACCTTTGCGGTGTCCGATAACGAAATCTCTATATTTATAAATCCAGGAGCCGTTTTGCGGGCTAAGAAAGATATACCTTTTTAGGTAAGAAACATATACCTTTTTGGTAAGAAACATATAGGTTTTTGGGTATAAAAGATATACCTTTTTATGTGAGAATACTTAAGGAAAATTTTGACTATGAAAAAATTATTTTTTGCCGCATTGCTGGCGTGTCTGTCCATAGGCGCACAGGCACAGAACGTAAAAATCCAAGAGACACAAGCACGTGCACTTGACGTACAGTCCAACGCTTATGTACAGCCACTGGTCGTAGAGCTGAAGATTGATGAGGCCAAAGGCCGCATCTCTGAAACCGTGACAGTCCTTTTCGACAAGTTGCCCAAGGAAATTAAGTTAGAGGAGATGAATAACATCCGCAGTTTGGCTATCTACGAGGTAACCAAAAAATATAAATGCGATGTGATAGTTGCCCCCATCATCAACGTGGTTACAAACGAGAAAGGCGATGGCCTGGACGTCACCGTTACGGGTTTTGCCGCCAACTATCAGAACTGGCGTACAGCCAATAGCAATGACCTTGAATGGATCAAGCTGGAAAAAATCCGCACCGTCTCCGAAAGCGAAAAGATTGAGCCCGTTGTTCGTAAGTAATACATTACAAAGACAATCCCAAACCATTGACATATGAAAAAACTACTATTCATGCTGGTCGCAGCTTTCATCTCTACAGCAACCAGCGCACAGATTGTCATGTCGCGTTCTGTTTATAAACAAAAGAAACCATACAAAGCTAATTTCTACATCAAAGCAGGTATCGGCACAGAAGGAGCACTCGGCATGGAATCGCACTTATATTCTTACAACTATGGTCTCATTGTTGAAGGTAAAGTTAATACCGTATCACATTTTGCTTATAACCTCTCATTAGGTTTTGATCGCACTATTGGTCAACAAGGAGCCTATTGGGCTGTTGAAGTTGGAGGTGGGTCACGTGGTGTTGCGTTTGAAGCAAAAGACGTCACCATCGGTGGAACTCCTGTTTCCAATGTTGAATTTAATGATCCCAACTGCTCCGCATTCTTGATTCATTTAATGCCGCAGTTTGGTTGGAAATTCCAAGTTAGTGACAACATCAAGATTGACACGCATATAGGTGCTTTTGCTGGCATTTCTTTACCCATCAATGAAATCCACTCAATTGAGTATATCAATTCAACAGGTGCTCTTGGAAATACTCCTCTTCATTCTAATGTAATTGACTATTGGGGAGACTATGAAGATATGTTTGATGTCGGCGCTCAGATTGGTATTGGCTTGTGGATTGACAGATTCAATATCGACCTGTCCTATCGCCAAGGCTTTTTTGAGATGCTTGAAGGTCCTGATGGAATGGCTAACAAACTATTCCTTAGTATTGGCTACGCTATTCCGCTACACAAGTAATAAAGAACAACATATCACCAATGAAAAAGGGGGCGTGTCGCATGACACACCCCCTTGTCTTTGTTCAATAGGGACTGATTACTGGAGTGTTCCAGCCTCTGCAGCCTTAATCATCGCCTCGCTGGCATAGAGGTAAACCTCCACGCGACGGTTCTGGGCCTGACCAGCAGCGGTGCTGTTGTCAGCAACAGGATTGCTCTCACCGAGACCGGCAACTTCCTTAATCTGAGCGTTGGTGACACCCTGAGCCAGCAGATAGCTGCTCACAGCCTGTGCACGCTGCATGGAAAGAGCCTGATTCTTCTGAACACTCTCAGCGGCAGTGCTACCCTTCCAACCCTGGTTGTCTGTGTAGCCGATGATGCCTACGTTCATGTCCGTATTGGGCTTCAGCACGTTGTTGGCGAAGTTAGAAAGAGAGCTCTGAGCGGAAGCATTGAGAACGGACTTACCCGTCTGGAACAGGATACCGCTGTCGAAGGTAACCTTCACAGCCTGATAACCGTTAGCGTCTGTGACGCTTTCTACCTGAGCATTAGCGACAGCCTCAGCAGCCTTCTTAGCCTTGTCCATCTTCTTACCGATAAGCAGACCGGCAGCTGTACCTACAACTGCACCAGCAGCACCGCCAATGGCAGCACCCTTGCCAGAGTTATTAGCGAGGATAGCACCCAGAGCTGCGCCGAGGGCTGCGCCACCACCACCACCGATAATACCACCCTTTGCGGTATTGGACATACCACAGGAATTCAGCATCAATGCGGCGCAGAGGCCGAATGCATAGTACTTTAAACCTTTCATAGTAAAAATGTTTTTGATGATTAAATATGGTTTATTGTTCGCTTTATTTGAGTGCAAATGTACATATTTTATTATTATGATGTATCAAAACCGAGAAAATTATGCGCTTCTTTCACGATATTTAATTAACTTTGCGCCCAAAATAGAGAAAAAAGACTCAGAAATCATGGCAAAAGAACTTAAAAACCTGACAAAACGTAGCGAGAATTACTCGCAATGGTATAATGAATTGGTGGTGAAAGCGGACCTCGCCGAACAGAGTGATGTACGCGGATGTATGGTCATCAAGCCTTATGGCTACGCCATTTGGGAGAAGATGCAACGCATCCTTGATGATATGTTCAAGCAGACAGGTGTGCAAAATGCCTATTTCCCCCTACTCATCCCCAAGAGCTTCCTCAGCCGCGAGGCAGAGCACGTCGAGGGTTTCGCAAAAGAGTGCGCCGTTGTAACGCACTACCGTCTGAAGACAAACGAGACGCACGATGGCGTTGTCGTTGATCCCGAAGCAAAGCTCGAAGAGGAACTGATTATCCGTCCAACCTCCGAGACCATCATCTGGAACACGTTCAAGAATTGGATTCACAGCTATCGCGACCTGCCACTCCTGGTCAATCAATGGTGCAACGTCATGCGTTGGGAGATGCGTACACGATTGTTCCTGCGTACTGCTGAGTTCCTTTGGCAGGAAGGTCACACCGCTCACGCCACACGTGAGGAAGCCGAAGAGCGCGCTCGCATGATGCTCAAAGTCTATGCCGACTTCGCCGAGAAGGTGATGGCTGTGCCTGTAATGCAAGGCGTTAAGAGTGAGACAGAGCGCTTCGCTGGTGCTCTCGACACCTACACTATTGAGGCCATGATGCAGGATGGCAAGGCGCTGCAGAGTGGCACCAGCCATTTCCTTGGCCAGAACTTCGGTAAGGCATTCGAGGTACAATTCCTCAACAAAGACAACCAGCCCGAATACGCTTGGGCAACATCCTGGGGTGTCAGCACACGACTCATGGGCGCACTCATCATGACCCACTCTGATGACAACGGTCTTGTCCTGCCTCCCGCTTTGGCTCCCATCCAAGTCGTTCTCATCCCCATCTACAAGACCGAAGAACAGCTCAATGCTATTCGCGAAAAGCTGGCTGCTATTGCAGACGAGCTCAAGAGTATGGGAATCAGCGTCAAATTGGATGACAATGACCAGAAGCGCCCTGGCTTCAAGTTTGCTGACTATGAACTCAAGGGAGTACCCGTTCGCCTCGTGATGGGTGGCCGCGACCTTGAGCAGAACACCATCGAAGTGATGCGCCGTGACACGCTTGAGAAGGAAACTGTGCCTTGCGATTCTATCGCAAGCACCGTCAAATCTCTCCTCGATGAAATGCAAACAGCCATCTTCGAGAAAGCACGTAAGTATCGCGATGAGCGCATATACGAGTGTGAGGATTATGAGGAATTCAAGGAGCGCATCAAGGATGGTGGCTTCTTCCTCTGCCATTGGGACGGAACGCCTGAGACAGAGGCACAAATCAAGGAAGATACACAGGCCACCATTCGCTGTGTGCCCTTCGCCTTCGAGCAGACTCCCGGCACCGATATGGTCAGTGGCAAGCCCGCTAAGTATCGCGTTCTCATTGCTCGCTCCTACTAATGAAATGGCTCCCATCCCTCTTCGCCGCTGAGGCCATCCCCAGTGCCATGATTACTTTCGTGGCACTGTTGATGTTTCTACAGATGGGAGAAGGATGGGCGATGAGCACGCTCCTCAGCAGCCTACTCACATTGCCGTGGGTCCTTAAGTCCTTCCTACGTGAGAAGGTGCGGCAGCGCGGGCGCTTTGCAGACATACTCCGCTTCATAGAGCTGTGTATTTTCTTGTCTCTTTCGGCACTGGCTTTCAGCTTCACGATCTATAGCTACCGCAACTGGCACATCTTCGGTTTCCTGTTCATTCTCTGCTTCTTCTGCTCCTGGCATGAATTGGCGGCAAGGATGTACTACGAGCGGATGCTACGTCCGCGCGAGCAACGGTTTTACAATGCTTCGAAGATGTTCGTATCTCAGTGCTCCGTGACAATCACTTACGGCGCTATGCTCCTCGTCGTGGGAATGTTAGAAGTCTTCTATCACAACCGACATCAGGCTGTCGTGCTTTCATGGAGCACTGCCGTCTATCTCCTTGCCGGTATCTATCTCATTTTTCTCATCTATCATCTCTTTGCATTGCGTCCTGCTCACGTAGGGAATAACGACGAGGGGGAATCCTTTGGCGGAGCCGTGCGAGCCGAGGTGCGCATCATTGATCGCATCTTCCACAAATCACACAGCCTCCTCGTTATCCTTTGCCTGTTTTTCCTTCTATTGCCACAGGCGCTGATGTTTCACTCGCGCGTCCTATTCCTCTATGCGCCCCCTGCTGTAGGCGGCTTGGGCTGTTCCCTTCAATGGATTGCGCTGGCGCAGGGTACTGTAGGCGTGATGGCATTCTCCGCAGGTTTAGGTTATGGCTATCGATTGGAACGCCAGAAACGCATCTTCTCGACAATTCCCTCTGCACAAGTTACGCTTGTGCTTTCCCCATTCGTCTATTGGATAATGACACAGTGGCCACCGCAGTCACTACCTATACTTTGTGTGGGAACCTTCATGGCACAAGCGCTATTCGGATTTGGTCTGAATGCGTGTATTCCTTACGTTCGTTATATCTCGGGAGAACGCTACCGCAGCACCATCAACTATCTCTATATCCCATTGGTAGCTTTCGTCATGTTAGTACCGATGGCACTTTCTGGATGGTTAGTTGACATTCTTGGCTTTGATCACTTCTTTGCCTTGGATGCTCTTTTGGCTATTCCCGCACTCATTGCCGGATACCTCATTAAACCAATTATATCAAAATGAAAGCATTACAGAATAAGCCTTACGCATGGGTGCCTTCTCTTTATCTTGCAGAAGCGCTGCCTTATGTCGCTGTGATGATTATTGCCACCACGATGTACAAACGCCTCGGCCTCTCCAATACGGAACTTGCCCTTTATACCTCGTGGCTATATCTTCCATGGGTCATCAAGCCCCTTTGGAGTCCTTTTGTCGCAGTCTTCAAGACAGAACGATGGTGGGTCCTATTGATGCAGCTTCTTATCGGTGCCGGTTTTGCAGGCGTCGCTTTCACGCTACCTACGGCATTTTGGCTGCAGGGTTCTCTCGCCTTCTTCTGGATTCTGGCCTTTGCGAGTGCCACCCACGACATTGCTGCCGATGGCTTATATATACTTGGCCTTGACACCCACGACCAAAGCCTTTACGTAGGTATTCGTTCCACATTCTATCGCATCGGCAATATCTTCGGGCAGGGATTATTGGTCATGTTCGCTGGCTGGTTGGAGCGTTCCCAGACCATACCGATGGCGTGGTCCATCTCCTTCCTTGTTCTGGCAGGTTTGTTCATAGCGCTGTGGCTATGGCATACGCTGGCTTTGCCAAAAGTCGTCCAAGAAACACGCAAGCCGACAGGACTCCTGAATGATTTCTGGCTTGCACTCAAGACTTTCTTCACAAAGCCTCATATCTTTACGGCATTGCTTTTCATGCTATTCTTCCGCTTCCCCGAGGGACAACTTGTAAAAATCGCCAATCCCTTCCTCCTTGATTCTACTGAGGCCGGCGGTCTCGCTTTGGCGACAGAAGCTGTTGGTTTTGTTTATGGAACCGTCGGCATTATCGGCCTCACCATTGGAGGTCTGCTTGGTGGCTGGTGCGTATCGCGCCTCGGGTTGAAGCGTTGGCTGTGGCCCATGGTCCTCTCCATTTCGCTACCAGATCTGGTCTATGTCTATCTCGCCGCTACTACCGATCCATCACTCCTCATCGTCAACATCTGCGTTTTCATCGAACAGTTCGGCTATGGTTTCGGTTTCACGGCTTACATGCTGTACCTTGTCTATTTCTCACAAGGCGAGCGTAGCACCGCCGTCTTCAGTATTTGCACAGCGATGCAAGCACTTGGCATGATGATACCTGGTATGATAGCCGGTTGGATGGCTGACCACCTCGGTTACCTTAACTTCTTCTGGTGGGTGATGGGTTGCTGTCTTGTAACCTTCACCGTCTCTGCCTTCATCAAGATTGATCCGCAGTACGGAAAAAAATAGTTACTCTTCTATACCTTTGATATAGGGTAATGCCCAATGGTACTTGACAGCTAACATTCGGATAGCAATAGCAACAGTACAGGAAAGAAGGGCGCACCCCTCAGGCGTCCAGCCAAGATGGAGGAAGAAGACATAGACAATGCCTCCTGCCAGGCAGCATGTAGCATAAATCTCCTTACGGAAAATCAGCGGTACCTCGTTGATGAGGATGTCACGCAACACACCGCCGCCAGCACCTGTAATACAGCCCAAACATATCGCTGCCCACGTGGGAAAACCCAATGCCAGAGATTTCTCGATACCAATAACATTGAATAGCGAGAAACCAATGCAATCGAAAATGAACCACGTGTTATTCTGTCGCACCAGCACCTTGCGGAACAGGTAAACCCATAGCAAACCGAAGATGCAAGCCAACAGATAGATGGGATCTTCCAGCCAGAATGGTGGTTTACCTATCATTAAGTCACGAATCGTACCGCCTCCGCAAGCTGTTGCAATACCCACAATAAGGGCCCCAAACAGGTCGAAGTGCTTGGCCGAAGCCAAACGTGCGCCAGACACAGCGCCTGCAAGTGTACCTATCAATTCCAAGATTACAAAGGACCAGGGGATGCTCAGCATGGCACCAATCTCCTGAAAGAATTGTTTAATAAGCTCCATCTGTCTTCAATAGTTGAAAGCCCACAAGCGCGTCATAGCGCGCGCCCTGCGGACGGTGATAGACAAGTATCATGTATTCGTTCTCTGTCTGATAGAAATTGCCTTCCGTGTGAGCCGTGCGCCCTACCCTATCCTCCAACTGGCGGAACTGATAGTTATAGTATCCCTGCTTGAGGAGCACTGCCACTTCGTAGGCTCGCAACTTCTCGTTATAGCGCATTCGATAACGCGGGTCCGGAAAGCCGTTGTCCCATTGTCCGCAGACATATACATCGCCTCCTGACAACTGAGGGGTCTGCAGCAGGAAATGGACATACAAATAGTCACATTGCGTGTCATTGTCCTCGTCTCCGC
The DNA here is from genome assembly GCA_024698925.1 of Bacteroidaceae bacterium. GTDB lineage: Bacteria > Bacteroidota > Bacteroidia > Bacteroidales > Bacteroidaceae > Physcousia. Next base: position 69,497 of record JAILQO010000057.1, on the reverse strand, counting down.
TATGGCGGATTACATAAGCACCGTTGACATCAGCATCTGAGGTATAGTTATGCTGGGGCGTGGTGGCAAAGAGTGTGGCGTGGTGGAAGGGATCAAACCATTCCATACGGTCCACATTCATGCCATTGAGACGCACATCGAGAATCTCGAACTTATGGAACTCCGCACCGGCATCGAAAATCAGGCCGCGTTGGTGTGTCCATTCCGCACTCGTCGTTGTCTTGATGTTGGGCTGTAGGTTCACAACGGCTGTGTCCCACCGGCGATTCTGCATAACAACGGTCTTAAGTTCCCGTTGCGGATCAACAACACGACGCGTGCCATAACCTACGGCATAAGTGAGTTGCTGGTGCGTCTGATTGAAATCGATGTCCGTATTGGAGCTTACTTGCGCCCTAATACTCATATCCGGCTGATACAACGAGAAACAAGCTTCCATGACTGCCTCCTCATCGGTTTCTGCATCATCCGTAAAGACTCGGACACGATAGTTTCCTGGCAGCAGGAGGCGTGCATCTTCGTTGGGAAATGTCAGACGATAGTGCGTATAGAGCAGCGTTGTATTCAGACTCGTCTCATAGTCATCGATGGGGCGCTCATTGAAACCTTCTAGCCAATCGCTCTCAAAGAGCTCAGCTGCTGGTGTCCAATCAGCATTGCAGAGTTCAACCTTATATATATAACGCGTGTATTCGTGCGAGAAAGCATCGAAACTGACTTCCACCGAAGCGCCAAGAGGTGCGACGGGAGGCAACAACGGGTCGTCATCAACAACAACACGCACCGTATGGATTTGCTCCGACAGGCTACGTGTCTGCTGTGCCACAGCGCTCAACGGCAGCAACATTAGTAATATGTGCCAAATCCTTTTCATTTTCTCATTACATCTATGTGTTTCATCTGACGCATAATCCACGTCTGACGACGCAGCATATAGCCGTTTGGGTTCTTGCTGCTGAAGCGGAGGGGATTGGGGAGAGTGGCGGCAATCAAGGCACAGTTGGAGCGTGTAAGCTGGGCTGCCGAACAACCGAAGTTCCATTGGGCGACCGCTTCCGCGCCATAGATACCGTCTCCCATTTCAATCGAGTTCAGGTAAACTTCCATAATCCGTTCCTTGCTCCAACAGAGTTCTATCAATGCCGTGAAATATGCTTCCAAGCCTTTGCGGACCCAGCTGTGTGCAGGCCAGAGGAAGACGTTCTTCGCCGTTTGTTGGCTGATTGTGCTGCCGCCGCGCTGTCGCTTCCCGCGTTTGTTATCCTGCCAAGCCTGTCCGATGGCATCGAAATCAAATCCATGATGCTCCATAAAGCGCTGGTCCTCTGACGCCATGACTGCGACAGGCAGATATTGGGACATCTCCTCAATAGAAACCCAATGATGACGCAGGCGAATCTGCTCACCCCTACCAATCTGCTGTGCACAACGGATAACCATCAGCGGTGTCACATACACAGGCAGCCAGCGGTAAAGCACTACTGCTCCAATGCTAGTGGCAAAGAATAGAATCACAAGCCACCGCAAGCCCTTCTGTATCTTCCGCAGGACAGTCACAATGCTTACTTGCAGTCAACGATTAACAAATGAGTCCTGTTTCCTGCCAATCGGCCATCGTCTTCTCAGCATCACGTAGTGCCGTAGCCTCATCTACCTCATACTCTTCTGTAAGAAGCTTAGCCAAGAGCGCTGCGTCAAAGTCCTTTCCCTCCACCTGACGCCAGAGATAAGCGGCGCTCTCGTTGAGAGAGATGATTTTCGAAAAATCGATATTCTCTTTGCCGTGGGCTACCACGATAGCCTCGCCGCAGATGACTCTAAGTTCAAAACCTTGATTAATTTTCATGATTCTTATTTGAATATTATATCGTCAAATTGTAAACAAACAGCAACAAGCGGCGCATCGGCAACAAGCGGCGCCACAGGCGGATTCTGCGCTGCAGGCGCTTGTCACCTGCCATGAGGACATGTCCGTTAGGACGCAAGTACTCCGTAACGACACCACAGACATTCTCCACAGAGCAATGTTCAGTACCGCGGATGTTACCATCACCCATGAGTGTCAGCTCATGCTCATTCCGAATATCGATGATGCGATGGAGTACGAAATGGCCTGGCGCAATCTCTGCCAACACCGCATCGCCTACCGCCAGTGAGGTCCAAGGCGCCAATTTCACGCGGTCACGTAGGTGCTCCAGGAATGGTCTCATGCTGTAACCTTTGACCGAGATGATCACCGACTCGCCCTTCTCCACATACTCTCTTACCAACGGAAGCAACTTGTCATTGGGTAGTTCCATCCGAGGCATTGCCTGCGCTGCAACATCTGTATAGCGCCGTTGCTTACGACGTCTCCAGGGCGTAGCCAGCCAACGGCCAACAGCTTTAATATAGTCTTTGACTGCACTCATAACCCAATCTTACTGAACCACCTTAACCGCTTCATAACAAACACGTGCGGCCTCCTCGTCCGGGCGACATCCCAGCCAGAAGATTGGCGTTGTCATCAGCAATTTCGAAAGCGTTTCGCAAATCCCGTTATAGACTCGGCGATCCCATTTCATAGAACTCACCGCAGGCAGCAAAGTGGCAAATGCCTCGACGGGAGCCATCCTGCGGATGGTGTTTTCCGGTTTCTGCTCGATACGGGTGATAGCTCCTACAGGGGCCCAGATGTTGCGGTAGCAGGGCGTTTTGCCGCTCCATGGCGAACCAAAGATACGTGTCTCGCCATCCACAATGCGCACAACGGGATTATCATCATTCATGAGGTCGCAGCCTGGTATATACTTGTACCACAAATGCGTATGCGTACTCTTTCCTGTTCCGCTCGGCGCTGTAAACAGATATCCATAGCCTGCATGACGAATCACAGAAGCATGCACCAGCAGGGTATCCTGCGTAGCAGCAGCGAAGGCATAGGCCATCATGATGGCATTGTTCAGGCCGAATTGCTGCTCGCTCTGTGATGCGCCCACCAAGACCGCCTGACAATGACTAAAGTCTGCAGGTGCTATCAGGCAGCAGCTCAAAGAACCTCCGTCGCACTCCGGCAGGCTGATCTCAAAAGCATAGCTACCATTTTTATGATTATAGACGCCATGATTGGCTCCGCCACAATCAAACTGTCCAATCTCTTCCCATTCACGAAAACTTGGTGCTACACCCTGACATACCTCCATCTCTAAAAGAACAGCCCCCTCCGACTCACATTGGAAAGGTGAGAACGAAGGGAGTAGTGATGCGGCATCAAGGCCGTCAGCGAGACACACTGACAGTACATGCCCAGCAATCTTGTAGTAATGAGTCGTCATGGCGTATCATCCCCTATGGTTATCGGACGGTACTCTTCTGTCTTGAAGCGAAAATCTGAGAGGGGCACAACCTTAAAGCGCTGTGCTTCGTTCTGTTGGTGGCGCTTGCTGATTTTATTCCACTTCTTCTGCAGGCGATTTTTCTTCTTATCGAACAGTACCGTACAGATGGAATTCTTCACGCCCTGCTGTTCCATCCAGAACTGCAGTTGCAGGCTGTATAGCGAACGGTCCATTAGGAACTTATGCGTTTTCGTGATCCAAGCGGTGTCCAGTTCCTGCACCTCTGTCTGATAGACCACAGAATCCGTGAACGAGATCCCAACACCGAATAACGCCGTAGGCTGCAGGAAGACTTCCTTGTCTTTCTCTGCCTGAATCTTCGCTTTTTCGGCCAGACGCTTATCCCTCTCTGCTTGGCGCTGCGCCTTCGCAGCCTTCTTCTCAGCCTGACGCTTGGCCTTGGCTTCCTTCTTCAACTGCTCCTTCTGCGCCTTTGCAGTTGCCTTATCCGTAGGATCGGCAGAGGCTGTCACAGAAAGCGCGAAGCAGAGGAATGCTCCGCAGACGAGCGTTAGAAAATGTTTACTGCTGATCATGCCCGACTCTTGATTAACCCAGATAGGATTTGAGGAGCTTACTCTTCGTGTTGTTACGCAGACGGCGGATAGCCTTCTCCTTGATTTGGCGTACACGTTCACGCGTAAGGTTGAACTTATCGCCAATCTCCTCGAGTGTCATCTCCTGGTGGTTGATACCAAAGAACATCTCGACAATCTGCTTTTCGCGCTCGCTGAGTGTGCTGAGGGCGCGATCAATCTCGCGACTCAGGCTCTCATTGACGAGGCTCTTGTCTGCCATTGGGCTGTCGTCGTTGACGATGACGTCCAAGAGCGTATTGTCCTCACCCTCCACGAAGGGGGCATCAACGGAAATATGGCGACCGCTGACCTTCAGCGTATCAGAAATCTTGTCCACAGGAATATCCAACTCCTCAGCCAGCTCATCGGGACTCGGACGGCGCTCATTCTCCTGCTCAAACTTGGACAGCGCCTTGCTGATCTTATTCAGAGAGCCGACCTGATTGAGGGGGAGACGCACGATACGGCTCTGCTCAGCCAGTGCCTGCAGGATGCTCTGACGAATCCACCACACGGCATAGGAGATGAATTTGAAACCGCGTGTCTCATCGAACTTCTCGGCGGCTTTAATCAGGCCGAGATTGCCTTCGTTAATGAGGTCTGGCAGACTGAGGCCCTGATTCTGGTACTGCTTAGCGACACTGACGACGAAGCGTAAGTTGGCGCGTGTCAGCTTCTCCAGAGCAGCACGGTCGCCCTTACGGATACGCTGTGCCAGTTCTACTTCCTCTTCCACAGTAATCAAGTCTTCGCGGCCGATTTCCTGCAGATATTTGTCCAACGAAGCGCTCTCGCGGTTGGTAATACTCTTGGTGATTTTAAGTTGTCTCATGCCTTCTTTTTGGTTTTAAGCGTGCAAAGGTACTATAAATATAGTACATGCCCAAGAAAAATTTAAAGAAAATGACAAGAAAATCGCAAGGATGCATCGTTTTTCAATTTCTTTGCATCCTTGCGAGGTTTATCCGCACTTTGGCCTACCTTTTGCAGGCCAAGGCTATTTCCTTATTTCTTGGATTTCTTAGCATCCTTTTCATCGCCGAGTTCAATGGCAGTAGCCACACGACGGCCACTCGGCGTAATGGCACGGATCCACAGCACACGATCGCTCGACTGGTTGGCAGCCTTCACCACATTCTCGAAGTCCTCCACCGTGCGCATTTCCTGATCATTGACCTGCAGCAGGATCATACCCTTGGTGATGCCGGCTTCCATGAGCTTACCCTTCTTGATGGCTATTACCTCAAGGCCATAGCGCAGCGCCAACGCCTGACGGTTCTCGTCGCTGAGCGGTCTCAGTTGTGCGCCAAAGAGGTCGATATCGACTTCCTCCAGCACCTCCGTGCCTCCCTGAGCATTACGCAGTACTGCTGTCTCCGTGTGGGCTTTCTTGTTACGGAGGTAAGTCACTTTCACCTTATCGCCAGGACGACGCTGCGAGAGGGCCTCCTGCAATTCTGCCATCTTCGTCACGTCCTTGCCGTCGATGGCGGTGATAACGTCGCCTTCTTTCAGGCCGAGTTCTTCGGCTGTGGTCTTGGGCTCGACATCCTGAATATAGATACCTGTATTGGTGCCCAGATCAACCTCGTTGCCCTTTTCCTTCTGCACGTCAATATAAATGGTAACGTCCTGACCACGCACACCCAACATAGCACGCTGCACCATACCGAATTCCTTCAGATCAGCAACGACCTTATTCATGATGGTGGTCGGAATGGCAAAACCGTAGCCACTATAACTGCCTGTCTGGCTGTAAAGCATCGCGTTAACACCTACCAATTCGCCACGCTCGTTGACCAGCGCTCCACCTGAATTACCGGCATTGATAGCCGCGTCAGTCTGTATGAAACTTTCAACGCCGTTAGCGCCCAGCGAGCGAGCTTTGGCCGAGACGATACCTGCCGTTACCGTACTGGTCAGGTTGAAAGGATTGCCGACGGCCAGGACCCACTGTCCAATCTTCAGATCGTCAGAGTTTCCAATGGTGATGGCCGGAAGCCCCTTCGCCTCCACCTTGATGAGGGCAAGGTCGGTGGTAGCATCCAGACCGATAACGCGGCCTTTATACTCCGTATTGTCGTTCATTTTCACAAGAATCTCATCAGCACCTTCAACGACGTGATTGTTCGTGACAATATAGCCGTCGGCAGAGATGATAACGCCTGAACCTGCACCTTGGCGCTTGGGTTGCGTCTCGATTTCCTGTTGACGGCCGCCGCGACCACGATTGCCGTAGCCGAAGAAATCGCCGAAGAAATCCTCAAACGGATCGCGAACAGTCACCGTCTGACGCTTGGCATTCTGCGTCACCTTAATATAAGCTACAGAGTTCACGGATCGCTCTGCGGCTGTGGTCAGATCCACCAGACCCGCAACAGCGGGAGCGGGCTGTGAAGCCGCCAGCGTGGGAGTGCTCGCAGCTGTTGCCGTGGAAGTCACAGCAATCTTGTTACTCACGATAGCGCCTGTCAGCAGGCTGCTGCTCAGCACCAGCGCTGCGGCGCCGAGCCATGTCTTTTGTTTTTGTGTCATTTTATTCAATAAATGATTACTATTTACACTTTTACTTGTTGAGATGCTACCTCAGGGCGTCCCCCGCGAGAGCGGTCTCCTCGCTTTTTCGGACACAAAAGTAGTGCGAAAGTTTATCCCGCTGCCAATTTGTCGCTATTTTTTCCTTTCTTTTAACAACCGAACCCCTCGGCTTAACCGCTGTTAAACAGAGAGACTGACATTTTTACATTTCGCAACCCTCCTTTTCTGGCCAAGTACTGAAGACGTTGTTCCTGTGCAACTATGTTTCTGTCACGAACAATAATTTATGTTCCAAGGCTTGGTACATGTATTCCAAGGCTTGGAACATGTGTTTCAAGGCCTGGAACATAAGTTCCACGCCTTGGAATAAAAAGAAGTCCTCGTAGAAAAAACATTCTCTACGAGGACCTATCCAAAAAGTTAACGAATAATCAAAAAACAGTGGAACTATAAGCCGGGTTCTGTACTCCCACCGAAGCGGGAGCGCTTGCCATTTATCCAGAACGCCGTTCTCACGACGCCTCCATCGTTCTACCCTCCGGCTCGGACGGGTCGCCCTCTCCCACCCTTACGCCCGTAAGCGGACGCAGTCGGTGCTTCGCCGGTTTACGTGAACTTTCAACCTCTGGTGTGTACAGCACGTATGTCGCCACACGTCTGGTGAGCTCTTACCTCGCCTTCTCACCCTTACCACGCCTTGTCTTGCAACTCGGCGTGGCGGTTCTTTTCTTCTACACGTGCAAGCCCTCGCGGACTTCTACCCGTTAGGTAGCAGAGTGCCCTATGTTGCCCGGACTTTCCTCTCGCCTCCACCTTAAGGCTTCAGCCAGCGGCAAGCCGTTCCACTGATTTATCCAAACAGACGCTGCCAGAAAGATTTTGGCTTCGGAGGCTCTTGATTCATCTCCGCCATCAGCACCTGTTCCCAGGTCTTGTTGTCATGAATCATGTGATAGATTGTTCCCCAATCGGGCAAGCCACCGATGTTTCGGTCGTCTATGAACATATCCACCTTCAGTTTGCGGGAGAAATGCTGGTTGAGCGTGATGTCCTCCTCGGGATAGTCGCGATTGACGGCATAGAACTCCACACCACGCTCGCGACACCATTCAACAGCCTCGTCCAGCAACTTACCCTCACGCACAGACCAAAGGATTAGCTTGTGATGCTCTTCAATCAGCTTCTTGAGCGTCTCTGTGGCAAACAGAATCTCCTCGCCGATAGCAGGATACCTGTGACGTACGATGGTGCCATCGAAATCTACTGCAATAGTCATATATAATAGGTGTATTTGGTTTTGCGGTGCAAAGGTACGGAAAAGGAATCAAACGAAAGAGCCGTGATTTGTTAAAAACCCTTAACACACGACGATGTTTCTCGCGTATGACGCACGCGAACCATATTTTTATTTTACCTTTGCGGCCGACTCAGGAAAAAATGATAGATTTTCATCATCTAAATACTAACTAATTTTATTCATCAAAACAATGAAACAACGTTTACTTTCGTTTGCCGTCATCGCAACACTTGCGCTGACAGCATTCGCACAGACGACATGGACGCCTCCGGCCTTGGACGAGTCCTTGGGCGTTGAGTTGAAAAGCAGTGAGACGGATACCGTTTATCTCTACAACGTAGGAGCTGCACAATTCCTGATTGGCGGTACAGACTGGGGCACCCACGCAGCCCTCGGCACGAATGGTCTGCCCATTCGCCTCACCTCCAACGCAGAAGATGCATGGACCGTCTATTTCTTCGAGGGCTCCAAGAGTCAGCAGATTCTCGGTCGCTCCACCGAAGCTGATCTATTCATCGACTACAACAATCAGAGTGGCTGGTGCACAACCTTCACCTTCACCAAGGTTGGCAACTACTATCGCATCCAGAGCAACGTCAACGATGAGACCTACGGTCAGGAAGCCTATCCCGGCACATATATCGGACAGGTTCCCACCCGTGAGGACATTGACCACAACAACAGTTCCCTCGGTTTCGGAGCTGGCGTATATGGCAACGTTACTTTAGATGAAGCAGATGCACACGTAGATTGGCTCATCATTTCCAAAGAAAACTACAAGGCATACAACGAGCTCGTAACCGTCAAGCAGCAATTGCTCAGCCTGATTAACACAGCTGAGGATAATGATGTCCCCGTTGACAACTTCGTTTCCATCCTCGAGAATGCAACAACAGTTGAAGCTGTAGAAGCAGCGATTGTTGAGCTGAAGGTTGCCATCATCGCCGTATTGGGCGACGGTGCCAGCGAGACCAACCCCGTTAACGTCACCTCCATCTTCCTCGTGAATCCCGACTTCGATGGTATGAGCACAAAGGGTTGGACACTGACAGGTTCCTATGCGAAGACACAGAACAACAGTCCTCACCCCATTGAGGAAGGCGAAGGCGTCGGCGAGGAAGGCCTCGATACCGGCGGTTGGCTGGAATTCTGGAAGAGCGGCGGTATTGATGCTGCGCAGGATGCCCACCAAGTCGTGTCCGACCTGCCCGCAGGTAGCTATCGCCTGCAGCTCGTTGGCGTTGGTCAGGGCGGTAAGCTCTATGCCATCACCAACGGTATCCGTCAGGAGAATACCATTCCTACACAGAAGGTGCAGCGCCTCAGCTTTGACTTCGTACACATTGGTGGCGACCTCACCCTCGGATTCGACTTCAATCCCCCTGCCGGCAACAAGATTGCTTGGGTAGCTGTGGATAAGTTCCGCCTCTACTATCTGGGTACTGGTGAATCTCCCACCGTCATCATCATGCGCAACGCCCTCAAGGAGCTCACTCCTTATGTGGACGCTGAAGATGAACACATTGTTGGTCAGGCGCTAATGGCTAAGATTGAGGACCTCAACAAGAGAACTCAGGATTTGATTTCCAGCAACAGCGAGGACGAAGCCCTGAACACCGCCGTTATCAGCGAGATTCAGGCAATGGTTGACAGCGCAGCGCTGGAGGCGAAGGCCTATCAGACACTTGAGTACTTCGTAGGCGAGACCCTTTTCGCTGACGAGGAATACTACGAGAAGTTGGCTGAGAACTCTGCCGCTTACAAGACACTCTACGACAAGGTCTCCGGAGAATGGGACGAGCTTGCCAACGATGCATTCAACAACCGCACTTGGAGCAAGGCTGAAATCGAAGCTTTCATGGCTGAGTACAACGCAGCCATCGAGACCGCCAAGGAAGGCCGCAAGGCTGAGGTCAGAGCTACCCTCGACGATGCTGCCGCAAAAGTAGCTGCAGGCAACACCCTTGAAGAGCCCATCGACATCACGGGTCTTTATAACCAGCTCACCTTCCCCAGCGCCAAGACATTGGCTAAGAACCTGGAAGACAAGTACAACTGGAACTGGACACAGTACCAGGAGTTCAACGGCAACGACGGTCTGAAGTTCGAGTACCACACCGCTGAAGGCTGGAGCTGCCAGTTTGACGCCAACACGGTTGTCGCGAACCTGCCCAAGGGTAAATATGTCATCAAGGTGAACGCCTTCTATCGTCCGATGGGCACAGACCTCCTCGAGGAGAACTATGACGGAAGCGAACTCGCCTTCATCTATGCCAACAACGGTGTTGGTACCGTTCAGAAGCCCATCATCAACTGGGACGAGCTTCTGGAGTTCTATCCCAACACGACTGAGATGAGAGATGTAAAGGACGACGGCGGCAACATCACTGGCCAGGAAGAAGTCACCATCGACAATCGCCCCAACAGCCAGCAGGCTGCCAACAAGTGCTTCACTGGCGCTGACGAGGCTGGTGCTGTTGAGAAGACCACCATCGAACTGCCTATCGCTTTGCGCGAAGCCGGCTCCCTCACCATTGGTGCCAAGGACCTCGAAGGCGTGAACTCCAATTGTTGGGTTGTATGGTCTGACATCACCCTCCTCTATGTTGGTGCTATCGACAGCGAGTCACAGGCACTCGAGATTGACGGCCTCATCGCCGAGGCTGAGGCGCTCAAGGAAGAGATGGACCTCACAGCTCAGGCTATTACCAATTTGGACGATGCCATTACCGCTGGCGCTGCTGCCCTTCAAGCATCTTTGTCTGAGCAAGTAACTGCCATTGAGCAGCTGAAAGCGTCTATCGACTACGCCAAGAACAGCATCAAGTTGATTGGCCAACTCATCGAGGTAACTAAGGATGTTCGTGAGCGCATTACTGCCATCCAGGATTTGGGTTACGTTTACGACGGCATTGATTATGAGAACACCCTTGACGAGGCTGAGAACGCTGTTGACAACTACACGCTGGAGACCAACGAGCAGGTGGAAGGCTACATCAACACGCTGAAGAACGGTTGGTACGACTACATCCTCACACGTAGTGATTTGGCCGATGCCACCGAGGACAATCCCGTGGACATCAGCGAACTGATGGTTAACTACGACTTCAAGAGCAACAACAAGAATGGTTGGACCGTCGTACAGGAAGGCAATGCAGGCGGCGACGGCAATGGCTGTGCAGAGTTCTGGGGTGCCAGCACCTTCAATATGTATCAGCAGGTGGGTAAGCTGAAGGACGGTTACTGGCGCCTGAGCGTTGATGCCCTCTATCGTTATGGCGGCACTGCCAGTGAGGTTAATGCCCTCAAGGCCGATACCGCACGCAGCGTGGAATACCTCTACATCAACACCATCAAGAAGCCCATCATGCTGTGGAGCAACACCGAAGGCGGTGCCTTCACGGAAGAGAACGTTCCTACGGACGATGAAGAAAAGCCGATATTCACCAAGTATCCCGTTGACGATGTCGAGGGTGTCGCTCCGTTCTACACCGTCAACGACAAAGCCGGCTTCGAGAATATGCTTGCAGAAGGCCGTTACCACAACCAGATTGTCTTTGCTTATGGCGAAGGAATCGAGGGTGCCCTCAAGGGTAAGATCACATTGGGTCTGAGGAAGGACGAGAAACCCAGCGTAGATAACGACTGGTGCCCATTCGATAACTTCAAACTCGAATATCTGGGTACGACAGCTCCTACCAACGAGGAGGTCGTTGATGGCATCCAACTTGTGAACAACGTCGCTGGCCGCACAGCTGTGATCTTCAGCATTGATGGTCGCCAGCAGCGCGTGCTCCGTCGCGGATTCAACATTGTCCGCACGCAGGAAGGTACAGTACACAAGGTACTCGTGAAGTAAACATCACACCTTATTATATTATAATATATAAGGCCAATTAGCGTCGCAGTCTGGACTGCGGCGCTTTTTGTTAAATAATCTTAACGAAATAGAGATTTAACAAGCAGAACTTGGGCGTAAGGAAATTAAAAGTGTATTTTTGCCCATTATTCAGAGGAAAAAGCTAAAAAAGCTTTCCGAAGAGTCCAAACAAGCGCATTTTATTTTTTACTAACTAATTGTTTATCAAATTTATGAAACACAAATTACTCTCTCTCATTGCCCTCGCCGGTGCAATGTTCATGAGTGCCAGTGCTTTCGCCTTTGACAAGCCCGTCAAGCCACAGGCCCCTCAATACGAAGGTACATGGGTAACTCCAGAGGCTGGTGGTACCTATTACATCTACAATGTTGGTGCTGGTCAGTTCCTCGGATGCGGTAACGATTGGGGTACGCGCGCTGTCGTTACGCTTGAGAACCTCCAGAAGGTTGGAGCATCCTCTTTCAATGTTAGTGGAAACAGCAACCACATTCTCCCCTTTACTGTTGCCGAAGCTGGCGCAGTTGATTATGACGGCACATGGGTTTACTTCACCCATCAGGGCACCAACAAAGTTCCCAACGACATTTACCTCTGCCATGAAGGTAATGCTGCATGGGTTGATGGAGGTAGTGGCCGTCGCGACACCGAAAAGAACGGTTACTGGCGCATTGAGCCGCTTGAAGATGCTAATAATTCCTACAAGCTGCGTCCACATGACCTGGTTACACTTGTTGACGAAGAGGGCTCTCCCATTTTGGACAACGACCTGCAAGAACAGTATATTATTACTAGTAAATTGTTTGGCGTTGATCCAAACAATATGGGCACTAAGACCTCTTATACTTGGACAGACCTTGGCGACGTTGATACAAACTACCTCACCTGGCGTTTTGTGCCCACTAGCGAAGCCGATGCTATCGATGCTTTTGTCAAGAACGAGGATCTCCAAAATGAATATAAGGCAGCGATGACCATCTATGAGGCAAAGCTCGCTTTGTATGAGACTTTGGTTGCTGCTGAGGAAGCCGGCGCCAACTACACCACAGCCGAAGCTGTTTATAATAATCCCGATGCAACCGCAGCCGAAATGGAAGTTGCCAACACGCAGTTGAAACTCATCATCAAGCTGGCTGGTAAGGTTGCAACACCCGAAGATCCCATTGAGATTACCGAGGTGCTAAAGAACCCCGACTTCTCTGCAGGTAACATCGGTGGTTGGGAGACCAACTATGAGAGCGGCAAACAGGCTAACAACATTGGTTACCAGTACACAGCTGGTACACACAACATCACACTCCCCGATGGAACTACCGACCTTGGTTATGACAACGGCGACAGTTGGGTCAGCAAGTTCATCGAGGCTTGGAGAGACAACGCACGTATTGGCGATGGCTACTTACAGCAGACTGTCTTCGGTCTCCCCGCTGGTAAATACCGTCTGGAATGTGACGCTATCTCTTCTTGGCAAGCTGACGCAAATGTGGTTCCTGAAGGTGTTTATCTCTTTATTCAGGCTGGTGTATTGGAAGAGAAGACAACGCTGGCTACTGGCAACAGTCTTCCTGAGCACTTCACAGTTGACTTTGACAACGACGGTCATGAATCCCTCACCTTCGGTCTGAAGACTGTGAGCGCTACCGCAAACTGGATTGCAGCCGACAACTTCCGCATCTACTATTGCGGCGAATTGACCGAATCTCCACACTACAAGCAACTGCAGAAGGTTATCAAAGAGGCTGAAGAGAACTACGGCAGTTTGGATGACATCTATTGCGAGGCTACTGCCAAGGATTCGTTGACAATGGCTTTGACAGCCGCAAAGGCAATTACCACCGACGACACCGACGCTACTTGCGACGAGGCCGTGGAGAAGATTAACAATGCCATCACAGCCATCAAGGCTTCCGTTGAGGCTTACAAGGTACTACTGGTTTACCTGCCCGTCAGCTATGGCGGTGAGGACAAGTTGTCCTACTACTATAATATTGCTGAGAACTGTGGCATGGAAGAGCTGGCTGAACAGTTTGAAACATGGAGCGATGACTGGTGCGAAGCCTACGAGGGAGGAACCTTCACCGCCGCCCAGATTACAGAGCTCACCTCCAGCATCATGCCTGCCCTCAAGGCTGGCATCAACCCGCAGACCATCAAACCCGGCACAGACCTCACTTGGTTGCTAACCAATCCTGGTTTCGACACCAGCCTCGACGGTTGGGAAGTGAAGAGCGGTGCTAAACCCACCATCAGTTCCGGTCTGGCTGAAGTTTACCAGCAGAAGTTCGACATCCATCAGGTGATTGAGGACATGCCTGCTGGCGTCTATGAGATCGCCCTTCAAGGCTTCACCCGCAACCAGCCTGGTGGCAACCGTAAGGCATTCACTGTGGAGGATCAGCAAGGTACTACCTTTGCCATCTACACGCCCACCAATGACGAGAAGATTCAGAGCATTCTGGCTGGTGCGAGCGAAGAGCTGATTGCCCAGCGCGGCGATGAGACTGAGCCCGAGCAGTATATCATGGTTGACAATGGTGACTATGACATTGCCGCTGAGATTGATGGCACGGTTTACTACATGCCTAACGGTATGGCTTCAGCCCGTAAGCACTTCGATGCTGGCCACTACAAGACCACCATCAGAGTTGTGAACAGCGAGGTTGGCGATCTGGATCTCGGTATCCGCTGCGAAAGCACTCAGGAATGGTGCTTGTGGGATGCACTCACCATCACCTATGTGGGTGAGGATCTCACAGCTTACCGCAATTTGATTCTGAAGAAGATCGAGGAGCTCGATGCTACCCACGAGATGACTGACGGTATTGGCGAGCCTATCTACATCACCGAGGAAGGTGAGACACTCTACCAAGGCACAAAGAATGAGGCTATTGACGTAGCTGCCAACATCGGTGGCGAAAATGCTTCTCAGCAACTGGCTGACATCATCGCCAAGTTGAATGCTGCCATGAAGTACCTCACCGATGGTCAGGATTTGGCAGAAGCCGTGAAGGATCAGCTGGCAGAATACTGGGACCTCGGTTCTGGCCGTGTCTCCGACTTCACCGACAACGTAGGCTTCACTGACTATGTGGAACAGCAGCAGGCTCTTCTCGCCGAAAGCGGCACCATCAAGAGCAATGACGATCTGAAGGCTATGCCCGAGGAGATTTCTACGAAGTGGACTGGGCTCATCATGGACTTCGTCCAGGAGAATCCTTACGACGCTGATGCTAAGAGCAACTTCGGTAACGCTACCGAGGCTATCTACAACGCCCGCTACACGTCCTATACAGATGCTACGGCATACACTACGAAGGGTTGGACCTTTGAGAAGCCCGACTCCGTCGCTGCTAGCCTCTTCAGCACAGGCACAGCACTTGCTGAGGTTTACAACGCGACCAACTTCGATGTGTATCAGACCATTAAGGGCCTGACTCCTGGTTACTACATCCTCAGCGTTGACGCCTTCCAGCGTCCTTGCTTCCCCGCCGACATCACCGACTCTCTCGCACGGGTTAACAACGTTACCCTGTACGCAAGAACATCACTGGACGAGTTCAAGACTCCGATCAAGAACATCACCGTCAACGCACAGGAAGCTTCCGTTGGCGCAGGTGGCGAAAGTGATATTACGCTCGATGGCACCAAATTCTGGATTGCCAACGACAAGACATCCGCTGCTGCATACCTCGATCTGCTGGATCTCGAGGACCTGACCGAAACCGCTTTGCCGGATATGCTGGTACGCCCCAACTCCCTCTATCGCAACGACCTCACGCTGGGTGTCGATGAAGACGGTGTGATGACCATCGGTCTGCGCAACAGCGGAAGACACCTCAACGGAGACTGGACCATCTTCGGCAACTGGATGCTGACATACATCGGCACAGAAATTCCCGATGGCGTCAAGAACATCAAGAACGAGATGTCTAACGGTGTCGTCAACATCTTCACACTGGATGGCCGTCAGGCTAGCCGCATGCAGCGTGGTGTCAATATCGTTCGCTCGAACGGTAAGGTTCAGAAAGTACTTGTGAAGTAAGCAAAAACGTCTGTTGTGGGAAATCCACAGCACACATTACACCAAGAAAAGAGCCCTGCGCACCCCGCGCAGGGCTTTTTCTTGACATTTCTTTGGTGGAATGAAAGCAAAATACTACCTTTGCACCAAGAAAAACCATAAACTATGAAAGGTATAGTCTTAGCTGGAGGGTCAGGCACGCGTTTGTATCCCATCACCAAAGGTGTTTCGAAGCAGCTTTTGCCCATCTTCGACAAGCCGATGATCTACTACCCCATCTCGGTGCTGATGATGGCGGGAATCCGTGAAATCCTGATTATTTCCACACCCACAGACCTACCGGCCTTCCGTCGGCTGTTGGGCGATGGCAGCGACTACGGAGTTGAGTTTACCTATGCCGAGCAACCTTCTCCCGATGGGCTGGCACAAGCGTTCATCATCGGTCGCGACTTCATCGGCGATGACAGCGCCTGCCTGGTCTTAGGGGATAACATCTTCTACGGTTCTGGCTTCTCGGCCATGCTTCGCGAAGCGGTGCGTACAGCGGAGGAAGAGCAGAAAGCCACGGTCTTCGGCTACTGGGTCAACGACCCGGAGCGCTATGGTGTGGCCGAGTTCGATCACGACGGCAACTGCCTCAGCATTGAGGAAAAGCCCACAGTGCCGAAATCCAACTATGCTGTCGTAGGTCTCTACTTCTATCCCAACAAGGTGGTTGACGTAGCCAGCACCATCAAGCCCTCAGCCCGTGGTGAGCTGGAAATCACGACCGTAAACCAACGCTTTCTGGAGGACAGCGAGTTGAAAGTGCAGACACTTGGCCGCGGCTTTGCCTGGCTCGATACGGGCACCCATGACAGCCTCAGCGAAGCATCCACTTTCATCGAGGTCATTGAGAAGCGCCAAGGTCTGAAGATAGCCTGCCTCGAAGGCATCGCCTACCGCAAGGGCTGGATTACAGAAGAGCATCTGCGCCAGTTGGCACAACCGATGCTCAAGAATCCATATGGACAGTATTTGTTAAGGTTGATTGACATGAAGTAAGCCCCCTTCTCTCGCAAGAAAGAAAAAAAACGGGCTTAACATTTGAGTAAGAAAAGATTAAAATAATAAAAGCAATGAAAAAACTATCTGTTCTCATGCTACTCGGGGCAGTGGTACTCTGCCTCTCCTCCTGCGTCAGCAGCAAGAAAATCATTTATTTCCAAGGTGCTGATAGCGTCTATGCCTATGCCCAGGCCATTCAGCAGAAATACGAGATGAAACTGAAGCCAGCAGACCAAGTGCTCATCAAGATCACCTGCGACAGTCCCGAACTGCTGGAAATCTTCAACTCCGATGTTACCATGGGTTCGGGATCACGTAATGGTGGTTCTCTCAGTTATGGCACCACAGGCTCCATGGGTTCCGTGTATGGCTATACCGTGGATAATGAAGGAGACCTGCAACTGCCCATCCTTGGAAAAGTGCACGTTGGCGGCCTTACTTGTGACCAAGCTGCCAAAGCTGTGGAAAATAAGGTAGTCTCCAAGAACATCATCAAAAACCCTGAGGTGACGGTCCGTCTGCTCAACGCTCGTGTCACCGTGCTTGGCGCCGTGAAGAGCGCTCATGTTGTCAGCCTTACCTCAGAGCGCAACACCATTCTCGACGTGCTCGCACAATGTGGTGACGTCAGCGATCAGGCGCTGCGCCAAAAGGTGACGCTCTATCGTGAAGAGAACGGTCAGCGCTCCATGTTTCACATGGACCTCACGCAGGTAGATATCTTCGAAAATCCTGCCTTCTACGTGCAGCAGAATGATGTCATCTACGTGCAGCCCAACAAGAGCCAGAACGTGAAGAGTTCCGCCTTCACGACATTCCTGAGCACGGGTGCCAGCATCCTCGGTTTCGTCACCTCCCTCACCGCCCTCGTCTTCACGCTCTCCAAATAATGCTTAAGAGAGTTCATTATACAGAAAGGAACCGTGTCATCATCGGCACGGTTCCTTTTCCTTTAATTTTTTGTATTCCTTTAATGTTCGGATAGCGTAGGGATATCATAGCGATATCATAGCGATATCCTAAAGATATCCTAGTGAGACTAGAGATATCGAAGCGAGGGAGATGGAAGGGGGAAGGAAGGTGCAAGGAAGAAAGGAAAAATCAGCTCCGTCCTGATCAGGAGTCAGGTCGGAGCTGACTGCTATTCAGGACGGAGCTAAATACGATTCAGGTCGGAGCTAACGATTAGTCCAAACTGATTGGGCTGAAAACTTATTTCTCTACGTGAACCTTGGAAGATGCATCGCCATAGTTGCCATAAGTACCATAGTGACCATAGCGACCGTAGTAGGTACCGTACTTGCTGTAACCGCTGTACTTACCATAGCCATAATAGAAGCCATACTTTTTCTTCTTCAGGTCAACGCCATTGAAGACAATATTCATCTTCGGGAACTTATTCTCGGCAGAGGCGCGGTTCAGCGTCTCAACGTCGGCCTTTGTAGAGTGCTCTGAGCGCACCACAAAGAAGGTGATGTCAATCAGGCGTGCCAACTCGAATGTATCACTAACAAGGCCAATAGGCGGCGTATCAAGGATGATATAATCGTAGGTTTCCTTAAAATGCTCAATAGCCTTATCCAGCAAATCGCGTGTGATCAGCTCACCCGGGTTAGGAGGAATAATACCAGCAGGCAGTACATCCAGGTTGGGATTAACGACACCATGGATAATCTGTTCATCCAAAAGGTCGAAGTCGGCCTGATCACCGGCCAGATAGACCGTAATACCATGCTTGGAGGACGGCAGGTTGAAGAGCTTCACCAATCGGGGCTTACGGATATCCAGACCCACAATGATGACACGCTTACCCAACAAAGCCAATGACATCGCCAGATTCGTGGACACGAAAGTCTTACCTTCACCCGGGACGGTAGAGGTACAGCAGATGACCTTCTCGCCCGGTCCCAACAGGAAGCGTAAATTGGTACGCAGTCCGCGGAAAGCCTCTTCCATCATGTTGTTCTTGTTCTCCTTCACCACTATAGCGCGCTCGCCCTCTGCCAGTTTATCCGTCAGCGGGATGTCTGCTACAATCGGTAGTCTAGTCGCCTTCTCCAGATCGCCACGGCTCTCGATACGGAAGCGAAGCATCTCGCGGAGATAGAACAACGCAAGTGGGAGACCCAGGCCCAAAATGAGCGCAGCCAGAAGTATCAGTTTGCTCTTCGGGCTTACCTGGCCATCAACCTGAGGCATATCGATGATACGAGCCTTGTTGGCTGTGGAGGCCAGAGATATATAGTTCTCCTCACGACGCTCTGCCAGCATCAAGTACAACTGAGCCTTGATTTGCTGTTGGCGACCCATGTCATTCATCGCACGTTCCTGTGTCGGTGTGCTGTTCATGCGGCCTACATAGCGGTCATACTGCTTATCGATGCTGTTCTTTTGAATGTTCAAATCTCGGTAGATACCACGCAGTTGTTGGGAAATAGCGCTCCACATCAACTGAGCTTCCTCGGTGGCTTGTATGACGGCCGGAGAATCCTCAGAAGAGCTACGGATCAAGCGATTACGCTTCAGTATCAAAGCGTTGTATTCATCCACCATCTTATTGGAAGCCTGATTGGAAATACCGATATTGGCGGGAATGATGGTCAGGCAGTTGGCTGGATTCTGAACATAGTCCAGCAAGGATTGTACGAGACTCAACTGTGTTTGGATATCCACCTGCTGTTTCTGGAACTCGGTACTCTGCGTGAGTGCTGCGTTGGCATCTGTAGGCAGGTTCACCAACTGATTAGTCAGCTTATATCCTTCGATACGTCCCTCTGCGTCATCCAGTTCGCCCTGAATGACTTGAATACGTTCGTCGATGAAGTCCTTGGTTTTCTCAGCGATTTCGTTCTTATCTTCGTTGGCATCCTCGTTATACGAGCTGACCAGCTGTGCAAGATAATCGAGCGCACGTTCAGGCTGTGTATCCAAGATAGAAAGCATGGCCACACTGGTCTGCTTCGAAGTAGCCTGTGCATTCAAGCTCTTGGCGTAGGCACGTCCCATTTTAATGGGCGGCACAATGACTGCCGTTAACTTACGTTCAGGCAGTTCCGTTCCAGGATTACGAGAGAAGAGGATTTGTCCAACACGCGTGTTAATCGAGGCAGGGAACTGATCGATGTCACGCTTCATAATCTCGGGCTCATCGCTGTTCGTCGGCAACTGGATCTCTACCGTAATGCTCTCATCACCCTTCTTGGTAATCTCAATTGGAACGGGGTTATTCAACAAATCCAGACGGCTTTCCTCCAAATCCACCAGCACAGGGCTGTTCTTGTAAAGTTCCGCCTCACGCACACGTCCCTCAATATTATAGGTAACGTAGAGCTTCAGCGATTTCACGGCACGCGTAGCGACAGCCGTTGAGCCTAGAATCTCAAGCTCGTTCTCGAAGCCATTGGAGTTGGAGATGATACCCAGTTGATCCAAAGTGAGATCGGCACCATTAGGCTTACTCTTGTCATCCTTGATCAGAATCTTTGTAGAGGTTTGGTACACGGGAGCTTGATACCTCAGATAGAGTGCAGCAAGGCCGATACAGGCAACAGCTGATACGATAAACCAATACCAATTCAAGACCACGATGGACCATACCATTCGAAAGTCAATTCCTGAGGACCCCTCAGCTTCTTTCTTTTCGTAATCTAAAACTTCTGCCATATCTTATAAATTAATGTTCGCGCGAAAGAATCAAAAAAATGTTTCCTTTGAGTTTGCAAAGGTAAGGATAGTTTTTCAAAAATCCTCACAAAAACCATAAAAACCATTACTTTTTTTGGTTCAGCACCCATTTTTCACTATCTTTGCACTGCAAAACAAACAAGTTTCATCATAAATATGTCTTTTTTAAACAAACTATTTCATCGGAACTCCGATAACCAAGCTACTAAAGTTGGAGGCATGGAGGACTTCATGACTCTCATCCGCGTATATCTGCAAGCCGACATAGCTGCACAAGTAGGCATCACCAACTTGGCAGCCCTCCCTGACCTGCGCGTTTTCAAGCAGACGCTGAAGGTGCCGACGCTGAATAACAAGTTGGGACTTGGCGAGCGCAAGCGCTGTGCCAAGATGCTGGGCGAAGTGTATGGCATCAGCGAGACGTTCACACAAGAGATTGACACCAGTGTGAAGCGTCGTTGCAAAAAGATCCAGGACGTGCAAACCTACTTGATTCTCTTTCAAGGCTTCTCACAGGACCTGATGATGTTGATGGGAAACATCATGCAATGGAAATTCCGATTGCCTTCATTCTTACGTGGCGCCTTGCGCACCATGACTGAGAAAAGTGTACACGACATCATGACCAAAAACGACTGGAAAGATGACAATGTACGCCGTACGGCCGCACAAGTGCGACAGTACCAACAACAGCTCGGTCTTTCGGAGGCGTGGATGACAGAATATGTCCATACAACCGTCATGTTGGCCAAAAAAGAGAAGCGTGCAGACATCGACGAGACCATAAAGAAGTAAAAAAACGGCTTAAAACTTGCACGAACAGAAAAGGTTCACTATCTTTGTGCCGTTAAAAGTCGCTAAAGCGACACTTTAAGGCTTCAAATGACTACAGAAGAAGAGAAAACGCTCAAGACGCTCGAAACGCGAATCAGGCAGCTCATCCTCAAATTTCAACAGACGAAGGAAGAGGTTGAAGAGTTGCAGGAGGAGGTTGTCGTCAAAGACCGTGAACTTCTGGAACTCAAGCGGCAGAACCAGTTGCTGGAAGCCAATTATGCAAACCTTAAGATGGCAAAGATGCTGGAAATCGGCGATACAGATCTCAGTAGCGCCAAGCAGCGTTTGAACCGTCTGGTGCGTGACGTAGATAAATGTATCGCTCTGCTGAAAGCCATGGGGCCAGACGCAACGACGACGCTATAGAAGAAAACGATAAATGGAAATCAGCGATACCTTTCAGATAAATCTCAAGCTGGGCGGCCAGAACTTCTCCATCACGATCCGTCGTGATGAAGAGTTATTTTACCGTGAAGCAGAGAAGCACATCAATCAGCGCTACCGCTACTACGCGGACCACTTTACCGGGCAATCCGTGAACACCTACCTGCTCATGACGGTATTGGACATCGCCGTCCGTCTGCAGAAAGAGGAGGCTACGGCAAACCTGCAGCCCATCATGGCTACGCTCAATGGACTCGTTAATGAGCTGAACGATGCTTTGAGATAACATTTCTCTGAAATCATCTACCGACGCACCACCATGTTCTGATGCTCCCCTAAGAGCAAGGACAAGGATGGTGCGTTATTTTATATCAAATTATTATTCAACAACATGACAACCATTGGATTAATCATCACCATTGCCTCTGCCTGCATCGCCATCGCGGTGTTCATTTATCAGGTGATTTGGTTCCGACATATACGCCCCAGTAAGATGAAGGAACTCCATGAAGAGGCAAAGAAGGACGCCGAGGTCGTCAAGCAGAAAAAACTGCTTGAGGTCAAGGAGAAGTTCCTCAACAAAAAGGCTGAACTGGAGAAGGAAGTGCAACAGCGCAACCAGCAGATTCAGCAGGGCGAAAACCGTCTGAAGCAGCGCGAGATCAGCCTCAATCAACGTCAGGATGAGCTGACACGCCGCAAGAGCGAGCAGGAAAATGAGCGCAGACGCCTGGACCAACAGCAAGCGCTCCTTCAGAAGAAAGAAGAGGAGCTGGGCCAACGTCTGGAAAGTCTCATCACCCAAGAGCGTACACAACTGGAGAAAATCAGCGGCCTCACCGCAGAGGAAGCGAAGGAGCGTCTCATCGAAACCCTCAAAGATGAGGCAAAGACAGCTGCGGCTAGCTATATCAACGAAATCATGGACGATGCCAAAATGACGGCCAACAAGGAAGCCAAACGCATCGTCATTCAGACCATCCAGCGCGTGGCCACAGAGGCTGCCGTTGAAAATAGTGTCACCGTTTTCCACATTGACAACGATGATGTCAAGGGACGCGTCATCGGTCGCGAAGGGCGCAACATCCGTGCCCTCGAAGCAGCTACAGGTACTGAGATTGTCGTTGATGACACCCCCGAGGCGATTGTTATCAGCGGTTTCGATCCCGTACGTCGTGAAATCGCCCGCCTGGCCCTGCACCAGCTCGTTGCCGACGGCCGCATCCATCCCGCACGCATTGAAGAAGTGGTCGCCAAGGTTAAGAAGCAGGTTGATGAAGAAATCCTGGAGGTGGGCAAACGCACCGCTATTGATCTCGGTATTCACGGACTTCACCCCGAGCTGATCCGTATCGTTGGTAAAATGAAATATCGCTCCAGCTATGGTCAGAACCTGTTGCAACACGCCCGTGAAACAGCCAATCTCTGCGCCGTCATGGCCTCTGAACTTGGCCTCAACGCCAAAAAAGCAAAACGCGCAGGTCTGCTCCATGATATCGGCAAGGTTCCCGACGAAGAGCCTGAGATGCCTCACGCACTCTATGGTGCCAAGCTGGCAGAGAAATATAAGGAGAAACCAGATATTTGCAACGCCATCGGAGCCCACCATGAAGAGATGGAGATGACGAGCCTCATCGCCCCCATTGTACAAGTCTGCGATGCCATCAGCGGCGCACGCCCAGGTGCCCGCCGCGAGATTGCCGAGGCCTACATCAAACGTCTGAAAGACCTCGAAAATATTGCAATGAGCTATCCTGGTGTTACCAAGACCTACGCCATTCAGGCAGGTCGCGAGCTACGCGTCATTGTGGGAGCCGACAAGATTGACGACAAGCAGATTGAAACGCTCAGCACGGACATTGCCACGAAAATTCAGAACGAAATGACCTACCCCGGTCAAGTGAAGATTACCGTAATTCGCGAGACACGAGCAGTGAGCTACGCCAAGTAACACTCACCATAACACATCAAAAGAAGCATTCCGCCCGACGGTGGAATGCTTCTTTTGATATATCTACTCTTCTGCCAATAGCCTCATCAACGCTTCCTTGCGATGGATGAGACTGTGTACAACCACAAAGAACAAAAGGTAGATGGACACATCCAGGAAGAATATGATGGTAAGGGGCACCTCCATGTCATTACTCAGGAACAGATTCCCCAAGATGAAAACAATGACAAAGGCGAGGATAGTAACCAACGCCTGATGCATCGACAAGCCGCAACGCATTAGCATGTGATGAATATGACGTTGATCAGCCTGAAACATCGGCTCGCCCACCAATACGCGCGTCAGTGCTACACGAACGAGGTCAAAAACAGGCACGATGAACAACGAGTACGGAATCAGTATAGGATTGATGTCGGTATAAATATTCTGCTCTGTCATCATCATATATTTCACGGCGAGGTATGAAAGAACATAGCCCAGAATCAGGCTACCCGCATCACCCATGAAAATCTTCAGCCTTCCTACTTTACCAAAGACATTGAAACAGAAGAACATTACCACAGAGCCCAGTAACGCCGCTGATAGTATAGTAAAGACTTCTGTCCGCAAGTCCGCAAAAAGATAGACAAAGACAGCCAGACAGATGATAGCGAAACCTGAAGCCAAGCCATCAATCCCGTCAATGAGGTTGATGGCATTTACGATGGTCATGATAACCAACACCGTCAGTGGATATGCCACCCACAAGGGGAGCGTATCTATGCCATACAAACCATAGAGATTATCTATCAAAAGGTTGCCGATTGGGAGCATGGCGGATCCAACCGCCAAGATGACGAACTTAAGATTTGCTGACAAATCCAACAGATCATCTAGCACGCCTACAAGATACACGATGGAAGCGCCAATAATCATTAACGCCGCCGTGATATGGAAATCCGGCGTTTTCACCGTATTAGCGTAATATATCAACAGCGTAATGATACCGCCCATCGCCATAGACGGAAGGAAAGCCAAGCCCCCTAACCGCGGAATAGCGACATGATGAAGCTTGCGTTGGTTCGGATGATCAAAATAACCGAACTTACGGCAAAAGGCAACAATCAGCGGGATGACTATCGCTGTAAAAGTCGCCCCGATGAGCAATGCTATGATAATATACAACCTAGACGCTGCCATATATAGATGTTTCATCTATATAACGCAGATTTAACGGTTTTATTATATGATGGGACTAAAAACTAATCTTCCGAATAAAAAATTACCTTTTTTCGAGGGTATCCTGAGAAAAAACCGAACTTAAGCCAATAGATAACATGGCTACGGATAAAGATTCGTGCATACTTCCAATGCCAACGTGCACGGCGTGTTCCTTTATAGACGACCTTCATACGAGGGTAGTACACTACTTCAAGACCTTGTTGTCGAATGCGTGTACACCAATCAAGATCTTCGGCGTACATGAACATGTTATCATCCAATCCTCCAGTGCGCTCATACGCCTCGCGAGAGACCATGATAAAGGCTCCGATGAGCCAATCAACCGTTTGTATACGGCTGTAGTCCATATTTTCTAAAACGCTCTCAGAACGACCAATCACACGCTTCATTTGCCGGACGAGGAAGCGTGACAATGAAACGTATGGGCGCGCTGTGTCCTGAATATTCCCCTTTTCATCGCGCATCTGTGGTGCAATGGCCCCTATCTCGGGATGATGATGCAGGAAGTCAATCATCTCTCCTAAATCATCGTTTAGGAGACAATCCGAGTTCATGATTAACAAGGTATCGCCTTTCGCTCGACGCAATCCCTCATTCATTGCATAGGCAAATCCTCCATTTCGTTGATTGAAAATCCAATGGATATGTTCATCTGTATTGCCAATCTCTTTCCGCGTTTGAGCGTCATAACAAGAATTTGAAGAAATAAACACCTCGTACGAAACACGCAAATGTCGTTGCAGCGCCTCCACACAAGAGCGCACCTCTTCTCTACTATGATATTCCACAATAATGATCGAGACCATCACTACATTTCGTTTTGATACCTGTTAATAGATTGTTTTCTGCCGTCCCATCAGCCATTTGGATAAAGGATAACTGACAGACATCAGCACCGCCAGTACTTTGCGTTTGAATCCAATAGGCGCACGCAACAGGGTTGGTAGATTCTGACGCAATTCTTTTTGCAGGATACAGGCCGTTTCCTTCTCGTTGATTTCCGACTCAAGCACACCGTAACGTGCCATGCGTCCAAGTAGAGAGAATGCTGTGCGTGAGCGCCTTACTTGACCCAGAAAACGGACTCTGGAATCTGATTCCTCTTGCGTGAGACGGTAAATGATTTCATCGACCTCGCGCAACTCAAAGTTCTTACGGCGCAATTTGCCCGAAACCGTGCTTTCTCCAGAGACAAAATAGTAATACTTGATCTGATTGGAAACGACGATGGAACTACAACGCTTCAAGTATTTGTATTTAAAGTCCATATCCTCGTATATCTTGCCCTCACGAAAACGCAAATCTCCCAGCGTTTCCTTACGATATAGGCAGAGACAAGGGCTATAGAGTTTGGAGTTGCGTGTGGATTCCTCCATATAGAAACGCAAAATATCGTTGCCCGACACATGCTGCACGCGTTCTGCGATGTTAGGAATCTCTGTCTCTAAGTCTTCGCTCATTAAGCAGTCAAAGAGCACCGCATCCGTCTGCTCTTGCACCATGTAGCCCACGCAATAGGCTAACATATCAAGAGCAATACGGTCATCACCATCCACAAAAGCTATATACTCACCGGTGGCAATATCAAGCCCGATATTCCTGGCCCTTGCCTGCCCTTCATTTTCCTTATGGAGTACACGGAAACGGACGTCCTTGCAATACTCTTCGCAGATGGATGCGCTATCATCCTGGGAGCCATCATCAATCAAGATGACTTCCAGCTGCTTATAGGTCTGGTTAACGATAGAATCCAGACAACGTCGCAGGTACTTACCAGCATTATAAACTGGGATAATGACCGAAACTTTCTGATCCATGCGCTCAGCTATAAAATGACATTCTTAATCGCCTCGAGGAATCCATGACCATATCGCAGATCCGGCTCCACATAATTACCTTCTGCCCACTCATTCCATGAACGTAGAAAGATGATACGATGATCTGGTTCCTTCTTTTCCACGGTGTGCAATGCATCGCGCATATGCTGCTCAAAGTGTTGTGGCGTAGCATGAACATAGACGCCTTCGGCTTTACCAATACGCGGACTGCGGTCCCACTGAGGGAATACCGTTGGGAACACATTCTCCCAGGTATCTTCAGGTGCAAAAAAGTTCTTAATGAGACGTGAATAGTTGAAACGCGTGGCAGGAATGAACGGCAGATATTTGCGAAGACCGATTAAGCCAAGATTGACATATTTATTATAGTAGGCCATCTCGGCACGTACTTGGCCCGTAGAATTCAAAGCGTCATAGCCTTGAGCCAGCATCGCCTCATAATCATCCGCGCTACTCTTTAGGTTGGGCATCACACGTCCAACGGTGCCATCTGGCATGAAGCGGTTGAAATTAGCCGAGCGTGTAATGGCATAGAAATAGATTCCCTTAAGACCATTCTCTGCAGCCAGTCGGCGCCATGTTTCCATGAACTGCCTGGCATGGGGATGGTGAAACGGCTCAAAGATTCCGAAGACTGGCTTTCCATCTACCGTGATATACCTGGAATCCTTGAACGCTGGCAGACAATACTCAAAATGGGCGATATCATCTTCCTCTCCCAGGTATTGCTGTTCTGCAATCATCGTATCCTCCGCTTTGCTACTATCCTTGTTCCAAGTCTTTGTCGTCCAACTATGGTTGGCCCAGCACAAGCAGAACGGGAAGTCCGGCCGGCCACTGGACAGGACTTCTTCAAAAGGTCGTTGCAGTAGCATTTTACCGCCGCCAAACCAATAATGCCAATAACAAAAGCCTTCTATACCAGCCTCACGTGCCAATTCAGCCTGCTGCTCCCGAATCTCGGGTAGTCGAAGATCATAGAACCCTAAGTCTGCGGGAATACGCGGTTGATAGTGGCCACGGAACAGCGGACGCGCCTTGGCAACATTTGTCCATTCCGTAAATCCCCTACCCCACGCAGCGTCATTCTCCGGGATGGGATGAAACTGTGGAAGATAATATGCAATGACCCTTGCTTTGGCTGATTTTTTCATCATTGTCTGTTTTTCGCCACAAAGATAATGCTTTCATTTGGTGTGGCAAAAAAAAGTGAACTTTCTTTTGAAAAAAGTAGCGCATTAGCACCTGACGGCACAATCCTAATGGTCATCGCTAAAAAATTAAAGAATGATTTGGCTATGTGCAGGAGAATCACTACTTTTGTCGCATCATAGAAATGTACGCGAGCCCATGGATTGGGATAAAATGTATTCTGTTAGAGTTCAAGTCATACTATTGTTTCTTGTCCTGCCATTTGTCCGGCCGATATCAGGGGACGCACAGACTCCATTCGAGATCTTGCTCCAAGACAAACATATATCCCAGGCATCACTTCGGGACTGGAGTGATTCTACTTATATCAAAATTGCCCAACCATCCTGCGCCTATATCAATATTACTGGTATTGACGATTTGCCCCGCCGAAAGAACAAACAGTTAACTGCTTGGATGGATATTTACGATGGATTGGGTAATTTTTTTCGGAAGCGAGCCTACATAAGCGCACAAGGGAACTCATCACTTGGGTTTGTGAAAAGGAACTTTAAGGCTGATTTCTCTGCTTCTGAATCAGAGACTCCTACATTTGCCATCGGCGACTGGGTTGACCAAGATGTATTTCATTTCAAAGCCTATTATATAGACTTCTTCCGGGGTGTAGGATGTGTAGCCTATCAGTTGTTCCATCAGACACAAGCCGATCGTGGTCCGATGTGGGGACGTGCCATACACTCGTCTGCCAACCCATTAGCCAGATGCTACCCTGACGGTTTTCCATGCCTTGTCTATATAAATGGCGAGTTCTACGGCATTTATACGTGGCAGCTGAAGAAAGATCGTAATAACATGAACCAACAGAAAGATGTAACAGAGCATATTCATTTGGACGGAAATTTTGAGGACAGACTCTTCTGGGGAAACTATCTCGACTGGACACAATTTGAAATCCGCAATCCCAAAGGGCTCTACTGCATGGATGGACAGCCTTATGACGGCGACAATCCACAGGAGCTGATGGATGAGACCTCTGATTTCTATGATTTACCGGAAGATTCAGAGCGTGTAAAAGCGGCCAAAGAACGTAGTGCCAGTGTGAAACGTTACATCAAGGCTTTCAGCAAGTTTTCAAGAGACCTCGCTGCGCTGGAGCGTACTGGAGCCACAGCCGAAGTCATTCGAGCTGAAATGCAGCAACGTTTCGACATTCCCTCATTGATTGATTACGTCTGTTTTTCTTACTATGTCAACAACTATGACGGATTCTGGAAGAATTGGCAGTGGTTCACCTATGACGGTACCAAATGGTTTGTTGCCCCTTACGATTTGGACTGTACCTTCGGGAACCATGCCTCCGGCAACTTTATTATACCGCCGGAATGGAATTATGAATGGGGGAACTATAGCTTCATCTCCAGCCGTGCACCTATCGACTATCTCCGTAAGTACTATTGGGAAGATCTTAAAGAGCGCTATGCAGAACTACGTATGT
Organism: Bacteroidaceae bacterium; assembly: GCA_024698925.1. GTDB lineage: Bacteria > Bacteroidota > Bacteroidia > Bacteroidales > Bacteroidaceae > Physcousia. The sequence goes on along the minus strand of JAILQO010000057.1, from coordinate 40,199 downwards.
CTGGAGTGTTCTCTACCACCAACGTCAAGTCCTTATTAAAGAAGTGGTGTAACCGCATCGGACAACCGTCATACAATATGGAATGGCAAAAATGGCCAGACTGCAAGTGCATCGGACAGACCATATGTAACGAAACATGGACGACGAGCGACGACTGGAGTGGGTACTCAAAATTACCAGATTATAATGATAGTACCACATACCTTGCAGGTGACAAATGTAAGGCAGCAGAACGCATATGGACAGCGACTACTGAAACCCGCGGTGTCCGACCCTATGCCCAACTTGGCTACACAGATAGTTTGGAGCGCGTTTTTGAGTGGGTGAACAGGAGAACAGAGCTCATTGACCTATTATTTGACTTTGAGGCGCCATTGCATATTGCAGGAAATCATATCTCGCCAACGGCTCCTCACGTTATTTATAATATGTCTGGCCAACGACTCCGCCATTTACAGAAAGGCATTAACATCGTGAGTGGCAAGAAAATCCTTATAAAATAGTTACCTTAAAGGGATGCAACACAGCATTAACTGCACAGGATTGGCATGTTGAACGATTATCTTCTGTCACAGGAACAGAAACATAGCGATTTGGGGATTGTTCGCCCATATCCGGCATTGCAGTATTTCCAAGAACAGAGATGCCAAAGACTGGCTCGAAGATAGCCTGTACCAAGGTGCATGCTGCAATATAACGTCCGATGCCGTGGTCCAAATGCCATCCATCAGACGTAAGCTGACTTTCGGAGTTAAGTGAGGTAGCACGAGCATTCTGAATGGCTGTACCCACCGGAATGATGATATCGATACCATCGTTCCACATCATCTCCTGAACTGCTAAAGAAATCAAAAGCCAACGCTCATAATTGGAGTAGTCGGTGATAAAAGTATCATTGTAAGACCATGGCATCTGCCATGCCAATGTGATATTGGGATTGGGACAATATTGCAGAATCAAGTCTATCAATTGGTGCAGCCAGGGATTAAAGGTGTCATATTTGACGGCATCGTATGAATACTGCAGCAAGATGATGACATCCCACTGCTGCATCAGGATTTCTGGAAGCGTCCCCTGTTCGACAGGCATTTTCGCTCCGCCAAAATGGGTGAGTTCCACCATTGAATTTTGGGATGCTACCTCACACCAATGCTCCAAAGTTGCGGCATTATGGGAGGCACCATAAACAGAATAGGAATCTGAATCAACACCCAGATTTGACAATATCTTGCAGACATAACATAATGCATCCGACGAAAAGCTGTTTCCGATGGCCAATACACGTAAATGACTCTGCCCTATCGGTAATGGATGGTTTTGGAAATAGGCATTGGCGTTTGGGGGTCTGTTGGCATTTTGTTCCAAAATCCACTCCAAGCCGGCAATATGCAACTCATCATCGTCAGCACAGGCGATTAAACTGACGCATGATTGGGCTCCCCAACAGGCCAACAAGAATAAGCGGAAATAACGCCTCCACATACGCCTTCTTAGTCTATTCGTTTCACAATTCGTGCAGGATTGCCCGCCACCAACGTATAAGGCGGCACATCATGTGTAACCACGGCACTAGCACCTACGATGGCACCTCGTCCGATGGTCACGCCTGGCATGATACAAGCCATTTCGCCAATCCATGCACAATCTTCGATTACCACTGGTCCTTTGCTGACCAATGGGCGGAGATTGGGCGCCGTGTCAAGCAACGCACGATCCGAAGCGCCATGACTATTGTCTGTGATGAAGACCTTACGTCCAATGCGCACTCCATTGCCGATGGAAACACGATTGATACAGGAGATATGTCCGGCATCACCGAAGGAAGAGCCATCACCAAAGGACAGCGACGGCGTAAAAGACTGGTCATGGAACTCATCAAAAACTTCCCAAACCACGTCCTTGCCAATATATAGATTGCGGCCTAGACGTATGTGTTTGGCACCACGCAAGATAGAGAAGCCTCCGAACTCACAATCTCGTCCACACTGCTGGAATTCACGTTGAACCCATGCGGAATAGAATACCTTCTTCGACATCTGTAAAACCTGTACAATACGCAGGTTGATAACCCAATGGGTCACGTCGCCGAGAGTAGCAATAATATTCTTCATGATTTTCATTGGCTGCCAGTTTTATTTGTTCAATATATCTTGATAGAAACGGAAAACTTTTTCACAATGTGCTTCGGATGTATATAATTGGTTCACTACGTTGAACGCACGCGTAGTCATAGCCGATAGCACATCTGGAGATGCACACAGGAGTAGCTCCATACACTTGGCTAATTGCTCAGGCGACGAAAAGCGATAGGCAATCTCTTCGTCTGTCATCCGCAAGCCATTGTCAAGTTGTTCGTGAGTACCCGCGGTATCATGAGCAATGACGGGGCAGCCCGTGAACATCGCTTCCGGCATACACAAGCCAAAGCCTTCATAACGCGAAGGCACTATCAAGGCTCGTGCCTTTTGCATCAAGGCCTCAATATCGGGGCGTTCACCCAAAAAGTGTACAACTTCCTGCAAGTGATGCACTTGAACAAAGGTCTGCATATCTTCCATATAACCGATCTCTGCCACACGTCCTGCCACCCATAGAGGGGGTAACTGTATTCCACGTTCACGGCAGAGGTCATAAGCCTGCAGCAGAATATCAAGTCCCTTGGTGTGCTCTATACGCCCTGCATAAAGAAAGTAATCTCCTTGCGAGGCCGGTGGACTTGTAGCCATCGCGGAACGGATGCCATCGTAAATAACGCGAGAACGCAGCGACTGTTCCAGACCATGGTAACGCTGAATGCCGCGCGTGATACATATTGAATAGACAGAAGACGAAGACAGCTGGTTACGAAAACGTCGTTTCGAAGGGAAATAATGAAAATCAAAATCCAAATCTGCATACTCTCGGATATGATAAATGTGGGGAGCGCCCAATCTACGGGCCACCCCATATCCGATATCCACGACACCTACGTTTGTATGTATCAGCTCAATATGCCGCGCTCTTAGTTCTCGAGCCAGAAAACGTACAGATTTCCCGTTCACCCATAGCCGCGCTAACAGACGTGGAACAAACAGCAGCCAGTCCTTTGGCGTTTTCCACCGAGGATAGGTGGCAAAGCGGAATGTCGTAACAAGGAAAGGAATGTTTCTCTCCCGACACCATTCACACATGGGGCCCTCCTCCGGCATGACAATAACTGGGCGCACGCCCTTCTGCATCAAGCCCGTAAGCATCGTCTTGAAAGCCTTGCTTGCACCTCCAAGTGCTTTTGCAGAACTGAGGATATAGGCGACATTCATACGCTACAAAGATTAAAGCCAAGCCATTCCTACACGCTTTTCAATCTTCCGCGATGTACAGATTCGCGAAAGATGGCATAATAGCCAACACATCTCCAGGAGCCAAGCACCGGGAACATACTGGTGTTGGCGTAAATCCTGTGTGTAACAACGATATAATGTCCGCAACCATCTGACACAGCGCTTACCAGCCAACCAATTGATGTTCGTCGCCGAGAGCAACAGGTCACGGCGCAGGCGATTACGATTAAAAGCCTGCATATTCCCTTGGAGCTGTCGGTCATGATACATATAGGTATTAGGTACAAGGAGGGTCTTCACACCATGGTATTGCATCCGATGATAGTAGTTGTTGTCTTCGCTGTAATGGAAGAAAAGTGGATTGAATCCGCCTATCTTTCGGATGAGCGTTGCAGGCATCAGCCAACAGGCAGCACATATCTCTCCCGTCTCATAGCATGGTGCCAAAGTCTGACGAATGAGCATATCATCGTTCATCAAGTTATGAGCCTCGCGGAGCGAGATACGGAACATCTCGTCTATGCGTGTGCCATCGCCATTGAGATGCAAAGGCGAGAGCAGTGACTCACCATCGCTGACGGCCAGCATCTTCTCCAACGCATCGGTTTCAAGGGCTGCATCTTGATTCAGCAGCAAGACATAATCAGCATTGTGCTCCATCGCATAGCGAAGTCCCACATTGTTAGCCTGCCCAAAACCGAGGTTACGTTCCTGTGGTAACCACACAGCATCAGGGTAAGCAGCTGGTACATGGTCGCGAGTGCCATCTGTAGAACCGTTATCAATGATGATAGGCACTATAGGCACCGTACTCTCTGCCAGACTCTTCATGCACCGGTCAATCCAACCGCGGTGCATCGCATTATAAGTAACGATGATGGCAAATAGCTGACTCATACCTTATATTCATATTTAAATAATATATGAAACATGACGAAGAAGACCAACGCAAACGTACACGTCTGCCCTACAAATGGCCATGCAAAAAGGCCACGGCTGAAGAATGTCACGATGATGACAAAGGCAAAGATGCGATGAAAGGACAATTCCTCCCAACTGAACTTAAGTTTCAAGGATATAAACACCAACAGCAAGAGCATCATGATGTACCCGAATGCTCCAAGATCCAAATAGACTTCACCGCCAAAAGTACTGAATACATTCGCTTGGATGTTCACAGCGGCATGGATTTTATCGTAGTGTTCGATGAGGTCAAAATGCTGTCCTGTAAGAACACGCCCAGTGAATGGTAGGATACGCGTAATCTGGAATGGAGCATCAGCACCTTCCATAATCATGGTGCTGAAATTATTGACTTGCTGGCCAGCATAGCCGTACAGGGACATTAACGGGTCATTCGTCTTATCACCGGAGTCATCGCCAAAACGCGACATGGTGATGGAGAAAAGCAGGGCGATGATGACACTCCCGATAGCCATTGATGCGATGGTAATCGTCCGACGGATCTTGGCAGAGAAATACTGCGAAAAATAGCAGTAGAACAAGAAGAACTCTAACAACCAATAAATCAAGGCCGCACGTCCTGCAACAATGATGGAGAGCACCGCCTGGACAATAGAAGCCCCCAATAATCCAACACGGAGCACGACATTGCCCGAACGGAAAGCAGTCAGATAGAACCACAAGAACAGCGCCAATGTGGGAAAAGGATTACTGGTTAAAATAGAAGCTATGAAAATCATGAAACTGCTCTTCTCTTCCTGACCTCCGATAGAACGTAATGCAGCGTTTGTCTTATAGTTGTCTATCATATCCATGATGAGGGCATCACGTATATCTGTAATACTGTTGGCAATCATGACAATAGAAGCTATGATCACAACTATCGTCAGTCCGTAAAGAAGTGGTGTCTTCAAAGAGTCATGTTGTTTCAACGGGATGGAAGATAGCACATTCAACGGAATCAAGACGAGCGTCCATTGGAGACAAAACAATACAACCGTAAAGAGATTTACCGAGTCCTCGTTGATGCCATATTTACCATATAAATCATTCACGTCTATCAGAATGGCAAAGAAAGATATTGCGGCCAAGACGAAAGAAGCAGCTACGTCCAAATTCAGATGACCATGCATTCGGTAGAAATAGATGGTCGTCAGAATAAAGTATATGAGAGGTATCAATAGCATACTTCGTCAGTTCCGTTTAAAGAGATCTAAGACATGTGCCATATCACGCCACCCTAAGAGCAGGGCTTTCGTCTGACGGACGAAAAGGTGGCGGTAAGCAGGAATGAGCGCATCAGCAAGATAGCCAGCTGCCACGTTGCTCGCGATAGCCACAAAAGCCGCTGCCATAATACCGTAACGAGGAAGGAGAAGATAGTTCAAAACTACGCATACGATGCAACCGAGTCCATCACGCAAGATGGCCCAACGCTGCAAGCCCTCTGTGACCAGCATGGCTCCCGCCGTATTGGACAATGCTACACTAGCAGCCTTGAACGACAGTACCTGCAGTACTGCGACTGCCGGCAAATATTCGGTACCGAAGGTGTAACGCACCACCCAATAAGATAATAGCGAGGTTAGCCCAGCGACCAAGAATGAACTCCACAAGGAGAGATTCATGAATTGCTGACCTTTATGGATGTATTCCTGCTCACTCCGTTCACGTGCACTCACAAGGACCGGAGTAATGGTCTGCGCCAACATCATGGGGATATAAATCAGGACCTCCACGAAACGTGACGCTACAGAATAATAGCCAACGGCTACCTTATCGATCATCTGACCAATCATGACATGGTCAATACGCTGATAAACGATGACGGCAACATTGGTGAGCAACAAGGGAAAGGACTCTCGTAATAAGTAGCGAGCCACATCGGCATCAAAACGCCAATCCCTTATTCGCCCGACCTTGGAACGATAGGCCATGACATAACCGCTGGCAACAAGCACAAAGTCGAACATATAAGCCACCATGAAGATGGTCAACGATGCATGGCATAGCAAAAGGGCAACTTTAATAACGATTCCGATGAGTGTACGTGCAATCTCAGCCTTAACCACGTACTCATTCTGCACGATAGCTGTGAAATAATTGCGGATGACGCCTAATGTATTAAAGACTATGGACAGCGAATAAACCGCTACCAAAAGCGTTGTGTAACCGTCGGCCTCCATGAACCAAGAGGTGATGATGACAGCCGCCATAAAGATCATGGCCAGCACCACCTTGAGTGTGAAGGCCGTACCGATAATGACGGGGAAGGGTTCATGCCCACGCGCCTCTTCTCGAATCTCAATGCCATCAAGCCCAAAGATGGCAAAAGACTGGAACAGGAAAACATAACTGATGACATAATCCATCAGTCCATATTGTTCCGGCCCCAAATATCGGGCGACAATTATACCCACCAACAAACCGCTGAGCAAGCTGACAATCTTGCCCAAGACTGCCCAGAAGAGGTTTTGCACGATGGCTTCTTTGGTACTGGACAGATTCAAAAAGCGGGTTAGGCGTGTGAGCAATGCCACGATGAGAGATAGGATTAGAAGCTGAAATGTAATTCCTTTCTAGCAACAAACAACGCGGTGCCGATAGAAGCCAGGAAAAGCATGATAAAAACAAACATCACACGCTTGGGTTTGGAAGGCTTCGACGGGACAGAAGCGTTCTGAAGGATGGTGAAAGCGGGAGTACGCTCTTGCACTTTAGCCTTGGCAGCATCCAGCTGCGTATTGATCACCGTATAGGTTTGGAATTTCATCGACATCTCATTCTCCAGCTCATCGCGCCGCGACTGCATGGTCTGCAGGATGACATCGCGATGGGTATCGCAGAAATGACTGTAGGCATCCAGCGCGCTCTGGTATTCCTTATAGGTTTCTGCGGCCATGCGCGTGTAGTATTCTACGTCATTGCGGGCCTTACTGGTACGGTAGCTGATGATAAAGTTTTGCAGGCGGGCACGAACACTATCGCAAATAGTTGCGCAGACCAACGGATCCTGATCCGTGACACTAATGGTAATGACATCGGTCTTTTTATCCACGCTGCAATGAATCATATGACGTAGCGACTTCACTAAGGCCTCCTCTTTGCGTGACAGACGATAAGGATCTACCTTACCCGATGCGCCACCGATAGGACGGCGGTCGTCTTCAGACTTCAGCGTCTCCAATGCACTGTTCACCCATTTCTTAGGATATGACCAGAACGAAGATTTCTGGTGTTTCACCAAATAGGTTAGGTAGTCGGTCTCCACCTCTCCGTCGATGGTTTTCACCGGAACATCAAACAAGCCGACAATAAAATCATTGGAGCTGACCACATCTGGGTACAGGAGCGGATAGATAGCATCGTTATTGGTCATATTGCCAATATTGATGCCAAAAGAGGATGCAAGGCTTCCCAACGAGCCACCAGATATTTCGTTACTCGTTTCCGGCGCCAACGTCAGGCTAGTGTCATAAGTACGAGGCTGTGGGAATATCCACGCCACAGAGGTGATGAGCGTCACTATCCAGACCTTGACGAACAGGCCTTTGCGAGCCCATAGTTGTTTTGCAATCTCTCGGAGATCTATAACTTTATAGGATTTCTCTTTTTCCATAATCACTTCAACAGGTTGATGATGGCAATAATCATGGTGGTCAAGCTGGCTGTGGCTGTACCGAGCACAGAAATCTCAGCGGCTGACATACCATTTTTCTTAGGTTTAGTAGGTACCACTATCTGCGTACCTGGCTCAATGGAAGCACCTGAAGCGATGCGTCCCAGTTTATCCACCGAACCATTCATGTAGATGGCATAGGTCTGTCCCTTACTGGCCTTCTTACTGTAGCCGCCGGCACGGTTGATATAGTATTTCAGGCCCTTGCCCTTACGGTAAGTGATGGAGATGGGGTACATGACCTCACCAGAAACCTGCACAGTATTCGAGAACTGTGGAACAACGAGGCGGTCATTGGCGCGCAAGACAACGTCGCTGTTACTTCCCGGATTTGCCATAGCATCCTCCAGATTCACTGCCACGGGATATTCAAATCCACTATTCATCTTTAGGTCCAGAAGAGAGTCTGCCAGCACACGGTTGAATTCCTTGTCGCTGTCCAGACCTTGCTCCAAGAGCGATATCTGCGAGGTTTGCAGCGATTTCTCACGTTGCTCGCGTTCCTCCTCTGTCATCTCACGGATGAGTCGGGCGCCCTTAGCATAAGCCAGTTCCGAGAGTCCGCCAGCCATGCTTACGAGGTTACTCAGGCGGAATTCCTTATTCGTCATCGCATATTCACCAGGGAAGTTCACACAACCGGAGACGCTGACATTTTGCTGTTCGTTGTATGCCGGGCTCTTACGCACCTGCACCTCATCATAGGGCTGTAGCGCGAAGATCGTATCCTCGATAAGGAAGCCATTGGCGAGGTTGAAGGAATACATGCTGGCCAGATTCTTGCCACTTGCCTGTGCTCCAGGGTCGAAATTCCTGCGGAATACGTCAACCTTCGCCGTAGAAGCGGAGCGCGTCAAACCGCCAGCCTGCAGAATCAGGTCCTGAACAGTAGTATTCTCCGCGAATTTATAGTTACCTGGGTAGTTGACCTCACCGTTGATATAAAGTGTCTCTTCACCACGCATATCGGTTTTGCTGGGGATAAAGAGAACATCGTTCTTGCGTAGGGCGATGTCAGGCGTCGTACCGGCCAGAATACCCTGAACATCAATGGACACCATCTCCAGTGTCAAGTCATCCTTCTCGCGATGCATGACAGCACGCTCCGTGAAAGCATCTTCACGCAGGCCTTCGGAGATGAGGAGCAAGTCACGCACGCTTTGAATGCGACCGTCCATCTGGTACATGCCCGGATGTTTTACGGCACCACGCACTTCTACCATATTGCGGAAACGTGGAATCACGCTATCCACATAAAGGCTGTCACCGTCAGCCAGCATGAAGCTACCCATCTCAAATTCATCGATGGTATGGACGCTATACTCATCACCAGCCTTACGCACCAGACGTACATTCTTCGTGAAGGCATCGCCCGCAAAGCCACCGGCAAACTGCAGCACACGCTTCACACTCTCTGTGCTCTTCATCTCATAGAACATGGGACGTTTCACCTTACCGCGCACCGCGACAAGGCAGTCGTAGGGTCCAACGATGATGACGTCGTTATCCTGCAGGTGGATGTCACCACCGGCATTACCATTCTCCAGATATTCATAGACATCGACGGTGCCAACGCACTTACCGCCACGATAGACCTTGATGTCACGCAACGTACCTACATCGCTGATACCGCCTGCCGCATACAAGGCGTTGAAAGCAGAGGAGAGGCTGCTCATCGTATAGGTGCCGGGGCGCAGTACCTCACCCATTACCTGCACGATGATGCTGCGTGTCTCGCCTAGACTCAGACTCACCTGACAGTCGGCATAGTATCGTCCCAGCTGGGCCTTCACCCGTTTTGTAGCCTCTGTTACAGAGAGTCCGCCAATGACGATAGGACCTACGCCCTCAATGGTCACGGTACCATCGGGCGACACCTCGCAGCGGAAGGTTTGCTGTGAGGCGCCCCAAACATCGATGATGACGTTGTCGCCGGGACCTAAGCGGTAGTTTGGTGGCGTGGCTATATTCTGACTCGGCTCAAAAGAGAGGTCCTTCTGGTTGAAGAGGTTACGGCCAAAGACCTGCTCCTCACGTGGAATCGTCCAGAGCTCGTCATCATACTCCACCTCTTCCTCGAAGCCGAGGAACTTACCTTCACTCGTCATCAGAACTTCACGATCCTTCTGGGAGAGACGTCGTTCCTCTGCAGGAGTAAGACCTTGGCGTACGCCGCCCATTGACAGGCGGTCGCGTTGTTGCTGCTGCTTATCCTTCTCAGCCTGCGTGAGGGTTTGGTTCTGTTTATTCTGTGTACCACGGAGTCGTGTGTCATCGGTCTTACCCATGAGGTCAGAAGCACCGAGCTGTTGCTGTTCAGCTTCCATCTTACGACGCACACGCTGCAGTTGCTGTGTCGTGACACCACGCTTGATTAGGTTCTTGACGATGGTCTGCTGGGCCGTACCTTTTTCCATCTCAGACTGCACATACTGGATGAGCTGGTTGTCCGACATAGACTGCGCTGCGGCAGGCATGTACCAGGCAATGGATGCCAACATCAGGAGGAGTATTTTCTTTTTCATCGCTTATTGATTGTTTCTTAGAATTTCTTACTGAAGATGATATATTTCGCTGTGATGCCAAGGATTCTGGCGTCCACGGCCAGCGAGCGTTTTTGGTAGTAGTCGAGGTCCATCTGTAATCGAATGAGCATCTTATCCAACGTGTCTGTATAACCGTTGTAGAGGGTTGCCATGGATGTAGCGCCTGGGCGCATACGGAAGATATAGCGGTAGTCGCTGTTTTCACGTAGAATCTGGTCGATGAAATACTGTCGTTCTGGACGAGGTCCAACGAAGCTCATCTCACCACACAGGATATTCCATAGCTGCGGCAGTTCGTCCAGGTGGTATTCACGCAGGAAACGTCCCAGCGGCAACAGACGCGGATCATCGCGTTGTGCCAGCATGGGCACCCCACCCTCTTCTATGTCAGATACCATCGTGCGGAACTTCAGGATCCTAAATGGACGAGCGCCGTAACCAATGCGTTCCTGGCTGAAAAATACCGGCTCGCTGGACTTCACCTTCAGTAGCACGAAGATTATGAGGAACAACGGGGATAACAGTATGAGGCCAAGCAGGGCAAAGACGACGTCAAAACAACGTTTAACACCGCGCTCTGCCCTGCTCATACCATCTGTAATTTCAATATCGAGAGTAGTCTGTTGAATCATATTGTGAGGGTCCGCTTGCGCGCAGAAATTTCCAAGTTATATAAATATAACTCAAAAGTCGTCTTTTTATTGTAGGAATACCCTAAAAAAAACGGCAGGAGGGTCAATTCCCGCCGTAGAAAATGTGTTTTCTTTTGGAGCTGGAGGGACCAGCAGCATGGAATGCTGCCAAATATAACCACAAATGGGTCAATTCCCGATAGCGGAACGTAGTGGAGCTGGAGGGAATTGAACCCTCGTCCAAACAGGGACGTCCTACGCTTTCTACACGCTTATTCCAGACTGAATTTTCGAACACGGGCAAGACCTGGACCACCAACCTGTGCCTTATCCTCTAAAATTTCGCCGTCTGTGCGAGGCCACATACGACTATCCCCAATTTAGCTGCACCACTGAGCCAGAGCGCTTTGGGGCTTTAGCCTCTGAGTGATGTCTCGTCGCAGCACCTTGTGCCGCGATAGGCCGATCTACTATACTTCAATCAAGCAGCGAGAGCGTAACGAGTTTCGCCAGATAATCTTTGACAGACCATTGATTTAAGAGAGCGATCAGCGACTCTCTGCGTGCTTACGTAACACCTCATCCTGCTGTCAAATCCATGTCAGCCCCGGAATAGCGTGTTGCTTTTGCGGCGCAAAGGTAAAGAAAAAAGCCCAAACAGCAATGGCTGCAGGGCTTTTTTTTGAGGGAGATGGCTCGTGGGCCTTATTGAACTAGTCTCTTGACTACTTTCTTGCCACTTTTGAGGACATAGGTGCCGGGCTTGAGGCGCGGGATGCGCTCATAGGGTGCACGGCAAACCTCGATGCCTTGGAGGTTATAGACGCTGACTTGCTTTCCAAAGAGTGTATTCTCGTCGGGCACGATGTCTCCCACGCCGACATGCACCGCTCCTTCACAGGCTGCCAGTTGCTGACAGATTTCCTGATCTGTCGGCGAGAGGCCGTAGTTGTTGCGCAACTCAAAGAGGCAACTGTCATCAATACGTGATGACGGTGCGACGGGAGCCTCGGAATCTGCTGCATTGAGGGTGACATGGGCTGCACGAGTGCCGAGCATGAAAGCGCTGTTGCGGAGTGTGAGTGCAAAAGCCTGCGGCTCGTCAGCGAGCTGATAGACGCGGTCGGTAGTCAGGTTGAGGTACTTCTTGGCACCGAGGTTGTAGATGTAGTATTCGCCGAAACGCTCGGAACGCAAAACGAGCCAGTTGTTCAAGGGTTGCGAGACACGCGTAGGCTGGCAGTAAGCCTCCAAGGCGCCCTCGACGGTAGCGCCGGAGAGAGTAAGTTTACCGGCCTCATCCACAACGAGATTACCAAGTCCACCTACATTATGCAACTGATAGGCAGAGAAGGAACTGATATGGCTGATTTTGTCCACATTACCCCACGTCAGCGGCAATGCCGACGCGCCCAACGCTTCGATGGCGGATTTGAGGGCCTCCAGGTCGGTGCAACGCCCTTCTTCATAGACGTCTTTCAGCGTCTGTAGGTCCTCTGGGCGATAGCCGCTGAAGCAGTCTTCCTGCGCCAGAAGTTCAGAGGCTAGAACCTTCATGTCCTCCAATCGGTATTCGTTCTTGAAATAGACTTCGTTGATGGCCAGACGTCCGTCATTCCAGCCATAGCCCGAAGTGAAGCGCAAGCGGAAATAGCGCGAGGTGACGGGTTCAGGAAGCACCACGGAAGGTGCATCGGATTCTGGGAATGTGACCTTGCATTTATTGGTCCAGCTCTTGCCGTCATCCGAGAGATAGAGTTGCATGTCCTTGGCGCGGTGATTGACATCTTGACTTTGGTAAAGGCCGATACTGCGCACCGTAACGGGTTCTCCAGCATCGAAGGAGAACATGTGCGGGAAACCTTTCCACGTGGGATTGTACTGATTGCGGTAGTACGTCGTCGTGCTGCCGTCCAGGATCTGTGCAGCACGTCCGTAGTCGCCTTCACCTTGTGTCTCCTCGTCGCTGTAACCAATGAGTTGCCATGTGGCGGGGTCTGAAACGACGCTGGTCCCTTCGATGCGGAACAGGATGTCTTTGTTGTTGTTGCGCAGGACAGCCTTATCCACGCGGTCGCGCAGCGCTTGGATATTGATGGTGTCCACCCACGGCATCTTTCCCTGCGCCACATAGGGATAGGTATTGGCGCTGTCGTCCTTGGCGATATATCCGCCAGACTCCAGATAGAAACTGTTCTCGTATAAACGGGTCACGCCGTGTCCATAGTCGGTGCGCGAATTACGTGTATTCTTATCGGTGCTTCCGAAGCCCACCTTGTTGAGACTGAACCACTTGCCGCTTGCCGCAGAGCGCATACAGCCGTTGCGGTAATAGACACGACGGTAGAGGTCGCCGCCAAAACCGGACCAGTTCTCGAGGAAACTGTAAAGGCCTGAGTTGTTGCCTTCCATGCGGTAGTTATTGGCCATGCGGAGCGTGCCAAAATAATGCCATTCGGTTTCCTCTGCCTGCTTGTACCAATAGGACAGCAGCGTGCTGCGGAAAGGCATCACCGTCGTCTTCCCTTCTGCATCGGTACTAACGGTTTCCATGTAGTCCGGACGTTCGTAGAGCAGCATCTGGACCCAATGGTCGGTCTGCCAGCGCTGCCCCTCGGGATAGCGCAGGCTGGCACCGGTGCCCTCACCGCCGAAGCGCACGGCATAGGCTTCGTCACCTGTGTCCAGGGCGCCAGACCGCAAGTAGTCGGGCAGGTTCTTATCCACATCCACGTCACCATTGTCCCATGCCGAGAAGATTACGGCATGTGTCCAGGAGTCATCTGCCAACAGGTGGTTGGTCTGGATGCCGGAATATAGGCCAGAGGAACCGATGGTCATCTGGTAGGTGCAGGATTGCTTAAATGCCTCTGGAACACGGGCTTCCATATAGACCCAGTCGTAGCGGTCCTCGGTGGTATTGGCACCTGGGTCGGTAGAACTCCACCATAGATGTACCGCCTGCGTCATCAGCGAATTGGCATCGGTAACCGTCTGTCTGGAGGTACGTTGGAAGAGCAGGTGGTGCATGGTGAGGATGTCCTTGGCATCGTCACTGGTCACTTCCATGCGGTACCATCCGTCATGCTCCAGCTCTGTATCCGGCAGGAACTCGATGGTTTGCTTACTGGTCTTACCTGCGGCTGTTTTCACCGTGTGGTCCACGATAACGCTATTGGTAGCGGGATAGAGAATGCGTACATGGAGATTCACGGCGTGTCCGTTATCTACCGTCACAGTGAGGTCGCCACGAACGTGACCATTCGGCATACGAAGGCCATAGACAAGCATGGTGCCTGTCGGATAGTTCCAGCGAGCGGTGGTGTTCTGGTCGCATACATCGGTGGCTATACCGTTAATCTCGCGATAGTGACGGCCAGCCCACACGGTATCGGTTTTGGCGTTCCAATCGGTAGCAAAGGTTGGGAGAGAAACTAACAGGAGGAGACCTACCCCCCAACCCCTCCCTGTGATGGAGGGGCGTAAAATCCGGTTGAGGATTGTGTTGAGCATTTTCATTGCTATTAAATGTTTATAAGGTTGTGTAGTATAGGCGTAGTATAGGCATAGAATAGGCCAAGAAGAGGGTAAGAAGAGGGTAAGAAGAGGGTAAGAAGAGGGCTAGAAGACCCCTTCTCCTACTCCTCACTAATATCCTTCACGCTACCCGTGTGCTGATGGATGGTCACGCGGGTCGTTTTCTTTTTGTCAAAGAGAAGGTCGGAGAGGAGTTCAGTAGTGCCGATTTGAGCGATGGGTACTTCGGTGGAAAGGAGGGTTTGTGCCCCCATCGTAATAGTCACACGACAGCGCTGTGGCTGATTCACATAAACGCCCCGCTCTATTTTGGCTTTTTTCTTGGCGACGGCTTCATCCTCTGTGGTTACAGGCAGGGTTCCTAACGGTTTGATAGTAATCCAGACAGGCTCTCCGCTGAGATCATCAGGATCTACCAATCCGAGGCGGCGTGAGAAGCGGCAGAGCATCTCGCGGGTGCCCTCTTCGTCAATGAGGCTATTGGGCTCATAGTCAAAGCTCATCACCTCGGTGCTGGTCAGCGTCTGTCCCTTGAATAGGGCTTCGAGCGCCGCCGTCTGAGCGCTGAGGTTGTCCAGCATCAGTTTGAGCTGCGATCCGTCCTTGGGCGTATTGTCTGCCTCTCCGCGGATGAGGGCGTTGCGACTATCACGCAAATCATAGATTTCTTCGGCGGTGAGTTGCGCCATCTTGGCGGTGCTACCAGCGCTAAGGATCTCATGCGTCATGAAGTCGCGACCATTCACTGGCTCAGGTGCCGGCGTGCCCTTGGGCAACGTAGGCAGCGCCTCAGGAGCCACTTGTGTATTGATACCCAGCAACAATCCATCATCGGTAAGGCTCACGAGGGGCGCATTGCTTTTGGAACGGATGTTGATGGTGTAGGCCTTCGTGGAATCGGGGATGCCATAGGCGTACATCGCCACCTCTTTGAGGGTCCATAGCGTAGATTCCTCCTTCGGCACATGGGGCTGCCGCAGGTAGCGGTCGGAGTACGCTGCAAATTCACCCGGTGTCGTCACGGCCTTGTCAGCCGTCAGCACGATTTCAAAGACGGTCTTGGGCAAGAAGTAGTTGACACCTTCCAGCGTAGCACCAGGGCGGAAGGGAGTCAACTCAGTCTGGGCATAGAGAGGACATGCAAGCAATAACAGGACCGCCCCCACGCCTCTCCCTTTCATGGAGGAGAATATATTCCTTTTGAACAAAGAACTAATCATTGTTATTTAGTTTTCTTTCTCGATTTCAGCAAAGATGGCTTCCAGCATACCTTCCTTGGTCTTGCAGATGCTCCAGTCAAAGGTGTGGCGAATGCCTTCAGCAGCGAACCACTTGGAAAGAGGTTCTGTCTGGCTGTGATAGACGGCGAAGCGCTTGCGAATGGTCTCTTCGTTGTCGTCGGCGCGTCCTTCCAGCTGAGCACGACGCAACAAGCGTGCCATCAGCACATCCTCGCCAACGATGAGCTCAATCATCATACCCATCTCATGACCGCGCTGTGCCAACATCTGCTTCAAGGCCTCTGCCTGTGCGATGGTGCGGGGGAAACCGTCAAAGATTACACCCTTGCCGTCCACGGCGATGCTATCATATTTCTTTGCCAGAATATCAATCATCAACTCGTCAGGGATGAGTTGTCCGTTGTCGATATAGCCTTGGGCAATCTTGCCCAATTCTGTGCCGTTCTTAATCTCTGCGCGCAGCACGTCGCCGGTGGAGATATGTCCCATGCCGTAACGCTGCACGATTTCTTCGCTGTATGTGCCTTTGCCGGAGCCCGGGGCACCAAAGATGATAATGTTCTTCATATTATTATTTTACGATTTTACAATTTTACGATTATACGATTTGCTATTTTACAATTGAATTTAAGTGCTTAAAGAAACTCTTATTTTTCACTTTTCACTCTTCATTCGTCATTCATCATTCGTCATTCATCATTCGTCATTCGTCATTCATCACTCATCATTCGTCATCCATCATTCGTCATTCATCATTCTTTACACAACGTGTATATATCCCTCGTGTTGCGGCCGAAACCATCATAGTCCAGTCCGTAACCCACGATGAAATCGTTAGGAATGTCCATGCAACGGTAGTGAATGGGGACCTCCACCTTCAGGGCATCGGGTTTGACGAGCAGGGCACAGACGGAGATGCTGGCGGGGTTGTGTTTCTCCAGCGTCTCTATCATGTGAGCCATCGTCAGACCGGAATCGATGATGTCTTCAACGATCACCACGTGACGTCCTGTAATGTCCTTGGCTAGGCCGATGACCTCGCGGATTGCTCCAGTGGAATGGGTGCCGGCATAGCTGGCGAGCTTGATGAAACTGATTTCACAGGGGATCGTTACTTCGCGCAACAAATCGGCAGCGAACATGAACGCGCCGTTCAGTACGGGGAGGAACAAAGGGTCTTTGCCCTCCATATCGCGCGTAATTTCAGCAGCCACGCGACGAACCTGCTCCAGAATTTTCGCCTCGGGGATACTGACGGCGAAAGACTTGTCTTTGACTTGCAATTTCTCCATGTACAAATGTCTTTTTGAGGCTTATTGATGCCTTTGCGCCGCAAAATTAGACAAATTATTTTGTTTTTCGCAGCCTTTGACGTAAATTTGCACCGAAATTATAAAAAAATTACCAATGAAGATTCTCACCGGCGGCAAATTCCGAGAATTGGACCTCTACACCATCGAGCACGAGCCCATAGCGTCCATCGATTTGATGGAGCGTGCTGCACGCGCCCTGACGGACGAACTTCTGGCCCATTGGCTGACCGACGATCAGCGAATCTTCATCTTTGCAGGACCTGGAGGCAATGGCGGCGACGGTCTTGCCGTAGCACGTCTGCTGGCAGAGGCCGGACGTGTCGTTACAGCCTACCTGTTCAATGTCACGGGGAAGCTGAACGAGGACTGCGCCACCAACCGCGATCGCCTGCTGGCAACGGATGCAGCCACGCTTGTAGAGGTCACCTCCGAACTGGTGTTTCCGGAACTGCACCCGGAAGACTTTATCATCGACGCCCTTTTCGGCACAGGCCTGAGCAAACCCCTCAGCGGTGGCTTTGCCAACGTCACAAAGCGCATCAACCAGAGCCCTGGTACCGTCGTGAGTATCGATGTGCCCTCGGGACTGATGTGTGAGGATAACACCTTCAACGACACCTCTTCTATCATACGCGCGAGCGCGACCCTCTCCATACAACTCCCGAAGATGGCATTTCTGTTTGCAGAGAACCAGCGCTACGTAGGCGACTTCAAGCTTTTAGACATCGGTCTGAGCCGTGAAGGGTTGGATGCCATCAAGACACCATTCTGGCTCACAGAGGAAGCGGAGATGCGGGCGATGTTACGCCCCCGTCCTCGCTTTGCGCATAAGGGAACGATGGGGAACGCGCTGATGGTCACCGGACAGCGGGGGATGATGGGTGCTGCCATCCTTTGCGCACGCGCTGCCCTGCGCGCTGGAGCCGGCAAAGTCACACAACAGTTGCCGTCTTCCTGCCTGAACATCATGCAGGTAGCGGTTCCCGAGACACTGACGCAGTTGGATATCGACAATGACATCATCACCACGGCGCTCGACGCCACACCCTATCAGTCAATGGCTATCGGTCCGGGACTCGGCACCAGCCGTCACACAGCAGCGGCGCTTCATACCTATCTCCAGCAGCAGGCTTGTCCGATGGTGCTCGATGCCGACGCCCTCAATATCCTCGCGGAATACCCAGACTGGCTAAATGAGTTGCCTGCCGAGAGCATCCTCACCCCCCACCCCGCCGAGATGGATCGGCTTGTGGGACACTCCGCCAACAGTTTCGACCGCCTGAACCGTGTCCGCCATTTCGCCGAGGCACGCGGCGTGTTTGTGGTTCTGAAGGGCCATTATACGCAAATCTGCACACCCACAGGCGACGTCCTCTTCAACCCCACCGGCAACCCGGGAATGGCGACAGCAGGCAGCGGCGATGTCCTCACAGGCATCATCGCCGGCCTTCTGGCTCAAGGCTATCTCCCCGCCGAAGCCGCACAGCTCGGCACTTGGCTTCATGGCCTCGCCGGCGACCTTGCGGCTGCGGAACTGGGCGAAGAAAGCCTCATCGCCAGCGACCTCATTGATTATCTGCCCCAGGCAATAAAGCAGACCAAATGGAAACAAACTTCATAGATTACGTCAAGATTATCTGCCGCTCGGGTAAGGGCGGCCGCGGTTCCATGCACATGCATCGCGCCAAATATGTCCCCAATGGCGGACCGGACGGCGGCGACGGTGGACGCGGCGGACACATCTACCTGCGCGGGAATCGCAACTACTGGACGTTGCTGCACCTGCGCTTCGACCGTCATATCTTTGCCAGCAACGGCGGCAACGGCGGCAAGAGCGGTTCACACGGGGCCGACGGCGAGGATCGCTACATCGATGTGCCCTGCGGAACGGTTATCTACGATGCCGAGACGGGACGTTTCCTCTGTGATGTCACGGAGGACGGTCAGGTGGTACAGCTTCTGAAGGGTGGACGCGGCGGTTTGGGCAACAAGCACTTTACGACTGCCACGAATCAGGCACCTCGCTACGCACAACCCGGAGAACCTGCACAGGAGCTGACCATCATCCTGGAGCTGAAGATGCTGGCAGACGTGGGCCTCGTGGGGTTCCCAAATGCAGGCAAGAGCACGTTGGTGAACGCCATCAGTTCCGCCCATCCCAAAATTGCAGGCTACCCTTTCACCACGCTGGAGCCATCCGTTGGCGTGGTAAGCTATCACGACAACCGTTCCTTCGTCATCGCCGACATTCCAGGTATTATCGAGGGCGCCAGCGAGGGCAAGGGCCTCGGTCTCCGCTTCCTGCGCCACATCGAGCGCAACGCCCTGCTGCTGTTCATGATTCCCGGTGATACCGAGGATATTCGTCACGACTACGAGGTGTTGCTAAACGAACTCACCACCTATAACCCCGAGTTGCTCCATAAGCAGCGCGTGCTGGCGATTACTAAAGCTGATCTACTCGACGACGAGTTGATGGAGATGCTGGAAGCCGACCTTCCCACCGACCTTCCCCACCTGTTCATCTCCGCCGTCACCGGCTTCAATACCGCACAACTCAAAGATCTCCTCTGGCAACACCTTGACACCGCCGAACGCCTCGCTGCCCATGCCGTCGCCCATCGCGACAAGCAGTTGGAGGAGCTGGAAGAGCTGGAGGACATTGAGCCCATAGAGGAACTGGACGCACTAGAAGACCTAGACGACTTAGAGGACTTTGAGGACCTCGACGACCTCGAAATCGTAGACCTCTAACCCCCATTTTTCACTCTTTCACTTTTCACTCTTCACTTTTCACTCTTCACTTTTCACTCTTCACTTTTCACTCTTTCATTTTTCACTCTTTCATTTTTCACTCATCATTCTCCATTTTCCATTGTCAATTTTCCATTAACTTCACACTATGCCTTACATTTACATTCCCACCCCGCGTCTCCGCAAGGAGATCTTCTGGCTGATTTTTAGCTTCGTGCTGATGGCAGCCGCATGCATTATTCTCTACATCAAGAAAGGAGCCAATCCCTTTGAACTTCATTATCTCATCATCGGCATCGTCGGTCTGACTGTTATCTTCTACGGCCTGTGGCTGCTGGTCCGTCTCTTCGCCATTCGCACGCTGGAGTACATGGGTTACCGCCGCACGACGAAGGAGCACCGCGTACACATCATTCGCCGCCCCTCATCGGATCACGAGCATCATCACCACCATCATCACAACCACGTCGAAAAGTAATCGTTAGGGCCATCTGGTGATTTATCACCAATTTATTTGGCTGATTCGCGATTAGTTCGTACCTTTGCGCCCGAATTTTCGTACGCAAACATATTTTATTTATTCATCTTCAGTCTTATGACACAGCATCAAACCATCGTAGGTTCCAAAATCAAAGGCCTCAGAGAATCCAAGAATCTCTCTGTCGAGGAGATCGCCGAACGTAGCGGTCTGTCGGTAGAACAAATCCATTCCATCGAGAATGATCAGCACCTCCCCTCCCTGGGTCCGCTGATCAAGGTAGCACGCGCTCTGGGTGTGCGACTGGGTACTTTCCTGGATGACAACGATGCCCTGGGACCCGTGGTATGCCGCGCTGAGGATCGCGAACGCGATGCCAGCATCAGCTTCTCCAACGATGCCGTGGAGGCACGCCAGAACATGATCTACCACTCGCTGGCCAAGCAGAAGGCAGGTCGCCACATGGAGCCCTTCATTATCGAGATAAAGCCCGATGAAATCAAGGATTTTCAGCTCTCAGCCCACGAAGGTGAGGAGTTCATCTACGTGATGAGCGGCGAGGTGGAGATTGCCTATGGTAAGGAGACCTATACCCTACACGAAGGAGACAGCATTTTCTACGATTCCATCGTGAAACATCACGTTCACGGCGCTTCCGGCAAAGCTGCCAAAATCCTCGCCGTCGTGTATATTCCATTCTAACCTTTCGTTATAAACGGATTTACGGAATAACGATATAACGAAATCGACCGACAATGGAAGCAACCAACGTGAAATTAGATATGGCAGGCAGACCACTGCCTGACAGAACATATCCCGCCGAGACGGGATCTACTGGCTACACCCTTTCCGAGCGGACTTTGGGCCAGTGGCTTGAATATTGGGCCGAGACTACGCCCGATAAAGAATATATTGTATATAGCGACCGCGACCTGCGCTTCACGTGGAAGCAGTTCAACGAGCGCGTGGACAACCTCGCCAAGGGACTGATCAGCATCGGCGTGAAGAAAGGAAGCAATGTCGGTATCTGGGCTACCAACGTGCCCGACTGGCTCACGTTCCTCTACGCCACCGCCAAGATCGGTGCCGTGCTGGTAACGGTGAACACCAACTACAAGCAGAACGAGCTCGAGTACCTCTGCGAGAACTCTGATATGCACACACTCTGCATCACCGATGGCACCTGGGAGTGCGACTACGTGGACATGACCTACACGATGCTGCCCGAACTGCGCGAATGCGAACGCGGGCACCTCAACAGCAAGCGCTTCCCCTTCATGAAGAACGTCGTGTACATCGGCATGGAGAAGCATCGCGGTATGTTCAATACCGCCGAGTTGCTGCTTTTGGGCCAGAACATCGATGACGAGGTGCTGGACGAGATGAAGAAGAACGTCACGTGCCACGATGTCTGCAACATGCAATATACCAGTGGCACCACAGGCTTCCCCAAGGGCGTGATGCTGACGCACTACAATATCGCCAACGATGGCTATTTCACAGGCGAGAACATGGGCTTCACGCAGGACGACAAGTTGTGCGTCTGCGTACCGCTCTTCCATTGCTTCGGCGTCGTGCTGGCCACGATGAACTGCCTCACTCACGGCTGTACGGAAGTGATGGTGGAGAAGTTCGACCCGCTCGTGGTACTGGCCTCCATCCACAAGGAACGCTGCACAGCAGTTTATGGCGTCCCCACGATGTTCATTGCGGAGCTGAACCACCCGATGTTCTCGATGTTCGACATGTCCTGCCTTCGCACAGGTATCATGGCAGGTTCGCTCTGTCCCGTGGAACTGATGAAGCAGGTCAGCGAGAAGATGTTCATGACAATCACCAGCGTCTATGGTCTCACCGAGAGTTCGCCGGGTATGACGCAGACGTGTCTCAACGACACATTCGAACAGCGTTGCACGACGGTGGGTCGCGACTTCCCCTTCGTAGAGGTGAAGGTGTTGGATCCCGAGACGGGCGAGGAATGTCCCGTAGGTGTACAGGGCGAGATGTGCTGTCGCGGCTTCAACGTCATGAAGGGCTACTACAAGAACCCCGAGGCTACCGCCGAGGTCATCGACAAGAACGGTTTCCTGCATAGCGGCGACCTGGGTGTGATGAACGAGGACGGTTTCTATAAGATTACAGGACGTATCAAAGATATGATTATCCGTGGTGGTGAGAACATCTATCCACGAGAGATTGAGGAGTTCCTCTACCACATGCCTGGCATCAAGGACGTACAGGTTGCCGCCGTTCCGTCCAAGAAGTATGGCGAGGAAGTCGGCGCTTTCATCATCCTCTACGAGGGTGCGAAGATGGAACCCGAAGATGTCCGCGACTTCTGCAAAGGCAAGATTGCCCGTTACAAGATCCCCAAGTACGTCTTCTTCGTCAACGAATTCCCCCTCACCGGCTCCGGCAAGATCCAGAAGTTCAAGCTGAAAGAGCTCAGCTTGAAGCTCTGCGCCGAACAAGGCATCGAGGTGATTTAATCCAATTGTCAATTGTCCATTGTCAATTGTCCATTGTCAATTGTCCATTTAGAAAGAGACTGCACCGCAGTCTCTTTCTTTTTTGCCTTCCCTTAGGGATATTCTATGTACAGAGCTTGCCTACATAAGTTCATAGACCTGGAACGAAATTATGTTCCAAGTCCTGGAACTTATATTCCAAGGCTTGGTACACATGTTTCAAGCCTTGGCACACATATTCCAAAGCTTGGAACATAAAATCTATCAGGTTCTAATTATATTTTATATAGGACTTACAGAGATATCCCATCAGCCTATCGAAGAAAGACAAATAACCACTGTTTAATCTAGTTGGCTCTCTTTCAGTACGGATTCAGCGTGGATTAGACAACGAATTCATCTTTTACAACTACAGATTTTACGGATTTTACGGTTTTCTCTACTACCCGCATCATTCGCTTGACCGCACTGATTACTAAAGGATTAGAGCCGTACAATCCGTAGCTTCCGTAGTTGTAATATATTCTTTGTGGTTTATGGTCAAACAAGCACACAGCAGCTCTTTTGTTCTTCTATTATAGCGCAAAATAGTCAAAAATCCTTAACGCTTTTCAACTTTATACCACATATTGATTAACATTTATTTACCACACAAAAGCATTTTCATGATTTTGTTCCCTTTTTGACCGCAAGAAGGGAATGGAGATACAAATTAGAAAGGAATTGGGCGCTTTGGCTCATTTAAGCAGGCATTTCTTTTATTTGGGCAGACATCCAGACACTCACGAATCCGGATTACTTGAGTAAGGTTTTAGTCTTTCTCGCCACCCCGCCCCACCGCCGCCGACAAATTTTAACTTTTTATGCAAGACTTTTGGTTTGTTAACTTTCGGCGGGTCAATCACGCGAAAGGCTCCGTGGTAGCGGGATACAGGAAATTGTGAGCCGTTAAAGATATAAAAATTGTAAAATTGACACGCATCAAATATTGCCGCACGACCACATTTTTTTAAAGATTTATTTGGAAACTTCAAAGAATTGCCGTATCTTTGCATTTAAATAAAGTTCACGCACACACGCGACTTAATAATCTACACACGCGTGCAAGGCGGACAAAAAAAACGAAAATGCTGGTTTTCAGTACGTTATACAAAAGGACATTCACTCTGGTAAAGTTAACAGTCTTATTTACAGCTTTACTGAGCACGAATTACATCTTCGCAATCCCACTGGAGCGCGCGGAGATGGAACCATTAGCATCCCTGGATCTCAGCGCCCCGCCCACCCCCATCGACACAACGTTTTACAACCGATATCCCTTCATCCGCTTTATCGACGCCAAGGAGGACGCCAGCCTGGTTAGGCTCTCGGATGAAGACTTTCTGGATAAGGCGGGGCGCGTGGTATTCCGCGTGAACCGCTACGATATTTACACCAACGACTCGTTGCTCCACCTGTTAGAGGATGAACTATTGCCGCGTATCAACAAGGACACGCTGCGCCTGCGCCGTATTGTGCTGCGTGGTGCTGCGTCACCTGAAGGTCCCGTACCCAACAACCGCATGTTGGGACGTCGTCGTCTGGAAGCGTTGTCTAATTTTTTACGCGCGCGCTTGCTCGTGCCCGTAGAGGAGAGCAGCTTCACCTCTGAGGCCGTCACTGAGGACTACGCCCTCCTGCTGACCATGATGCGTAGGGCCAACGATCCGGATCTCGCTACCGTCGAGACACTCTGTGATCGCCACGTGCCGCACTACGAGTACACCATCCTGAAGCGCAAACTGCAGAAACTGCAGGGCGGTCGTCTGTGGAAGCGTCTGCTCCACACTTACTTCCCCGAGCTGCGTGCTGCCCGCGTCATCCTCTTCTTCGAGAAAGCCAAGCTCGAAGAGCCCACCCCCGAGGAACCCAAAGAACCCGTTGTGGTCCCTGAGGCCAATGAGGCTAATGAGGTCCAAGAGCCAGTCACTCCCGAACCCGTTTCGAAGCCGATTGTGCTCACCGTCCCGCGTCGCGAGGTACTGTCGGTGAAGAGCAATCTGCTCTTTGATGCGGCTTACGTTCCCGGCTACGACCGCTGGTGCCCCATCCCCAATATCGCCGTTGAGTACTACCCGCTCTATGGGCACTTTACCTTCGGCGCCTCGCTGGACTGCCCGTGGTGGCAGCATTATGCCGACCACAAGTTCTTCCAGATCCGCAACTACCAGCTGGAGGCACGCTACTACCTGCGTAGCGGCAGCATCGACCGCAATCCCGCAGGCGAAGGCGCCGCTTTCCGCGGTCTCTACCTGCAAGGCTATGTCCACAACGCCATCTTCGGCATCTGCTTCGATGCCAACCGCGGTTGGATGGGTGAAGGTGCAGGTGCCGGCATCGGCGCAGGCTACGTCCTGCCCCTGACGAAGAAAGGCCACTGGCGACTGGAGTTCGGCGTGCAAGCCGGCTTCTTCCGTTGCCAGTACGACCCCTACCAGTACGAGAACCCCGTCAATCCGGACTATCACGACGACCTCTACTACTACAAGTGGACCGCCGACCCCGACCTGTTCAAGGAGCGCCAGTACCGCTTCACCTGGCTCGGCCCCACCCGCGTAGGCATCACTCTCAGCTACGACCTCCTCTACCGTCGCTGGACCAAGAAGGGTGTGAGTGTGATTCCAAGAGAGTTGAAAATATTGCAATAACAGACCAATAGGCCTAATGGACAATGGACAATGGACAATGAACAATGGACAATGAGGCCGAAACGAGAACGATAACGAAAATTTAATGTTAAGAATTAAGACCATAATAAGCAGGATGAGCGCAATTGGACAATCATTGTCCATTGCCCATTGTCCATTATCCATTGGACCAATGTGCCTCATTGGCCTCATTGGGCTTATTATGGTCTTTATCTCTTGCGTGCGCGAGCCGGAGCTCCACCTGTACCGTTCCATGAAGGCGGTGCTGGAATTCCCGGAGGTGGATTTGGACCTGAAGGTGCTGTGGGACTACGAGATTGAGTACGGTGTCAAGTACGACTGGGAAGCCGAGTGGCACTACGGTTGGGACGAGAAGGACTACCTGGACCACCAGGGTCCTATCGGCTACACCAAGCCTGAGGTATTCCTCCTCCGCCGCTACTATACCGGCGAGATTCCCTTCGCCAACCACACCGTCGCGCCCCCCAACGACCCACCCATCGCGGGCAACCACTTCCAGGGCGAGTACGAATGGGGCTTCTGGGACATTCTGGTCTGGAACAACACCGTGTCACCTGACGGTATCGTCAGTCTTCACTTCGACGAGGCGACGTCACTCGACTCCGTGACGGCCTTCACCAACCCCTCGATGGTGCCCTCGCGCTACCACGCTCCCCAATTTACGCGTGCCTTCTACGAGCCCGAGGCCCTGTTCTCCGCCTACGACCAGGCGATGGAGATCAACCGCGATCTGGAGGGCTTCGATTTCGATGCCGAGCGCAATGTATGGGTCAAGCAGCTGAACATGACGCTGCGCCCCATCACCTATATCTACCTGATCGAGCTGATTCTACATAACAACAAGGGACGCATCGCACAGGAAATCGGTACCGGCCAGATCTCTGGCTTCGCCCGTTCCACCAACGTGAACACCGGTAAGGGCGGTTCGGAAGCCGTCTCCGTGCCTTTCGACGTCCGTATGAAGAGGGACATCCCCCTCTTGGGCTACCACCCCGACGACCCCAAGGTCCCGGACGCCACGACGGAGTACGCCGATGTGCTGGGCGGGCGCGTGATGACCTTCGGCATCTGCGACATCGCAGCCAACAAGATCACCCACTCCTCACAGGTCCGCGACCCCTTTCGCCACTACATGGACATGGACGTGCAATTCAACAACGGTATGGATTCAACGCTGGTGTTTGACATAACCGACCAAGTCAAAAGGCTCTACAAAGGTGGCGTCATCAAAGTGGAACTCGATATGGACACAGTCCCAATACCCACCCGCCCCGGCGGCTCCGGATTCAATGCCGTAGTTAAGGACTACGAAGATGGCGGCACCTGGGTGATAGAAATGTAAAGAAACGGGCCCGCCCCCGACCCTATTTTCACACGAATTAATCATAAATATAAGTCACAAATTATTCATAAATTCAAATGGTGAGTCCAAAGGATTATAAAAAGGTAGTATACGATATCATTGGCGCAGCCATGACCGTCCACTCCCAGCTAAACTGGGGTTTGTTGGAGCCTTTATATACAGAGGCTCTACATATGGAACTTCAGGCACGTGGCATCCCTCACTCTATGGAGGAACACCTCCCTTGCTATTACAAAGGACAGCTAATGCAGAAATACTACCAACCAGACTTATCAGTCAAGGATATCATCATCGAGCTAAAATCAACCTGCGACATCATCCCTGCCCATAGGGCACAGCTATTCAACTACATGCGTCTGACAAAGTCACCTATCAGTCTTCTCATCAATTTTGGGAGCAAGAGTTTACAGGGTGAACGATATGCCTACATTGAAGAGACAAACGAATGTGTGCTTTTGGACCGCAATATGAATTTGCTTTATCCCGTAGATTCAGATATAGACCCTGAAGATTATTGGAGATTCGAAAAAGAGAATGAACTAAACGATAATAATTCATGAGAAATTCATGACGCGATTCATGGACAATTCATGTAAAAAAGAACTTTACAATAATTAAACATAAATTCATTTCACGAATTAATCAAAAATAAAAAATAAAAATTTAAGAAAATCATTCACTACGAACCAGTAAATACTAAAATCTCTGATTTGTGTCACGCGTCCCAGGGGCGCCATTCACAAGAAAAAAGAAACAGAAACGAAAGAAAAAGAAACAAACAAAACAAATAACAAAAACTAAAAACAAACGATTATGAAAACAAAAGCACTTTTCCTCACAGCCCTGACGAGCTTCGCGCTGGTTAGCTGCACAGGAAGCGAATTCCTTGGCGAAAGCACCGAGCCTGTGGTTGAGACCACCAATGGTGCCATCGTCTTCGGTGGTTCCGCTCCCGCTATGACCCGTGCGGACTTCTACGGAGCAGACGCTGCCGCCAAGCTCGGCAACAAGTTTGTTGTGTACGGTACCAAGCACTTCTCAGCTGAAGACAAGACCGCTTCCTATGATGCTGTTGTTTACAACAACTTCCAGGTAGCATGGGCAGCTAACACAGCTGGAAAGACAGCCTCCAACACCAACGACTGGGAGTATGTTGGCCTGCAGTCTTACGATGCAGCGCCCACGGCTCAGGGTATCAAGTACTGGGACTACAGCGCAGACAACGGCTACACCTTCTATGCATTCTCCAGCAGCGACATCAGCTATCCTAAGGCTGCGGCTACAGACAAGGTCGTTGTTACTAAGACCACCGCAGATGGTACCTCTTTGTACAACAAGGGTTATGCTGTTACGGTCAAGAATGGCGCAACACTGAACAACCTGTATTTCTCAGACCGTCTTGAGGTTCCTTTCTCCAAGTATGATCAGACTGTCAACCTCACCTTCCGCAACCTCGGTTCTAAGGTTCGCGTAGGTTTCTACGAGACCATTCCTGGCTACACCGTCAAGATTGACAGATTCCGCATCGACTATGATGCGACAGCTGCCGTAACCAGTTTTAAAGAGATGAATGATGTAAAAACTGACGGCTTCTATGCATCTCTCCAGAATGTAAAGACTGCCGCAGACCAGACCATCAACGTCACCTATTACGACGCAACAACAGCTACACAAGTGATTAACCGCCCGAAGGTGAGCAACCCAACTGGTGGCTATAATTATTACTTAAAGCTTGGTGATGGTTCTGCTATTATTAACAAGACATTGGCTACTACTGCTTCAAGTCCGACTTGGGTAGCTGGCGAGGCTGCAAATAATTATTATATTCCTATATTCCCGTTCGAGGGCAACAACAATCCTTTGCTCCTCAAACTCGACTTCACGATGTATGCAGATGATGGTTCTGCTGACGTTATTCATGTCAAGGGCGCACGTGCCATCGTTCCTGCTATAAATGTCCAGTGGAAGAGCAACTTCGCTTACACCTACATCTTCAAGATCTCCGACAAGACCAACGGTACCACCGGTGACGTTGACGGCGATGGCGATCCGACAGATCCCGAAGGCCTGAAGCCCATCACCTTCGATGCTATCGTCGTGGACATGACCGAGGATCGTCAGGAGACTATCACTTCTGTTGCCACAAACAGCATCACCACCTACGCGCAAGGCCAGATTGTGAACGAATACACCGCTTCCAAGCCAATTTATGTTGCCATTACTGACAACAGCAATGCAAGCCATCCTGTGATTACTCCGACAGGCTTGGGTAGCACTGATGGTAAAGCACAAATCTACAAATTAAATAAGCCCGCTACTGAGGCTGAGGTCCTCGGTCAGCTGACAGGTTCACCGATGGGTATCACCTTGACACCAGAGGCAACTACACTTGGGACCACTATTCCCCTTGCTAATGGTACGACTCCCTCCATCAGCAATGTATATTTCACGCCCTCTGCAGCAGCTACATATTATGCATACGTTTACACGAGAACCGCCTATGCAGCTCCCACCTACACAGCTGTGACGACTGGCAATTACAGTTCCAGCGTGACATACTACATGCAGAGCTTAAGCGGCGCACATTATGCTGTTTCTGTACCCACAGAAGCTGCATTCGAGGCAAATCTTGCAAAGCTGTCCTATATTAAGGCTGGCGATGAAGGTACTGCAGGTGTCTATGATGTCAAGGTCATCAAGGTACAATAATAAGATACAATAATTATATAAATCATAAATTAATACTAACTCATAAACTATGACTATTATGAAAAAGATTCTCTTCCTCGCAGCCGCCGTCACGTTGATGGCCAGCTGCGCCGACGAAAGCTTCATCGGCGACGCCACCCCAGGCACTGTCGAAGGAGTGAATGACGGATCCATCCAGTTTGGTAGTGGATTCAAGGCCATGACCCGTGCTGACCAAGTTGGAGCTGATGCAGCCGACCTACTCGGCAACAAATTCTACGTTCACGGTGTTAAAGGTGACGGAACAGGCACTGGACAAACTGATGTCTTCAAGACCTATTCTGTAGAATGGACTGCGAACACCGCAGGAACCACCGCAAGCAACACCTCTGACTGGGAATATGTTAGCAAAACCCATGATTTTGGTTCTACAACTGGAATTACATCACAGACCATCAAATACTGGGATTTCAGTACAACGGCCTATGATTTCTGCGCATATTCAATCGGCAAGGGAAATACACTCATTTCCTCAGGTACACCGGGCGATAATCAGATTTTAGCTACTGCCATCTCATATGCTAACGCAACGACTGGGGCTTATACACTGACTGGTAACCGTAATGAACTCGCCAAGTGCTACATCACCGATATGAAGACCGTAGCTAAAGCCAACTACCAAAAGGAAGTAGAACTTGAGTTCCGTTCACTGGCCTCTAAGATTCGCATGGCAATCTATGAGACCGTTCCTGGTTATTCTGTACAAAATGTCCAGTTCTACGAGAATGACACAGATCCTCTCAAAGTCTCCGGTACTGGTTCGGGCCAGCTTAACAATGCAAACGCCACTCTCTTTGGTGCTGATGCATTCTACTCAAAAGGTACTTATACTGTAACTTTCCCCAATATCGGTAGTGCTAAAGCTCCTGGTGGCACAAGCCCGACCAGTGACTACAACAAGGCTCACGTTGGTATCACAGGATCAGCTGCTGTTTCAACACAATCTTTTAGTACACTGAATTATACTAGTTCGAAGCTAGGAGTAACATCCACTGCTGCAACTTTTGCTGGCACAACTCCATATTATCAGACAGTGCTGCCTAATGAAACTGGCGTTGTTCTGGAGATGCGCGTAAACTATGACCTTGTTTCTGAGGATGGAAATACAAGTGATGTTATTCATATTCACGGAGCAAAGGCATTTGTACCAGCGACTTACACAAAGTGGATGCCTAACTATGCATACACTTACATCTTTAAGATTAGCGATAACACCAATGGTTGGACGAGCACAACTACCACTGATCCTGCAGGTCTCTATCCTATCACCTTCGACGCTGTAGTTCTCAATCCTATTGAGACAACAAGTGAGCAGACCACTATTACAACAGTTGCTACTCCAAGCATTACCACCTATCAGAAGGGGCACTTATTTACAGACGGTCCCGAGTACTCAGCAAGTAAGGGTAAGGTTTATGCACAAGTATATTTGGAAAGTGCAGACCCAAAGCTTAGAAATGACCTCGATGCTAATAGTAAACTCTATACTGTAGCAAAAGGAACAGGTTGTGCTGTTGAGATTTCAGAAGCGACTGTATTGGATGCTCTAAATATTTCTGGTCGCAACAAACTCGAGCTTACAGAGGTTACGTCAACAGCAGTTAGTACTTCAATTGAACAGATTCCAGGCGAGAATGGTAATCCCATTACTGTTGGGGCAAAAACAGCAGCGGAACTCACAGTTAGTGCAGGCACTTACGCTTTTGTCTATGACACAAAGACATATAGCCCACTTTATTTGTCTGAATCACCTGCTGGCTTCCCCACAGGTTACTACACTAATGCCACATGTACAACTGAAGCAACTGGTACTTGGAGTTCATCAACGACCTACTATGCAAAGGATTCTTATATCTATTCAGCTGTCGTATTCACTGAGACAGACACTTCAGCACCCGCGGATTGGAGTGGCAACTATTGGGACAATCCTGATGGAACAGGTTCTGCTGTAGATACATATGTAGCTCCAGCTACAGGCAAAACCAAGACCTACTACCGCAGGTACAAAGTTGACCACAAGGTTTACGGCGTGAAAGTGATTAAGGTCGTATAATCTCTGTTCATGAGCTTGCGAGCGTCCTAAGGGCCGAGCGCGACTCCGATAAACAATCAAAAACCAAGTGGGGTTCGACTCCCCACTTGGTAACAACAAAGAAAGAAAAAAACAAGTACTGTCAAGAACTATACAAAAGAACTATTTTTACGGAAAGGCCTAAGAGACATTTCTCCATAGGCATAGAAAAAGTTTTTCATAGTGATGCAGTAATTTAACGAAGACGAAAATGAAAAGAGGCCGGTGCCTCGAAAAAAGTCAAGAATTAGAGAATTAGAGAAATAACAATTGAGTAATTGAAAGATATGGGAAAGTATCATGATAAGGTCAGCGAGCCGATGTTATCAACATACGGCATGAGCGAAAATCTGGTGAACAGCGGTCTGCTCACACAGATTAGTGGCCTGAGCACGGCAGACAAAAGATGTCTGATCAGCTACATCACCCAGGAAGTAGCATGCGAAGAGGACATTGATGACGATGCCGCATGGGACACCTACGACAGCGACCTTCCGCCCTACACCCTCGAAGAACTGAATGCCCGCATAGATGAATCTCATCAGCAGTATCTGCGAGGAGAGGTTTACACAGAAAGGGAAGTACGTGAAGAACTCAAAAAAGAATTCCCATGGCTGTTGTAAAGTTGACTGAAAGGGCTAAAGCCGTTCGTAAGGAACTCTATGTGAGAGGAGCCACTGAATATGGAACTTTCACAGCCCTGAAAATGGCTCGAAAGATAGAGTCTCTTACAGATGCACTATCCCTCTTTCCTGGCATGGGATTCCGGGAGCCATTGCTTGAAAAGCGAACTCCTATTTACCGCGCCACTCTAATCAACAAACGATTCAAAATAATATATTGGTATAACGAGGCAAACGATATGGTAGTCATAGAAGACATCTGGGATACACGTCGAGCACCTCAGAACTTGATAAAAAGAATAAATAACAAATAAATCTACACATTAAATATATACGCACGCGCGAGGCCGGTGCCGAACGGTGCACAAAAACAGAAACAAATAAATATATTAATAACAACTAAAACATTTACCATTATGAAGACAAAGTATTTATTCATGGCAGCCATTGGAGCTTTAACGCTCGTTAGCTGCGCCGACGAAAGCTTCGTCGGAGATCAAGAGGCGCTGAATGCAGCCGGTAAAGGAACTGAAGAAATCACGTTCGGAGGTGTTTTCAAAGCCACCACACGTGCAGACCATGTGGGTGCTGATGCTGCTGACCTGTTAGGCGGAAAGTTCTATGTTGGAGGTTACAAGAATGATGGTAGTGCTTATTCCACAGTATTCGATCACTATTTGGTACAGTGGGGTGCAAACACTGCAGGAACGACAGCAGACAATACTTCTGACTGGAAATATGTAGGGCTATCTCCTCTTGCTTTTACTGGTCACATCACATCTGGTGATCAGACAATCAAGTATTGGGACTATGCAGCAAGTTATTATGATTTTGTTGCTTTCTCTGCAGGCAAGAACCAAAGCATTATTATCACAGGAACGCCAGGTACAAATGAGATTAAGGCAACAGCTATTGACCAAGCCAACCTCACTACAGCAGCCTATACTCTGACGGGTAGTGCAACAGATCTTGGTGAGAGCTATATTGCCGACCTGGTTACAGCAATAAAGTCAGGAGCCTCATCACCCGATATTAACTATAAGGATGAAGTGCCGTTCAAGTTCCGTCGCCTTGGTTCCAAGGTTCGTATTGCTCTTTATGAGACCATTCCTGGCTACTCTGTTAGAGATGTCAAATTCTATTCTGATGATGCCACAACAATTGCTACTGGTACCTCAGAAACCAATGCCACGTTGTTTGCAAGCAGTAATGTTTTCCATACAACAGGAACGATGACGGTTAAATTCCCAACCATTGGTACGAGCAATAAAAGCGAGACCGATTACAACAAGGCTCACGTTACTTTTGCCGCAGGAGCTGGTGACACTCCGGCATCAACTATGACATTCAGTGCTCTGAACTATGAAGCAACTCCTGCTAACTGGGAAGATGCTCGTTTGAATTATGCGAGCAATCCTAATACCTATCTCAAGCGTACTGCTGCAGCCCCATCATTTGCTGGTGCATCGGATCCTTATTACGTAACGGTTCTTCCTGATGAAGCAGGTAATGTCCTTGAACTTCGTGTGGACTACACCCTCGAAGCTATTGATGGTACTAAGGAAACTATTAAGATTCATGGCGCAAAGGCATTCGTTCCTCAGGTTTATGCACAGTGGAAGCCTAATTATGCTTACACCTATCTCTTCAAGATTAGCGATAATACCAATGGTTGGACGAGTACGGTAGATACAGACCCTGCAGGTCTCTATCCCATCACCTTCGATGCTATTGTATTAGATACTGAAGACGGCACTCAGTCAACTATCACAACTGTTGCTACACCTGCTATCACTACTTACCAAAAGGGACATGTTTATACGGATAATGAATATGATGATGCCAAGGGCTCTGTCTATGTGATGGTACAGGATGCTGACTTAAAGGAAAACTTGAACTCTAAAGGCAAGCTCTATACTGTAACAGGATCTGGTATTACAGAGGCTACAGTTATGGATGCTCTGAATGTTCAAGTTAGCGCAACTGGTAGTCCTTTGGTTATCACCGGCCGTAATGGAATTGCCTTAAGAGAGGAATCTTCTACAGCAGTAACAGAGATTGCTGCTGACGATTCACCTGATGGTAACGCAGTTCCTGTAACAAAGAAAGTTACTCTTACTGCTAATCCTGGTGATTGGCCTACTAATTATTATACGGATGCAGCATGTGTAACGGCCGCTACAGGAGGTTATGCAGATGGAACTTATTACCGCAAGAATACAGCTGTTAAGTTCACACCAACTGCAGCTACATACGCATATGTATATGAAGTTTCTGATGGTGCAGATGGTTATATATATTCTGCTGAAGCACTTACTGCACAGCCAGCTGATTGGGCAACTGTAGGATTATGGTATACAGATCCTGATGGAGTAACCGCTATTAACAGCGGTAGTGGAGCGGCCGACTATGCAGATGGCACATATTACAAGAAGTATACTAACCTTAATAAAGTGTATTCTGTGAAGGTCATCAAAGTTAATTAACCCCTCTCTCCCCTCTCCCTCCCGCTGAGGCCCAGCGCCTCGGCGGGAGCCCGGAGGGCCGCTTGATACCTCAAGAATGGATAATTGAGAATGGACAACTTCTAGAACAGCGAGCGCCATAAGAGCCTGCTCTTGAATGGCCGAGTCGTGACAGAAGTCAGCAAAGCTAATTGATAATTGAAATAAGAGATAATAAATGATAAATAATAAATTATATTGGAATGGGCGTCTTGGGGCTAAGAGCCAATGGACATTGGACAATGGACAATGGACCGCTCGGCCCGTAGGGACGCTTGACGCCTCAAGAATGGCCAGTGGGCTTCGTGGGCGTCATCGTGCATTATCATTTATGATTTATTATTTATCATTTATCATTTCATTGACCTGTCTCACATCCTGCTGCTCCTCAGATGATGAGGAGGTGGTGCCGGCTGTGCAGGGCACGGAACAGGGCACGCTACTCACCCCCATCCGCTTCAGCGGAGCGATGGCGGAAGAACAAGAACAGTCCGCTGGCGCGAAAGGCAATGGCCACCGCACCTATGGGGCCAATAAGGCCAATGGGACCTATGAGACTAATGGGGCCTATGGGACCCGCGCAGCGGGAACACCGCTGAGCGAGAGCGCTACGCAGTTCAAGGTGTGGGGCTTCAAGAATATTGGAGACGGTGCAGGTTACACCGACTACCAAACGGTATTCCCGGGCTATGCGGTAAACTGGCTGGATGGTAGTGCCGCCTCATCAACAACGAACAGCAGCGGCTGGGAGTATGTGATGTCAAGTCCCGTCGACCAGACCATCAAATACTGGGACTGGGATGCCAAAGCGTACCGCTTTGCAGCGAGGACAACCGCCATCGAGGCTAACGAGGAGATTAGCGTCAATGCGTTGACAGGGGCAACCGAGCTGAAGATCACCATCCCCGATCTTTATGGCGACAAAGTAGCGGATGCGCCGCTTTTCAGCAAGCTATGGTTCTCGACCGGCACCCCCGCAGAGTACCCCGACAAGCAGTTCGGCAAGCCGGTGGTGCTGGAGTTCGTGAAGCCCTTCACAAAGGTGCGCTTCATGTTCATCTCAGCCGACCCCACCGTGAAAATCGAGGACATGGAGCTGGACGACATGATGTTCAAGCCCACTGACGACAGCGGCATCGGCGTTAACGGCAGCGTGACTGTGACATACCCCATCACGGGATCGAACCTGCGCGAACGCTTCGATTCAACGCCGACGAATACGATTACTGCCATGACGCAGGATTATGTAGACATATACTTTACGCAAGCCGAGATAGGCGCTGCTACATCAGGAGACCCTGCTTACGGCAAGACGACCAGCGATGTAAAGACACCAGGTAAGTGGTACACCGTGCTGCCTGTCAGCAGTCAGGGCAGCTTCACACTCTCGCTGATGGTCTATGGTGAGCCCCGCACGGCAGTGGTGCCCGCCGGCTACATGACATGGAAGGCTGGCTACCAGTACACCTACATCTTCAAGGTGAGCGGTGATGGTGGCGTCGAGTTCGGTGATCTGCTCACTGCCTTCACTGGGTGGAAGAAGGGCTTCACTGGAAGCGAGTCGGTGTATAACTGGTAACAGGCCGAAGAAATTATAAATGATAAATAAGAAATAATAAATAATAGATAAGAAATAAGAAATAATAAATGATAAAGCTTGAAAGAGCGCAACATTCAAAACAATACGTTAAACATTAAACATTAGTATTTATAATTTATTCTTTATAATTTATAATATATATATATAGGTATGGTGCAAGAAGCAATGATACTGAAGAGAAATAGGACAACAGGGTGGACCACCCCGTTGCACCTGCTCCTGCTGTCCGTCCTTCTGATGGTGGGCTGCGGGTGGCTCTTCACGTCTTGCTCCGAGGATGTCGATGATATGCCCGTACCGGCACAGATTGAAGAATCTGTACCAGAGACAGACATGGCGCTGGTGACTATGTTGCCCGCGATGAAAGATGCTGCCGCTAAGAACGGCGCCCGACGCGTCTCGTCATGGGTCATCCCCACAACACAAATGTATACCACCTTCTATAACTATGACGCCCTCTACGCTGGCATCACCAACTATCAGAGTCTGACGACGAAGGCTGTCGATGTGTTCTTCACGACAGGAACGGACGCCAGCCGACACGGTCGTCTGCACTATAACAAAACTAAGGGCTGGAAGCTCACCCTCAATGACGGCTCTGATCCTACTGATCCTTCAGTTATGGCCCAAGCCGACTACTACGTCTATGGCTTCATTCCCCGTAATGCTGCCGACAATGCCAATATCAGCCTGCGTGATGGTTCATCTAGCTATGAGGATGGTGCCAAGCTGACACTCTACGGAATGCCGTCGGTGATGTCAGATGCCTGCGTCATTGTGGGGGCAAGAGAAGGGTTCAAAACCGGTTCTGATCCCGATTATACCTACTACGATGGTGGCTATACCGACACGAACAGCAACAGCAGCTATGATGACGGTACCGACACCCGCACCAACCGTCTGCAGACCGGTGACTTCAAGTTCAAGTATAATAACACCAAGGACGGTGAGGGACATATGATCAACTGCATGTTCCTGCTCTTCGATCATCTATGTGCTGCGCTGGACATCAACTACAAGGTTGACGGGGACTATGCCGCCATGCGCACCATCAAGCTGAAGAAGATCCACATGAAGACTGCCAATGGCGATGGAATCACAAAGAAAACAGATGTCACCATCACGCTAAAGCACACCACCGATGGTGCCGACCCCATCGAGAGCATCGTATATGAGCATACGTCGGTAGTGTCCACAGGCGACGACGTATTCGTCTCAGAAACAGACGACGGTGTGCAGCTGGAAACAACCTCTAAAACCTTCGTGGGACACTTCATGCCGTCAGGTACCACCACCGTCATCCTGACCAGCACCTACGACGTGTATGACAACAACAAAACGACTGAGCATCCAGAAGGCAACCTGGTCCGTAAGGACTGCGTAGCCACCAACACCGTCCGACTGAACGAGTTGGTAGGTCACTTCACCGCCACCGAACGTGGCAAAAAATATACGGTAGATCTCACCATCAAACCGACATTCCTCTATGTGATGTCGGAACCGGATTTGGATAATCCAACGGTAACGATTGAATGACGAATGACAGGCCCACTCCCAACCCCTCCCCAAGGGAGGGGAGAACAAAGGGAAAACGAAAATATAGGCCGCAAAACAAAGCGTGATAACGAAATAACGTGATAACGTAATAACGAAAGCGGCCGAAGAAAAATAGAAGAATAATAATTAATAGAAATGATAAATTATAAATTATATTGGAATAGGCTGACTGGGCAGAACGGAGCTCAGGCAAGCATGGGCCAATGGACATTGGACAATGGACAATGGACAATGGACAATGGACAATGGACATGGGCCAATGAGACCAATGAGACCAATGGGCTTCGTGGGGCTTTGTCATTTATCATTTATCATTTCACATTCTTCATTCTCCATTTTTCATTTTTCATTTTCATGTCCTGCCCCTTCTCCGTTCAGGCGCAGACGAGAATTAAGATTGGTGGTAACGTTTATGGTGGTGGCAACAAAGGCGAGGTGAAGGGCAGCACGAAGGTGACGGTGAAGGCTGGCGATATCGGTGCTGTGATGGACCCGAATGCAACGCGTCCGCTGGCAGACCCGCAGGGTAAGGTGTTTGGTGGTGCCCGTATGGCCAATGTGGGTGGTAACACCTTTGTACATATCGATGGTGAGCACGCCACGGACTATATCCTTATCAATCAGGTATATGGCGGTAATGATATTGCCGGAAAGATCGGTACGGCAATGACGATAGGAGAAAGCAAGCCTACAGAACTGACTGCGGTGAAGGCTGCAGAAGACCCAGACCCGAAGAAGAATGTAATCACCAACACCTTCAACAGCTATGTGCGCATCAGCACCAAGTTGACAAGTCCTAATGTTTATTATACCGCAGAAGAGATTGCTGCCGCGTCGGATCCGAGTGATCCAGCCTACGGCAAGACAACTAATCATGTGAAGACTGCTGCCGTGCAAGACCCCGATGCCAAGAAGGTATATATCGGACAGCTCTTTGCCGGTGGTAATGGTGACTTTGAATATCCTGATGAACAAGTAAATGGTGAATATGTCATCAAACAAGGAGAAACAATCATTGCAAGGAGTAAGTCGCCCTTCGTGCGTCCTGAACTGGATAGTACCTATCTGGAGGTCTTGGGTGGCTCTATCGTCTATGCCTATGGTGGCGGTAACAATGCTACGGTGAAGGAGCAAAATATCATCCACATCGACAACCTCAGTGAGGTAGTGAACCATATCCTGGTGGATAATACAACAGGCGTGGAGGCGGAAGATGCGACTTATACGACTTATGAGGCCAATATAGCCAGTGGGTTTGCTAATCCGGTTCCTCCGGGCTTTACCGAATTGCTTTCAGACAACCGCTTCCTGGAGATGGGTATCAATACCACCTTCTCGCAGCCCAGCAGCGGTGCGTACCAGGTGGGCCGTTTCTTTGGTGGTAACAACAAGGCGGAGATGCATATCCGTCCTACATGGAACCTGCTGAGTGGTAAGATACGTAACCTCTACAGTGGTGGTAATAAGGGTGCCATGACCTGTTCGGAAGGCCTGCTCCTTGAAATTAAGGACTATTCGACCCTCATCGTCGACAACCTCTATGGCGGTTGTCGTATGGCTGACGTGATGCCAACAGTGAACGATGTCTATGTAGCTTGTACGAATCTTCCTGGTTATCATTTCCCCGATGGCTTCTCGGCACGTACGCTCATTAGGGGTGGCGACATCAACAATGTATATGGCGGTAACGACGTGACAGGTGTCGTCTATGGCGGCAATGCCGTTGGTATATATACCACTATCCGCGGCGATGTCTATGGTGGTGGCAATGGTGCCTATCCATATACCGACAATGAGGATTTGGCCAACAACAGTACCTTTGGCGACTTCTATTACAATCCAGGCTCTTTAACATCTACCGCAGCCTTAAAAGCGTTCCGTCCCAATGCCGAGCAGGTGTCCGTCCGACTCTACGGTACCGAGGAAAAACCGACAGTCATCAAGGGCTCAGTCTATGTAGGCGGTAACTGTGCCAGTCTGGCCACCAAGCTAGCGAAACCGACGGTGGAATTGAAGATGGGCTCGCACGTGATAGTCAACAATGTATTCCTTGGCAACAACGGTGCCGGCATGATCAACCCGGATTACTTGAAG
>JAILQO010000032.1 GCA_024698925.1 Bacteroidaceae bacterium | reverse complement strand
TTATCTTTGTCCGATTTTGACTCTTTTTGGCATCTTTATCCTTAAAACCTTGAACCGTAGTTCACTACGCTTCGGCGGCTTTGCAGACAAATCTGTTCAGAAACAGCCTAAAATCTAACTAAAGCTAATTATTAGAACCTGCCTTAAGTAAAATTTTTGCGACTTAATTTTTCATTACAAAAACCACAAAAACCCTTTTTGGTGTTTGTAGCTCCTACGGAGCTCTTGTGCTAAGTGCTATGCCTTTGTCTTTAAGAGCAAGCTCTTACGCCAAAGCTCATAACGCTTATCACATAACTATCGTTATTACAAACATCAAAAAGCAAAAACATCGGCTTTTCAAGCCTAAAAAAACATTGTTCAGCCATAACGATAACGTTGGGCATAACAGTTTTTGGGGTCAAGAGTTAAAGTGTCAAATGCTCAAAGAGCTTCAAGACCGTAGAAAGGTTTTTTCTGGCTTTTGTTAAGCCCTAGAATGCAAACATATTACCAGTCTTTTTGTCCAAATAATATCGTTCACATTGATCATGGACGGGAGCGAAGTTGTATAACACTCCAATACAAATGCCTGACAACCTCATATAATTCCATAACTGCTGACGTTGTTCCGGTCCTATTTGCTCAATGGCTTTACATTCTATCAAGATTTCATTACCAATAAGAAAATCTACATAATGTTTATGTCTTATCTGCTTACCGTGAAATGTTACTGAGAAATAGTATTCCTTGACTCGTGCGATATCATTTTCTTCGAACAAGATATCCAAAGCCTCCTGATACATATATTCGTTTAGGAAAGGGCCCATCTCCTTATGCACCTGTTGACATAGGCCAATGACTCCGTAACACTTGTTTTTGAGTTCTGCAGCTAGGTTTGGGCTGATATCTGCAAGTTTTGAAATATTGTAATTCATATATAAAGGGGCTTTATTCTCAAAACGCACAATTAGATGAAATTATTGTGCGAATATTTGTTTTTTAGCGCGAAGCGCGATGTTTTTGCTCACGAAGTATGTGATGTCTCTGCTAGAGACCAAGATGAGAGATGGCAATTTTTATCTGGGAGCTTGCTCACAAGGAAAAATAGGCGGCTCGCATCTTGTAAGGACTGCAAGTCCGACACATACTGAAGTGAGGGTTTTTATGGTTTTTGTTTTACAGTCGGATGGGTGCATAAAAAACTGCCGCTAAGCAATGCTTAACGGCAGTACAAATTCTATCTGTTGTTTAGAGTTTGTCGTTGGAGCCGAGGACATCGATGATCTTGTGGATGTACATCTTCTTCATGTTCTCGCGAGCGGGCTTGAGGTACTGGCGAGGATCGAAGTGACCGGGGTTCTCAGCAAGGTACTTGCGGATAGCAGCGGTCATAGCCAGACGGCTGTCAGAGTCGATGTTGATCTTGCAGACAGCGCTCTTGGAAGCCTCACGCAGCTGCTCCTCGGGGATACCTACTGCATCGGGCAGCTTGCCACCGAAAGCATTGATGGTGTCAACCTCATCCTGGGGCACGGAGCTGGAGCCGTGGAGCACGATGGGGAAGCCGGGGATGCGCTTCTCGATCTCGTGGAGGATATCGAAAGCAAGTGGAGGAGGAACGAGCTTACCGGTCTTCGGGTCGCGGGTGCACTGAGCGGGAGTGAACTTGTAAGCACCGTGGCTGGTACCGATGGAGATAGCCAGGCTATCGCAGCCGCTACGCTTGCTGAAGTCCTCAACCTCCTCGGGACGTGTGTAGTGGCTAACCTCAGAGGCAACTTCGTCCTCTACGCCAGCGAGCACGCCGAGCTCAGCCTCAACGGTCACGTCGTACTTGTGAGCATATTCTACAACCTTCTTGGTGATGGCGATGTTCTCCTCGTAGGGAAGAGCGGAACCGTCGAACATCACGCTGGAGAAACCATTGTCGATGCACTCCTTGCAGATCTCGAAACTGTCGCCGTGATCCAGGTGAAGGGCAATCTGAGGATTGGGGCAGCCGAGCTCCTTAGCATACTCCACAGCACCCTGTGCCATATAGCGGAGGATGGTGCCGTTAGCGTAAGCGCGAGCGCCCTTGCTGACCTGCATGATAACGGGAGACTTGGTCTCAACAGCAGCCTGTACGATAGCCTGCATCTGCTCCATCGTGTTGAAGTTAAAAGCGGGGATTGCGTAACCGCCTTTTACTGCCTTGGCGAACATTTCGCGGGTATTCACCAAACCCAGTTCTTTGTAGCTTGTCATAGTGTTTTATGAATTAATAGTGAAAAACTAATAGTTAACAGTGACGGTGTTATGCCCTAAGGGCGTGCAAAGGTACAAAAAATAGTTTAGAGTAGAACTATTTTATAGATTTTTTTAATGACGAATGACGAATGATGATTGATGAATGTTTTGGCCGCGGCGTTATTACGTTATATCGTTATTACGTTATTACGACTTATTTGCGGCCTTTTCTCCCCTCCCCTTTTCTCCCCTCCCCTTTTCTCCCCTCCCCTTTTCTCCCCTCCCCTTTTCTCCCCTCCCTTGGGGAGGGGTCGGGGGTGGGCCTTGGGGTCGGGGGTGGGCCGTGGGGTCGGGGGTGGGCGGTGGGGTGGGGGGGGGGTGGGGGGGGGGGGGGTGGGGGGGGTGTGGGGTGGGGGGGGGGGGGGGGGGGGGGGGGGGGGGGGGGGGTGGGCCTTGGGGTCGGGAGTGGGCCGCGTCTTATTGTTTTTTTAAATAGTAGGTCACTACGGGGAGGTGGTCGGAGTAGCCATCAAGCCAGACACCGCCGGCGTGGGTGCGCTTGGGGTTGCCCTTATAGCGCCCGCCATCCTGGAACAGGTAGTCACGGTTGAAGATCTCCGCCTTGTAGAACGTCAGCGTGGAGTAGTCCTTGGTGGGAACACCGGTGATGCAGTTCTGGGACATGGCAATCTGGTCGAAGAGGTTCCAGCGGCCGTCGTACTTGAGGGTGCCACGTCCGTTGAGGAGTATCTGCCACCAGGGGTTGTACATCTCCGTGGGCTTGACATCCTCCATCTTGCGGCGAGCGCCTAAGCCCTTGGCCATGGACTCGTCAAAGGGGTCGTCGTTCATATCACCCATGACGAACACCTTCATGGCGGGATTGGCGGCCACGATGCTATCCTTCAGGACACGCACCTGTTCGCCAGCCCACACACGGGGACGGTTGCCGCCACGCAGACGGCTGGGCCAGTGGCAAACGATGACGGTGACGCTATCGCCAGCCAAGGCACCTTGTACAGTGAGAAAGCCACGGGTAGGCGACTCCATCACCGTCTCACCCTTGTCATCGACCTGGCTATATTGCTTCAGCCACACCTTGGCGGGCGTGAAGAAACGCGGGTTATAGAGCAAACCGCAATCCACACCACGACGGTCCGGGCCTTCAATGTGGCAGAACTGGAAGTTGCGCTGTGCGAGGGGCTCCTGTGCCACGAGGTCTGAGAGACAATGGGCATTCTCCACCTCGCTGACGCCAATGATGGCACAACCTACAGGCAGACGGTCCGTGCCCATCTCCGAGAGGACGCGCGACATGTTCTTCAACTTGTGGCGGTACTTGAGCTCAGACCAACGGTTGGCGCCATCGGGCAAGTACTCGAAGTCGTTCTTGTCCTCACCATTGACCACGTCATGTTCCGTGTCAAACAGGTTCTCCAGGTTGTAGAAACCGATGGCGTACATGCCTATGCGACCTGGAGCGGACC
The DNA here is from genome assembly GCA_024698925.1 of Bacteroidaceae bacterium. Lineage (GTDB taxonomy): Bacteria > Bacteroidota > Bacteroidia > Bacteroidales > Bacteroidaceae > Physcousia. The sequence continues at coordinate 89,743 of JAILQO010000032.1, read as the reverse complement.
CACCCCCCTGCCCCTCCCTTGTAAGGAGGGGAGTAGATGCCTTGGAGAAGGAGGGGAGGAGAAAGAAGAGGAGGGAGAGGAGAAGAAAAATGTTATTTTTCATAATCTTATGGGACCTATTGGGCCAATGGGGCTAATGGGGCTCATGGGCCACGCTATAGCCACAGGCTTTGTGAATATTCGCTTTCGACTTTGGTTTCAATATCGTCGGGGAGATTGTGGAAGAAGTCGATGCCGGTGAGGATTTCAAGGGCATCCACGGTCATTACCTGCTGACGCTCCACGAAGGTGGAGTTGGGGATGTCGTTGACATCGCTATATTCAACGTAGTCGTTATGCTCGATCCAGAAGGCGATGGCATTGTAGGTGGTGCCCTTCACGCGCAGCAAGGCCATGAAGTAGTGCCCGGGGATAGCCACGCGCTTGCCGTTCGTGCGGGAGCAATAGCCCAGCAGGTCGTTGTCATTGTCGATGGCACCGCCCTTGACCACATAGAGCGTGTCCGCGAAGGAGGAGTTGCGACCGTGGTTCTGCACGATACGCTCCAGCTTGCCCCAATAGGGGCTGTTGAAACTGGAGATCTGCGGGCTCATATTGCTCATGTAGAACGTCTGCTCATTGGCCTCCTGACAGAAGAGGCGGTCATAGGACGCTACGAGGTGACCACGGTTGTAGGGCCACCCGAAGGTCTGGGCTCCCATGTGCATGGATTCCGGCAGTTTCGGATCGTCCTGGAACGGCTCGTCGCTACGGTTGACATTGCGGGGGCGCGTGTCGCCATCGAAGCGGAAGGCCACCCAACGGGAATGCATCTTCACGGGGTCGAACTCCACGCAGAAGTTCATCACCTCGTGGCCATCGTACTGCACGGTGTGTGCCACGAAGGTGTTGCCCTCCTTGCGGGCCGGCACCTCAATACGCTCGTCGAAGGGTGTGCTGAGAATCGTGCCCTCGGCCACCTCGGCGCCACGCCAGCGGATGTCGGACGGCATCTCATAGTAGTCGTTCTGACAAGCCGTAAAAGTAGCACCCAGCGCCAGCGCGACAAGCCCCGCGAGCCATGTATTACGATTCAATCTTTTCATAATCATTCAGCCTTTGAAATGGTGACATCATCAATCAGGAAGTCCTTGCCGGCACTCTTCATGTTGCGGAAGATGAGCGCTACGGAATAGACAGTTACGTCGGCCGAAGCCTCAAGGGTAAAGGTGTAGGAGATCTGCTCCCATGCCGCACCCACGACGTGGTTCACAAGCTTGGATTCTGCATCGCGCTCCATACGGTCACTCTCCTCGCCCTTCACTTTGCATCCCACACGGAGGGTTGCAGACTCCGCGGCATTGGCTGCTTTGGCGTAGAAGGAGACGGTATAAGTACCTGCGGGGAAGGCCATCATCTCATAAGCCAACGAACGGCTGATGGCGCTGGAGCCCTTCACGAGGCAGGCGTAGGGGGCGGTGTGAGCATCATCGCCGCGGGCGATGTCGGCATCACCGATCGTATTATCCTCCTGCCAGCCTTCAGCCTTCACACCAGTAGCATCCCACTGGTCGAAGCCGCCATTGGTGAAGTCCTCCCATCCGAGACCGTTGGTACCTGCCTCACCAAAGCCTGTCACCTGAGCCTTCTTCACCTCCCACGTACCTGCGGACGACGTGGAGCTGACATACTTGAAGGCAAACTGCATCTTCTTACCGATGAAGGCTTCGAGGTTGATGTTACCGGACTTCACGAAGGTCCAGCTGGTGGGATAGTTCTCGGGCGTAAGCTGTATCCACTCCGTAGCCGAGGTGGTCTTAGCCCAGATGGTAGCCTGAGAGGACATGGCTGCCGTGAACTTGTTGCAGGCGTGTTCGAAGGAGAGGTAGGCACCCGTGGCCTTGCGCAGGTCGATGACAGGTGAGATGAGCCAAGCCTCGGTAGCCGTAGCAGTTTGGTTGATGAAGCCCGTCACCTTGGCGCAGCTATAGCCGCTATCGTAGGTCCAGAGGCTATTGGAGCTGGCGGGCACGACGACATTCTGCGTGAAATCGCCCAGACCGCTGCTGAACGGTTCGGAGAAGAAGGTTACGTCACCCACGACATCGTCGGCACTGGCAGCGGCCTTGCCCTCGGCGAGGATGGCCTTGCGCACCTCCCAGGTTGCAGCCTTGGAGGTCTCACCAATGTAGTGGAAGGCGATAGCGACCTTCTTACCGCGAAAAGCATCGGGGATATTGATGTCTGCCTTATACCAGTTGTCCCAATCGGAGCCCTGCACGATGTCGAAGTCCAGCACGGTCCATGTCGCCGTGGCGGGGTCGCCATCGTAGTTATCAGAAATCACCACGGTGTGGTTCTTCTTCATCGTGGTCTCCTGTGCATAGCGCAGGATGTACTCGAAGGAGAAGTGATAGTCCTTGTCCTCCAGCATCGCAGCAGGCGATACCAGATAGCTGTCCGCCTCGTTGTTGGTACCACTGTCGTAGGACGTAATCTGGATGCAGCCGTGACCTTCGTAGGCCCAGGCATATAGGCCAGAGGGCGTTTTGACCTGGAAAGTGCCAAGACCGAGCGAGAGCGGTTCGTTGAAGACCTGTCCCGCTGCCAGCGAACCATTGGCTGCAGCCTCCAGGTTGATACCATAAGGTGCCGGCACGTCCTCACATGCCATGAAGGAGAATCCAGCCAGTGTCAGCAGCAATAAAGAGAAATACTTTTTCATGAGATATTTATTTTTTCGTTTTTACTATAGGAGTCAATCAAAGGTTTACGGTTGCGGTTCGAGGATTTCCAGGTCCTTGAGGTCGCGCATCTGCAACTGCCATTCCTTGCCGTAGTAGGTCAGGAGGCCCGTGCAACGTACCTTACCAGAGGGTATGATGCTCGTGGAGATCTCATTGCGTGTGGAGTTACGCGCCAGCACTTTCACAGACCCAACCTGAAGGGTGCGGTTGCGGGCATAGCCGGCATCGTAGCCGTTGTCCGGATCATCCGCCTCAGAGACATTGGGCGTAAAGATACGCTGTCCGTCGGCTTCGGGGAACTTACCCTCGATGGTCACGAGGATGGGTGAGTTATGGATATTGAGGTTGGCACCGTCGGCCAGCCAGGCCTCATCTACCACCTTGGGCGTCAGCAGCTTCTCTTTCGTGGCGGCATCGGGGCCTTCCACGAGCTGCAGGTGCGTTTTGCAATCCTGCTGAAGCATGGTGCCTAAGCGCAGGTTTCCGGCACTGGTCTTATAGGGGGTGCCGATGGTCGGTACCATACTGTAGTTACCAATCCACAGGCCCTTGAGGTTGACACGTACCGCCTGTCCCAAGGGGAAGAAGGAGAAGAGGTTGGTGCTCTTGATGCTCACGTTGATGCTCTCGATGTTACCGGCGGGTGTCAGTTCGCTGAGGACTATCTTCTGATAGACATTGCCGCTGACATCATTGGCAACGACAACGCCCTCGAAGACGACGTCACCTGTGACCTGACCGGCCTCATCGTCACCTCCCACGAGTGTGTAGAGGTTGCTTTTCATCATATAGCCGGCGTAGGTGGACTTCAAACCTTCTATCGTGGTGGTCACCTCGCCCACGGAAGTGGCGCTGGTCATGCCTGCATCCACGTCCTGCGGCGGCTCTGGGACGTTGTCCATGCAGGAAGCGAGGGAGAAGAGGAAGAGAAGAAGAAAAATATTATTTTTCATAATGGAGAATGGACAATGGAGAATGGACAATTGAGAATTGATGAGTGATGATTGATGAATGGGGCCTATTGGGCTCATGGGCCTTATTGGCCTTATTAGTAAACTAGAACCTATACCCCACATTCAGGAAGAAGTTGAAGGGATTGGCGTAGTAGTATTTGGGGTTGGCTGAGAACTTGTAGGCCTTACTCTCACCGGCTGTGCCGTCGAGGTTGTAGTAGCGGTCGTCGCGGTTCTGCTCGTAACCACCCGTGCGCAGGTTCGTATTGTTCAGGATGTTGTTCAGGCTGAGGTTGATGTTCATGCTACGTCCACCGCGCAGGTAGATGCTGCGTCCGATGGAGGCATCGAGCATGAAACCGCCCTTGAACTTCTCCTGCTCCGGCGCGTAGGCGTAGAGGAGATTTCCATCTTGGTCATAGAGGATACCACCGTCGGCTTTCAGGACATCCACATCCACATTGTCAAAGAGGTGGCGGCCGTCAGCGCTCACGCCCGTCTCGGTATATTCCGTGAGGACGTTGGAGAGGCGGCGGTACTGCGAGAAGCTGTTATAGACACGGTCGTAGTAGCAAAGGTCAAGGCCCAGATACCAGCCGCTGACGTTATAGTTCACGCCGATGTTGGCGGCGGTGAGGGGCGTACCACTCATGTGCATGTCCTTGGCATAGACACAGAGGGGCTGGTCCATGTTCACCTTGGTGCCGTTAGGCATGGTGTGTGTCCAGGTATTCACCTTGGCGATGGTGGCGGCATCACTACCCTCGTAGGCCAGCTGCGCCGTGGGGTTGTTGGTGTATTTCGCCTCACTGATGGTACCGAGGACATGGAAACTCAAGCTGTTATTGATCTGCAGGTTGAGCGCAGCCTCCACACCATAGTGGATGCGGCTGATATCGTTCATCGTCAGGTAGGTGAAACGCGACTGGTCGTCGTTGTAGAATGCGGTCTGCTCCACACCGTTCTGGAAGTTGGTGAGATAACCTGCCACGCGACCCGTCAACTTGCCGAAGCGGAAGTCATAAGCCACCTCGCTATTGAAGATCTCCTCCAGATGGAGGTCGTTCACGAAGTTGTTCTGGATGCGGGGTGCCACGAAGCTGTTGGCCGGCATCGGCGCTTCACGGTCCCAGCCGCCACCGATGGAGAAACGATGGTTGGGGGTAGGATCGTAGGACAGCGTGAACTTACCGCCGCCATGCAGGAAGCGCGCCCAGCCGCTCTTGCCGTAGCTGTTCTCGGGCGCACGTCCGTTCTGCATCAGGCCCTCGCGCTCGAACATCGTGCCGTCGCCGTGGGCACCGAACATGAAGTGCACCATATTATAATTATATAGGTACTGTCCCCAAAGGCGTGCCTTGTGGACATAGATGTTGTAGTCATAACCGAACAAGTCCCCTACCCCAATCTTGCGGTCGGGATTGCGCAGGTCATTCTGTGCCTCGATGCTGGCACGGCCATACTCGTTGGCAGCGAACTTATCCACATCCGTGTAGTTGACGCCGCCCAGGAGGTCGCCCATCGTCTTGTAGTGCATACCCTTGGTGCTGTTCAGCTGGATGCCGAAGCTCACCTTCTGGTTCTGGTCGATGGTATGATTCAGGGTTGAGTTGATGGCCGCTACGAGCTGGTCGTTGTGGCGACGCTCCAGGTAATACAGCGTCTCACCGCCCTTGGCAGCCTCAACGCGGTTGATCTGGTACATCTGGTCCCACTGCACCTGACGGTTGGCCTTGTCTGACGTCCAGTAGTCATAGAGCGTGTTCCACTGGTCCAAGAAGTACTTGTTCTGGCCCAAGTAAGTACCATTATTCTGTTCAGGGTCATGAACATTGAAGATGCTGGATGGCAACTTCTTATAGTAGTCCGGACGGGGGTCGTAGGCATTGCCGTTCCATCCCAGTGCCGAACTGCTGTACATGGAATAGCGCACACCGGCCGAGGTCGTCAGCTTGGTGTCCTGATCGATGTCGAAGTCCCATGTGAGGATCGTCGTAGGCTCGAAGTCACGCACGACGCGGCTGTTACGCTTCTTGCCGTCCTGATAACCCCAGTTGGGATTATAGTAATGACTGTTCGCCAACCAGTAGGCCTCCTCGGTGCTCGCGCCCTGCTGTCCACGTTCGGTGGGGGCACCAAAGGTGATGAGCGAGAGGGAGTGACGGTCATTGAGCCGCTTCTCGGCACCGAGGTAGTAGCTGAGGGAGTTATAGAACGTGCCCTCGATGAAGCCCTCCTGCGCCCAACGGTAACCGACGGCTCCCGAGAATGCCCAGCCCTGAGCATTGAAGCCCGTGCCAAAGCTGAAGGATGCACGTGCTACGTAGTTGCGGTTACACCCTGAGAGCGTGATCTGGCGTCCCTGACGCTGCGAGCCCGGTCGCATATTGATGCTCGTGGCGCCGCCGATGGTCGTCAGGCCGTAGATGGTCGATTCAAACGCCGAAGAACTCTCGCGGTTGGGGTTCACGATCTGGTTCAAGCCGCCGATCATGCTATAACTGAAACGTCCCCGCTCGGTATCATTGAACATAATACCGTTCAGATAGGTCTGGTTATACTGGTTGTCGAAGCCACGGATGCGGAAGCGCATCGGGCTGAACAGATAACCGACCTTGGACAGATACGGGTCACTCTTTGTTCCCGCCAGCGAAGAGACGGCCTGTGACGCATCATTATCTTCATCGAGCTGTGACTCGGAGAAGGTGAAATCCGCGTTATCGAAGTCCGACGTAGTCGTTTGTGGGACAATGTTTTGCGGTTGCTGCGCCAGCACAGCCGATGCCAAGCACCATAGCAACGCTGCGAGCCTTACCCTGTTCGTCATGTAATAATGGTTTTTATTTAGTAAAGTGATTTGATTGTCTTATCGGCCACAAAGATAATAAAAAGGGAAATACATCCCAAAAAACAAGCCATTTTTTGTTGCAAACGATGATGAAAGAACTTATTTTGTAAAAAAAAGCGCGGAATGTTTTGTCACCTCGAAGAAAAGCACTACTTTTGCGCCGCAAAAAGTAAAGTCGGTACACAAGCCCGACCAGTATTCACCGCCGGTACACAAGCCCGGCACTAAAAAATTACTAGTAATGAAACAAGGTATTCATCCCGACAACTATCGTCCGGTCGTGTTCAAGGACATGAGCAATGGTGACATGTTCCTGAGCCGCTCCACCGCCAAGACGACTGACACCGTGGAGTTCGAAGGCGAGACTTATCCCGTCGTGAAGCTCGAAATCTCCAGCAGCTCACACCCCTTCTACACCGGTAAGAGCAAGCTCGTCGATACCGCCGGTCGTGTCGATAAGTTCATGAGCCGTTACGCACGCACTCGCAAGTAAGCCGCGAACGCCTCGAAGGAAAAAGACAGCGTGAAATCCCTCCCGGATTTCACGCTTCTTGTTTTCTACTGCAAATCCCGGCATTTTTTCACAAAAACCACAAAAACCCTCTGCTACAGTCTGCGACCTACGGTCTTCATTGTCGCCTTGCACGTTTGTGCCTGAGAGCGAGCTCTCGCACAACGCCCAAGCCACCAATGTGTTTGTTCCAAACCGCCGACTGCATCAGAGCAAAACATCGCGCTTCGCGCTAAAAAACAAAGCTTCGAGTCTTTTCTCCGAACACGAATTACTCGAATTTCACGAATTAGGGCGGCACGCTACGCGGGGTGCCGAGTGACGGAAAAGGTTTCTGATGTGCGATGGAAGGATTGCATTCAAAAGCAGCGCAGCCTTTTGCAGCGCATTCGTGTAATTCGTAAAATTCGTGTTCGAAAAAAATACGTGGAAGAAAATGTTTTTTAGTGGAACGAAGCGGAACGGTGTTTTTGCTCACAAAGTATGTGAGGGCTCTTGAGCCAAAGATGAGAGGTGCGTATTTTTATCTGGGAGCTTGCTCGCAAGGAAAAATAGACACCTCTTATCTTGAAAGGGCTGTAAGCCCGACGCATACTGAAGTGAGGGTTTTTGTGGTTTTTGTGAGATTCAAACACAGATTTTTGCAGGTGACTAAAAAAACGTGGTGAAAAGGTGTGTTTGTTTCAACTATTTGCGTATCTTTGCAGCGGAAATCAATCACAATTATCTAACTCTTTATCACTCAACTTATGAAGAAAATCATGATTCTTGCGGCAGGTTTAGCAATGCTTTGCACCCCGCAGCTGAAAGCACAGGACGACGACAACATCTTCAAGCACTACGGTCTGAGTGTCGGTTTCGGCCTCACGGGCATCACCATCGACGCTTCCACCATGATTACAGACTATGTAGGTGTGCGCGCTGGTGCTGACATCCTCCCGTCTTTGAAGTATTCCGCAGACTTCGAAATCTCCGGTATGAAGGATGCTAAGAAGCAAGCAGCGGCCGCTCCAGCTCCCAACATGCAAGTACCTAACATCCCCGACAAACTGTCCATTGAAGCCGCTACACATCTCGGTTCCGGCCATATCCTCATCGATGGCTATCCCTTCAAAGGCAGCAGTTTCCACGTCACCGCCGGTGCCTACTTCTGCAGCAGCGAGCCCATCACCCTCTACAACAAGGATAACGGTGCCTTCAAGGATGTCAAGGACTTCAACGACCGCAAGGCTCCCTACTACGATGGTTGGAAGAACGTCGCAGATGCGCCCAAGATCGGTATGCAGATGGGCGACTACTTCCTGGAGCCTGATGTAAACGGCAACCTGGAAGCCAGCATCCGCGTCAACGGCTTCCAGCCCTACCTCGGTATCGGTTTCGGCCGCGCTGTGCCCCTCAAGTCACGCGTCAGCTGCCAGTTCGACCTCGGTGTGAAGTTCTGGAGCACGCCCAGCATCTACTTGCAGGATCATGAGCTCACCGCGGAAGACCTGAATGGCGAAGGCAACAAAGTCTTCGACATCATGAGTAAAATCACCGTCTTCCCCGTCATGACCCTCCTTCTGGTCGGCCGCATCATCTAAGCGAAGACGAACATAAGTTAACACACAGAAGGCTCCTCCAACATCGGAGGGGCCTTCTTTATTTAGAAGCGGAAGCCGTAGCTGACACGCAGACGCCATTTGGTGTGGGAGAGGCGTAGGGTTTCCGTGGTACCATGGATGGTATTGTAAATCACGTAGGTCAGGCTGGCAAAATGCTGGTCATTGAACTCATGGACGAAAGCCACGCGTCCTGTCAGGATCAGCTCTGGAAAGGAATAACCAAATCGTTCTTCCTTATCATCGGTCACCAGACGGGAAGACGAGGCCACAACGACCGTAGGCAAGGCCGACGCATGAATCATCCAACGTTGCGGCAGGACCCAGTTATAGCCATAGCCGCCACCGATGCCAAGATTTGCAATATGCAGCGTGAAAGCGGGATTGCCTAATTCTGGTGACGCCTTGGCTTCCAATTGCCCACCCATCAGCGACAGCGCTAACAGCCAGCTTCCGGCGCTACGTTGCTGGATATAACTCTGCGTGAGGGCTGCGGGATAGGAAAAACGGCGATGGCTGAAAGCATAGTAGGCGTTGGCATTCATCAGTCGTGTTTCCACAATACCAGACGGGAACTCATGTCGTTGGCCGCCGATATCCGTCCACCCGAAGTACTCCTTACTGTCCAAATACGCCACATCAATGCCATAGCGGTTGTTATAGGAAGAGAGATTCAGTTCATTACTATGGTCCTTTCCCCTCAGCTTGTCTGGTGTGAGCGAGAAAGAAACCGAAAGACCGCGGTAGGACAACCCAAAGCTGGTGGAAATCCGGTTATTCGTCACCAGGCGGTTATTGAAGGGCTCCCCATTGCGCACACCTGTCGTAGATATCTCGCTGCCTGACACATTCATGCGCGCCCTGACCATAAAGGACTGCGAAGGGCGTGCATAGTAGGCGGTATCGTACTTGGCGGTGTTCTGATAGCGGGCTGTCAAATAGCGATCTACTGCCAACACACGTTCTGCACGCACGCTGTCCAGCGGCAGATGTTCGACGATCTGTTCCACTTGAGCTGTCGCCGGTAAGCAACAACTAAGAATCACATAGAGGAATAGCAGGCGACGCATCAACATGGGTTTATTCAGCGACAAAGTTGTGACCATTCCAGCGCATGGTCACGGGGCGCAGGCAGTCCTTGATGGCCTTTCGTTCTTCGGTGGCAAGATAACCGGGCTGCATGGTCAGCGTGAGGGTCACGTCTTCTGGCGCAAAGGTCATCAGCACGGGATGGAAGGAGGACAACGAGCGACGCGCTTCTGCTGCCGTGTCGCGTAAACTGTCGGCAGGGGCGGCGGCAAAGAAGGCATCGCCATCGCGCTGCTGGATGATGGAAGCCGTTGACACGGGGCCCCCGGCAGGAAGGGTTGACCAATCAGCGTTGAGGAAACGAATATTGGAGTCCGCGATGCGACGTTCCGTGTCGGCCTCGCCACTCTCTACCGTGGTGACGACACAGAGAACGAAGCCACTCCCGTTAGAATCCGAGGGCACGGTATCGAGGGGCAGGAGCTTCATTTCCATGAACGAGACATCGCTGGTACGGAAGCGGGCGTAGTCCGCCGTCAACGCTTCCAGTGTCACATAGCTATCCACCTTGTTACGCACCCGCGCCTGCATATTGTTTTCGATGAAGTCGATACAATCCAGCCGGTTGTTCTTGGTCACCATCGGCAGGACCGAGTCCGGCATGGCGGCAAAGACATCACGCATGAGGGGCTGCGCTGTGGCGGGAGCCGCAAGCGCGATGAGACAGCAAATGACGAATGACAAATGACGCATGATGAATAATAATCGCTTCATAGTAATTTTCGTTATACCGTTATTACGTTATTTCGTTATAACGCAGGTTTTTGTCACCTACTTCCCAACCACAGGAACACCATACTGAGGAGGACGAAGGCGAGGTCGAGGGCTTTGGAGCGCAGGTTCTTTTCGCGGAAGATGAGGGCGCCGACGGTGAAGCTGACGAGCACGCTGCCACGACGAATCATCGAAACGACCGAGATCATAGCCGCAGGCAGGCTCAAGGCATAGAAGTAAGCAAAGTCGGCGACGGAAAGGAAGAGGGAGATGGAGAAAACCCAGACCCACCCCCTAACCCCTCCCGTCAGGGAGGGGAGCGGCTGGCGCGCAGCAATCGAGCATTGCGAGGCTCTCCCCCTTACGGGGGAGCGGGGAGAGGGTCTTTCCCCCCTCCCTGACGGGCGACTGGGGTCTTCAGAGAAGCAACTGAATGTTGCTTCGGCCCCACAAAGGGGAGCGAATTCCCCATTCGCGACGGAGGGCTGGGGTAAGGGGGTGGGTCTTCTTTTCCAGCATACCACTACCATCATCCCGAATTGGTAGATATTGAAATAGCTCTGGACTACCATGCGGTTGAGGCCTACCCCACCCGATTCCACCGGAGCGAGGAGGTACTTATCATAGAGGCCACTGACAGCACCGAGGGCTGAGGCCAGCACGGCGAGGAATATCCAGCGGTTGTGACGGAAGTCTATCCCCTCCTTCTTGCCGCTGCGACTGAGGAGGAAGAATCCAAAGATGGCAAACAAGACACCCACCCATTGGTAGAGGTTCAGGCGCTCGCCGAAGACGAAGATGGCACCGAGCAGTACCATCACGGGGCGCGTGGCATTGATGGGGCCAACGAGCGTGATGGGCAGGTTCTGAATGGCATAGTAACCACAAAGCCACGACGAAAGGACGATGATGGATTTGAGGACAATATACTTATGCACCTCCCATCCGCAAACAGGGACATAGAAGATAGACGACTCCGGAATTTGCCCCGTGGCAGAGAGGATGATGAACGGCAAGAAGATCAACGAACAGAACAAGGTGTTCAGCGTCAGTACCGGCACCACGGGATTGGTCTTCAGCGCTTGTTTCTTGAAAACATCATAGAAGCCGAGCAGAGCGGCGGAAGTAAAGGCTAAGAGTAACCACATATTCAATATTTCACCTCTTGTAGAAACAACCCCCTTGCAGGCACGCTATCGCCGGCGGCACAACGGTCCTTTTTCTCAATGACATCGCGAAAGCCGTCAAGGGTGAGTTGGCCGCGTCCCACCTCCATCAATGTCCCCACGATGGCGCGCACCATATTCCGAAGGAAACGGTCGGCAGTGATCTCGAAGCGCCACTCATAGGCGGAAAGCTGCACCCAGCGGGCTGACATGACGTGACAGATATTCGTCTTCGTATCCGTATTCACCTTGGAGAAGCTGGTGAAGTCTTCGTATTCCAGCAACGTGGCGGCCGCCAAGTTCATGGCCTCGAAATCGGGTGTCTGCACCAGACGCCATGAGTAGTCACGAAGGAACGGCGACTTACGTGTATGGACATAATAATAATAGGTACGCGCGCGGGCCGAGAACCGCGCATGCATATCGTCCGCCACCGGGTAAATCTGATGGATGGCTATGTCATGGGGAAGAACACCATTCAGCCGATAGACCAGATAATCAAGGGCCGACTGCTCTTCGCCACCCTCTCTGACGGGTAGCGAGGGATCTGACGATTGACTGAATGTCAATTGGCCTCGAGCGGCCGTAGCAGAACTCCTCTGCGGAGGGCGGGATTGGGTTGGTAGCGGGCCTTGTACATCCATGTGGGCTATCATCATCGCCGCATGAACGCCGGCATCGGTGCGTCCAGCTCCAGTAATCGCCACCTCCTCGCGCAACAACAGTGACAGGGCGCGCTGAAGCACACCCTGCACACTTTCGCCGTTAGGCTGCACCTGCCAACCGCAGTAGGCGGTGCCGTCGTAGGAAAGTTCGATGAAGTAGCGCATGGGAGAATTGAGAATGATGAGTGATGAGTGATGATTGATGAATAGGGCCAATGGGACTAATGGGGCTTATGGGACCAATGGGCCTAATGGGTTAGAACTTTCTTGAGTTGGTTGCCTTGGCGGACGATGTAGAGGCCACGGCGGGCAGGGAGCTTGGCACCGAGGTAGCGGCCATCAAGGGCATAGACGGATGGGGCATCACTATCGCCACGGCGAAGGATGCTGACGTTGTCACCCGAGATGTAGTTGCTCATTTGGATATCGTCGAGGTTGATGCGGCGGTTCTGGTTGCCTGCCTGCGTCTCGAACTTCAGACGGATGGCACCATCGCGGTTAATCTGATAGGCATAGCGGGTCCAGTCGGACGTGACGGCCAAGTCACTGACGACGGGCGTCCAAGTCTCACCCATGTCAAGGCTGTAGCTGACGGTGAGCGCCACGTTGGTGTCCTTATTGTAGAGGGCAGCGTAGAACCAGAGCGAGTCACAGCCGCCGAACTTATCCTCCAGCATCGTAACGGCACCGCCTATCTTCATGCGGACACCACGGGCATCATTGTGATTACCATCCGTTGCCAGCATGGCGTTAGTCATCAGCCACGTGGAGGCGTTGCAGACCACCGATGCCTCTCCATAGGAACCCTTGGTGCCCAACTCAAAGCTCTCGAAGAAAGCCTTGGTGGCATCCACGGTGGCTGTCAGCGGTAGCACGATATCCTTCACGCCGACCAGCGACAAAGCCAATTCCTCTTCATAGCGACCATCTTCTGACGCGCCAGCGAAACGCACCTGAAGGTTCGATGCGGCAGAGGTCAGCGTGAGGTCGTGCGTCCACGTCTCACCGTCCGTGCTCACCTCGAAAGGTTCAGGACAGTTGATACTGACAGTATAACCGGAGATTCCCATGATGGTAAGGCTCAACGCCTGCGGCTGAGAGGGCTGATCGGGGACTGCCGCAAAGTACATCTCCGAGGCCGTAGCCGAGAAGACTGGTGTAACAGCAGGCATCTCCACTTGCACCTTGTTACTGACGAGGCCTTGAGGAGTCCTCACCTCATAATAATAAGTCTCGGAAGGCGCTACGCCGCGGATGACGCAGAACGTGTCGGGCATCTCAACGGGGAAATCAGGCAACGACCGACGTTCACCATCGGTCGTGTAGAAATAGACATCCAGAAAGTAAAGATCGCCCGGTTCCAGATGCATATCCATCCAGGATGCCGTGAAACCTTTGCTATTGACAGAGCAAACGACATCCCGTGCGGGATAAGCCGGAACACCGTCGATGACGGTCATGCGCAACATAGTACTCTGGGTGAAGCCTTCTGCACCCTGGAGAATGAGCTCGGCCTCATAGATACCGGGCTCGGTAGCGTTGGACGTCACCGTTAGGCGCTTGCCTGCCGTCACCTCGTCTCCTGTCAGCGCCTGCTCCGAAAGGACAAAGCCATTGCCTTTGATGGTGGCCGTCAAGCCCTCGGGGAGGTTGCGACCGCGAACACTCACGGTGCGTGTCATCCCACGGCTCAGGGCCTGCAGTCCGAAGTCGATCACGCCATCGCGACGCGGCACGAAGAGCTCCGGTCGGGTGGCCTCGGCATCGATATAGAACACGGAATCGCCCTTATCACCCCACACGTAGTCTGCCAGCTGCGGCATATCCACATAGGGGTTGCGATTGCCTTGAATACCATAGATAATCTCATTGCGGGCGCGCTCGATGCTATCCACGGGATCAGCCTCAGCCCACGAGAGCATCAGCTCATAGACCCACGGACGCATCGTGGTCCACGCCGCGGGATCCACGGTGAGGAGGCCCTCGGGTGTCTGCCATTCGGCGGTCATGTGCTGGTAGGTCGTCGCCATATAGAAATAGGTACGCGCGAAGTCACCCTTCCACGTATCGGCAGGTTCCCATGCCGTGATGAGCGAGTCGGCACGATAGCTGCTGCTCTTACCCACCTTGGTCACACCATTGTCATAAGCCACTGCCCCATTCACGAGGCCGATGGGATTATTACTCTTGCGCTGGTTAGCGGGGCCATCGGCAGGATAGAGATTGAAGAGGTCGCGATAGGCGTTGTTCACCGTATGTCCCCACCACGAATTAGCCCAGATGTGTTCGATGTTCATGCCATCGACAGCCTTCAGGCCGTTGAACTGACGCTGGATGTCGCTATAGCGGTCGCGCACACCCTTGCCATCCGGCATTACATCCGTCTGTGCAAAGCCTGCCCACGTATAGCCCTCGCCCTTGCCACCATATTCTGGTACATAAAGCGGTTGGATGAGGTCGTGAAGCGCCGTCTTCAGCTCCGCTTTGTTCAGGCCCTGTACCGAATGGTAATAGCGCGTGAGGGGATCCGGTTCTGGTTCCGGCTCGACGATGGTCACATCAATGCTGGAGATGCGGGACTGCTGCACGGCGGTAGCCATGAAGGGATTCATGGAGCCAGTCCAGGTCAGCTCGCCGTCGATGAACGGAATCGTAGCATCACCAATGACCATCGAACCCACCTTGGAGTCCGAGGCGTGGAAGACCACCTTCGTGACCGTCGCGCCCTCGATGAAAAGGACGGATTTGTCATAGAAGCGAAGCTGGCTGTAGTTGCTGACATTAATGGGCTGCGTCGAAGATTTCGCCTTGTAATAACCGATAGTCAAGCCATTGGCTGTGGTCGTGTAGCCAGCACCATAGTTGACGTTCTGGTCCGACTCCCAGTCACACTCGGCCACGTTAATCGTACCAGTGTGGGCATCCGGATGATCCGGACCCACAGGACCAGGACCGACGGGATCATCACCACCCGGGATATCGGGGATATCAGGAATCTCCACCTTGCCCTGACCATGGGGCAGGGATACGTCGAAGGCGTAGCTGACGCTATCACCCCAGACATATTCGCAAAGCGAAGGATAATCCACAAAGGGGTTGCGGTTCTGCTGCTTGGCATAGACCACTTCGTTGCGGGCACGCTCGATGTCGTCCACAGGGTCCAGCTTGGCCCAACGCAGGAACATCTTCATGGCCCAGTCTTTGAGGCCCGGGTATTTCTTACCGTCGAAGACCTGCGAGGCAGAACCACCGTTCCAGTTGGGGTGCGATGACTCATAGCAGGCCAAGACATAGAAATAGACACGGGCGATGTCACCCTTGACCTCGTCGTTGGGCTCAAAGCACTGTCCGGAGAAACCGCTGACGGTGCAGGAACCGAGCTTGCAGTAGCCGTTGGCCGACTTCCAGGTGTTGCCGTTGTTCTCGCCCAACGGGTAGTTGCTACGGCGGTTGTTGACGTAACCGTCCGTAGGCACCACCTGTACCAAGTCGCTTTTCATCTGGCCGTTGCTACCAAACCAACTCTGCGGCACGAGGTGTTCGCGGTTGTAGCCGTCGCCCTCCTTGCTATAGCTATGGTTCTCCTTGGGGCCGCCAATGACATAGTCGGTGGCATTGGAATACCAGTCGCGCAAGTAGCCGTCGGCGCGACGGTCACTCTCATGATAAGCCGTGAGGAGGCCGTCGTAGCCAATATTGGTATGATTGGCGATTACGCCATGGAGCGCCGTCTTTAGTTCCGCCGCCTTCTTATTGTTAGCCTGGGCGTAGTAGGTCGCCAGGTCGATAGCCATTGACGTGGTGGTGAGACAGCATGCAAAACACGCTCCCGCAAGATGAAACAGCAACTTTTTCATGTATTTTAGTCTATAATCTGCGCAAAGATACGCGAAAAAAACTGAACAGCAAAAAAAAGGGGAAGAAAAAAGGGGCTGCGTCGCCACAGCCCCTTTCCACGGTATTACGTTTTCTATTGTTACTCCTCAAAGGGAGAGTCCCAGAAATCTTCATCTACCAGGTTCTCCTTGACGAGAATATCACCAGTTTCAATCGTTGTACTACGATCCATTTTCATGCTGAGGGCAATGGGAAGGTTCTCTGCCATCTCCATCACAGCCGTTTTGGGAATAATATATTTTTTCATAGTTCTATTATTTCAAGATGATTTTCTTTCCATTTACCAGATTGACACCTCTGTGCATGCGGCTCATGCGCTGACCAGCGAGGTTGAAGATGGCAGCATCCTTGAGTCCAGCACCCTGAACGGTCTTGATAGCATCAGTATTGCCGAAGTCGAAAGCAAGGAAGCCCTTGACAGCAGCCGGAACAGAGAGATAAGCCTTACCTGCAGGTACTGTCTGGCCATCCGCCACAAGGTAGAAACCGACACCGCTCTTATTTCCTAAAGCAAAAATCGTGGAGCCATCACCGGTGACGGAGCCGTCAGAAGCGAGAAGGAGGTTATCTGAAACATCCTCGGGAGTTGTCGTGATAACCGGCAAATTGTAAGTTCCAGCGGAAGCTTCAATAATAATAGGTGTGCTAGCAGGAACTGAAGCCTTCTCTACCAGCGTTACCGTATTTGCACCTGTCGCTGTAACGATATAGCCCTTTACGCCGGAGGGGAAGGTTACCTTGTCTGTTGAGGTGTATGTCGTATAACCTGCGGTTCCCACTGTGACAGGAACAGAAACTGCCGAAACCTCATCAGTATTCTTAATACCATTTACAGAGAAATAGGTATCCTTATTACCCTTAATTAAGACCTCATAACGTAAAGTCGCGCCCGAATTAGTTTTATTACCCCAAGCAGCCTTAAGTGCATCAGTTGGCAATGCAACAGGAATAGAACTTCCAGCTGTAGGAGAAGTTGTAAATTCATCTGCAATAGCTATATTTGCATCGGTTGTGAACCCAGAAGTCCTTGGATTTGTTGTTTTACCAACATATTCACCCACAATAAAACCTCTAACATAGATATCAGAACCAGTTGCAGTTCCATCAATCACTTCAGCTACTGTATAAGGATTATACTTGCTACCCTTTACTGTTGGATCAACGATGTTAATGGTGTAGTTGGCAGAGCCTGCCTTAAACCAATCATTACCTGCAAAGGTAGCAGTAATCTTGGCAGTTCCTTCTGCGGTTGCTACGTATGAAAGCTCACCTGTTGTTGTGTTTACTGTAGCAACGTCAGTTTTGTTCGAGGCATAAGTCACTGTCAAGCCATTGGGATTGTTCAGCGTGGGAGCCTCGAATGTATCATCATTGAGCATAATGTCGAACGATGTTGTGGTATAAGACAGACCAGCATTTGCCTTGTTAATAGTCAGCGTGTAAGACGCTACAGCAGCCTTATAAGTGGCATCGCCTACAAATGTAGCCTTGATAGTGGTGGTACCAGCCTTCAATACTTCTACGGCGCCAGTCGAATTAACGGTAGCCACATCCTCGTCAGTGCTTGACCATACAACATCAACAGAGTTGTCGTTTGTCAAGGCCTGACCTGTAAAGCTGTCTCCCCAAGTAATCGCCTTTTCATCATCAGTGAAAGAAATGCCTGCTTCAGCACGCTCATCTTCTACAGTAATAGCCACTGTTGCACTTGCGGGCTTATAGGTAGCTGATGCAGCCGAGCGAATGGTAATAGTTGCTGTACCCTCAGACTTAGCGGTAATGGTGTACACGTTTCCACTCTTCAGGGCAACGGTAGCCACATCTTCATTATTGCTTTCGCAAGTAATTTCGCCATCCGTATTGGTGGTCAGCGTTACGTCAACGCTCTCCTTCGTGTAAGCATCCAGTGTCTTTGAAGTGGGATCAAGTGAGAAGGTTGGAGCAGCCTTGGTCACTCTACTAATTACCTGGCTACCTGCATCAAACTCTGGAGTATTACCATTATAATTCTTCAAAGTACCAAAGACAACCACCTCATCACCTGCTTCCAAATTGGTCTCGGCTGTAAAGTCAGCACCATCGATACCTTTTCCTTTATAAACTTGAAGCTGACTGGTCGTTGTTCCGTCGGCAGAGATATAATAGGTGACAGCACCGCTGCTTATCGATCCTGTGGTAGAAACAACACCACTGACGTATTGATTGGCAATTGTGCCGTTTTTTGCAAGGGCTGCGATCGCTGTCAAAGCCTCGCCAACCGTCTTGGGCACAATCTTTGTGAAAGTCTCAGTAGCCACTTCACTATCACTCCATCCGCTCTTCGTGGCGATGGCCTTAAAGGTTGTGGTAGCACTGATTGATGGTTTGTTCGATGGGTCATAAGCAGTACTGCTGCTGGTTGGTGTGGTAGAGCCATCAGTAGTATAATAAATGGTGGCACCATCTGTAGAGGTCATCGTCACTTCTTTCGTATCAAGGAATACGCCAGCTGGAACGGTAATTGTAGGCGTAAAACATTTCAGGGTATAGGTGGCAGAAGCGATACCGCTATTGGTCATACCTGCCTTTACAGCAAATGCCTTGATTGTTGTTGTTTGTGTTACCGAGATAGCACCCGTGTATTCTGTGCTACTAGTTGTGGGATCTGAGCCGTCGGTTGTATAATAAATCGTTGCACCATCTGTGGGGCAGTTGATTTCAACACTCTGTGCTTCGTTATATGTGCCTTCAGGAACTGTAAATGTAGGATTAACAACGGTTGATGAAGCCTCAAAGTTGGCCGTAACAGTTGCGTTAGCCGTACCCATTGTAAAGGTGGTGGGGTTCGTACTCGTACTTGACAAACTAGCTCCTGTTCCTTCGACAGTCCAACCTGTGAATGCATAGCCGGAAGCAGGGGTTGCGGTCAGGGTCACCTTATCACCCTCTGCAACAGAAGCACCTGATGCTACTGCTGTTGATGTGTTATATACCAAGCCACTGATGCTACCATTTGTAGCCGAGTATGTGAGGGTGTGAGTGACGACAGTTGCTTCCTCTTCTGAGTTTACGCCCCAAACAACAAAACGTTTTCCACTAGTAGCCGTAAACGTAAAATCAGTATTAGCTGTCAATGCATTCGTAAATGTAATGACTTTATAATAATTTGTCGTAGCATTAGCTGGAGTACTTAGGGTATACGTTGTGCTTGAGCCACTTATACCTGCATCTGAAGTTAAAGATATACTTTTAGGAGATATATTAGTATTAGGAGTAACAGATACTGTTACACTTTCACCTTTCCAACCAGCGACATGCAAATGGAGATATTTTGCTCCTGATGGAACTGTTATCTTGACAGCACCTGATTTTGAGCTAGTACCTGCTTTAATTGCAGAAAAATCTGTGCCAGTAGAGCTCAATTTAACTTTTGCGGTACTCGCACTTGTACCGCCTGTTGTCGAGAGCGTCACATTGCTAGTGTATGTCGCTGACTCATCACTTTGCGCCCACGCACTACTTCCCACTATGAGCGCGCAGAGCAGGAGCATGGTTTTAAGTAATCGTTTTTTCATTTCTTTTGATTTTATAGTTAGATTTTGATATGTTTTCAGTGAAAAAATATAATTCGGGGCAAAGATAGCAAAAACCATTCAGACGCGAAAAAAAATGGGGCTTAAATTAAAATATTTTACAAATTTTATGCCGGAGCGTCGATGAGCCTCTCAAAACAGCCCCAAAAAGCTGAGGCGCCTCAATCGATCGATCGAGGTAGCTCAACCGATTAATCGAGGCGCCTCAGCTTTTTTAGCGAGGTAGCTGGCTTTATCAGAGACCGGGTCACAGTAACTTTTCCTGATCTCACTAGACACTTTTTCTTCTCATTAACTGAAACAGTAGACGGTTTGTTAGAGGGTCGTACTGATTCTATAGACACAAGCGAAAAAGCCGTGCTGCTTTACTTGACACTTTCCTTCAGAGAAGCTGGACTTGCAGAGAGCCATGGCTTGCTCGTTAGGCAAACTTGATTGCCCCTTGATGGGGTATTCTGGTTTTCGAAACTGTCGGGGTTGCTGCCATTCGCTTTCACCCGGACTTGTCGTTCGGCTCGGCAAAGATACGACTCTTTATTCATTTGTGACACTTTTTGGCGGATAAATCTTGTTTTTCCACATCTTTTTCTGCTCTCCCTGCTCCATGTGTACAAGTGCAGGAGGTTTGTTGCCGATGCTCATGTGAGGCCGGTGATAGTTGTAGAAGTGGATGTATCTGCCGATGACATTCTTTGCATGCTCGATGCTGTTGAAACGCCTTCTGGGATAGACTGCACTTACCTTGATAATCCCGTTAACACGCTCTGCAATAGCATTGTCCGTAGGTTTGTAATCCTCCGTCATAGAGATGGTGATGCCGTGTGCCCTGAGCATGGCAACATACTCATCGCAACAATACTGCACGCCACGGTCGGAGTGATGAATCAAGCCTGTAAGCACCTCACTGCCGGACATCGCAACCGCCTGGTCTATGGCTTGGCGGAGAGCCTCCATCGTGATGGCTGCACGCAATGTGTCTGCGAGCATCCAGCCAACGATCTTGTGCGAGTATGCATCGGTGATGAGATGCAGGTAGCACACGCCTCCACAGTCGAGTGCGATATAGGTAATGTCTGCCACCCACAACTGGTTGGCCGCAGTAGGAATGAAGTCCCTGATAAGGTTCTTCCACTTGTGGTAGCGGTGATTCGAATTCGTTGTGTGACGAGGCTTCGGAGGTGGAAGCATCAGACCGTGACGGCGCAGGATGACGAAGAAACGGTCACGTCCAGGCATATGGTCACGTCCGAAAAGGTCGATCAGCATAATCCACAGTTTATAGCAGCCTATGCGCGGATCCTCTTCACGGATCGCCCGGACATTCTTCACGATTTCACGCTCACTTGCTGCCTCTGCTGCAAAGTCAGCCTTCGACTGGTAGAAGGACTGACGACAATGGCCAAACAGCCGACATACGAGTGCCACCTTCAGGCAGCACTCGAAGACCAGCTCCATTGCTACTTGGCCCCAGATTTTTTTCGGATCTGGATGTCATAATACTCCTCGGCCTTGTCGATCATCTTGTCGCGGGCCAATGTCTCCAAACGGGAGAATTCCAACGCCTTCTCCAGTTCACGGATGCGCTTCTTAAGCTGCGCATTCTCGTCCTTGAAACTCTCCTTGCTTCGGTTTGCCATATCCGTTTCTTCGGGTTCTGGCTGCAAAGGTAATAAATCTTTTTCAGATTGGTACTTCCTTTCCCAATATCTTAGGCTTGAAGTACTCTTGATGCCATGAAGCTTACAAAATGAATGCTTACCCATACCTGACATCTTAAACTCACGCAACAGAGACAGACGATCTTCTTCACTGTAAACTCTGTACTTTCCTTGACTTTTAATCATAATTACACATTTTATTGTTCAAAAATGTGTCTACCTATATCAGTACAAGTCACAGCGCTCAAAATCTGTCAAAATAATTTCCAAAATCAACCACGGACGATACGGATTGTACGGAAGTTTTGGTCGTCACTATGTGACTCAAAATCATTAGAAAATATAATTCGAAAATCCGTCATACCGGCCATTGAGAGATTTTATGTTGGATTTTCGAGAGATTTTGAGGAACGGAGTGACGACCATAGAAACTGGTACTACGCTCGCATCAGATAGAAGGTCGCTGCGCTCAAAATCTATCAAAATATAATTAAAAAATCTGTCATACCGGCCATTGAGATAATTTCATGTGGCATCTACCAAACCCTGTGTTTAGATTCTCACAAAAACCTCAAAAACCCTCTGCTGCAGTCTGTGGCCTACGGTCCTCATTGTCGCCTTGCACGTTTGTGCCTGAGAGCGAGCTCTCGCACAACGCCCATGTCACCAATGTGTTTGTTCCAAATCGCTGACTGCATCAGAGCAAAAACATCGCGCTTCGCGCTAAAAAACATTTTTCTTCCACGAGTCTTTTTTTGAACCACGGATTGTACGGAATTTACGGTGTCCTTTACCACTTGTGTCGTTACAAGCATCTATGTTGATTACTGCAGGACCAGAGCCGTATAATCCGTATATTCCGTAGTTGTCTTACATTCGATGTTGCAGTTGAACAATTGTTTTTTAGCGCGAAGCGCGAGGTTTTTGTTAACTAATTGACCATTGAGAGATTTTTATTGGATTTTCGAGAGATTTTGAGGAACAAAGTGACGACAATAGAAACCAGTACTACGCTCGCATCAGATAGAAGGTCGCTGCGCTCAAAATCTATCAAAAATATGATTCAAGAATCCATCAAACTAGCTATTGAGAGAATATAGGTCTGTATTTTGAGTGATCTTGAGGAACGGAGTGACGACCACAATAAAAAGGGGCCGTGTCAAGTGATTGACACAGCCCCATAGAGTGAGTTAATAGATTGTCTTACTTGGAGATGAGAACCTTGCGATCCTTCATGATGTAGATACCACGTCTGGTAGTGTTGGTAACACGCTGACCAGCGAGGTTGTAGATAGCACCAGCACTCTTTGCATCAGCTTTGAGAGAACCAACACCAGAGATGATGGTGACACCATCGAGGCTATACTCAGCCACTTCCTTCAGGCCTGGAGCACCCATGTAAGCGATAGCGTTACCCTTGAGCCATACCTGTACGCCAAGCTTGTCGGCATGATCCTTCAGGTTGAGGTCGGTGCGAGCAACCTTACCACCCGGCAGAGCGACGGGGATTGCCTGAGCGTAGTTAGTGCAATCTGCAGCGTCGGCAAGGATGAGGTTGCTATTGTACACTTCCTTGCCCTCGGGAGCAGTGGCACTGAAGATGGCATTGGTTGCGTTGTATGAGCTACCGCCAATATAACCGACGATATAAGCCTTCACCCAAACGCCCTCGGAAGCATGCTCGGAATCCATGTTCTGGATATCCTTTGCGGTGTAGGGATTCTCCAACGTACCTTCGCCCACAAAGACGTACTTCACGCCATTGTCGATGTCGGCTTTCTCACGCGGATAAATCTGGATTGTAGTCGCTTCATCTTTGGTATAGAGAGCCACGAAACCAGTAACGGTGTAAACGGCGTTCTTGTCGAAGGTCATACCTGTACCCATACTAAAGTTGTCACGCACGGCAATAGTACCCTTCTCCTCAGTGTCATCGTCCTCATAAGCGAAGACAATGTTGTTATTATCCCAAGCCTCTGCATTGGGAACCAAACCCTTGACGGTAATCAGCATATTCTCATACTTAGCGCCATTGGCATTGAGCTGAGAAGCAGAGATTTCTGTTGGAACAACAGCGTTGTCAGAAGAAGCAACAGTGACGTCGTAGCTGGTAACAGCCACCTGCGTATTACCATAGCGCTTGAAGAGCTTACCCTTGATGGTGCCATTGATCTTATCGCCAGTCTTGATGTTCTTGTTATCGCCATAAATCAAAATACCATCCGTTCCATCGAAGAGATATACACTCTTGCTCTTCACGAAGGTCACGAGCGCATCGGTCACGTTGAGCTGTGCATAAGTAGCAGAAGCCTCATCGGCAGGAGCGGCCTCCTTCACAGCGGCGAAGGTGCTATACTCCACATAAGTAATCTCAGGTATTTCAGCCTTGGTGACAATGATGTTACCATAGTTGGGCGTGAAGACATTGTTAGAAACGGAACCCGTGGAATAGACATAGTAGCCAGTGAGAGTTACCGTCATGTTGTTCTCCAGCTGATTGAGGATTTCCTGAGAAGCCACGATGGAACCGGTCTTTTTTGCACCGGAGATCTTGAGGTTATAGTAGCTACTGGAGATGTTCACAGTACCGGTTACCTTCACGAATTTCACCTCGGGAGCAGCCACGAGGGCATCGAAGGAATTGGCATCGAGCACTTCAGCTTCGGGATACTCGACTGTCGTGGTACTGGTCTTCTCAATGAGCGGCTTGTTGAACTGGATGCGGCCATAGTTCTGATCAACGGGATAGAGGGCTGTAGGACCGGAGACGTTGCAGACATCACCAACAGCAGCGGTCGGTGCATCTTCGGTGTAGGCATATATGAAACCTGTTGCATCCTGCAGGAGCAAACCGTCCTTGGCAATGGCAACAACGGTACCGGAGACCTTAGCACCAGTAGCGGTCGGTTCTTTTGCAAGGACTTCAGCAATCGTGCTCACCTCCAGCTCAGAGATGGTGATCTCGCTTACAGCCACCTCACTCTTGTTCTCACCCTTTACAGCAATGGCCTTGACAGTGGTCGTTGCAGAAACGGTGAAAGGAGCGGTGTAAGCCGTGCTGGAAGCTGTAGGCTCCGTGCCATCAACAGTGTAGTAAACGGTTGTTCCCTCCTCGACTTCAATCGATACCTCCTGTGCTTCGTAGTAAATGCCGGTTGCAGGCGTAATCTTAGGAGCAGCAACATAGTTGGGGTCAGAGTTCTTAACAGTCACCTCAATCTGAGTTGCACGAACTTGATTAGTTGCTGCCTTGAAGGAGACAGAAGTGGCAGAACCAGTCCAGGTGCCATTGGCACCATTGATCTCAAAACCATCCAATGTTTCAAAGTTGCTGGCAGGATTCGAAGATGCACAGGTCAACTCTATCTTGATAATATCGCCTACGGTAGAGGATACTGTCAAGGTCTGGTTTTTATAGACGCGATAGTTATCCGTACGGCCAAACGTACCATTTGAGACAGCTATTGTCACGCCATCTTTCGTTAAAGAATGTGCACCTGCGGCATCGCTTTCATATTTGTCTGTGCCAGCGACGAACGTAATTGTTTGTGCCTGTGTCACACCGACTAAGGTGAACAAGGCAACGAGTAAAGCGTAAAATTTTCTCATAAATTAGTTGGTTTAATAGTGAATATGGCGCAAAGGTACAGTAATTTGTTTGAAACGCAAAAAAAACACGATGAAATTTACAAAAAATAATCGACGACCGATGAATGGTTCCTCGAGAGGGGAATTATCGCAACAGCGCATCAACCTTTATGGTCGTCACTCCGCTCCTCAAAATCACTCGAAAATCATATATAAAATCTCTCAGTAGCCAGTTTGATGGATTTTTGAATCATATTTTTGATGGATTTTGAGCGCAGCAACCAACTATTAAAAGCGAAACAAAAGGGAAGGGACTGTGCCACATGAATGACACAGTCCCTTGCAATTTGTTGCTGAGCGGAGATTAGAAGCCACCACCGGGGCCACCGAAACCGCCACCGAAGCCACCGCCGGGGCCACCAAAGCCACCACCACGGCCGCCGCGCTGCTGCTGTCCATTACGTCCACGACCCATCTGGGGCGCGAAAACTCTTAACAGCTGCTGAGGGGTGAGGAAAGCGGAGAACTCTGAGCAGTACTTCTTCTGGATATCCAGACGCATCTGAGACTGCTGAATCTGTTCTGCCTGACGCTGGAAGACCTCCTGCAAACGGGCTGTAGCCTGCTCGTCGGTCAGCTCCTGATCGTTAGAAGCGGCCTGCGGACGGTCCTGACGAAGCGCCATCAGCTCGTCCTGATAGTTCTTGAAGACAGCCTCAAACTTGGTCTTCTGCTCTGCCGTGAGTTTCAGATCCTGCATCAGCTGCTCTGTCTGACGGGCACGGAACTCTGCGATGCGGTTGTTCCGCTGATTATCGTTTTGTGCGTTTGCGTTGTGAATGCTGGCGAAAGACATCATGGCCAGCGCGATCAAAAATAATGACTTTTTCATAATTGTAGGGATGAAAAAATGATAATGGGTATAGTGTATATGATTTTGTTGTTTATTTGCTTGTCACAGTACTACGACCCACCCGCTGCACATGAGTTTAAGCCCACGTGCAGAATTTAAGAACTATTAACGAATCGAGTTAGCGAACAGTAACGTGGAAGCAACCTTGCTTCACCTCATACTTGATGTAGCAAAGACCTTCCTCGCGAATGTCGCGAAGCACCTCGGAGAGCACAAACTTCAGAGAGTCGTTGCGCACAGCATGACGGTTGGGGTCATCGGGCGGCGCAACGGTGTGATAGCGGTTGTAAGAGATGTCGAAAGTGGTGCCGAAACGGTGGCAACTCTGCTCAGAAGCATTGCCGTTGATGCGACGCAGACGGCGCACATCCTCCTCGGTACGCAGGACACTGGTCACAATGATGGTATGCAACGGTATCTGCTTGACGGCGAGGGAGTCGAGAAAACGACGGCCGATGTGCTGTAAGAGGTGACTGGCCTTGGGCACCAGGTAGGGGATGCTACGACTCATGGAAGCATCCATACAATAATAAGGATTCGCGCCCACGTAAAGCAACTCTTTCTTGCGCAGTTCAGCCTCTGCACGATCCTCCACGGGACGCACGCCATTGGCAAGGGCGGCAGGGAACTGTACATCCTGAACATCGGGGAAGCACTGTTTATAGGACGGCACGCTACGAATGCGGTGGCGACGACTGAAATCCAACTGCGGCAAAGGATTGACCGCCAGCAGACCCGAAGAGGTACGGTGAGGATGAATAGCCAAAGCGGAATCAGGTTCTAAAGACTCATTGGCCCCATTGGGCTCATTGGTCTCATGGGCCTCATTGGCTTCTTGGGCCATTTCTGCCGCGGGCTTATTCACCTCCGGAAAACATAAGCGCACGATAAACAACACCACCACGATGGCGGCGACTCCAATCAAGAAATACTTCTTCGGAAGCTTGGGTAAAACGTCCATTTTCATCATTTCGGGCACAAAGATATATAAAATCTTTGAACAATGCATCATTTTTCCTTCACTCTTTGCAAATTTGCGGTCGAAAAACGCTATCTTTGCACCCGAAAAAGGTTAACGAATGACAGAAAAACACTTCATCCTCGAAGAAGCTGACCCCGTCATCTTTTATGGTGTAAACAACACCAACATGCAAATGCTCAAGGCGCTGTATCCGAAAATGCGCATCGTAGCACGTGGCAACGTCGTCAAGGCAATGGGCGACGAGGAAGACCTTTGTGCGCTGGAAGAAAGCATCGGACGCCTGCAACAGCACTGTGTCAAATACAACACACTGAGCGAAGAGGACATCCTCCACATCATCCGCGGCGAACGCACGAAACGCGACGGCGTCAGCGGTGCCATCGTGTTCAGTGTCACAGGCAAGCCCATCACGGCACGCAGCGAGAACCAACAGCGACTGGTGAACGCCTTTGAGACACATGACATGCTCTTTGCCATAGGTCCTGCCGGTTCCGGTAAGACCTACACGAGCATCGCACTCGCTGTGCGGGCATTGAAGAACAAGGAGGTGCGCCGACTCATCCTCTCCAGGCCGGCCGTGGAAGCCGGCGAGAAGCTCGGGTTTCTGCCAGGTGACATGAAGGACAAGATCGACCCGTACCTGCAACCGCTCTACGATGCGCTCGAAGACATGATACCCCGGCAGAAGCTTAACGAGATGATGGAGCAGAACGTGATACAGATTGCGCCCCTCGCCTTCATGCGCGGCCGTACCCTGAACGATGCCATCGTAATCCTTGACGAGGCGCAGAACACGACTCCCGCACAAATCAAGATGTTCCTCACCCGCATGGGCATGAACACCAAGATGATCATCACGGGCGACATGACACAAATCGACCTGCCCCGTCCACAGAAAAGCGGACTCATCGAAGCACTCCATATCCTGAAAGACGTGGAGGGCATCGCCGTCATTGAGCTGAATCAGAAAGATATCGTGAGGCATAAACTGGTCACAAGGATTGTCAATGCCTACGCCGCCCATGAGGCCAAAGAGGCTCAAGAGCCCCATTTGCCCCATGAGGCTCATTAGCCCCATAAGCCCCATAATAACATTAACAATACAACAATGAAAGCTCTCACAAAGACTGAATTCCAATTCCCTGGACAGAAAAGTGTGTATCACGGCAAGGTACGCGACGTGTATAACATCAATGACGACATCATGGTGATGGTCGCCACCGATCGCATCTCAGCCTTCGATGTGGTACTGCCCAAGGGCATCCCCTTCAAGGGTCAAGTGCTGAACCAAATTGCCGCCAGCTTCCTGGACGCCACGGCAGATATCGTGCCTAACTGGAAGTTAGCCACGCCGGACCCCATGGTGACTGTAGGCCTGAAGGCTGAAGGTTTCCGCGTGGAAATGATTATCCGCGGTTACCTGACAGGCTCCGCATGGCGTGAGTACAAGAACGGTTGTCGCGAGCTGTGCGGCGTTAAGTTGCCTGATGGCATGCGCGAGAACGAGCGCTTCCCAGAGCCCATCATCACGCCGACGACAAAGGCTGACGAGGGACATGACGAGAACATCTCCAAAGAAGAGATTATTGCACAGGGCATCGTCAGCGCAGAGGACTACGAAGTGATGGAGCGTTATACCCGCGCCCTCTTCCAGCGCGGCACAGAGATTGCTGCCAAGAAAGGCCTCATCCTCGTGGATACGAAATATGAGTTCGGCAAGCGTGACGGCAAGGTGATCCTCATCGATGAGATCCACACACCTGACAGCAGCCGCTACTTCTACGCCGACGGCTATGAGGAGAAGTTCGAGAAAGGCGAAGCGCAACGCCAACTCTCCAAGGAGTTTGTGCGCCAATGGCTCATTGACCATAACTTCATGAACCGTCCGGGTGACGTGATGCCGGAATTGACCGACGAATTCGTCAACAGCATCAGCGACCGCTACATTGAGCTCTACGAGCACATCGTAGGTGAGAAATTCGAGGAAGCTGCCACCGAAGCGGATGTCGCAGCACGTATCGAGAAGAATGTCACCAGCTGGCTCGCCAACAAGTAACGCGATGTTCAAACGCTTTCTCAAGCGCAAACTCACAGCCTACCTGCAGGCGTGCATCACGCCCGCCATCGTAGAAGCCACCGCAGCGAAGGTCCTTCTGGGCCAACGCCGCGAGCGGCTTTTGGCATCTGCCCTCCACAGCGAGGAACCAGGCGTGGAAGAGATGCGCGAGGAAGCCAAGGCGCCAGTCATCGTTTCCCTCACCACTTATGGTCAACGTCTCTACGAAGTGGCCTTGACCATCGAAAGCATCATGCAGGGAACGGTGAAACCGAACGGCATCGTGCTGTGGCGCGACGAGCAGGACACACGTCCCCTACCCCTCACGCTGCAACGTCAGGTAGCACGGGGCCTGCAGGTATTGCCCACACGCGATATCCGTTCTTATAAAAAGCTGCTACCCGCCCTCCAGGAATTCCCCAATGCGCATATCGTCACGATTGACGACGATGTCTTTTATCCGCACGACTTTCTGGAAGCATTGCTGACGGCACACGAGCAAGCGCCACGAGCTATCATCGCCAATATGGTCATGAAACTGACGCGCGATGCGCAAGGCATTCCACAAGGAATCCGGCAGTGGCCTTATTGCGCAGCTATTCCAGAGCCAACAGATGACAGCGACCTCTTTTTTGAAGGGTTCGGCGGTGTGTTCTATCCAGCAGGATGTCTGCCCGAGGAAGTGTTTCAGGAAGCAACATTCAGTACGCTATGTCCCACGGCAGACGACATCTGGTTCAACGCCATGGCACGCCTCGCCCACACGCCTATCCACGTCTGCCCGCGCAGCGACTACGATTTCATCGCCGCCGTCAACAGCGCCAGCCAGACGACCTCCCTATACAGCGTCAATAACGGTTGCGAAAATCTCAACGACCGTCAGCTACGTGCCGTTTGGGAGCACTATCACTTACAAGGCCAATGATTGCCAAGATGAATACAAATACATATGGTCTTCTGGGCTATCCCCTTGGACACAGCTTTTCCCGCGCATTCTTCACGGAGAAATTCGAGCGGGAGGGCATCGACGCAGAGTACCTGAACTTCGAACTCCCCAACATTGAGACACTACCGCAGCTGCTGGACGAACACCCCAACCTGCGCGGGCTCAATGTCACGATACCCTACAAACAAGCTGTCATCCCTTATCTGGACGAGCTTTCGGATGAAGCACGCGCCATCGGGGCCGTGAATGTCATCAGAATAGACCGATCATCCGGCCGTCCCGTCCTCAAAGGATACAACTCCGACATCATCGGTTTCACAGACAGTATCCGGCCACTATTGAAGCCTCACCATCGACGTGCCCTTGTCCTTGGCACCGGTGGTGCTTCCAAGGCCATCTGTCGCGGGTTGGAGAAGCTCGGACTGGAATGGCGCTATGTGACCCGCAAGCGCCCCATGACAGTTCCCGACGGTTCGCCGGCGGCTTATCTCACCTACTCCGAGCTGACACCGGCGGATCTCGCAGACTACACGGTCATTGTCAACTGCACGCCTTTAGGCATGTACCCCAAGGTTGACAACGCACCAACCATCGCCTATGCAGCCCTCTCACCCCGCCACCTCCTATACGATTTGGTCTATAATCCCGAGGTGACAGCGTTCATGCGCGAAGGACGACGCTTCGGAGCCACGGTCAAGAACGGGCTCGAGATGTTACACCGACAAGCCATTGCCAGTTGGGAATTCTGGAATGCCGAAAAATAAAAATATAGTGCGATTGGGTTACTATTTCCCGATGATCACCATCAAGGGGAAAATGACCAGTATGAGAAAAATAGTATTCTACATATTCATCCTCATAGCGACCATCTCCATGGCCGCCACCTACACGCCAGACAACCTGCCCATCCCCTACCTAGAGGACAAGACGCAGTATGTCAGCAATCCTGACGGCATCCTGTCACAGACGGCGGTGGACAGCCTCAACCTTTGGCTGGGACAAATGGAGACAGCGCATGGCGTGCAGACGGTACTCGCCGTGGTGGAGCACGTTGAGGGAGGCGACGCTTATAACTTCTGCATGGCGCTGGGACGTAAGTACGGCATCGGCTCGAAAGAGCAGAACACCGGACTCATCATCCTACTTTCCACTGGCGACCGTGCCTACTATATACTCACAGGCCGTGGACTTGAAGGCACCCTCCCCGATGCCATCTGCAAACGCATCGAGAACCGTCAGATGCTACCGGCTCTGCGTGAAGGAGACTGGGACGAGGCGATGCTCAACGCCGTACGTGCCATCACGAAATATGTCGATGGTGACGACTCGCTCGTGGGTCCCTCGGATTTCGATCATATCGGGGATTCCATCTCCAACTTTGTCTTCAGCCTCTTGTCAGTTCTCGGCATACTGATCATTCTCCTGGCCATCCTCTTTGATCGGCGCAAGAAGAGCTACTGCCCCAGCTGTCATCAGTATAAGATGAAGCGCATCAGCCGACGCACAACAACCAACCATCTATTAGGCAAACGTACCCACCACGACACCTACCGCTGTACACATTGTCATTTCACCAAAGAGATACATTGGGATGAAGATATGCATCACAATGGTGGCGCGGCAGCAGCCGGCGGTATCCTGGGCAGCACATTCTTCCATGGCGGTGGAGGATTCAGCGGAGGCCATTTCGGTGGCCACTTCGGAGGCGGCTCCTTTGGAGGTGGCGGTGCCGGAGGCAGGTTCTAATAGACCAATGTCCCATAAGCCCCATTGGCCCCATGAGCCCCATAAGCAATCAATAATCAACAAAACCATACAATTATGAAGACATTGAAATCAATTTTGGTAGCCATCCTGGCAACAATGACTTTCACCAGTTGCACCTACAACAAGCTCGTTGAGCAGGAAGAAACCGTGGAACAGAAGTGGGCAGACGTCCAGACGCAGTATCAACGTCGCGCAGACCTTATCCCGAACCTCGTCAGCACGGTCAAAGGCTATGCCGCTCACGAGAGTGAGACATTAGAGGCGGTCGTTGCAGCACGCAGCAGAGCCACACAAATCACACTCAATGCCGACGAGCTCACGCCCGAGAAGCTGGCAGAATATCAGGCCGCACAAGGCGAAGTGAGTCAGGCCCTCGGTCGCCTGCTCGCCATCTCTGAGAACTATCCCGACTTGAAGGCCAATGAACAGTTCAGTGAACTGCAGGCTCAGTTGGAAGGCACGGAGAACCGCATCGCTGAAGCACGCCGCATCTACAACGAAGCCGTTCAGACGTACAACGTCAGCGTCCGCCGCTTCCCCAATAATATCTGGGCCATGATCTTCGGCTTCGAGAAGAAATCCCCATTTGCAGCGGAAGCTGGAGCTGAGAAGGCACCCACAGTAGAATTCTAATGGACAGCAAGCAACGTTATATGGCCCGCGGCGTCTCTGCCGCCAAAGAGGACGTACACGCCGCTATCAAGAACATTGATAAAGGTATCTTCCCTCAGGCCTTCTGTAAGATTATCCCAGACATCCTCGGCGGCGATCCGGAGTACTGTAATATCATGCACGCCGACGGCGCCGGCACCAAATCCAGCCTGGCATACGCCTACTGGCGCGAGACGGGCGATCTCAGTGTGTGGAAAGGCATTGCACAGGACGCACTCATCATGAACACTGATGACCTGCTCTGCGTAGGTGCCGTGGACAACATCCTCGTCAGCAGCACCATCGGACGCAACAAAATGCTCATCCCCGGCGAGGTCATCTCTGCCATCATCAATGGCACCGATGAGCTGATGGCGGAGTTGCGTGAGATGGGCATTGGCATCTACGGAACGGGCGGCGAGACTGCAGACGTAGGCGATCTGGTCCGCACAATCATCGTTGATAGCACCGTCACTTGTCGCATGAAGCGCAGCGATGTCATCAACAACGCCAACATCCGTCCGGGTGATGTCATCGTAGGCTTGGCCAGTTTCGGGCAGGCCACGTATGAAAAGGAATATAACGGCGGCATGGGCAGCAACGGCCTTACGTCCGCACGCCACGACGTCTTCAGTAAATACATTGCCGAGAAATATCCCGAGACCTACGACAAAGCGGTTCCTGAAGAGTTGGTTTATAGCGGTAAATACAAATTAACCGATATGGGTGCCGCCGGTGCCAATATAGGAAAACTTGTATTATCCCCGACCCGCACCTACGCCCCAGTCGTTCGTCGGCTGCTAGATGAGCTGCGCCCACGTATTCACGGTATGGTGCATTGCACGGGTGGTGCCCAGACAAAAGTGTTGCATTTCGTAGGTGAGAACTGCCGCGTCATCAAGGACAACATGTTCCCTGTCCCGCCCCTCTTCCGCATCATCGTCGAGGAAAGTGGTGCTGACTGGAGCGAGATGTACAAGGTCTTCAACTGCGGCCATCGTCTGGAAGTCTATGTCAGTCCCGAGGATGCTGAGAAAGTCATTGCCATCAGCAAGAACTTCAACATTGATGCTCAAGTCATCGGGCACATCGAAGAAGGACCGAAGAGCCTAACCATCCGCAGCGAGTTTGGAGAGTTCAACTATTGACGGATAAATAAGACTAATATTCACGTCAATTCGAAATTATTTGCGGTTTTCGTTGGCTGTTTCGAAAGAAAGCAGTACCTTTGCAGCCGCAAAACAGAGGATAGGAGCGTAGCTCAGTTGGTTCAGAGCGCTTCAGTCACATTGAAGAGGTCATCGGTTCGAGCCCGATCGTTCCTACCAGAATACGGAATCGGCCCCGCTATTAGGCGAGGCCGATTTCGTATTTCTTTGACGGTTCCCATCATGTATTTACCGGTTTGGTGCAGTTTTTTCAGGTTATTGCATGCGATTATGACGTTTTGTTTTGCCGATTGGCAGAAAGTATTTACCTTTGCACGCAAATTAAAAAACATGATATGGCTATAGAAAACAACGAACTGTTAGACAGACTTGAAGGTTTAGTGAGCCGCTACGAGGAAGTAGGAACGCTCATTACCGACCCCGCAGTCATCGCTGACCAACGGCGCTATGTCAAGCTAACGAAGGAATACAAAGACCTGGGTGCCATCGTCAAGAAACGCCGCGAATATGTGCAGGCCCTTACCACAATTGAAGAGGCTAAGGAAATGCTCGCCAGCGAAGACGATCCCGATATCAAGGAAATGGCACGCGAGGAGCTCAATGCGGCGCAGGAACGTATTCCACAACTGGAAGAAGACATCAAACTGCTACTCATCCCCGCCGATCCCGAAGATGACAAGAATGTCATCATGGAGATTCGCGGCGGAACTGGTGGCGATGAGGCCGCCCTCTTCGCTGGCGACCTCTTCCGCATGTACTCCAAATACTGTGAGACGAAAGGCTGGAAAATTGCCATCAGTAGTTTCACGGAAGGCGCAGCTGGCGGATATAAAGAAATCATTTTCAGCGTCACAGGCGAAAAAGTGTACGGCACATTGAAATATGAAAGCGGCGTACATCGCGTCCAACGCGTGCCTGCCACGGAGACACAAGGACGCGTACATACCAGCGCAGCCACCGTCGCAGTATTGCCTGAGGCCGAGGAGTTCGATGTGGAAATCAACGAGGGTGCCATCAAGTGGGATACCTTCCGAAGCCAGGGCGCGGGTGGACAGAACGTGAACAAGGTAGAATCGGGCGTGCGCGCCAGATATATGTGGACGAACCCCGTCACCGGTGAGACTGAGGAAATCCTCATTGAATGTACTGAAACACGCGACCAACCTAAGAATAAGGAACGCGCGCTCGCGCGCTTGCGTACATTTATATATGATAAGGAGCACCAAAAGTATATCGATGACATCGCCAGTCGCCGTAAGACGATGGTCAGTACGGGTGACCGTTCCGCTAAGATCCGCACCTACAACTATCCGCAAGGGCGCATCACCGATCACCGCATTGGCTACACCATCTACAACCTCGCGGCATTCATGGATGGCGATATTCAAGAATGTATCGATCGCCTCATCGTTGCAGAGAACGCAGAGAGATTGAAGGAATCAGCCCTTTAATCTCTTCATCAATGATTTATAAATTATGACAAGAGAACAACTATTTGAGAATATCAAGCGGAAGCAAAGCTTCCTGTGTGTAGGATTGGACACCGACCTGAAAAAGGTGCCACAGTTCCTCATCGAGAAGGAAAAAGCCGAAGAGGGTTTCGATGCCATCTTTGAGTTCAACAAGGCCATCATCGATGCCACGGCACCTTACTGCATCGCCTTCAAGCCGAACCTAGCTTTCTATGAGGCACACGGCGTAAAAGGATGGATTGCCTTTGAGAAAACCGTGAAGTATATCCGCGAGAATTACCCAGACCAATTTATTATTGCTGATGCCAAACGTGGCGATATTGGCAATACCAGCGCCCTTTACGCCCGCACATTCTTTGAAGAGATTGACGTCGATGCAGTAACTGTCGCCCCATACATGGGCGAAGACTCTGTAACACCCTTCCTTGGTTACGAAGGCAAATGGGTCATCCTTCTGGCGTTGACCAGCAACAAAGGTAGTCATGACTTCCAGACCCTCCATGTCATCTCTCCCGCGAAAGAGGGAAACGAACAAACAGAGGAATCCATGCAGCTGTTTGAGCGCGTGATTCTGCGCAGCCAAGAATGGGTCAAGAACTATCTTGCACAAAATGTAGCTAACACGACAATAGTCCCCCACCCTAATGGAGTGCAACAAGGAGAGGGTCTTCTCATGTACGTCGTAGGCGCCACACAAGGCAGCGCCTTTGCTAATATCCGCCGTCTTGCCCCGGATCATTTCCTACTTGTCCCTGGCATCGGTGCCCAAGGAGGTAGCCTTGAAGAGGTCTGCAAATACGGATGGAACGACCACTGCGGCCTCATTGTCAATAGTTCCCGCGCTATCATCTACGCCGATACAAGCGAACGTTTCGCCGAAGTAGCCGCGCACAAGGCTCAGGAAGTACAACAACAAATGGCCAAAATCCTACACGAAAAAGGACTTTAAGACCAGTAAGCATACGTTTCATCCTCCGGAAGCATACAACCACGCTTCCGGAGGATTTTTGTTTTTCCCTGGTAAACAAACCAGAATTCTCGGGAAAAACGACCATATTTCCTAAGACAATTTTGAATCAAAAAATTGAAGAGTAAATGAAAATATTAACAACTGTCCACCTAAAATAGGTTATTATCTTAATATTTAAATATTTAACTGGGTGGACTTTATCTTAATTTAGGTGTTGAAATAAACAATATATCACGAAAATACAAACAAAGTTCTAATATTTTACCTTATTTCGCGCATTTTTTGAACATTTTATTTGGTGGGATCAAAAAAAACTCATACCTTTGCAACAGAAAAGAGTAAGGGTTATGAACGTCACCCTCTATAATAAGACGATAAGGAGTAAGAGAGAGCGTGTCAGCTCATTGGGTATGGAGCCGTTAATGGCTCGCATCAGGGATGATGCAAGGTTGAAAGAGACGGTAGAAGCACTTCGGGAGGAACTCCCTACGCTTCTACCGTCCTCTCATTGGCACCTCATCGAAGACTTGCCACGTATCTGTCCAGGCTTAGACTCACTCAAGAAGCCCAACGGACGTTTTACCACATCATATAACGGTGTTGTACTTCTCGAGGTACAGAATCTGAATAACGCCAATGAAGCCAATGACGTCAAGCGCCGCGCAGCAGCATGGCCAACGACGCTGGCCGCGTTCGTTGGCGCCAGCGGTCGTAGTGTAAAGATTATGGTACGCGGCACACTCACTGACGGCACGTTACCCAGCGAAGTATCCCTAATAAATATCTTCCATAGGCATCTTTATGAGATGAGCGCGAAGGTGTATGCCACATTCCTTGGGCAGCCTCTACGTAATAAACAGGCTACGCCACACGACATGTTCCGGTTGACTTGGGATCCAGAAGCATACCATGCCCCACAGGCAGCCCCAATCACCATAGACAGCAATGAGCTTGCAGGCGAACTGCTTGTCGCTGAGGAGCGCGCGCAAGAATATGCACGAAACGCTATCAAGCCAGGCGCAGACAAAAGAAGACGCTACAGTATGCAATTTGCTCTTGCAGTGCGACAAATGCGCGAAGCCATAGAAGGACAAGCCGACAGCGATGCAGAGGTGTTAAGCAACAACGAGGAGACATTGAGCTACGAGGAGCAGCTTGCTATCATTGCACAAAACTGCGCAAAACTCGGCATTCCAATATACGAAACTTTCGAACAAAGCAAACGTTGGATCCGTAACCATATCGACACTGAAGAGCACGGACACACCATCATTGAAAGTGCCTATCTCTCACAGCCTCGCAAGAATCCGCCAACACGTCGCAGCATGCAGGAACTGACCATGGAACTACAAGCATTCCTGAACGAGCGTTATGACCTACGCTTTAACGAGCTCGCTAATGGCGTGGAATACCGGCCGAATCATTCGAGCTCATTCGACTTTACGCCATTAGACACGCGCATCATGAACACGATGATCCAAGAAGCTATGGAAAACGGCATCGAGGTTTACGACCGTGACATCAAACGTTTCCTTGGTTCAACGCGTGTTAGAAGCTACAACGCTGCCCGCGCCTACCTCAATGAAGTTAGCATGGAATGGGACGGGAAAACAGATTATATCGGCGCGCTCGCCGACCGCGTCCCCAGCGACAACCCACACTGGCGCGATTGGTTTCACACGTGGTTTCTCGGAATGGTAGCACAATGGGCAGGATTCAATCAGATGCACGACAATGCCATCGTGCCACTGCTCATTGGTCCACAAGGATGCGGAAAGAGCACATTCGGGCAGCTTATTCTCCCACCAAAATTAAGGAGAATAGGTTATCGCGAGCTCGTGGATTTCTCCAACAAGCAGGAAATGGAGCGTATGCTGACAACCAGCCTGCTCATCAACTTAAACGATTTTTATCAAATTAGCGAAAGAATCCAACAAGAATTTCTCAAAGGGATCCTACTGAGAAGCAGTTTCAAAGGACGTCGCCCCTATGGAACAGCTCTTGTCGATCTGCCGCGCGTGGCATCATTCATTGCCACAACCAGCGTAGGCGATATTCTCAACAACCCCAGTAGCAGTCGTCGATTCATCGCAGCGGAAATCAACGACGGGCAGTACATCGACACACAAAGCGACATGCCGTACGCAGCACTCTACAGTCAAGCACATCAGGAGCTTTACCGCCATTTACATCGTAGCTATTTCACATTGGATGAAATACGACTGATTGAAGCACACAATGCACGCTTTGCAAACCTACGTCCAGAAGTAAACCGTTTCATGGAAGTCTACGAACCGACGATCATAGATGATGGCAGTACACAATGGCTGAGCGTCAGCGAGATGGCGAGCGAGATTCACCGACGCACGCGGTTTGAATATAGCAGCAAGAGTATCAACTATTTAGGAAGATGGCTCACATCCGAAACAAAGGCATTACGCCTCCACAAGAAATTAATACACGGTTTTGCCGTCTATTCCGTTCGAAGGCGCTCAACAAATAATGCCTAACGGGATATACAACATACAAAAATGGTCATTTTTACCTAAAAAGAACCTCTGAAGGCTATTTTTCTTTACAAAAATTAGCATTTGTCCA
The DNA here is from genome assembly GCA_024698925.1 of Bacteroidaceae bacterium. Classification (GTDB taxonomy): domain Bacteria; phylum Bacteroidota; class Bacteroidia; order Bacteroidales; family Bacteroidaceae; genus Physcousia. The sequence goes on along the minus strand of JAILQO010000032.1, from coordinate 51,231 downwards.
ATAAATAATGTACCTTTGCCCCGCAATAATAAAAGAACGTTAACAAACGACATGGATTTCACCGCATTACAGATTGCCGAATACCTCCACGGGACCGTGGAAGGAAACGCATCAGTGATTGTCAATACATTCGCCAAGATTGAAGAGGGCATCGAAGGAGCACTTTCCTTTTATTACGACCCGAAGTTTGAGCCCTACGTTTATCAAACACGTTCGTCCGTCGTATTGGTACCAACCTCATTTCAGCCGGCACAACCCGTTAAAGCCACTCTCGTACGAGTGGACGACCCGCGTTTAGCGGTAGCTCGTTTGATGGGGCTCGTTGAAAGCATGAAGCCCAAACGTACCGGCATCGACCCGAAAGCCTGCATCGCCGAGAGTGCCAAGATTGGTCAAAACGTATATATCGGACCATTTGTTGTCATCGAGGACAATGCCGTGGTGGGCGACAACGTGCAGATTTATGCCCATTGCACCGTTGGCACCGGTGTTAAAATAGGTAGCGACTGCATTCTCTACCCGAATGTGACCATTTACTACGACAGCGTCATTGGGAATCGCTGTATCATTCATGCAGGTGCTGTAATCGGTGCCGACGGTTTCGGGTTCCAACCCAACGACGGCCACAACGAAAAGATTCCACAAATCGGCATCGTTGTCATTGATGATGATGTTGAAATCGGAGCAAACAGTTGTATCGATCGCGCTGTCATGGGCATCACACATATTTGCCAGGACGTGAAAATTGACAACCTCGTTCAGATTGGCCACAACTCCGAAATCGGCGCCCACACAATTCTTTGTGGGCAGGTAGGTATTGCAGGATCCTCCATCCTTGGCGAGTGGTGTATCATGACAGGACAGGTAGGCGTTGCAGGGCACCTCACGATACCAGACCGCACAATTGCTGCCGCACAGGCTGGTGTTACCGGCAGCATCCGTAAGCCAGGGCAGACCATCATGGGCTATCCAGCCTACGATGCGAAGGCTTGCTCACGTTCTTATATCGCGCTCAAGAGTTTGCCCGACATGGCCATCCAGCTACGCCAACTCCAAAAAGAGGTGGAGATTTTGAAAGCAGAAAAAGAAAAAAGATAACTTGAAATTCCAGATATTGTGTTAAAGCAAAACACCTTAGGCGGTAGTTTTACGCTACATGGAAAAGGCCTTCACACGGGGCTTAACCTCGTCGTTACCTTCAATCCCGCCCCCGAAAACCACGGTTACAAGATCCAACGCATCGACCTCCCCAAGGAACCAATCATTGACGCCATCGCCGAGAATGTCGTAGAGACAACACGCGGCACCGTCCTAGCCAAGGGCGATGTCCGTTGCAGTACGGTGGAACACGCCCTCGCAGCGCTCTATGCACTGGGAGTCGACAACTGTCTTATTCAAGTCAATGGCCCCGAAGTGCCAATCCTTGATGGTTCTGCTGAAATCTACGTACAAAACATTCGCAATGTTGGCGTCGTGGAGCAGAATGCGCCTAAGGATTACTATATCGTCCATAAGAAAATTGAGGTGCGTGACGAACAAACAGGATCTGTAATCACCATCCTTCCAGATGAGCAGTTTAGCATCACGGCTATGATTGCCTTTAAGTCGAAGGTGCTGAGCAGTCAGTTCGCCACCTTGGATGACATGGCCAATTTTGAAGCCGAGATAGCCCCGGCCCGCACATTCTGCTTTGTCCGTGAGGTAGAGATGATGTTAGAGGCAGGGCTCATCAAAGGCGGTGACCTTGATAATGCCATTGTAATTTACGAGAATCAGAAGACACAGGAGGAGCTGAACGAACTCGCAGACCGCATTGGCGCCGACTACCATGACGCCACCGAACTGGGATACCTCCAAACACGTCCCCTGCAATGGGAGAACGAGCCCGCCCGCCACAAACTCCTCGATATCATTGGCGACATGGCACTCATTGGCAAACCAATCAAAGGTCGCATCATCGCCACCCGGCCAGGACACACCATCAACAATAAGTTTGCGCGTCTGATGCGCAAAGAGATTCGTACTCATAAGATACAAGCACCCTTCTACGATCCCAACAAGATGCCCATCATGGACATCAAACGCATCAAACAGTTACTACCCCATCGCTATCCGATGCTCCTCGTAGATAAAGCCATCGAGATGGATGCCAATAGTATCGTCGCCGTCAAGAACGTCTCCGGAAACGAGCCATTCTTCCAAGGACATTTTCCCGACGAGCCCGTCATGCCAGGCGTATTACTGGTAGAAGCCCTCGCGCAAACAGGTGGTCTGTTAGTCCTTAACAACCTCGAAGATCCTGAGAACTACAGTACATATTTCTTGCGTATTGACAACGTCAAATTTACACAGAAAGTAGTTCCCGGCGACACTCTCCTCTTCAAAGCTCGCTTCACAGCGCCCTTCCGCCACAGCATCGCCCAAATGCACGGTTATGTCTTCGTAGGCGAAAACATCGTTGCAGAAGCAGACCTCGTCGCACAAGTCATTAAGAACGCTTAAATTGAGTCGAATTATTCATAACCTTTATCGAAATGATAAGTCCTCTCGCATATATCCACCCCGAAGCCAAGATTGGCAAAAACGTGGAAATTGGCCCATTCTGCTACATTGACAGAAACGTAGAGATTGGTGATAACAACGTACTTATGAACAACGTCACCATTCTATATGGTGCACGCATTGGCAATGGAAACATTTTCCATCCAGGTTGCGTTATCAGCGGCACGCCTCAGGATCTGAAGTTCGTTGGCGAAGACTCGCTGGCCATCATAGGCGACAACAACAAGATTCGCGAAAACGTTACTATCAACCGTGGTACCGCTTCCAAGGGCAAGACCGTCGTCGGATCAGGGAACCTACTGATGGAAGGATGCCATGTAGCACACGACACATTCGTTGGCAACGATGTAATTATCGGAAACTGCACAAAGCTTGCAGGCGAAGTGATTGTGGACGACCATGCCATTCTTTCAGCCTGCGTATTAATTCACCAATTCTGCCGAATTGGCGGATATACAATGGTCGGTGGCGGCACAGGAGCCTCACAAAGTATTCTCCCGTACACCATCTGTGCCCACAACCCCGCCCAATATTACGGTCTCAATATCGTAGGATTACGTCGCCGCAATTTTGAGCGCGAAACCATCAACACCATTCATGAAGCTTATCGCATTATTTATCAAGGTGGCATGGCACTCGCAGAAGCGATTGAGACGATTCAGAAAGAATTGCCAATGACCGATGAAATCAGATATATTCTAGACTTCATCGACGACACCAAGAAGCGAGGTTTTGTTCATTGATTGTAATAGTTTCTGAGGGCTTTCCGAAAACAAAAAGTTATGCTCTACACCATCACTGCCGTCAGCCCTGAAGTCGAGGACTTTGCCTTTGAACTCCAAATCGAGTCCGATGCAACCTTTGCGGATTTGCATCGTCTTATCCGTCGTACTTGTGAATGGGGCGAGCACAAGCCGTCCATTTTTTATATCTGTGATGAACGATGGCATCGGGATCACACCATTCCCGAGCGCAGCTACGAGGATGACACGATGGACGAAGTGGAACTAGGAGATTTCTTGGATGATGAAGGACAACGCCTTCAATATATCTTTGACGCAGACAGAAACCGTGGTCTCCTCATGGAAATCACACACATTGCATACGGTAAACACATCGACGAGCCCCTCTGTAAACGCCGCCATGGCTTGGCTCCTGCTCTTGAAATCAGCAAGCCAGAAGAGGCTCCCTATCCAACAAAAAACAACGGTTCCACCGGTATTTTAGCCTCCGTTTCAGTAGCCGAAGATGATGAGATAGAACCGACAGACGATGAATTGTTCGACATCGAAGAAATCGACCTCGAAGGCTTCGATTTCACTGAAGGTTGAGACGCACATGAAAACGCTCGTTGTCATTCTGGGCCCCACAGCAGTCGGTAAAACCGAGTATGCATTGGAATATGCGGAGCGTGTTGGCAGCCCTATCATCAACGCTGATAGTCGGCAACTTTATCGAGACCTGCCCATAGGCACCGCCGCACCAACCCTTACCCAACTGGCGCGCATTAAGCACTATTTCGTCGGCACATTAGATATCACTGATTACTATAGTGCAGCACGATTCGAATCTGAAGTGATGGTACTTACCAAGCAACTCTTCCAGACACACGACACGCTTGTAATGAGCGGAGGTTCAATGATGTATATCGATGCTGTTTGCAATGGCATTGACGACATCCCGACTGTGGAAGACGATACACGAGCACTATTGCGCCATCGCCTCGCTACAGAAGGATTAGAAACTCTCAAGGCAGAACTACGCCTTTTAGATCCAGCCTATTACGCGCAGGTGGACCTCAAAAACGCCAAGCGCATCGTGCATGCACTGGAAATCTGCTACCAGACGGGCAAACCATTCACAAGTTTTCGCACCGCCACACAAAAAAAACGTCCGTTTCATATTCAAAAAATAGGACTACGTCGCGAACGCGCCAACCTCTTTGAACGCATTAATCTGCGCGTGGATCAAATGATGGAAAACGGGTTCTTAGACGAGGCTCGTCGCATGTTACCCTACCGTCATGAGAATGCCCTCAACACTGTGGGATATAAAGAACTATTCCAAGTTCTCGACGGGCGCTGGGAGCTTCCGTTTGCGGTTGAAAGAATCAAAAAGAACACGCGTGTATATGCAAAAAAACAAATGACATGGTTTAAACACGACAAAGAAATCCAATGGATAGACCTATGAATGTAAAGCATATCCTCCATATGATTTATGATGGACCATGGTATAAACGTATCATGGCGTGGATGTTTACATGCATCGTGGCGTTTGCATTGGTCCTGATTGCCGTAGATATCAACCTCTTATGGCTCTTTGGAAGATCTCCAAGCATCAAACAAATTAAAGATCCAATCACCAAGGAAGCCAGTGAAGTCTATACATCCGACAGTGTACTAATGGGGCGCTTCTTTAGCGAAAATCGCACACCTGTCACTTACGAGGAAATCAGTCCAATTCTCATCCGGACACTCATTGCCACTGAGGACGAACGTTTTTATCGTCACCACGGAGTTGATATTGCAGGTCTTTTCGCCGCACTGAAAGATATGGCACATGGACGTGCACGCGGAGCGAGCACCATCACACAACAACTTGCAAAAAATTTGTTCCGCGTACGCACACAATATAGCACAGGCCTACTAGGACACATACCGGGTGTGAAGATTCTCGTGATGAAAGCCAAGGAATGGATTGTTGCATTCAAATTAGAGGTGGTTTTCACGAAAGAAGAAATCCTAACGATGTACCTCAACACCGTGGATTTTGGTTCTAATAGTTTTGGCATCAAAACCGCAGCCCGTACTTACTTCGGAACCACCCCTGCAGAACTCACCTATGAACAGGCAGCGACACTTGTCGGGCTTTTAAAGGCCACCAGCTACTACAACCCTCGACGACATCCAGAAAATGCTATCGCCCGTCGCAATATTGTACTACAAAATCTCTATCATCAGGGAGGCCTTCTCATTAACAATACGATGACAACCAAGGCGCAACTCGACAGCTTTCTGGCGATTCCCATCATCTGCAAAGAAGCACATATTGAAAACAGCGAAGAAGGCATTGCGCCCTATTTCCGCAACCAGCTTCAGGACTACGTAGATAGCCTTTGCATGAATGGGGATATACGCGGTTATGACCATACAAGGCTCGACCTATACGCTGATGGTTTGAAAATCTACACCACTGTTGATTCAAGGATGCAACGTTATGCAGAAGCCGCCGTTCTCGAACAGATGAGAATCCTCCAGAAGCGCTTCGATGAGCATTGGCGCGGGATGAGTCCCTGGCAGGATGTTCATCATCAAGAAATACCCCATTTCATCGATAGAATCGCACAAAAGACAGAACGTTACAAGCATCTCCGTCAACGTTTTCCGCATGACTCAGACAGCATAGATTACTACATGAATCTCCCCCACCCTGTAAAGGTCTTCACCTACGATGGACCAGAAGTCCGTGAGCTCTCTACAATGGACTCCATCCGCTACATGGTAAGTTTCCTTCACTGCGGTTTCATCGCCATTGAGCCGCAGACCCGCGAGGTTAAGGCATGGGTAGGCGATATAGATTTCAACTCATGGAAATACGATAAAGTGACAGCCCTACGACAGCCTGGTTCCACCTTCAAGCTCTTCGTCTACACAGAAGCCATGAACCGGAACTACAAACCTTGCGACCGCCGTATGGACAGCTATGTCTCGTATGACCATAATAGCAAAGGCAAACAAGGCACATGGGCTCCACACAACGCCAACGGTTACTTCTCAGAAGAGAACATGACGCTCAAGCGTGCTTTCGCGCAGAGTACCAATAGCATCGCTGTCAAGTTGGCCATGGAAGTAGGCATTCATAACATCGCCAAGACGGCCCACTCCATGGGCATCAAATCAAAACTCGAAGAAGTGCCTGCTCTCAGTCTTGGGGCCAGCGATGTTAAACTCGAAGATTTGGTAAACGCGTACTGCACCGTCATCAATGACGGTCGTTATAGCGCGCCTATTCTCATCACAAAAATAATCGATCGGGACGGGGCTATCATTTTTGAGGAAAAGAACGTACAGAAGCAAGTTATCACATACCGTACTGCCTACCTCATGCAGCAGATGCTAAGGGGAGGTCTAACAGAGCCCGGCGGGACATCTGCGGCCTTATGGCAATACATCAACCCCGTTTTGAACAAGACACAGTTCGGCGGCAAAACCGGCACATCCAACAATCATTCAGATGCGTGGTTCGTAGGGGTTACGCCCCGCCTAGTAGCCGGCGGGTGGGTCGGCGGCGAATACCGCTGTATTCATTTCCGCACGGGCGAGCTTGGGCAGGGAAGTCGCACTGCGCTACCAATCTTCGGGAAGTTCATTGCCAAAGTTCTACAAGACCCCGATTTAGAAAAATACTGTGTCCAGTTTGCGCCACCTGCAGATTCCCAAACACGAGCCGACAGTGAGTGTAGCGGCTATGACGATTGGCGTAGAGACAGCATCTCCCTTGACACCATTGGAACACTTGAAGACATCGACTTTGGAGAAACTATAGAAGTCGAGAACGAGGGCATCGTTCCACTAACTATTGACACTTTTGAAATTCAATGACAAATTCTAACTAAATTCGCAAACAATGAGAACACTTCGTCACACACTTTGGCTTGCGTTGACAGTCATCGCAGCCACATCGCTCAATGCAAAAACAAAGACATCGGCTTATCTTTTCACCTATTTTACAGGCAATGCTCCTGAACATGAACAGATTTGCTATGCTATTTCCGAGGATGGATGGAACTACACTCCGCTGAACAACGGCAAGCCCATCATTGCCTCTGCAGACATTGCCCGCACCGGTTGCGTACGCGACCCTCACATTTTGCGTGGTAAATGTGGTTGGTTTTATATGGTCGTCACGGACATGAAAAGCAGCCTTGGATGGAGCAGCAATCGAGGCATGGTACTGATGCGATCAAAGAACCTCGTAAACTGGCAATCTCACACTGTTCACTTCCCTGAACGCTACAAAGGGACTATGTTTGAGCACGTCACACGTGTTTGGGCGCCACAGACAATCTACGATAAACGTACAGGCAAATACATCGTCTATTTCTCCATCCTTACCGATGACGGTTCATGTCCTTATGATCGCGTTTATTGGGCATATGCCAACAAGGACTTCAGCGATCTTGAAGGCGAGCCGCAGCTACTCTTTGACATGAAAAGCGCCAGCATTGACACTGACATCGTTCAAGATGACGAGGGACTGCTACATATTTTCTTCAAGACAGAAGGTGCTCAGCAGAAGGGCATCAAGCAGTTTATAGCTAAAGACTTCTACAATGGCCTCACCTGGGAGCTGCAACCCGGATGGTGCCAAGATACTAACAAACAAGTAGAAGGATCTGGAGTTTTCCGTCTCCATGATGGGACATGGGTTTTGATGTACGACTGTTATACAAGCGGGCACTATCAGTTCTGCAAAAGTAATGACCTAAAAACGTTTAAGCAGGTGCAGGACACCAAGACAGAAGGCGCTTTTACTCCGCGCCATGGCACAGTCATTGCCATCACATCTAAGGAGCTTAAGCGACTCCTTAAAGCCTTCCCGAACAACTAATACATCCCTTTATCACATCCTCAATTCGCAAGGGCCGCCAACCACAGCGGCCCTTTTGTTATGATGGGCATCGAGTTAACATTGTTAGAAGTTCATTTCTTAAATAACGTTAATTAAAGGGGAATAATTGGATGTAAATGGTACACCTAAAACAAAAAAGCCTTAATTTTGGCGCTTAGTAGCGACGAAAAGGCGCTGCGAACACCCTTTTAGGGTGAAAAATGAGCTAACTATTCTTAGATCGCAATATCAATTAATAATCTCAAATTCAATGTGTATGAAAGACCGATTTTACACATTCGGCAGGCATGCATCACGCGCTTTGTGCATGATGGCATTCTGTGGTCTTGTGTGGGCTTGCGTAGATGAGTACAAGCTAGACGATGATAAACCCGACTGGCTCTCTGAGAACATCTACTCTTTGTTGGAGAAAAATGGTAATTTCACCAACTACCTCAAGCTCTTGGAAGACAAGGCAGTGAACCCAGAAGGCGTTCGCAACCTCAAGGACGTTCTCAGCAAGACGGGTTCCAAAACCGTCTTTGCGGCCCCCGACGAGGCATGGAATCAATTCTACCAGGCCAATGCAGCCCTGCCCGAAACCAATCCGTGGCATAACGCCACTAGCTACGACAAGCTATCCCCATCACAGAAGAAGCTGCTCATCCATACGAGTATGCTAAACAATGCCATTGTGATGGAAAACCTCTCCGCAGAAGATGGCGACGGCACCGCTGCACCTTTACCAGGACAGTACATGCGCCGTTACACCGATGTGGATGTCATTGATTCTGTGACTTTCCTGCCCGCAGATCAGGTTCCGTACAGCTACAATCCTGATGACACCTGTTATTGGACGCCCTACAGCACGGAAGCAAGAGGCGGTAACGGCAAGGGCATTTATCTTGTCACTGATGCTACCCGCAATATGATGCTCCATTTTACGCGTGAGCACATGGGACGAACCGAGATCGGCATCACCGATGACGATTTCGAGAAGTTCATGGGTGCCAAGCGTTCCACAGGTGATGTACACATTTATAACTCACGTATCGTTGAGAAAGACGGCGTGGCAGAAAACGGTTACCTCAACGTAGTGGACAAGGTGTTGAAGCCATTGAACAACATGGCTGAAGTCATCCGCACCAACGGAAAGACCAACATTTTCAGTCACATGTTAGAACGTTATTCCTACCCGATGCCGAACGACGAGCTCACAGAAGCCTATGCTAGGCTAACGGGGTTCACTGGAAAAGTATATACCAAGAAATTCTTTGCTTTGAAGGGCGAAGATGGAAAAGCACAAAAGACCACTCCTGATGGAAAGGATTTTGGCGAAGAAGTTGCTCTGCGTTATGATCCGGGATGGAATGAATACTACTTCATTGATGAGCCCCGCAAGGATATGGCTTCCATGTTTGTCCCCAATGACAAAACCATGATGGAATATTTCTCCAAAGGTGGTGGCGGATGGGACCTCATCGAAACCTATGCGCCCGATCCCGAAGCTGTCGTACCCGAAGGTGATTTCGATGCACTCTACAAGAAAATCGACTACATCCCCCTCGGAACCCTGGCTGAGTTACTGAACGTCATCATGTTCCCCTCTTTTGTGGGTGCCGTTCCAAGCAAAATTCAGACTCTGCGCGACTTCCGCTCACAAGAAGAGATGTTTACGCCAGATGATGTCAAAGAGATTGACGAGTGCATCCTCGCCAATAATGGTGCCGTATATATTATGAATAAGGTATATGGTCCCGCTTCCTATATCTCTGTCGTAGGTCCTGCCAATATCAGCACTACAAACAAAATTATGAAATGGGCCATCAACAATGGTACCGACTTGAATAAGGACGAAATGCACATGAATTATTTTGCATACCTAATGGCTATGCGTTCATGGTTCACCTTCTTCATGCCAAGCGACGAAGCGCTGACTCGCTACTATGACCCCATTAGTTTCACCAGCCAGCATGCTCGTGTCATCAGATTCGAGCTTCTTCCCAAAGCAACGGGTAGTATGCCGTTGCAAACTGGTCGCGTGCTCTATCCCTATGGTGCAGACCCTTCAGATCCAGCGACCTGGGGACAGATTACTGCTACTCCCTACCGTACAGACCAACTTGAAAAACAGGAGGTGCTTAACCGACTGAGAGACATCCTGGAAAGTCATACCATCGTGCATGAGGACGGCCAAGCTATCACAGCATCTCCCGACGAGTACTACCTAACCAAAAATGGCTCTGCTGTCAAGGTCTCCAAAGTATTCAACGCCACGGAAACGGATCCTGTCAAACAATATACAGTCACCAAGGTACAAGGCGGTTTTCAGTTGGAAAACGAGCGTGAAGGCATGACCGGCGGCGCACGTGGTACTGTTGACGTGAACATCACGGAAGACAATACCCGCCTAATGGCCAATGGTCACACCCTCATCTTGGACGACTCCCCCATCATTCCAGCCAGCAGAAGTATCTATCGCACCATCACAAATGAGTTCGGAACAGACTGCAAAGCTTTCTTTGATCTCACAGACTTCCAAGGTAACAGCGATATCATCAAAGCTTGCTTCCCGTCAAACGTCAATACAAGCAAGCTTTACATGTGGGAAGGTCAGGCATCAGGTGCCATCGACTTCAATGTCTCCTTCTTGAGTAACTATAACTATTCCGTATTTGTTCCTACTGATGCCGCCATCGCAGAAGCTGAGGCCAACGGCCTTCCCACATGGGATGACATCCGCGCTGACTATCTGAGTCTGCCCGTTGATCCCGATGAAGGTGAGCTCGACCCGGCTGCTCAAGAGGATGATCGTAAGCGTGTCCTCAATGGTGCTGACTCTCTACGTCTGCAAACAAAGATTACCTATTTGAGCAATTTTATCCGTTGCCACTTCGTTGATGGTAGTGTTTTTGAGGACAAAAGCATTGTTCCTGAGGCCGAGCACCAGACCTCCAGTTATGACTCCGAGAATGGTGTATTCATCAAGGTCATCATTGACCGTGAAACCGAAGGCGGCCAAACAGTGCTCAAGGTTAAGGACAACGTAGGTGGTCCCAAACGTTCAATCACTGGTAATCTCCGCAACATCATGACACGTGATATGACTTGTATCAAAGACCCATCAGGAAACTTGTCCGGAAATCCACAAACGCCCACTGGCCAGAAGACCCTCAATAACGTGGTACTTCAACGTTCCAGCTTTGCCGTGGTTCACCAAATTGACGGTGTTCTGAACCACAAGGCCTTAGTGGGTGGACGCCATGACAGCGACTGGGCGACCCCTTCCGCTTGCAAAAAATACCTCAAGAGATTTGCTATCCCTAACGCCAGTTCACTCAAAAAAATGAAACGTCATGAATAAGATAATAAAACTGATCCTCCTTTGGATTATCTGCTTCACGGCGACCACTGTCAGCGCACAGCAACGACGCATCTCGGGTACCGTATCTGACGATTTCGATGTTGTTCCTGGCGCCAATGTTGTAGAGCGCGATAAGAACAATCGTATTGTCAGCGCTGCCGTGACCGACATGAATGGTAACTTCACCATGCCTATCAAGGATCCCAACAACACACTCTACATCACCTTCATGGGCCTAAAGCCCTGGTCACAGAAGATTGGTACACAGACCGTCTTCAAGGTCAAGATGCAGGACAACACCAAGACGATGGTAGAGTTCGTCAAGACAGCTAAGAAGATGCAGCAGAGTGGTGGTCTGAACATTCCTGTCCGCGAGTTGGCTGGAGCTACACAGACCTTTAATATGGACGAGATGGAAGGTATGGCCTTCGAATCCGTTGACCAGGCTTTGCAAGGACAGATTGCCGGTCTCGATATCGTCCAAAACTCCGGTAACCTTGGTTCTGGTACCACCATGCGTCTGCGCGGTACCACAACCATCAATGGTAATGCCCAGCCGCTGATTGTCGTTAACGACCACATTTTCGAGCTCCCCGAGGATGCCACCAAGGACATTGACTTCGGCGACCTTGACAACGAAGAGCAGTTCTCCACGCTACTGAACGTCAACCCAGAAGACATCCAGAGCATCGAGGTCCTCAAGGACGCATCCACGGCAAAGTGGGGTGCCAAGGGCTCTAACGGTGTCATTGAGATCAAGTTGCGCCGCGGTCAGAAAGGCAAGACCAACGTCACCTTCTCCTACAAATTCAACGGAACATGGCAGCCAGACGGCTATAAGATGTTGGATGGCGACGGCTACACCATGATGCTGAAGGAAGCATATTTCAACCCTCAGCAGATTGCTACGAGTATGCCAGAGCTGGATTACAACCAGAACCTCACCAACATCTACGGTCACTACAGCAACAACACCGATTGGATTGACGCTGTCCGTCAGTTCGGAAAGGAGCACAAGTGGTATGTTACACTCTCTGGTGGTGGAGAAAAAGCGACATTCCGTGTTTCTGCCGGTTACGACAAGTCGTCCGGCTCCATTATTGCACAGAACTTGGATCGCTTCACAACGCAGACAGCATTGGACTACTACGTCAGTGACCGCATCAAGTTCACGTCCAACATCAGTTTGACATTCACCAACAACCACAAGAACAATCCGAACGATATTCTGGCACGTGCTTACAAAGCCATGCCTAACATGAGTATCGATGAGTTGCGTGCCGTCACCAATAATGGTGTGCTTTCATATGAGCCCACGGGAAACTACTTCAACATGTTGCCTCTAAACCCAGTGAAGAACGATACGGAGAACCGTAACTACACCAGTTACAACCTCTATGACATGTTCCTCAATGGTAATCCCGTAGCTTACGCTTATGGCGGTCAGAATTTGGAGAAGCAATACAACCTCACGCCGCAGTTTGCTTTGGAGTACAAGCTTTTGGGCAAAGACAACGACCACACACAGTTGAACTACATGGGCGATGTCCAGTTGAATGTTTATAACACCTCTAATGACAAGTATCTTCCCGCCGAACTCCGCAACATGGATTGGCGCTATGGTGGCGACTCCAACTGGAACCATGGTAAGGGTAAAATCAACAACCAACGTAACAATGTCGGTAACTCCGAGTACAAGAGTTTGGAGTTCACTACACGTCACAACCTGGCTTTTTATCCACACATCAACAACGAGGACTGGACAGCCAGCATTCTCGGACAGTGGGAAATGAAGACTGGTCAGTCGAGCAACCTCAGCACGGACTTGTGGAACGTACCTAACGGCATCACGGATCCCACGGTTGTGGCATTGCTACAAGGCGCCGGTGCCAGCAACAACGAGTGGCGTGAGACCAGTTTCTATGTGCGCGCGCACGGTTCCTATAAGAGTATATATAACCTCGACTTCAGTATCCGTTGGGATGGTTCTACAGCCTTCGGTACTGGCAGCAAGTTTGGTGCCTTCCCCTTCATCGGTGCCCGTTGGAACATCATTGACGAGCCATGGATGAAGTGGTCAAAGAGTTGGTTGAGTATGCTCTCTATCCGTCCCACATGGGGTATTACCGGTAACTCTGGCGGTGGCGGTTTCAGCCAATACAATAAGTATGCCCAATCTGGCCGTTATAATGGACACACCATCATCGTTCCAGAGAACCTCTCACTCAGTTCCATCCGTTGGGAGAAGACACGCAAGATGAACCTAGGTTTCAACCTCGGCCTTTTCCAAGACCTCGTTACCTTCGAACTCGACCTTTATGACCACAAGGTGTCTGACCTGATTATGCACAACCAGCGTATTGCTTCTGCGAATGGTTTCTCAAATCTGGCCAAGGTCAATGCCGGTGTCATGCGCAATAAAGGTTGGGACCTCAATGGTTCTACTGGTTGGTTCGCCAAAGTGGGCAAGTTCCAGATGAAGGTTCGTGGAAACATTGCACAAAACATCAACGAAATTGAGGAGATGGATCCCTTAGTACTCGAAGGTCTGAATCCCGATGAGAACTATGAACCCGCCAACATGGCATACGACGAGCTCCGCCGCGTTCAAGTCGGCAACGCTTTCGGTTCCATTTACGGTCTGAGGTTCAAGGGCGTCTATCGCTATGACTACGAGCATTGTGGCTACACTCAGAATTCTATCTACAAGTATGGTTACGCCGAAGTTGACGAAAACGGAGTCAGTTGGCGTGAAGCCCAGGACAAGCACATTGCTTGGGGTACCGGTACTGGTTATGACAAGGACGGTAATCCCATCAACACTGCAGCAGCTGCAGCACGCCGTGGAGAAGATGCGTCCTGCCCTATCGCTTATGATCCAGATGGTAATATGCTGACAGATCAAAAGGGTGATCCCCTCCACATGTACTACTGCTACAACAGATCTAACAGGAAGGAGTTCCAAGGTGGTGACGTTATCTATGAGGATGTAAACCACGATGGACAGATTGACCGACTAGACGTGGTTTATCTCGGCAACTCCAACCCCATTTGCAACGGTGGTTTCGGCTTCACGCTGAAATGGGACCGTCTTCAACTCAACACCAGTTTCAACTTCCGTGTGGGCTGCAAGATTGTCAACACAGCCCGTCAGAGTGCAGAATCTATGCGCGACAACAACAACCAGAGTTTCGCCACCACATGGCGTTGGCGTAAGAACGGTGATATTACCGAGATTCCCCGAGCCCTCAGCGCAGCCGACTACGCTAGTTGGAATGCACTGCCTAACGACCGCTACGTCGAGAACGGAGACTACCTCCGTCTCCAATATGTGCAGTTAAGCTATGACCTTGACCCGAAAATCCTCAAGAAGTGGGGCGTTCGCAACCTCAAGCTCTATGCCTCTGCGAACAATCTCTTCGTTTGGAGCAAATACACGGGTACCGATCCTGAGGTGGCACCCAGCGGTTGGTCCAAGATTGCCATTGACGGCAACAGGACTCCACGTCCCCTCTCATTCACCGGCAGTATCAATTTGGGATTCTAAACACATTGCGATATGAAAAGATTCAATATTATATCCAAAACCGTCCTATTGGGACTGTTCGGAATCAGTATGATTTCCTGCACCGACTTCTTGACGCTCTACCCGCAAGACCGCGTAGTAGAAGAGAACTTCTGGGAAGACAAGAATGACCTGGAAGGTGTCCGATATGGTGCTTACAAACAGATGATCTCCACGCTCTCCAACTTCGTGGCATGGGGAGACATCCGTTCTGACGCATACTTATACAACCCTGATAACCCAGAAAGCAGTAAATACGAGGAAGCGATGATGGCCAACCCTGACTCCACCATGACCTTCTATGATTGGGCTGGTGTCTATACAACCATCAACTTCTGTAATAAGGTTTTGAGTCACGGCGACCTTGTCCTTGAGCGTGACCCACAGTTCACTCCTACCGAATGGGAGCAAATGCGGGCCGAAATGGTAGCGTTGCGTGCCTTGAACTATTTCTATCTTCTCCGCTCTTTCAAAGACATCCCCTTCACTTTCGATGTCATCAGTTCTGATGAAGACGTACGCATCTTCGGCCCAACGCTCCAGATGGATGTCTTGAATACGTTGATTGCAGATGTGCGGCAAGTGGCAGGTCAAGGAAAGAGCCGTTTCCCTTCAATGAACGATACGAAAGGACTTATGACCAACACAGCCATTTATGCGCTATTGGCTGACATGTATCTTTGGCGTAGTGCATTGCGCGAAGGTCGCGGTTTTGCTGCAACAGATGTCAATTCTGATGCCGATAGTGTCATTTACTACGGCCAGAAATCATTGGATGCCTTAGCGAAGCAAAACGAGCAAATCACCGCAAGTACGAATGAAAACACTGGAAGACGCGTGAATAAGAAGTTGGACTTTGGTAGTGGCCTCAGCAATGCCCTTCTAATTCAGAATGAGGATTTGCTTATTGACTACAATTCCAATAGTTCTTACATTGAAGTGGAAAGTTACGCCAATATCTTCCAAACTCAGAACAGCGAGGAAAGCATATTTGAGCTTCAGCACAGTCGAACAGATGATCGTTCTAACGGTTTCGTCAAAAGTTTCTGGGGCTATAATGCCGACAAGAAGTTCACGCTCGCGGCCAGTGAGCAAGCAATCAAGAACGCATTGGGAGACCTCAAGGACAAAGACTGCCGTGTATGGTATAGTTGCCAAGATGAGCAGTACATGTACACGACCTCACGTGAAACGAACAGTAACAATAAGGGTGGCTTGTTCCTCGTCACGAAATGGTTGGATAGCGACTTTGACAGGTCAAATGGAACCTTATACACCGACATCCGTTTCGGCGTAGAAGAAACCAACTATTGCAACTGGATTATCTATCGCATGACCGATGTCATGCTTATGATGGCTGAAGCACACGCAGTACTCGGCAATCTGGATAAGTGTAAGGCGATTGTTGATGCCATCCAAAAGCGTTCGATGTTAGATCAGGAGAGTGCATCAGGGTTGTCCAAGACCTCGGATAACACGAAGGAGAAGTGTATCGACCTCGTCATGAAGGAGCGCCTCATCGAGTTCATGGGTGAAGGCAAGCGCTGGTTTGACCTCGTACGCTGGGCTGAACGTGTAGGCGGCGGCAGTAACCCCGACCCACGTGAGCCGCAATATACAGATGGTGCACAAGGTGTCAAAGACATGGTCAACAACTATTTGGCCAAAGGTTCTTATGCACAATATAAGAGCAACCTCGTTAGCCGAATGAAAAATCGCTATGGTCTCTATAGCCCCATTTACTACAGAGAAATCAGCGCTAACAAATACCAATTCCCGCAGAATCCATCTTGGAACCGCGAGAAAGGACTGCCTTAGTAACGCTTTCGACGAAAAAATTGAATAAAATTACACCACTATGAAATATATATCACATTTCCAAAGAATCCATTGGATGCTGGCAGGCGTTGTCATGGCTTGCTTGACAGTGTCCTGCACCGAAGAGATTGACACTTCGGCTCGATTCACACAGACGGAGCACACCATCCTCTCCTATTTGGAGGAAGGTGAGGTCGCCTCAGAATTCACGGAGTATGTGGAGTTGTTGAAGCATGTGTCTGTCAGCTCACAGTCGTCATCTTCCGTGGCTCAGTTCCTTTCCGCACGTGGCAAATATACTTGCTTCGCACCGGATAATAAGGCCATCTATGATTATCTCGACTCTCTGAAGGCCAAAGGCATCATCACTGAGGCTTCTTGGGACGGTTTTCAATCTCAGGAGACCTTGGACTCCATCCGAAAGGTGATCGTCTTGAACAGCATCTTGGACGGCAGCTCCAGCAACCTCATTTTAGAAATGGGCGAAATTGAGTCTAAGAACGACAAAGACGAGTTCCCCCTGCCCAACCTCTACAACCGCAAGCTTTACAAGACCTCGATTGACCAAACGGACTCTATCTTCATCAATGGAACCTCCCTCATTGACCTGAAGAACCGCGACGTGCTAACCATCAATGGACGTGTACACCGTGTTCATGGCGTTATTGCCCCCAGTAATGACACCATGACCGACCTCTTCCGCCAGATGATTGCAGAGAACAAGAAGGGCTTCATCGTGATGGCTAAGTTGATTCTAGCCTGCGGCTTGGAAGATACCCTCAGCAAGACGCAGGACGATGTTTGGGAGAACCTCTATCTCACGGGGCAGATACAAGATCTCAAAAACCATCCGACAGAGCCCGACCAGCCGGGCACCATGCCCGAACACCGCAAGTACGGTTTCACCATTTTTGCTGAGCCTGACGAGTTGTGGGAGACCGAGTTGGCCTCTATTGGCATCAACAAGACCTATGATCAGATTAACGTGAATGATATCAAACAATATCTAACCGCTAAGGGTCTTTATTCCAATGCACAGGACAACACTGATTACAAGAACGAGGACAACATCGTCAATCAGTTTGTCACCTATCACATCCTTCCCGAGAAACTATCACCGGACAAGTTAGTCATCCACTATAACGAAAACGGCTACTACTTTGCCACCAACAAGAAGAACTATACGGTGCCCGTGTACGAATACTTCACGACTATGGGTAAGCGCCGTCTCCTGAAAATTTTCCAAAGCGCTGAGAGTGTCAAGGAAGATACTGAACGTGAAGATGGCAATGCCGGTATATACCTCAATCGTTTCCCCATCCTCCGCAACGGACGCGGAGACTTCAGCGATGAAAAGGTGACAAAGAATAACGACTACCACGAAAGTGGTCAATTCAAAGCTATTGGCTCTGCTCACCATCTCTATGAAGATGAGAACGTAGGTAATAAGATTATGTTCGAGACGCCTGGCGGAGCTTACCACCAGAATCTCATTAACAGCTGTATCTATCCTATCCAACGCGTGTTGGCCTATACGGAGAACACGCAGAACCGTCTCGCTGGCGAGCGCATCCGCATTGATATGGCTGCCATGTTCCCCGAGTTCATCAACAACGACATTCGTCGTCCAATGTCATACTACTCATATGGTGCGACTTTCACAAGAGCAGTGCCTATCACAGACAAGTACCGCTATGTTGACAACCTCGTTGAGATTCGTGACGGAACAGAATTCTACTACTTCGGTGCCTACGGTCGAGGTTGGAGTAACTACCAAATGGATGAATTTAACATCATCGGTAAGTACGAGTTTACCATGAAGTTACCACCTGTACCGAAGAAAGGTCACTACGAGATTCGCTTCGGCGTTAGCTCTGGTTCATCAGTCCGTAGTATGTGTCAAGTCTATTTCGGCGACAATATCAATTATCTTCCAGCCATCGGTATTCCTATGGATCTTCGTATTGGCTTTGTTAACCATCGTTTCAGAGGTGGTACCAATATCAACTCTAATTTCGGCTACGCTTCAAGCGACGAATATAAGAAGGAGGCTAATCTGAGCATGGAAGACCAAGATAAGATTTCCAAGAACCTGCGTGCAAGAGGCTTTATGAAGGGTCCCAAATACTTCCACTGCGGAGCCAGCAACACTGCCGACCTTGGTATCCAGTGTGAGCACGTCACCCGACGCATCATGGTCAGTAAGGATTTGGATCCCGATAAGACTTACTACATCCGCTTCAAGAACGTACTCGACGACATCGAGTCACAGTTCTTCATGGATTACTTTGAATTCGTCTCTAAAGATGTCTATGACAACCCCGTTGAACCCGAAGACATTTGGTAACCTTCTAAAAACGTTCAAACTATGATACAACATAAATTTATAAATATCATCCGCACAGGAGTCTTGGGCATCGCTTTGGCGATGACCATCTCCGCGTGCACCGATGATCACTTCGACATACCTGAAGGAGGCGATCAAAGCGGCGCTGCAACACAGACGTTGTGGGAACTCATCAGCACTGACCCAACCCTATCAAATTTTGCCGCCCTCGCAGCCAAGACGCCTGTCTTCAAGGACGAAAAGCACCCAATGAAGGACTACTACTTCAAAGATGTCCTCGATGGTAATGTTGTCCTCACCGTCTTTGCGCCCAACAACGATGCTCTCACTGCTGCCGATGTAACAGAATACGAGACCTTGTTGCAGGAAAGCCCTTACGACGTGTTCTTACGTCTCACGGGTAACCACATTGCTAAGAACCGCTATGTAGCCACAGGAACGAATCCCAAGGGAAAGGCAGAACGCGTCATCATGCTCAACAATAAGAAAGCTGAGTTCGACCGCGAGGCCAAGACCTTCAAGGATGTATCTCTCCTCACGCCCAATATAAGCGCCAAGAACGGTGTACTTCACGTCGTAGGTCAACAGATTCCGTTTGCTTACAATATTTATGAGTACATCCGTGCCAACAAGGAGTATTCTCACATCCTCAAGTGGTTCAACGAGCATGATACGCTATATTTCGATGCCGATCGCAGTGCCGTTGCTGGCTCTGACAGAGAAACAGGCGAACCAATTTATGTGGATAGTATCTACACGCGCTACAACATGCTCTATGCCTATTCATACGAGCCACGCTCAGTAGAATGGGCCATGCCCCACAAAGGTATCAACTGCAACCTTGAAGCAGAAGACAGTATCTGGTGTATGGTACTTCCGACTGATGCGGCCTGGGAGGCAGCTGTCACAAAAATGGGCGACTGGTATAACTATGCCGATCGCTACTTCGACAAGACTAAGGAAGATGCCCTGCAACTGGATAATAACAGTGCCAAGAACAGCATGATTCTGGTCGTCAAAGACACCTTGAAGGAGGCTGCCATTAGCATGGATCTCATTTCACCGCTGGTGTTCAACGTCCGCCAACAGCGTGAGAAGTCGGCGGGTTTGGACTACTGGACGCTGGATAAGTTCCTTGAGAAGGATTTCAAGAAATTAGGAAACACACGCCTCGACTCTTTCGCCATTGATCAAGATGGTACACCTGGAGTGAACCGCCTACTCTTTGACAACCAGCAACCCATCAAACTCAGTAACGGCGCCATTGTACCTGTCAACAACTGGAATTTTAGGGAGACCTATGCCGCCATGAACGTAGAAGTGAAGGCTGAACGCTTTGCAATTTTCCAAAACATTCGTTGCAACCTCACCACCGCCGAAGTGAAAGAGGCAGAAAACAAGAAGCGTGCTTACAACGCTGATATCTCAGAAGAAAGTTTTAACAACGAAGTGAATCCACTGGCTCTCAAGTATGGCAAGGTCAGTAAGAACAAATTCCTCACCTTCTCAACCCAGAGTGATGCTTTCTTACCGAAGGCTGTATTTAAACTTAGAGACAATACCGACGGTGCCGATCGTCAGATTCTCAGCAACGTAGAATACGAAGTGGGCATCGTACTTGTCCCAGATTTCTATCGTTCCAGCAACGAATTGGATCCTGAAGAGTATCCCGATTTGGTCAAAAAGAACAAATTGACCTGCGATATCGTCTACCTAATAGAGGATCTCAAGGAAAACAACAACACCAACAAATGGAGTGAGAAGTTTGAGTACGACGGACAGAAAGTGGATACCATTTGGATGACAAATACTGTCACCTTCCCCTATTCATACCGCAACCTGTCCAAAACTTATCCGACCATCGCCATCCAGTCACAGAAAATCAATACGAATGCGAGAAATCAGGGTTATCAGCCCGAGTTCTCTATTGACCGCATCATTCTGCGACCCAAGACGACGTCACAGGATCTAGGCGATTAACCGAATCTTTTAACCTTCTGAATTTACAAGTATGAGATTCTATATAAACATCAAACAACAAGCCATCCGCTTGGGCGTATTCCTTTTTATCGCCACAAGCGGAAGCATGGTGCCCCTCGCAGCACAAGAGCCTGTTAGCCAAGAGACTCTAGAAGCAGACAGTGCTGCCTTGGCCAAACGAAGACTGGCGAAGAAGCCGCAAAAGGTATATCCCATGAAAGCGGTCTCTGGTAGAATCATCGATGATGCTACAGGAGAACCCATGGCTGGTGTACGTATTCAGGCTTTACAGTTACCCCAATACTCTGTACTGACAGAGGAAGACGGAACCTACAGTCTAGAAGTGCCTGAGTTCTGTCATGCTTTGGTCGTCAATGCTCCAGAGTATAACATCCTGCAGATGGCCATTAAAGGTTCCAGCGGACAAGATGCCCGCCTGATTGGAAGCCAGTTCCGCAGCTACTATACTGACGGGACATCTATTCTCTCGCAAAAAGGTATACTACTGGATGAAACCAGTTCTATAAGCGTAGAAACCGATATGCAGAACCTTTTAGCTGCTGACATCCACTCCACGAGTCGCAGTGCCCTCCCCGGACAAGGCGCATTCTTCAATATCCGAGGCATCAACTCTTTGAAGGCCTCTACGCAGCCCCTGTTCATCATTGATGGCAATATGGTGGATCTTGAAGAGGATCGTACCAGTCTCCATGAAGGATTCTACAACAATATCCTTGCTGGTCTGGATCCCGAGAACGTGGAAAGCATTCAGATCCTGAAGAATGGTACAGCCCTCTACGGTGCCAAGGGTGCGAACGGTGTGGTCATCATCACTACTAAGCGCGGTCACAGCATGGCGACCAAAATTAATGTCCGCGTGTATGGCGGTATGGAACTGGCACCTAGTCGCATCAAGATGATGGACGGCGACCAGTATCGCAACTACGTCAGTGAGTTGGCAGGTACTATCAAAGAAGTGCGTGAATCACCCTCTGCAAGTCTCAACGAGTACACGTTCCTCAATGAGGCTCCCGAGAGTAGCAACTACTACTACAGCGTGTTCCACAACAACACAGACTGGCAGAAGGATCTCTACCGTACAGCCTTTACGCAAAACTACAAAGTAAGCGTCGAGGGTGGTGACGAGATTGGTATGTACGCTCTCTCCCTCGGTTACACCGATGGTCAGTCCACAATGAAGAATAATGACTTCAGCCGTTTGAACCTCCGCTTCAACACTGACATACAAGTGTTTGAGAAGGTTCGTGCAGGACTAGATATTGCTTACAACCGCGTCAGCTACAATGTCCTTGACAATGGTTGGAGCGAAAACTATGACATGCAGAATATCGGTTCTCCCAATGTGCTGGGCCTGCTTCAGGCTCCGTTCCTCTCCCCTTACGCCTACTATCATGACGAGAAGACAGGCAAACTGGAGCTCTCAGATTCTTACGCCGGTAAGTACGCTTCCACAAGTTCTTTGGGTCAATGGATTCAGAACCCGTTCCAGTTCGCCAACGAGTTGGATCCGGATATCAACGAGAGCCTGCGCAACCCCTATTGGATTTTGGAGAACGGCGAAGGCAAGAACAAGAATTATGCCGAACTGACGCAGATCAGCATCAACTTTTCTCCGAAGTATCAGATCACCAAGCAATTGGCTATCAGCGACCGCTTCAACTACACGCTGAACCGCAACAACGAGAAATATTTCCTTCCCATTAACGGTACAACCTTGTACATGTTGAAGGATATGGGTAAGATTTCGTCTGTGCTGAAGTCTCAATTTACCAAGGAGACCAGTATCAACAACGACCTGCGCATAGAATGGGGAGACACCTTTGGCGAGCACACCATCAAGACATTCGCTGGATGGCGTTACAACAACTATAACTACAGCTATTCTTTCATCCGTGGTTACAACAACGAGAACGATAAACTGCCCGATATCCGCAAAAACATGGCATTTGTCAACTACGGCGGTACCAAGGACAACTGGATAGACATGGCATACTACCTCAATGCGGACTACAACTACCAAAACAAGTACTTCGCTGAGGTCACGCTATCCTCACAAGCCAGCAGCCGCTTCGGTAAGGATACCAAGGATGGCCTCCACATCGGTGGTGTCAGCTGGGGTCTATTCCCGAGCATCCAGCTGGGATGGTTACTTTCCAACGAGAAGTGGTTCAAGCCTGGCAAGGGGGTCAATTACCTGAAACTTACTGCTGGCTTCGACCAGAGTGGTAACGATGGTATCGACTACTACGCAGCCCGCACTTATTGGGAGAGCCAGCGCGTTACAGAAAACACGGTGGGTCTTGTGCTCAAGAACATTGAGAACACCAGCATCCAGTGGGAAACGACATCCCGCTTAAATCTGGCATTGGAAGGCTCCTTCCTACAGAACAGACTGAACGCTGGTATCGACCTCTTCTGGCACACTACAGACAATCTGCTCACGATGAAGGATCTCGACTACATCTCCGGTCTCGGTAAATATTGGACTAATGATGGTCAGCTGAAAAACCATGGCTTTGAGCTTCACGCCAGTGCGGCACTGCTGAATACTAAGGACTGGAAATGGGAGGCAGGCTTCAGCGTAGGCCATTACAATAACGAGATTACCAAATTACCCGAACAGAATGACAAGGTAATCATTGCTGGTCAACCTGTCAACGGTTACACCAACAGCATTTATGGCACCAAGAACATCCTCACTGCAGAGGGCTATGCTGCAGGAACCTTCTTCGGATGGAAGACCAATGGCGTTCTTTCCAGCGATGCAGAAGCAAGTACTGCTGGCGCATTGGGCTATCTCAAATATCCTACTGGTATTGCAGGTGTCTATGACGATTTTCAGGCTGGTGACATGTGCTTCGTGGATCAAAATGGCGATGGCATCATTGATGACAACGATAAGGTAGCCATCGGCAACCCGAACCCAGACATCTATGGTAATATCTATACCGCAGCAACTTGGAAGAACTTCCGTCTTGACGTGAACTTCAAGTATTCTTTGGGTAATGATATCTACAACTATCAGCGTTCTATTCTCGAGGGCGGCAACACCACCTATAACCAGACTACGGCTATGTTGAGCCGTTGGACGCATGAAGGTCAAAATGCAGCTCTGCCAAAGGTATGCTACATTGACAGCGAGGACTGGCGTAACAACGAGCGTATGTCCGACCGTTGGATTGAGGACGGAAGCTACCTGAAGCTGAAGAACGTCCGCCTTACCTACGTCGTTCCTGTTCACAATGAATACATCCAAGGAATCCGCGTTTGGGGTGAAGGGAACAACCTGCTAACCCTAACGAAGTACTGGGGTACAGATCCTGAGATGAGTGCCCGTAACAGCGTCCTCTACCAAGGCATCGACACAGGCCTGCTGACCTTCGGTCGTAGCTTCAACGTAGGCGTATCCATCAACCTCTAATTTGTGAATATGATGAAAAAGAATATCTTTGCAATTATCCTCCTCGCCCTGACAATCGGCTTTGGTTTCACCTCCTGCGAGGACATGCTTACAGGCGATATGGATCGCAATGTAGGCATTGAAGAGGTGGCTGCAGATACGCTATACAGCTATTGGGGCATCCAGCGAAGTCTGCAAAAGATTGCCGAGCGTTATGTGATTCTCGGCGAATGTCGCGGTGACCTTGTGGATGGCTCTGCACAATACACTAAAGACTCTATTCGCTCCATCCTAGAATTCACGGCCGAAGAAGGTTCCAGCAAATTCCTTCAGGCCAAGGACTTCTACCACGTCATCAACTCCTGTAATGCCTACATCCAACGTTGCGACACGTTGGCGGTCTCCGGCTTGAACAGAAGATTGATGCTCAGCGAGTATTCGCAGGTCGTATCCATTCGTGCATGGGCTTACCTGCAACTTGTGCTCACCTATGGCCGCGTACCCTACTTTGAGAAACCAATGCTCTCAACAGCGGACATGGAAGATTTCCGCAAGGCTGCCACTTATGTGGATGCCAATACTTTGGCGACAAGCGGTGTTGTACAAAAAGTGGATGAAGTACGCCACTATGGCTCACAGATTGCCGGCGATTCTCTCCGTGTCATCACCTATCCCAGCTACGGCACCTATGGTTACAAGGAAGTCATCGTGGATGCATCTATGTGTATCTTCCCGCAAGATCTAGTTCTTGGCGACATCTGGTTGCTTAAAGCCCAGGGACAGGGTTCTGAGTCCGACTATCGAAAGGCTGCTGAGTATTATTATGGTTTCTTGAATTCAGAGAAGGGTGGTCCGATGAGAGCAAACTCACGCTATGTACTCCTTCGCAAGATGGAAGAGACACAGCAGTATTATGCTTCTATAGATGCCTGGATTGGTATGTTCTACAACAATCACAATAAGACCAGCCAGACGGAAGAAATCGTGACTGTCATTCCCTGCTCTAAGAACAAACTTTATGGCGAAGTCTTTAGCGAGATGAATGAACTTTTCGGTTTTGAGATGACACAGCGTGTATCTGCCGATAGTACCAGCACTGGCAGCATCAATCTGGAGCCCAATTTCCAACATCAGCTGGATGCCTCTCAGGCTTACATCGATCTGAACAAGGCCCAAGACTATGAAGTATATATCGGAACAGGTTCCGATGCCGTTTGCACAACCTATGCTAAAGCTGGCGATGCTCGCTTCTACTCTGCAACGGATACCTATACGGATTACAAGACTGGCGGCACAGACCAGCAACGTTTCGTCGTCAAACAAAACCCCCTGGGTAACTACACCACCACCTATCCCGTCATCTATCGTAAGGCTAATGTATGGCTCCGCTTTGCTGAAGCTCTGAATGGTGCCGGTTTCCCTGGTTATGCGTTTGCCATCCTGCGACACGGCCTTATCGGTACAGACGGTTGGGTGCCGACCGCAGAAACGCAATATGCTCCTGCAGATAAAGTTTATACCTACAAAGGATTGACATTCAACGGAAAGTCTCTTCAGTATTGGGACAAGACCGAGATTGACAACACTGGTGAGGAGCCTGATACGACATTTTACGATAACCTACCAGAATTCAGGTATCATCTCTATCAGCG
This sequence comes from Bacteroidaceae bacterium, assembly GCA_024698925.1. Lineage (GTDB taxonomy): Bacteria > Bacteroidota > Bacteroidia > Bacteroidales > Bacteroidaceae > Physcousia. The sequence goes on along the minus strand of JAILQO010000032.1, from coordinate 24,909 downwards.
AGCCATTAGCGAAAGCACAGTCTTCACGACCCCTATTGACGACACTGTAGAGGATCCTTATTTGCTCTTCATGCAGACAGAAGCAAACGGAAGCACCGATCCCGACAACTATCCTGCTGAAGCGACATTCATCACCGAACTGGATACATACATTAATGGCATCCAAGCAGATTTAGGTCAACGTGTCACAGCCTATGCTAACAATATTGACGCTGGTAGTTCAAGCGTTGTCTGCAGCTATATCTCCAAGGACGAGATGAAAAAGGCGAAGAGTACTAGATTCTTGAATTTCGCAACACCTTATCTCCAGCTTCCGAGCAATGCTACAAACAACCGCTGGCAATATCTGTCTGGTACCACCGAATACAGGATGAGTACCGTCACGGAGAACTTCAACAACGGTGCTGTTACCCAAGGTATTCATGCTCGTGGTTGCGGTTTCCTGAAGTTGTTAGAATATGACAACAGCTACAGCTACGTGAAGCAGATCAACAAGATGAGACAGAAGTACGAAGGCGCTACCACCGACCTGACGGAACAAGAGATTTATGATCCCACAAATCTTCGTTTGGTACAGGAAGCCATAGCCGATCTCCTCATTGATGAGCTGGCATTGGAGACCTCATTCGAGGGCAACCGCTTCTTTGATTTGCTCTGCTATAGCCGCATGCTGGGCGGAGCCAAGGGCATCGAGCGCTTCGCTCGCAAAGTGGCATCGCGTAGCGGTACTTTGGACGCGACACTCTACTCGCGTCTTCAGGATCAGAACAATTGGTACGTAAAGATTCAATAATCCTTTAATAGGACACTGAAATAGCACTTAACATCGGCTATCTGACCTCGTCGGATAGCCGATTTCATTTTTCTCTGCTTTTTTGCAGCCTAAAGTTTGGTGCGTACTCCATTTTTCCGTATCTTCGCACCACAAAAACATTTATTAAATCTCTACGAACAATGAAAAGAAACCTATTTGTCCTGTCTGTTGCGATAGCATCGCAACTCACGCTCCATGCCCAAACGCAGCAGGAGCCTTGGTTAAACCCCAATACAACACGCGTAAACACTGAAGCGCCGCGTTCCAGTTTCTTTGCCTATGAGAGCGCAGACAAAGCCCTGAAGGCGGACAAGCATTCTAGTAGCCGCTATCTTTCCCTTGAGGGCAAATGGCGTTTCAATTTCGTCAAAAACCACAATGAAGCACCAGCAGGCTTCTTCACAACCAACTATGATGATTCCAAATGGGTCGATTTTCCCGTACCTGGATTATTTGAGACCAACGGCTACGGCGATATTATTTACAAGAATGTCGGCTATTCTTGGAACACCCAGTTCCAAAACAATCCGCCATACGTAGAGGAGCGCAATAACTATACCGGTTCCTATCGCAAACAGATCACCATACCAGCTACATGGAAGGGTGAAGATATCTATCTGCATGTTGGTTCCGCCACTTCCAACCTCGAAGTGTGGGTTAATGGTAAACACGTTGGCTACAGCGAAGATTCAAAGATGGAAGCCGAATTCAATCTTACCAAATACCTTCAACCTGGCAAGGAAAACCTCATTGCCATGCAGGTGATGCGCTGGTGTGATGGTTCCTATCTTGAAGATCAGGACTTCTGGCGCTTCACGGGTATAGCTCGCGAAGTTTATCTCTACGCTCGTCCAAAGGCACATATCCAAGACATATTTATCCTGCAGGATGTAATCAACAACTATAAAGACGGTCTTTTAACAGCCAACATTACCGCTCCTACCGCCAAAGGCTGCACCATAGATCTCACCCTGACTGATCCAACAGGCATTACCATTGGTACAGAAGTGATAAATGTAGGCAACGGTTCTACTGTGGCCACCCTCTCCGTCCCAGCTGTCAAGACATGGTCTGCAGAACTTCCCAATCTCTACACAGCGACCTTCACCCTCAAGGACAAAAAAGGCAACATCTTGGAAGTTATTCCCCAACACGTAGGCTTCCGCAATATCAAGATTGAGAATGGTCAGTTGCTGGTCAACGGTCAACCCATCCTCATCAAGGGTGCTGACCGCCATGAATTGGATCCTGATGGCGGTTATGTCGTCAGTGTGGAACGCATGATTGAGGACATCAAAATCATGAAGCAGCTGAATATGAATGCTGTTCGCACTTGCCACTACAGCGATGATCCCCGTTGGTACGACCTTTGCGATGAGTATGGTATCTATGTAGTCGCCGAGACTAATATCGAGAGCCATGGTATGGGCTACGGCGATAAGACCCTTGCAAAGAATCCCATCTACCACAAAGCCCATATTGAGCGTAATCAGCATAACGTTCAAGTACAAAAGAACCACCCTAGTGTGATTTTCTGGAGTCTTGGCAATGAAGCCGGTTATGGAAAGAACTTCGAGGATGCTTACGATGCCGTTAAGGCGATTGACCAAAGCCGTCCCGTTCAGTATGAGCAAGCCGGTCAAAACGGGAAGACAGATATCTTCTGTCCCATGTACTACGGCTACGAAGGATGCGAGCGCTATTCTCAAGGCAACAATCCCCGCCCCCTCATCCAATGTGAATACGCTCATGCCATGGGTAACTCCATGGGTGGTTTCGGTGAATATTGGCGTCTTGTCCGCAAATATCCAAAGTACCAAGGTGGCTTCATTTGGGACTTCGTTGATCAAGGTATGCGCGCCAAGAGCCGCGTGACTGGCAAAGAGATTATGGCCTATGGTGGCGACTTCGGTCGCTATCCCGCTTCAGACCATAATTTCAATTGCAATGGCGTCATTGCTGCTGACCGCAGTCTCCATCCCCATGCCTACGAGGTCCAATACTATTATCAGGACATCTGGGTGTCGCTCCCCGAGGGTAAGACACTCTTTGACGGCGAGCTGGAACTTTACAACGAGTACTTTTTCCGTAACACGGATGATGTTGAGGCATACGCGACCCTGCTGACCTACGAGGACGGCGAGATGCGCGAGTTTCAGAATGACTATGCTATCCCTATTAAACTCGCACCTCAAGAGCGTCAGCGCTTCAATATTCCCAGCCAACTCCTGGACTACCTGCGTACGATGGTCGATAAAAGCCAGTGGGCAGCCGTCAACGTGGAATTCCGTCTCAAGTCCAATCGCGGTCTTCTCAAACGCGGCGAGGTCATCTCCAAGGCTCAGCTCGAGCTGAAGTCTCTGACACTGCCTAATCTCACGAACTTCATGAATGCTGCCAAACCCGCTCCTGCCGTTGACAAGAAGGGTAAGATTCTGGCACAGCAGCCTGAAGCCGTCGAGAAAGATGAAGCCCTTGCATGGCTCACACTCTCTGCCAACGGAACCAGCGTAACTTGGAATAAGTGGTCTGGAAATATCGACTACTTTGATGTTAACGGCCGCGCCATCCTTGAGGATCGCAAAAGCATAGAGCCTAGCTTCTGGCGTGCCCCCACCGACAACGATTATGGTGCAAGTTTCCAGAACCGTCTAGGCGCATGGAAGAATGCCCGTTGGGAGAAGAAAGCTATGGACTGCACAACACTCGAAAGCCAAAGCAAGCAAGTCGTAGTGAAATACCACTGCGAGGCACTTGATGCCGACCTTAACATGACCTATGTCCTCACCCCGAGAGGCGAACTCATCGTAACTGAGGCTCTCGATGTCAATGAAAACGCAGAGCGCAAACCTCAAATGATGTCTATGGGTATGACCTGGCGCTTGAATAAAGCATACAACAATGTTCGCTACTTTGGACGTGGTCCCATTGAAAACTACGGTGACCGTAAGGACAATGCATTTATCGGCACTTATCACAGCGCTGTCAGCAAGCAATACTGGGATGGTTACGTCCGTCCGCAGGAAAGCGGCAATCACTGCGATGTTTTCTGGTGGCGCATGGAAGGCAGTGGACAATATCCAGATATCTGCTTCGAAGCTTGCGGTCCGATGGAAGTTTCCGCCCTCCCCTACGAGATTAGCGATCTTGACGATGGTCCACGCAAGGATGCTCATCAGAGCCATAGCGGCGATCTCATTGCCCGCGACTATACCGTTCTGCAACTCCGTGCCTTCCAGATGGGTATTGGTTGTGTCAACAGTTGGGGCGCTTGGCCTCAAGACAAGTACGTACCCAAGTATGAAGACCACACCTTTACTTATATTGTAAGACCTGCTAAATAAAGGCACACCCTTATTTCCTCTCATTCAGAACGGGAATAGCCTCCGCCTCTCCCTTCTGGCAAAGTAAAGCGTCCCTTCTGGCCAAGCAGTATGGAGGGGGAAAACAACCAGACAAAGTATGAGACAAGCTAATAGAAAAGATAAGAAGTACATAGATAAGAAGGAACAGTATCCTCAAATACAACCTACTTCCCTCCCACACGGGAGGGACAGAAGGTTAGGTATTCTCTACTTTTTCGTGGTTTTTGCCGTATTAGTTTTTTTCGGTATTCGCCTTGTACTCTTAGAAAGCGAAACGCTGTTACGCGCACAGGAGTTGAATCTCTGGCTTCCGACAGGCCTATATTGGAAGACTATCATGCAGTACCCTGGAGGTGCGGCTTCATGGCTTTCGACCTACTTAACCCAGTATTTCTACTATCCATGGCTTGGCGTAACCATTCTTTGTGGCTTGTGGTTAGCTATTTGCGGACTACTCGCTTGGGTTTATCGCCTACGAGGTCCCTGGACGATGCTGACATTGCTGGTGCCTCTCGCCTTGTTGGCTAGCATCGTTCAGACAGGCTATTGGATTTACTACATGAAGTTGCAAGGGCATTTCTTTGTGCCCACTATCGGCGTGCTCTATGCCACCCTCTGCCTTGTCATCCAACGCTTACTGAATAGTTATCTCCCTAAGAAGGTAGCTCGTTACGCCCAATATGGCTGGATGGTACTTGTCTGCGTTATAGGCTACCCATTTTTCGGTGCTTGGGCCTTGGGAGCGACGGGACTCTTAGCCTTATCCCCAAAGCCGAAATATTGGCCATTGGGAATTTCGGTCCTCCTCATTGCTGCCGTTCCACAAATCTACTACCAACAAGTTTTTGAGATGACCGAGCGCTCCTTCATTTATGTCGCAGCACTTCCCTCTTTCCGTTATGGCAATGGTAGCTATGAAGTCTATCGCATTCCCTACTACGCCATTCTAGCCACATTCCTCATTCTGGTTGCCATTAACGTATGCGAATGCTTTTCCTTTGCCAAGCAGATGAAAAGCTGGCATCGATCCCTCATCGCTATCATTCTCGTTGCAACCGCGATTTTCGGAGTCAATCGTGCTTGGTACCACGACTCCAACTTCCAAAAGGAACTAGCCATGAACCGTGCCATCGAAGAACTCGATTGGGAACGTGTACTCACCATAGCCCGCGATGGCAGTAGCGATATCAAGCCCACACGCCAAATGGTGATGTACAAGAATCTCGCACTTTTCCGCCTTGGTCGCGCAGGTAGTGAGATGTTCTTCTATCCCGAAGGTGCCGTCCAACAAAACGCTCCCTGGAAAGTGCGAATGACCCAAATTGGCGGCAAGCTCATCTATTATCACTACGGCAAAGAGAACTTTTGCTATCGTTGGTGTATGGAGGACGGCGTGGAATTCGGTTGGAAAGCTGAATTTCTGAAATTCATGGCCCGTACAAGCATCCTTAATCAGGAATGGACTGTCGCTAGGAAGTATCTGGACTTGCTGAAGAAAACCACCTTTCATCGTCGTTGGGCAGAGCGCTATGAGAAATATCTTGCCACACCAGATGCCTTCAACCTGGAGAAACTTGAGGCATCTGTGAAAGCAGGACAGCCGCTGTTGGATGACAAAGGGATGAAAGAGTTTGCTCCCATACTACACATGATGACCTATCCAGACCGCCTTGACGGAGACAACACGCTCGTAGAGATGTACCTGCTCCAAACCTTTGCCAAAGGAAACGGTGACGATCCGCTATTTCAGGAGATGACACTCATCTGCTCCCTCATCATGAAGGACATTGATCTCTTCTGGCCCCGTTTCATGAAGTTTGCCAATATGCACCCCACCATCCACATGCCCCTCCACTACCAAGAAGCCGCATACCTTTATGGTCATCTGGAAAACAAAGTGGATATCAGCAAGATGCCTTTCGATCAGAACGTGCGTGATACATATGACCGTTTCATGGCCTTCAATGACCAGTGCGGTCCGATGAGCGAGGAACAGAAAGCGATCGCTTTCTACCCTCAGTTTGGCAACACTTTTTATTACTTCTACTTCTTGGTAAGAAATCAAAAGACGAATTAAAAAATCACTCACCGTCCCATTCCGAGAAGGAGAGGGTACTACTCAAGACATTATTTCAAAGCTAGACAATGAAGAGCTATATCAAACATTTCATACAAATGGTTTCACTCGGTCTAACACATACGACACCCTACCGGATTGGAAGGGCTTGGGGAGCGTTTTTCCTTTTCTCCCTCTTATTCATCGCTTGCTCCCCTTCTGTTCCAGATTCATTTGTTGAGGTCGACGCTCTCCCCGCGATTTATCCTGATTACATCAATGTCACCGTCCCCGTGAACATTGCCCCGCTCCATTTCCACATCGACAGTGAGGCGGAGGCTGCGGATTTTGTTACCCGCTTCACGGCTGGTGCCGAGGAATGGGCTATAGAAGGTGAAGATGTACGGCCCGGCTTAAAGCGATGGCAGCAGATGAAAGCTGCTGCACTAAAGGCAAATGGTCAGATTACCATTGAAGTCTTCATCCAGCAGGATGGCCAATGGCAGCGCCGCAAGCCTTTTAGTATCACCATATCCAAGGATAGCATAGATCCGTACATTTCTTATCGACTCATCTCTCCTAGCTACGTCACGTATGAGGATTTGACGATTAATCAACGTTGTCTTGAGAACTTCGAAGAAAGCCTCATCTATGGCAACATGATCAATAGCGACGAGGAAAACGGACAATGTATCAATTGTCACCACGCTCAATGGTACAATCCCAATCGCGTACAATTTCACGTTCGCCAATACCTTGGTGGTACCGTCATCGCCTACGATGACAAGCTCCAAAAGATTAATCTCAAGACTGATAGTACCATCTCCGCAGGCGTTTATCCCACATGGCATCCCACTAAGCCTTGGATTGTCTATTCTACCAATAGTACAGGGCAGAGTTTCCATACCCGAGATGCACAAAAAATCGAGGTGCAGGATACCAAGAGCAATCTTATATTCTATAACCTCGAGACCAACGAGGTGACACCCATCACCCGTGACACTACCGACCTCGACTGCTTCCCTTTCTGGAGCCCCGATGGCAAGTATATCTATTATGTCAGCTGCCACTGGGAGCGCCGCGACACATTGCAAATGGACTTTGAGTTTATCAAGCATTACAAAGACGTGCAGTATAACCTTTATCGCAAGCCCTTCGACGAGAAAACGCTTACATTTGGTCCTCGCGAACTAATGTATGATGCCATTGCCCGTAATCGCAGCGTAACCCTGCCTCGCGTCTCACCAGATGGTCGTTGGTTGATGTTCACTGAGGGACAATTCGGTGTCTTCCATATCTGGCACAGCGATGCCGATCTCTTCCTGATGGATCTCACACAAGCAGAGCCCACAGAACCTACGCTCGTGACACGCTTCAACACCAAGAACTTGCCTGATGAATACTATGCGCATACAAAGAATAATGTGGAACTTGACCATATCGTTGACAGTCTCAACGAGGCTCAAGGTGCACAGCATGCACTTCCAGCCTCTATCCGCAATATACAAGAACTGAACTCCAGCGATGTTGAGAGTTGGCATTGCTGGTCCAGCAATGGCGCTTGGGTAATATTCTCCTCTCGTAGAGATGACGGAAACTTCACACGTCCCTTCATTGCCCATCACGATGGCAATGGTCATTTCGCCCATCCCTTTGAACTGCCGCAAGACAATCCGCAGTACCATCGCCAATTTATGCGTAGCTACAATATCCCAGAATTCCTTTCCGGTCCTGTCACCATCAAGCCGCAGGAGTTTGCTACTATCATCAAGAAAGATGCAACTCCAGCCCAACTCCGCATCTCAGACAAAGCCATAGACGGCCACACCGCAGCCTCACCTAAAGCCCCGAAGTGACAATGAAGAAACCTCTCTTATTTATCATTTATCATTTATCATTTATCATTTCAGTTGTAGCCCAAGGCACCATTGACGATTACAACCGCGCCTACTCTCTTTCGCGGACCTTTACATGGAACAAAATCCTGAACCATGTTGATGATGCCCGTTGGCTTTCCGACGGCCGCTTTCAGTATCATCTCACCGACGGCGGTCGCGGTCTTTGGTATTTTGGACAAACAGAGGCAGACGGCTCCATCGTATTAGCCGACAGCACTGCAGAGCGCCCTATCGAGGAGTCCCGCTCGCGTGAGAGTGCACATCGTTTTGGCCGACGCGACCAAGCCAATCCCGTCCGTTTCATCGCCAACCTCACCAAACGTCCTCACCAACGCCATTGGATGGAAACCGATGATGAGCGCAATGCCGACCCCATCCTCTCCCCTGACTCTACCCTTGTGGCCTTCATCCGTAATGACAATGTGTATGTTGCCAAGCCCGATGGTTCCGAGGCACGCGCCCTCAGTACAGAAGGCACGCTTGGGTATTATTTCAGCAGCTACATCCAATGGAGTCCGGACAGCCGTTATGTGACCGTCAATCGCATCCGCCCCATTGAGAAACGCTATGTCTACTATGTGGAGTCCTCTCCCTCCGACCAGTTGCAGCCGTTTCTTCACAAACAGGAATACGCCAAGCCTGGCGATGAATTGGCACAGAAGACACCTTATATCTTCGAGGTCGCCACAAGACATGCTGTAACGCCAGCACCAGATTTGATTGCCAACCAATACGACCTTTCACGGCTGGAATGGTGCCAGGATTCTCGTGCTGTTCGCTTTGAATACAACCAGCGCGGCCATCACCTCTATCGTATCTACGAGATGACCGTCACAGGCGATGTTCGCACCCTCATCGAAGAGCGCGAAGAGAAATACGTCCGCTATTCTAACAACTATCGCCAAAATCTGTATGGCGACAGCCTCATCCTATGGCTCTCCGAGCGCGATGGTTATCCCCACCTCTACCTCTTTGACACCACACTCCCCGTTAAAGGCAAGAGGAGAGCAAAGTCACCGATTCAACTTACTTCGGGGCCTTGGTGTGTCCGCAAAGTACTCCACGTTGACGAGGAGAAAGGCGTCCTCTTCTTCACTGCCAACGGCCGGAACAAGGACGAGGATCCCTACCATATTCATTACTATCGCGTGAATCTTGACGGCTCAGGCCTCACCGATCTCACACCAGATCCAGGCAACCACAACGCCCGCTTTAACAGAGACTACACCGCCCTCATCGACACTTATTCTACCCAAGACACCCCACCTGTTACCAAGATCCGTACGTTCGGTGCTGCTCTCGCTGAGAAGACCCTCGCGACAGCAGATATCTCCGCTCTCCTCGCAGCCGGTTGGACTTCACCTGAGATATTCGTAGCACCCGGTCGTGACGGCGTTACGCCGATGTGGGGTATCATCCAGCGTCCCACCAACTTCGACCCGACGCGCAAATATCCTATTATTGAATACATCTACGCAGGCCCTGGCGATAGCTATGTCCCCAAGTCCTTCCAACCCTATAACTTCTATACTACCGCCCTCGCCGACCTTGGTTTCATCGTCGTTCAACTCGATGCGATGGGCACCAGCAATCGCGGCAAGAAGTTCGAGGAGGTCTGCTACAAGAACCTCAAAGATGCCGGCTTCCCCGATCGCATCGCATGGATCAAGGCCGCAGCAGCTAAATATCCCTACATGGACACTGAGCGCGTAGGTATCTACGGCTGCTCCGCCGGTGGTCAGGAGAGCACCGCTGCTGTCCTCTTCCACGGCGACTTCTACAAAGCAGCCTACAGCGCCTGTGGCTGTCATGACAACCGCATGGACAAGATTTGGTGGAACGAGCAGTGGATGTCCTACCCTGTCGATTCTTCCTACATCGAATGTTCCAATGTCGAGAATGCCTACCGCCTTGAGCGTCCTCTGATGCTTGTCGTGGGAGAGCTTGATGACAATGTTGATCCCGCCAGCACCATGCAGGTTGCCGACGCCCTCATCAAGGCCAATAAGCCCTTCGAACTCGTAGTCATCCCTGGCGCCCATCATACCGTAGGCGAAGCCTATGGCGAGCACAAGCGCTTCGATTTCTTTGTCAAGAATCTCCTCGGCATCGACCCGCCCGCGTGGAATCAAATCAAATAAATAATCGCCCCATCGGTCCCGATAAGTCCTATGAGCCCTATATTGACAGAACAACAACGCGCCCTCTGGCAGTCGCTCCTCACGGCTGCCCACCACATCGTCATCACCTGCCATCGCGGTCCTGACGGTGATGCCATTGGCTCCACAACAGCCCTTGCATCCTGGTTACGCCGTCACTATCCAGAGGCAGACATCCATATCATTGCCCCCAATATCTTCCCAGATTTCCTCCATTGGATTCCAGGTGCCGAGGATATCCTCGTCTATGAGAACCATGAGGACGGAGTTCGTCCCATCGTGGAGGCGGCCGATATCGTCATCATGTGTGATCATGGTGAGCTCAAGCGTATGTGGACCCTTGGCGATGTCGTACGCGATCATCCGACGCCTCGTATCATGCTCGACCATCACCTCGATCCCGAGCCCGATATCGCCGACCTCGTCATCTCCCATCCAGATCTCTCCAGTACCTGCGAAGTGCTGTTGAGAGTGATACTGGAGTTAGAGGGTCTTCCCTTCACAACCTCCGAGGCCACCTCGCTTTACACCGGCATGATGACCGATACTGGTGCCTTCACGTACGCCAGCACCCGTCCCGAGATTTACGAGCTTATCAGCATCCTACTCTCCTGCGGCATTGACAAGGACAAGATCTATCGTAATGTGTTCTTCACCTATAGCCCCAACCGCATGAAACTGATGGGCTATTTGCTATACGTCAAGCTCGATATCTGGAAGAAAGCCCACACGTCCGTAATGACCTTCACCAATGCCGAGCGACGTCGTTTTGGGGCTGTCAATGGTGATACTGAAGGCTTTGTCAACCTTCCCCTCCAAATCTACGGCATGAAACTCTCCATCTTCTTGCGCGAAGATACCGAGCACCCCTGCATCCGCGTCTCCCTGCGTAGCGTCGATGATTTTCCCTGCAATGAGATGGCCGCTGAATTCTTTGGAGGCGGAGGCCACAAGAACGCCGCAGGTGGCGAAGTCTGGGGCACGATGGACGATGCTCTGGAGCTTGCCAAGAAAGCGGTAAATAAATATATAGACCAACTCAAGAACTGAAAATAAATAACAGACAAGATACGACCTTATGAGACAACTAACTAAATCATTCTTAATCATTTATTCCTTAGCAATCGTCTTTGCTTTGCCAACGTTTGCGAACCAAACAGATGACGCGGGGAGGGTTCTCGACCAGATTATCAAAGTCAACAACTATTGGCAGGCCAACAACACCCCCTACATCCGTTCCTTCTGGGACCACGCAGCCTACCACACTGGTAACATGGAGGCCTACCGCCTCACGGGCCGTGCCGACTGGTATGCCTATACCGATAAGTGGTGCCGCCACAACGAATGGAAAGGCGCCAGGAGCGATGATAAAGCAAATTGGAAGTATGCCACCTATGGTGAAGGGCAGGATTTCGTGCTTTTCGGCGACTGGCAGATTTGCTTCCAGACCTATATTGATATGTACAACCTCATACCCGCTCCCTACAAGGTTGCACGCGCCATCGAGGTGATGAGCCACGAGTGTTCGATGACCGACACCCATTTCTGGTGGTGGGCTGATGCCCTCTACATGGTGATGCCAGTCATGACCAAGATGTATAAGCTCACAGGCGAGGTGAAATACCTGGACAAACTTACAGAGAACTTTCTGTGGAGTGACAGCCTGATGTTCGACCACGAAGAGCAACTCTACTACCGCGATGCCAAGTATATCTATCCCAAGGTTAAGACCGCCTGCAATGACGGCAAGAGCTTTTGGGCACGCGGCGACGGATGGGTGTTGGCCGGTCTCGCTAAAGTCCTTGCCGACATGCCACAAGACTACAAGAACCGCGCTATCTTCGTGCAGCGCTTCCGCGAGTTGGCTGAGGGCGTAGCGCGCGTGCAGCGTCCTGGCGGCTACTGGAGCCGTTCTATGCTTTGCGAAGACGATGCTCCTGGTCCAGAGACCTCTGGCACCGCATTCTTCACCTATGGCATGCTCTGGGGTGTCAACAACGGCTACCTCGACAAATCGACCTATGCTCCTGTCATCGAGCGAGCGTGGAAGTATCTTTCAGAAACCGCTTTGCAACCCGACGGCAGTATTGGTTTCGTGCAGCCCATCGGCGAAAAGCCAGATCCCACAAAGACCGTTGATGCCCATTCCCAGGCTCCCTTCGGCACAGGTGCCTGGCTGCTGGCGGCCTGCGAGATGGTACGCTACATCAACGCCGACCCCCTCATCCCTGCTCCTGACTCCAATAAGGTCACCAACAGCATCTATCACCACACCCCCACTACGCCTACGGTAGGCGTGGGTGGCGGTTCGCCCATCGCCATCACCGGTAGTCCTACGTCTGCCGACCCCCTGCTCCGCTTTCGCGGCCATGAGGACTTCGGCACCTACGAGATTGCCAACCCAACCGACGAGAATATCGCACAAGTCATTGAACTGACCACTATGGATGTGCTGAAGAAAGCCAACTGCGCCGTAGCCCGTGAGTTTTTCTTCCTCGACGGCGACCGCAATGAGGTTCCATATCAGATTACCCACGACGGTCGCGTCCTCGTGTTCTGCAGCGTACGCCCGCACAGCAGCATCCATCTCACCATGTACAAAGGTCAGCCTCTTGACTACGAACTGACCTGCAACGGTCGTATCTACCCCAACCGCTGGGACGACCTTGTCTGGGAGAACGATCGTTGCGCCTGGCGCTTCTATGGCCCCGCAGCAAACAAGCACATGAACAACAAAGCCTATGGCTTCGACACTTTCGTTAAGAACGTCTCTCACCCCATTCAGGACCAGCTCTATCACAACGAGCTCACCTCTTATGGTATCAACGAGCGTATGAAACGCGACAAGACGCCTCTTGACTGGAACGAAGTCCATCGCGGCTACACCTATCACCGCAACTTCGGTGCCGGCATGGATTCCTATACCGTCGGCGCCACCCTTGGAGCCGGTGCTACGGCTTTGAAAAACACCCCCTCCCGTCAAGGTGAGGAGGAATTGGTGTATCCACTCTATTACGAGAAGGCTGAAATCCTTGATAATGGTCCCCTGCGCTTCGTCGTCCGCATGACCATGCCTGAAAGGACCGTGGATGGAACCACCGTACGCGAGACGCGCCTCATCACACAGGATTGCGGTAGCCATTTCGCTCGCGTGGAAGTCAGTTATGAGGGTCTCGACAAGTCAACCCCCATCTGTACTGGTATCATTGTCCATGAGTCCGCGCCTAAAGCTTACGTCCTCAATAAGAAGGAAGGCTTCATCACCTACGCAGAACCCCTCGACAATGCTGATCGACGCATGAACGGAGAGCACTATATTGGTGTCTTTATCGTGCCCCGACAGGGTGCTATAAAGGCCCAATATCTCCCCCTACCCGAAAAACGCTCAGGCGGCATCGGTCACGCTCTCATCCAGACGACCTACATCCCCGGCCAGCCCTTCGTCTATTACACGGGATCCGCCTGGAGCCTCTATGACGTGCCGACCCATGCCATCTGGCAAGAGACCCTGCGTCATGAACAGCGTATCCTTCAGAACGGTCTCCAACTCGTAGAGCACTGATAATGTAAAAAATTAAATAATACTCACATGAACACACGACATTTCGTCCTCGTTTTGGCAGCCTTTGCGGCCAGCCTTGCCGCCTATGCAGGCAGAATCGTGACAGATAGCGTCCAGAGCCAAGTGCTCGGTGCCACTGTCAAGTATAATATCTATCTCCCCAATGGCTTTGCCGACAGCAAGAAATATCCAATAGTCTATTTGCTGCACGGCCTGAGCGATGATTATCGCGCATGGCGCGACAAGGGCCATATGCAAGAGGTCGCTGATGAGCTGATTGAGTCGGGTGAAGCCTGCGAGATGATTATCGTTATGCCCAATGCTGGCGGACCAGATACACATAACACTTGGAACGGCTATTTCAACATGCCAGGATGGAACTATGAGGACTTCTTCTTTCAAGAGTTTATTCCTATCGTCGAAAAGAAATACCACGCTGTGGGCGACAAGGGGCACCGTGCGGTGATGGGTCTTTCCATGGGCGGTGGCGGTAGTACCGTCTATTGCCAACGTCACCCTGATATGTTTAGCAGTTGCTATGCTATGAGCGCCTGGTTGGACAACCAGAGTAATAATGTGGGGCCTGGCCAACAAAAGGATAAGCTCTATTATGTCTGCGAGGCGGTCAAGAATCATTCTGCACTCGCTTTCATTGAGAATGCCGACGATGAGAGCAAGAAGCAGCTCCGTACCGTGAAATGGTTCTTCGACTGTGGCGATGATGACTTCCTTTTTGACTTAAATGTCCGCCTTCACCAGTTGATGCGTAATGCCCGTATCAAGGATGAACTCCGCATCCGCAACGGCGTACACAACTGGGAGTACTGGCATCAGGCCCTCCGCATGGCCCTACCTTTCGCATCAAGGAACTTCAGCAGATGATGATTGGGGGGGATATTGAAAACTTGCCTACTTTTTCATTTAACAATTACTAATATTACTTACCTATGATGATGATTCCTACTGCTTTTTGGCTCGTGCCCATTGCTTCGGTAGTGGCATTGTGCATGGCCTACTATTTTTTCCGCACGATGATGCGCGCGGACGAGGGCACGCCTCGCATGCGTGAGATTGCCAGCTACGTACGTAGTGGCGCTATGTCTTACCTCAAGCAACAATACAAGGTTGTCACTATCGTGTTTGTTGTACTGGCCATTATCTTTGCCTTCATGGCCTATGTGTTGAAATGGCAGAACCCGTGGGTTCCCTTCGCCTTCATCACAGGCGGTTTCTTCTCAGGACTCGCTGGTTTCTTTGGTATGAAAACAGCCACCTACGCTTCCGCCCGCACCGCCAACGCCGCTCGCAAGAGTTTGGACGGGGGTCTGAAGATTGCCTTCCGCAGCGGTGCCGTCATGGGTCTCACCGTTGTGGGTCTCGGTCTCTTGGACATCGCCATCTGGTTCCTCATCCTCAACACGTTCTACAAAGGTGACAACTTCGCCCTCATCACCATCACCACCACGATGCTGACCTTCGGCATGGGTGCCTCCACACAGGCGTTGTTTGCCCGTGTAGGCGGAGGTATCTATACCAAAGCGGCCGACGTAGGCGCAGACATCGTGGGCAAGGTCGAGGCAGACATTCCCGAGGACGATCCGCGCAACCCCGCCACCATCGCCGACAATGTGGGTGACAATGTAGGCGACGTTGCCGGCATGGGTGCCGACCTCTATGAGAGCTATTGCGGTAGCATTCTCTCCACTGCAGCACTGGGCGCTACAGCCTTTGCCATGAGTGGTGAGATGCAGATGAAAGCCGTCATCGCTCCGATGCTGATTGCCGCCGTGGGCGTATTCCTCAGCATCTTCGGTATCTATCTGGTACGCACCAAAGAAGGCGCCACGATGCGCGACCTGCTGCGCTCCCTTTCCGTAGGCACCAACGTGTCTGCCCTTCTCATCGCCGTAGCAACTTTTGCTATCCTCTATCTGTTGGGCATTGACAACTGGCTCGGCCTCTCCTTCTCCGTCATCACTGGCTTGGCTGCCGGCATCATCATTGGTCAGGCCACAGAATATTATACCAGCCATTCCTACAAGCCCACCCAGAAGATCTCCGAGGCTGGCCTCACAGGTTCGGCCACCGTGATTATCAAAGGCATTGGAACGGGTATGATTTCCACATGCATCCCTGTCGTGACCATCGGTGTAGCCATCATGCTCAGCTACCTCTGCGCCAACGGATTCAACATGGCGATGTCGGCCGAGGCGCTGTCCAAGGGGCTCTACGGTATCGGTATCGCCGCCGTAGGTATGCTCTCTACGCTGGGCATCACCCTCGCAACTGATGCCTATGGTCCTATCGCTGATAACGCTGGCGGAAACGCCGAGATGAGCGAGTTAGGCGAGGAGGTACGCCATCGCACAGATGCCCTTGATGCACTCGGAAATACGACAGCCGCTACAGGCAAAGGCTTCGCGATTGGCTCCGCCGCACTGACCGCCCTGGCCCTCTTGGCATCGTACATCGAAGAGGTGAAAATAGCGATGGAACGGGCAGGTATGACACTTACCAACCTCAAAGGGGAGATCATCGCAGCGGCCGATGCTACCATTCCCGATTTCATGAACTACTTCCAAGTTAATTTGATGAACCCGCGCGTCCTTGTGGGCGCTTTCATCGGTGCAATGGCCGCATTCCTGTTCTGTGGCCTCACCATGGAAGCTGTGGGCCGTGCAGCACAGAAGATGGTTGAAGAGGTACGCCGTCAGTTCCGTGAGATTGCAGGCATCCTGGAGGGCAAGGCCACACCAGACTATGGTTCCTGCGTTGCTATCTCCACACGTGCGGCTCAGCACGAGATGATTTTCCCGTCAATTCTGGCCATTGCCATCCCCATCGTTGTGGGCTTAATTCTTGGTGTTGCTGGCGTATTGGGTCTGTTGGTTGGCGGTCTGGCAGGCGGCTTCACGCTCGCCGTATTCATGGCCAACGCTGGTGGCGCCTGGGACAACGCCAAGAAGATGGTCGAGGAAGGCAACTTCGGCGGCAAGGGCTCGTTTGCTCATAAGGCCACCATCGTAGGTGACACCGTTGGCGACCCATTCAAGGACACCAGCGGCCCCAGTCTCAACATCCTCATCAAACTCATGTCTATGGTCAGTATCGTCATGGCCGGCCTCACAGTCGCCTTTGCATAGCGATACAACTCCGTTTTATTCTACCGTCACACTTTTTGCAAGGTTGCGAGGACGATCAACGTCCTTGCCCTTGCAAACTGCTATGTGATAGGCCAGCAGCTGCAGAGGAATACTGGCGATGAGAGGTTGGAAGCACTCAAGGGTATCCGGAAGGGTAATGATGTGGTCTGCAAACTTCTGGATTTGTGTGTCTCCTTCGGTGACAAGCGCTGTGACGCGACCACCACGGGCACGGACTTCCTGAATATTGGAAATGACTTTCTCATACAGACGGTCGCGCGTGGCGATGACAAAGACAGGCATCTCAGAGTCGATCAGGGCAATGGGACCGTGCTTCATCTCAGCAGCAGGATAGCCTTCGGCATGGATATATGAGATTTCCTTGAGTTTCAGCGCGCCTTCGAGTGCCAGAGGATAGTTGTATCCGCGCCCCAGGTAGAGGCAGTTCTTGGCGTAAGTGAAGATAGGAGCCAGGCGTTCTATCTGCTCGTTGGTCTTCAGTGCCTGTTCCTGTTTTTCGGGTATCAGCGTCAGTTCCTTGACCATCTCCTTGTATTGTTCCTCAGAGATGGTTCCCCGCTCTGAAGCTAAGCACAGCGCTAACATCGAGAGTACCGTCACCTGACCCGTAAAGGCCTTGGTAGAGGCAACACCGATTTCAGGACCTACGTGGATGTATGTTCCCGTGTCCGTTGCACGAGGAATGCTGGAGCCGATGGCATTGCAGATGCCATAGATGAACGCTCCTTGTTCCTTAGCCAACTGGATGGCTGCCAGTGTATCAGCCGTCTCGCCGCTTTGTGAGATGGCAATCACCACATCATCCTTAGTCACCACAGGGTTACGGTAGCGGAACTCCGAGGCGTACTCCACCTCGCAGGGTATGCGGCACAGGCTCTCGAAGAGCTGCTTGCCGATGAGTCCTGCGTGCCACGAGGTGCCACAAGCTACAATCACGATGCGCTTGGCACTCAGTAGCTGCTGGCGATAGTCAATCATAGCAGACAACGTCACGTGATTGCCTTCAACGTTGATGCGCCCACGCATACAGTTCTTCAAGCATTCGGGCTGCTCAAAGATTTCCTTCAACATGAAGTGGTTATAACCACCTTTCTCTATCTGACCGAGATCGATATCCACCGTCTTCACGTTCAGTTCCTGCTCTTCGCCAAGGATGCTCATCACACGGAGTTCCTCGCCCAATCGGATAACGGCTATATTGCCGTCCTCCAGATATACGACCTTGTCAGTATAGTCGATAATCGGGCTGGCGTCAGAGCCTAAGAAAAATTCATCCTCGCCGATGCCCACCACAAGTGGACTTTGCTTGCGAGCTGCGATGATCTGACGCGGATCACGCTTGTCAACAATGGCAATCGCATAAGCTCCGATCACCTGATGCAAAGCTACCTGCACAGCTTCTAGCAATGTCAAGTTCTTCTTGACCATCACATATTCCACCAACTGCACAAGGACTTCCGTGTCAGTATCGCTTTTGAACTCCACGCCCTTAGTCTGTAGCTTCGCCTTGATGGTAGCATAGTTCTCAATGATACCATTGTGGATAATGGCCAAATTGTGGGTGCTAGAATAATGAGGATGGGCGTTACGCGCTGACGGTTCGCCGTGTGTAGCCCAACGCGTATGGGCAATGCCTACAGAACCCGATATATCCTTGTCGCTACAAAATTCGGTCAGGTTGTCAACCTTTCCTTTTGCCTTATATACGTTGAGGTCTCCGCTGTCGCTAATCATCGCTACACCAGCGCTGTCATAACCTCGGTACTCCAGTCGCTGGAGTCCTTTAATCAAAATCGGATAGGCTTTTTTAGTACCTATATAACCTACAATTCCACACATTTGATAATTCAGAGTTTAATGTTTATAGATAGGAGACATAAAGATAATTGGTTTGGGCGGGGTACTCGGCAGCGAGGGTATCAATCTGGCTGACAGTGGGGATCACACCAAGTTCCTTGCGCCAAGCACGAACGGTGAGGGCAGCTTGCTCCATCGTCTTGGGATGTGCATCGGAGACGTGACATTCGCCAAGGCCGAGCGCACGAGCGATTTGGAAGTCCGAGAAACCATAGACTTTAGCATCACTGAGGAGATTTACGAATTCAGGTGCCTCTAAGTATTCGATCAACTCCAGAGGCTCCATCACCTCGGCCATAAAAGATAATTCTGGATTGAAAGTTGATAGTAGAGCGTTAATATCTACGATGTGCTTCAACTTCTGTAGGAACCAACGGTCAATTTTTGTTAGCTCGTGAATCTGTTCCACCGTATAACCCATCAGCAGGGCTTTGGCGATGACAAAGATACGCGTATCAGTAGCATGCTGCAGGGCATCGGGGACATCAGTCACATGTTGCGCCTTGTTGTCCACGAAACCGTGCATACCCTGCCCAATCATGCGCAAGCCCTTCTGAATGGACTCCTCGAAGGTGCGTCCAATAGCCATCACTTCGCCTACGCTCTTCATTGAGGAGCCCAATTCGTGGTTCACACCATGGAACTTGGACAGATCCCAACGCGGTATCTTGCACACAACGTAATCGAGCGCTGGCTCGAAGAAGGCACTCGTAGTCTTGGTGACTGAGTTCTTCAATTCGAACAGACCATAGCCCAACCCCAGCTTGGCAGCCACAAATGCCAGCGGATAGCCTGTTGCCTTTGATGCCAATGCCGAGGAGCGGCTCAGACGGGCATTCACCTCGATGACACGATAGTCTTCGCTGTTAGGGTCGAGGGCGTACTGCACGTTACACTCGCCGACGATGCCGATGTGGCGGATAATCTTGATGGCAAGAGCACGCAACTTGTGGTATTCGCTGTTGGTTAGCGTCTGCGATGGTGCCACCACGATACTCTCACCTGTATGGATACCAAGCGGGTCAAAGTTCTCCATGTTGCAGACAGTGATGCAGTTGTCATAGCGATCACGCACCACCTCGTATTCGATTTCCTTCCATCCTTTCAGTGATTTCTCGACTAAAACTTGAGGTGAGAAAGAGAACGCCTCCTCGGCCTGTACTTCCAATTCCGTATCGTTTTCACAAAAGCCAGAGCCAAGACCGCCAAGGGCGTAAGCTGCACGCAGAATTACAGGATAGCCCAATTCGGCTGCCGCCTGACGTACCTCCTCCTTGGTGCTGCACGCTTGACTCTTGATAGTCTTCACACCTATTTCGTCCAAGCGTTTCACAAAAAGATCGCGGTCTTCGGTGTCAATGATGGCCTGCACGGGAGTACCCAGCACCTTCACGCCATATTTTTGCAATATACCTTTTTCATATAATTCCACTCCACAGTTCAAAGCTGTTTGCCCACCGAATGAAAGCAGTATGCCGTCTGGCCGCTCCTTTTCTATCACGCGCTCCACGAACTCAGGTGTTACAGGCTGGAAGTAAACCACGTCTGCCACGTCCTTCGATGTCTGAACTGTGGCGATATTCGGATTGATGAGTATGCTCTTCACCCCCTCTTCCTTTAGAGCCTTCAGCGCCTGCGCACCGCTATAATCGAACTCACCGGCTTGGCCAATCTTCAGAGCGCCAGAGCCAAGAAGGAGAACCTTACTAGCCTCATCCCTAACCCATCTCCCAGAAGAGAGGGGATCATTAGCGAAGAGGCTCCCCTCGGCCTTTGGAGAGGGGTTGGGGGTGAGGCTTCTAATAAACTCATCAAACATCCACTCAGTATCAGTGGGACCAGAGCATGCTTCAGGGTGGAACTGAGCAGAGAACCACGGATTGGCCCTGTGCCGAATGCCCTCATTGGAACCGTCGTTCATGTTCACAAATAACGGTTCCCAATCGACAGGAAGGGTAGAAGCATCTACTGCATAACCATGATTCTGGCTTGTAATGTAACACTTCGTCGTGCCGACCTGCTGCACGGGCTGGTTATGGCTACGGTGACCATACTTAAGTTTATACGTTTTGGCACCTGCGGCACGAGCCAAGAGCTGGTTGCCAAGACATATTCCCATCAAAGGCTTCACCTCTTTCTTGTTAAGAAAAGAACGTATATGCTCCACCGTCTTGGTGCATTGTTCCGGGTCGCCAGGGCCATTCGCTAAGAATAGACCATCAAACTCCAATTGGTTGAAGTCGTAGTCCCACGGTACACGAATGACTTCCACACCACGTTTGATAAGGCAACGAATGATATTGGCTTTCACGCCACAATCTACAAGTACAACCTTCTTTCCGGCCCCTTCGTTATAGCGTATGACCTCCTTGCAACTAACCATCTCTACCCAATTGATGGAGCTGTAGTCTTCGTTTGCTGCGATGATATCACAACCCTCAATCATTATGCGTCCCTTCATCACGCCACTTTCCCGAAGCCTTTTTGTGAGTCTGCGAGTGTCAATTCCAGTAATGGCGGGTATACCCTCGCGTTTCAACCAGTCACAGAGGGATTCCTTAGCATTCCAATGACTGTATTGTTTACTGTAATCGGCAACAATGAGGCCCTTGGGGTGAATGCGGTCACTTTCCATGAATAGGGGCAAACTATCTTTGCCCAATCCTGTATCAGGTACACCATAGTTGCCGATCAGAGGAAAGGTGGTTACCAGTATCTGGCCAGCATAGCTGGGGTCTGTCAGACTCTCAGGATAACCCGTCATGGCCGTATTGAACACAACCTCACCTATCGCGTTTGTTTCTGCACCAAACGACCATCCACAGAACACCGTTCCGTCATCCAATATCAATCTTGCTTCTCTCTTCATCTAAGTCCCGTTATTACGTTTTACCGTTATCTCGTTATTCCATCAATACGCTTTCTCGTGAACTCCCTTCACCGCGCGACCACTCGGATCATTCATGTTCTTAAACGCAGCATCCCATTCGAGGGCGATGGCGGTAGAACAAGCCACACTGGCCTCCTGATTGACACTCCGAGCGGCAGAGTCGCTGGGGAAATGTTCTGCAAAGATTGAGCGGTAGTAATACTCCTCCTTATTGAGCGGCGGGTTAATCGGGAACCGCTCGGCGGCATGCGCCATCTGCTCATCGGTTACGACCTCTGAAGTAATCTTTTTCAACGTATCAATCCAGCTATACCCTACCCCATCGCTGAACTGTTCCTTTTGTCGCCAGGCAATTTCTTCGGGCAGCATATCAGCAAATGCTTCACGTACAATCTTCTTTTCAATGGTGGTGCCCGGACACATCTTCGCATTGGGATTCGTACGCATTGCAACGTCCAAGAACTCTTTGTCGAGGAATGGCACGCGGCCCTCTACACCCCAAGCCGCCAGACTCTTGTTGGCACGTAGACAGTCATAGTAATGAAGCTTTGAAAGCTTGCGTACTGTCTCTTCGTGGAAGTCTTTGGCAGACGGCGCCTTGTGAAAATAAAGGTAGCCACCGAATATCTCATCAGCGCCCTCGCCGCTGAGCACCATCTTGATACCCATCGACTTGATGACGCGGGCAAGCAGATACATAGGGGTAGAAGCACGGACAGTAGTCACATCGTAGGTCTCAATGAAATAGATGACATCTCGGATGGCATCCAATCCCTCTTGGATGGTGTAGTTGATCTCGTGGTGAACAGTACCGATATGGTCAGCCACGAGTTTTGCCTTTGCCAAATCGGGAGCACCCTTCAACCCTACGGCAAACGAGTGTAGGCGGGGCCAATAGGCACGAGTCTGCGAATCATCTTCTATGCGATGCTCACTAAATTTTTCGGCAATGGCTGAGACGACGGAAGAGTCCAAGCCACCAGAAAGTAGAACGCCGTAGGGGACATCGCTCATCAATTGACGCTTCACCGCTGCTGTCAACGCATCATGGAGAGCCTCAACAGAAGCGGGATTCTCCTTAACGGCAGCGTACTCAAACCAATCACGCTGGTAATAACGATGCATCGTGTAAGGCCTTTCTTCTTGCATGTCACTACTAATAACGTAATGACCTGGAAGGAACGGCTCATAGTGCTCACATTGCCCTTCTAGCGCCTTCAGTTCAGATGCAACATAGATCGTTCCATCGCTGTCGTAACCAATATATAAAGGTATAACACCTATGGGATCGCGAGCAATGAGGAACTCATCACGTTCCTCATCGTAGAGCGCAAAAGCGAAGATACCCGAGAGCTGTTCCAACATCTGTTGTATCGTGGTCTTGCCGGTAGCGAATTCACGATACAAAGCCAATATTACTTCACAGTCACTGCCTGTTTGGAATTCATACTGCCCTGCAAAGCGTCGGCGAATTTCCTGATGATTATAAATCTCGCCATTGACCGCCAGGACTTGCTTATTATCAGGCGAGAATAGCGGTTGTCCACCACTCTCTGGATCGACAATCGAGAGCCGTTCATGAGCCAAGATGGCACTGCCGCCACAATAGATTCCACTCCAATCCGGTCCGCGATGACGAATCTTCTGACTCATACGCAGCGCTTTATCACGCATTTCGTGCGACTGCTGCTTCACTTTAAAAATGCCTACGATTCCACACATGGCTTTATCTTACGATTAAATGATTATACAATCTACTATCTATGTTGCATTATGTCAATTTCAACCCGCACAATGCGATACATTTTGAAACATATCGATTAAAATCGATTGCAAAAGTACAAATTTCTACGGAGCTTCGCAAACATTTTGAAGATTTTCACACACTTTTGCTAACATTTTGCTTTATATCAACCTGTTTCACCATTACCTTGCATATAGACGCCTTTATTTCGCGACATAAAGAAAGCCCGCTGATGACTCTGCGGGCTAACGTTTGATGATGACATTCATGGTTATTCAATGCGAGAAGATGTATGCAAACATCTTCTGGTAGGCCTCAACTTTTTTGTCGAAAGACAACGGGTAGGCGCGGGAGGAAGAAGGAAGTCGATAGAGGAAGACTCTCCCCCCGCCCTTCCTGCGTAGGGAGGGAGCCTCTGAATCGTGAATTGAAATCTCCACAAAGGTGTTTACCTTGGGGATGGATGAGATGCCGAGCGAGGCGCAGATAGTTTCAGTGGCCTTTTCGCCCGTAGTCACGATGGCACGGAGATGAGGCAGTTGTTGAAGCAAGGCAGGAATGTTGGTAGGTTCTACGACCTCGAGGAACTTGTCGGAGGCGTTGTCCTGCAGGCGACGGATGGCGGTAGAAGTATCGAAGAAAGCGAGGCCCTTTTCTTGGCAGAAAGCCAAAATCTCATCAATCTTGAAGCGCTTGGCTTCGAGGTCAACAAAGTGGTTCTTGTCGCCAAAGAATATCTGTCCCTCGATGCGCCAATGGTCATTGATAAAATTCGGGTAATAGAAGTCCATACACCATCGCTTGCGCTGAGGCGGAAAACTGCCTAAGAACAGTACCTTGGCATTCTCGGGCAGGAAAGGACGCAGCGGATGGTACTCTACCCCGCCCCTGCTGCGAGCAATATTCTCGGTGTTTAGATAAGAAGTCATCGTTTCATCCAATTCTTTCGCCGTCATCTTGTTATTTGGGGGACAAAGATACAAAAAATCCCTGAAATCCGAATGGAAATCAGGGATAATTTAGGGTCACTTGCAAAACCCTGTGTTGAAAAATTAGTCTAATTGTTTATTTCTCGTCATTTGTTAGTACCTTTGCACACAAAGAGTACTGGTATGAACGAGAATCCCTATATGATGCTTGCAAAGGTCATCCTTCCCAAAGAGATGACAGAGTATTTTGACCTGACAAAAGTCCGCACGGATGAGTATAATGGTGAGCCACGTATCCACCTATATCTTGCTGAGAAGGATAAGGCTCCATACAATCGTACAGACTTGTCTCCCAATGGTTTCTATGAAGAGTCCTGCATGAACGACTTTCCCATCCGTGAATACCGCACGGTCCTTCATGTGCGCCGTCGCAGGTGGAAGGATGCCGATGGCAAGAGCGTTTCGAAGGAC
>JAILQO010000031.1 GCA_024698925.1 Bacteroidaceae bacterium | reverse complement strand
TTATCTTTGTCCGATTTTGACTCTTTTTGGCATCTTTATCCTTAAAACCTTGAACCGTAGTTCACTACGCTTCGGCGGCTTTGCAGACAAATCTGTTCAGAAACAGCCTAAAATCTAACTAAAGCTAATTATTAGAACCTGTCTAAAGAAAAGAGGGTGTGCCAACAAGGCACCCCTCTTTTTTTATATTCAATCCTCAAATCTTTCAATCCTCAAATCTTTCAATCCTCAAATCTTTCAATCCCTAAATCCTTAAATCCTTAAATCCTTCAATCCTTCAATCCTTAAATCCTTCAATCCTTAAATCCTTCAATCCCTAAATCCTTAAATCCCTAGATTTGTGCCACGAGGAAGATGATGAAAGCGTAGCGGACGGCCTTGCCGATGGTGATGGTCAGCAGCGTGAGCCAAGGATTGGCGCGCGTAAAGCCCAGCGTAACGGCAATCACAGAACCCAATATGGGCAGAAAGCAGAGCACACCTATCCAAGCACCATAGCGCTCCATCCAGCGGGCTGTGCGCTCTACCTTGGCACGTTCTACATGCAGGTATTTCTCTATCCACTCCATTCGCCCAAGTGTGCCTACACCATAGTTGAACATGGAGCCACCGACATTGCCCAGCGTGGCCGCAAAGAATAGGCGCAGCGGTTCCAATCCAGCCAACTGCAGCGCCGTTAGGACAGCCTCGCTACTGAAAGGAAACACGCTGCCGGCAATGAAAGCTGCAACGAACATGCCCATGTAGCCCCACGATTCGAGTAAAGCAAAGAAGGAAACCACAATCGAAGATTAAAGGATGAAACTAGGAAACAGACAGATCACAGCCACGCCCACGAACAACAGCGCGCAGATACAGAACCAGACGTTGCTCAGCCAAGTGCGTCGCAGGGCAAAGAAATGGGCAGCAGCGGGAGCCGTCGAGAGTATCAGCATCGGGAATAGCTCGTTGAAAAAGGTAGGTTGCATCAGCAGCCAGAATGCCAACACCGCTTGTGTCAGGAGGATGGTGTAATAGTACATCCTCACGCGAATGGTATCGTCGTAGCTCTTGAATATATAATGAAAGAAGCCCGTGAGGCCCAGCAGGGTCACATAGAGCGAAGCTACCAACTCCGGCGCATGGCGTTGCCACAGGGATGCGAAGAAATCACCCACACCCGCCGTGAAACCTGCCCAGTCGGAGGTCTGTGCCAGTTCTATCATCCATTGCCAGTAGAAAGGCTCATGGAAGGGCTGTAAGATGGCTATGTGATGTACCAGCAAAACGCTGAAATCCCATTGCAGGGTAGCTACCGCAGCCCATATCCAATAGGGCAAGAGACAACCCAGCAACAGAGCCATCGCCGTGCGGAACGATATACTGCGCATATAGACCAACAGGCTCCAGATGACCACGGAGAGTAACAGCAGCATCGGACCCCAGAACAGACTGCCTAGAGAAAGACACACGCCCGTATAGAATACGGTAGCGGCAGAACGGCGATCGTCAAAACTGCGGAAAAGTGCAAAATAGACAAAGACCAGCCACAAGGCCAGAATACTACCGATCGACAGCGCATGAAGGAACCCGCAAGCACCCATCAGCAGCATGTACACAGCTACATTCAAGCTGGAACGGATACGCATCAGGGAGTTGCTGTCCGAGACCTGTATGATCAGGAAGGTAGTTACCGCGCAGACAATCCACCCAAGGAGATAGTCTGTGGAATAGTGGCCTTGCGGAAGCCACCACAGGAGCGTGGCGATTACACTTGCAGCAGGTAATGTCCAGGCACTCTCGGCAACCTTATTTTGCAGCCTGCGCTTCACAGATCAGAGCCGATGTCGCGACGGAAGTAACTGCCCTCGAATTGTATTTGCTGGGCGCCGGCAAAGCTGCGGGCCAAAGCCTCAGCCTTGTCACGGCCATAGGACGATACGGCAATGACACGACCGCCGGCGGTCACAAGCTGACCTTCAGCGTTGCGGGCTGTTCCGGCATGGAAGACAACGGAATCAGCGCTGAGGGCGGCTTCGTTCACGGACATGACCTTACCTTTCTCATAGTGACCAGGATAGCCGCCGCTAACAAGCATCACACATACTGCAGAACGGTCGTCGAAAGTGATGGTGCGCTGTGCCAGATTACCTTCGGCAACGCCTTCCAACAAGTCCACGAGGTCGCTCTTGATGCGCAGCATGACGGTCTCCGTCTCGGGATCGCCCATACGGCAGTTGTACTCAATCACCTTGGGCTCGCCGTCGCAGTTGATGAGACCGAAGAAGATGAAGCCCTTGTAATCAAGTCCTTCTGCTGCCAGTCCCTCAACGGTAGGACGGATAATGCGGTTCTCAACCTTCTGCATCCATTCCTTGTTGGCAAAAGGCACAGGCGAGACTGAGCCCATGCCGCCGGTATTGAGGCCTGTATCGCCCTCACCGATGCGCTTATAGTCTTTCGCTTCGGGTAGAATCTTATAGTCCTTGCCATCGGTCAGCACGAAAACGGAGCACTCGATGCCGCTCAGGAATTCCTCAATCACCACGCGCGCAGAGGCCTGTCCGAACATGCCACCCAGCATCTCTTTCAGCTCTTTCTTGGCTTCGTCCAAGGTGGGTAGGATGAGAACGCCTTTGCCTGCACAAAGGCCGTCAGCCTTCAGGACATAAGGCGGCTGGAGGGTCTCGAGGAAAGTCAGGCCAGCTTCCAGGCTATTGCCATCGAAGGTCTGATAGGCGGCGGTGGGAATACCATGACGCTGCATGAAGCCTTTGGCAAAGTCCTTACTGCCTTCCAACTCAGCGCCAGCCTTGGAGGGGCCGATGACGGGGATATTCTTGAGTTGTGCGTCGTCGCGGAAGAAATCATAGATGCCCTTGACCAGCGGATCTTCGGGGCCGACGACAACTATATCTATTTGCTTCTGGAGCACAAAACCTTTGATGCCCTCGAAATCATCAGCTTTCAAGGGGACGTTCTCGCCAACGGTGCCTGTGCCGGCATTACCCGGGGCGATATACAATTTCTCAATCTTCGGTGATTGAGCTATTTTCCATGCAAGGGCGTGCTCACGGCCGCCGCTGCCTAATAGAAGGAGTTTCATATATGATTGATGATTGATGAATGACGATTGATAAATGACGAATGATGAATGACGAATAAGAGTTTCTCTCATTTTCAAATGGTTTATTTTATTCGTCATTTGTTATTCGTCATTTGTCATTAAGAAGTTGATGATGATTATTTCAGATAATCTTCGAAATAGCGGGTAATGCGCTCGTGGAGGTGTACCTGATCAGTACCAAACATGTTGTGACCATCGCCAGGATAGGTAAAGAGGTCGGGCTGGGTACCGGCATCGATGCAGGAGCGGATAAACGAAAGGGTGTGCTGTGGCACACATGTGGGGTCGTTATAGCCGAGGATAATCTGGAGGCGACCCTTCAGGTTCTTAGCCTTGGGAAGGAGGGATGACGAGGCATAGCCCTCTGGGTTCTCGTCGGGACGGTCCATATAGCGCTCGCCATACATCACCTCGTAGTATTTCCAGTCGATGACAGGACCTCCGGCAACGCCTACCTTGAAGACATCGGGGTAGGTGCACATGAGGTTGGTAGTCATGAAACCACCAAAGCTCCAGCCGTGAACACCCATACGGTCTGCGTCAACATAAGGCAGCGTCTTGAGGTATTCCACGCCACAGAGCTGATCCTTCATCTCCTCATCGCCGAGGTGGCGGAAGGTGGCTTGCTCAAACTTCAGACCACGATACTGCGAACCGCGATTATCCAAGACGAAGACTACGTAGCCGAGCTGCGCCATATAAATCTCCCATCCGCGGAAGGCATAGCCACGTGAGGCTTGGACATTGTGGGCATGGGGACCACCATAGACATAGACGACTGTCGGATATTTCTTGGACGGGTCAAAGCCTACAGGCTTGATGAGGCGATAGTAGAGATCCGTAACGCCATCAGCGGCTTTAATGCTACCGCTGGTGATTTCAGGAGCGTTGTAGTCTTTCCAGGGATCCTCGGCGGTAAGGAGGGAAGAAGACGCTCCCCCTTTCTTGGTGGAAAGCAGCGTTACCTGGCGTGCTACAGTTGGCGATGAATAGGTATCTATCAGTTGCTGGCCAGTGGCGCCGAGGGTAGCGCTATGTACACCTTCGCCAGCGCTGAGAAGTTGCATTTTTCCTTTGCCAGAGACTGGAGCACTCCAAACGGTGTGGTGGAGCGGATGGGTCACATTACCGATAAAGAGGGCGCTTTTCGTTTTCTGATTGAAGCCCAAGAAGTCGCGCACCTCGAAATCGCCAGATGTCAGCAGGCGAACGGCTACATGGTCGCAGCAAGTACCGCCACCGGCTGCCTCGCGCCACTCGGGATACATCTTCTTATTAAGATCTATCAGATAGAGATGATTCCAGTTGTCACGACGAGTCTGCATGATGGCCTTCGTGGCATCCCAAGGCAGGAAGCTGAGTACGTTCATCGGCTCCACATATTTAGGATGTTTCTCTTCGATGAGGGGCTCGGCATCCTTGGCACCTGTAGCCGCATCGTAGCCGAAGAGTTGCATATAATTCTGGTCGCGGTTGAGTTCGAAGACATACAGCTTCCTGGCATCCGGCGCCCACGAGAGATTCGTCATATAGTCCGTCAGGGGCTTCGGGTTCTGCAGCCAGACGGTTTTGCCCGTCGGCACATCAAAGACGGCAACGCTGACATCTTCAGTTTCCTCGCCTGCCATCGGATATTTATCTACATAGGTGGTAGCGATGCGTTGGGTGATATCGACCTGCGGGTAGCTGGGAATGCGGCTTTGGTCTTTCTTGTAGAACGCCAGGCGCTGGCCGTCGGGACTCCAGAAGAGACCATTGGAAATACCGAATTCATCGCGGCTGACGCTGTGGCCATAGACGATATCATCATTGCCGTCCGTGGTGAGTTGGATGCGGTTTCCGTCGGCGGTCTGAATATAGACGTTGCTGCCGATGCAATAGGCCAAATGGCGACTCTCAGGACTCCACACCAGCTCGCTGGCACCTTCCTGAATCTGGCCGCGCCAAACGACTGCTTTCTTCTCGAAGTCCACCAAGATGATTTCCTTGGGCCCTTGAATCTTCACAATCGGCTGATTCGCATAAGGGAAGGTCACATTGGAACATGTGCGAACAATTTTCTCGCCAAGGATGTCGTTGAGATTCTCACACGTAAACAGATATTGCGATTCGCGTCCCTTACGCAGATCCTTGACACCTTCTACGCTCAGCTCCATAGGAACATCGCCCCACCAAGCGGTGAAGATATACTTGGGCTGAAGATTCCAATAAGTGGAACCGCCGCCCAACAGGTCGTTAAGCGTGAAGCTTTTTTTCTCCAGAGACTGTGACATTGACGTAACGGCGGCCAGCATACAAACCGCCAGAATAGATAATCTTCTCATTGGGTTAAGAACACTTTCTCGTTTTGCGCCGCAAAGATAGACAAAAACTTCCATTTTTTATTTTTTTATTGTCACATTTTCTCATTTTATAATTTTTATCCATACCTTTGCGCAAATTTTAAGAAAAACAATCTCACAAATGAAAAAGAACCTCGAAACTCTGTGCATCCACGGCGGATGGCACCCCACGAAAGGAGAGCCCCAACAGCTCCCGATTTTCCAGAGCACAACCTTCAAGTACGATACGAGCGAACAGATGGCTAAACTCTTCGATTTGGAAGAGTCCGGCTATTTCTATACACGTCTGGCTAACCCCACGAATGATGCTGTAGCAGCGAAGATCAACGCCCTCGAAGGCGGTGTAGGCTGTTTGCTGACATCATCCGGACAGGCCGCTAACTTCTATGCCGTATTCAATATCTGTCAAGCTGGCGATCATTTTATCACCTCGAACAACATCTACGGCGGCACCTATAATCTCTTTGGTGTAACGATGAAGAAGCTGGGGATTGAGTGCACTTTTGTGGATCCCGATTGGGACGATGCGCGCATCGAAGCCGCCTTCAAGCCCAACACCAAGTGCTTCTTCGGCGAGACCATCTCCAACCCTGGAGGCAATGTCTTTGACATCGAGCGCTTTGCCAAAATGGCACACAAGCATGGTGTTCCCCTCATCGTAGATAACACCTTCGCTACGCCTATCAACTGTCGTCCGTTCGAATGGGGATGTGACATCGTCACACACTCTACCACGAAGTATATGGACGGCCATGCAACCCAAGTGGGTGGTGCCATCGTTGATAGTGGCAATTTCGACTGGGAGGCACACGCCGAGAAGTTCCCAGGTCTGACAACTCCCGATGAGAGCTACCACGGCCTCACCTACACCAAGGCTTTCGGCAAGCGGGCTTATGCCACCAAACTGGTCAGCCAGCTGATGCGCGACCTCGGTTCTATTCCCTCGCCGCAGAACTGCTTCCTTTTGAATCTTGGTCTGGAGACGCTTCATCTTCGTATGCCCCGTCACTGTGAGAATGCACAGAAGGTGGCAGAGTGGTTGGAGAAGAATCCGCGTGTCGCATGGGTTAACTACTGTGGACTGCCCGGAAATAAATACTACGAGCTCGCCCAGAAATACCTGCCTAATGGTGGCTGCGGCGTGATTGCTTTCGGATTGAAAGGTACGCGTGAGGATGCCATTAAGTTTATGGACAATCTGGACTTTGTCAGCATTGCTACGCACGTGGCTGATGCCCGCACTTGTGTGCTGCATCCTGCCAGTCACACCCACCGTCAGCTCTCTGATGAGCAATTGCGTGAAGCAGGTGTGGCTCCCGACCTCATCCGTCTCAGCGTAGGTATTGAAAACGTCAATGACATCATTGCCGACCTGCAACAGGCAATGGATAAGATGTAATGATGAATCCACTCAGCTACGCCGTCATCGGAACAGGCGCCATCGGAGGCTACTATGGAGCCAAGCTGGCTCGCGCAGGCAAGCAGGTTCACTTCCTCCTGCACAGCGATTATGAGGAGGTCTGCAAGCAGGGGCTGCGTGTGGACTCCTGTGATGGCGATTTCCGTCTCCCTCAAGTCAATGCTTACAACGACACTCGACAGATGCCCAAGGCTGATGTGGTGCTCGTAGGCCTGAAATCCACCAATGAACATCTGCTGAAAACGTTGTTGCCGCCCCTGCTGCATGAGAAGACACTCGTCATACTCATCCAGAACGGTATCGGCTTGGAGGCAGACGTGCAGGCATGGTTCCCGGATACGGCGTTGGCGGCGGGCTTAGCATTTATCTGCTCGGCCAAGACGGAACCTGGACGCATCAACCATCAATGTTACGGCAGTATCAATATCGGCAACTTCTCATGTAAGGACGCTGACTTGATTCAAGCTGTTTTGGCTGATTTTATCGAGGCTGAGATAGATGCGCACGAAGTGGAATACTACGAGGCACGTTGGCGTAAAGCGGTGTGGAACATGCCTTTTAACGGCATGACAGTAGCATTACAGACGCAGACAGACCGCCTCCTGAAGAATCCTGCTACGCGCCAGCTCATTTACGAGCAGATGATGGAGGTCATCGGCGCTGCTAACGCATTAGGTGTGCAAGGCCTGGATGAGAGCTTTGCACAGAAAATGATGCAAATGACAGACGAGATGGTGCCCTATTCGCCCTCCATGCGCCTCGACTTTGACTTTCATCGGCCCATGGAGATACATTACATTTACACGCGCCCCATTGCTGAAGCGCGTGCCGTAGGGTTTGAGATGCCTCGTCTGGAAATGCTGGAGCGCGAACTGCTGTTTATTGATGCTCGGTAGAGCACGCTTCCAGATAGAAACTGACAGGGCGGAAGCCGTCGTTGCAGCTAATCATAGCGCTCATCGGGTTCTGCATCCAACCGTCAAAGAAATTACCTTCGCCGCGAGCTAATGATTCCACAAACGGCCGCATAGACTCCCATGCCGACGGGCACATTCCCGCTGGACACTCCCCATTCTCAGAAATCCATTCTTGCCCCATCCGGACGTCACAGGTGTGCTGGATGGGGTTCTCATATTCCTTCATGAGGTCTGTATAGACCGTCTGACGTATGGCTTTGATGCGTACCTTACTCATGCCATTAATGAAGTCCGAAAGTGAGGGGCACGGTAAAACGGGAGCGGACAGTCTTTCCACCTTGCGTCGCAGGCTTCCATTTGGGCATTGACAGCACTACGCGCTCTGCCTCTTTAGACAGGAGCGGATCGGGAGATCGCAGGACCTCAGCATCAGTTACTGTACCGTCTTTATCAATGACAAAGCGGACGACAACCTTGCCTTGAATGCCATTTGCTTGAGCTTTCGCTGGATATCTGATGTGCTGAGCCAACCAAGTTAAGCAAGTTTCATTTCCGCCGGGGAATTCAGCTGCGGTTTCAACGACCTCAAAAGTAGTGCCATTTTGTATATTTTGGCCTTGAGGTTGCTCATTCTGGACTGCCTGATTGGTGGTGGCAGGCTTCTCGTCGGGAGCTACCATCTGCTTGTACAGTTCTGCGGTGATTTCGTCCTTTTCAACGCCAATTCCCTCTGCATACATCGTCGCTAAACGCATACAGGCCTCAGGGACCGATGTTGCTTTCTCGTACCATTTGATGGCAGTAGCGTAATCCTGCGCGATGCCCTTTCCTTCATCAAACATCTTACCCAACTGATAAGCCGCCTGAACATATTCCATATTAGCAGCTCGCCAGAAGCATGCAAAAGCCTTTGAGAAATCGGGGGCATTGCTGTCATCGCCATTCAGAAACTTCAGTCCATTATCGTAATAAACTTTAGCCGTTCCTGCCATTTGCTGGACAAAGTTATCATAGTCCATCCAGGAGCTGCCACCAGCATCGAGAATAATCACACCCTTCACACTTTTGGAAAGTACATCAGTGAAAGAAGTCAACCCCTCCTTGGACACTTTGATGGATCCTCCCTGCGGAGGTAACGTCAATGAGAATAAGCCATCATTGCCGGTAACGACGGATTTTTTCGTATT
This sequence comes from Bacteroidaceae bacterium, assembly GCA_024698925.1. Lineage (GTDB taxonomy): Bacteria > Bacteroidota > Bacteroidia > Bacteroidales > Bacteroidaceae > Physcousia. The sequence goes on along the minus strand of JAILQO010000031.1, from coordinate 128,277 downwards.
ACTGCATTCAACGGTGGCATCCTTGATGGGAAAGCCAGAAGTATTGACTACGCGCCCTTGGAAAATAACGGGCACTCCGCCATTCTGCGCCACGATGGACAATACACCCATCCATACGACGGCAAATACAACACATACTCTTTTCATATTATTGATTGTTTATAAGGTTTTAATGATTTTTCCACCGCAAAGATATGGATTATCTCTTGAATCACCAAATTTTTAGACAAATTATGGGCGGACAGCATAACACTGCCCGCCCATATATTATAGATAAGGTGTAAGCGAAGGATTAATCGCACAGCTTAGCCCAGATGAACTCACGGTTCAGACGGGCGATGTTGGCGATGGTCTCGTTCTTCGGGCATACAGCCTCGCAAGCGCGGGTATTGGTGCAGTTTCCGAAGCCGAGTTCATCCATTTTGGCCACCATGGCCTTAGCGCGCTTAGCAGCCTCAGGACGGCCCTGAGGCAGGAGAGCGAGCTGGGAGACCTTGCTGGATACGAAGAGCATGGCAGAGCCGTTCTTACAAGCTGCTACGCAGGCACCACAACCGATGCAGCTGGCGCAGTCCATAGCCTCGTCAGCGTCCTGCTTGGGAATCAGGATGGCGTTAGCGTCCTGAGCCTGGCCGGTGCGGATGGAGGTGTAACCGCCTGCCTGAATGATCTTATCGAAAGCGGAGCGATCGACCATGCAGTCCTTGATGACGGGGAAGCCGGCGGAGCGCCAGGGCTCGACGGTGATGGTGTCGCCATCGTTGAACTTACGCATGTAGAGCTGGCAGGTGGTAGCGCCGCGCTCGGTCTTGCCGTGGGGCGTACCGTTGATGTACAGAGAGCACATACCGCAGATACCTTCGCGGCAGTCGTGATCGAAGACAAAAGGCTCCTTGCCGGCTTCAATCAGTTCCTCGTTCATAATGTCGAGGGCCTCGAGGAAGGAGGTGTCATCGGGAATGTTCTTCAACTCGTGCGTGTCGAAGTGGCCCTTCTCCTTCGGGCCGTTCTGTTTCCAGAACTTTATTGTTACAGAAATATTCTTAGCCATAATTAATTCTTGTAGTTACGGGTTTGTACCTTGATTGCTTCGTACTCCAGAGGCTCCTTGATGAGTTCGGGATCCTTATCGGCGCCCTGATACTCCCAGCAGCCGACGTAGAAATAGTTCTCGTCGTCGCGCTTGGCTTCGCCTTCCTCGGTCTGGTATTCCTCGCGGAAGTGACCGCCGCAGGACTCGTTACGCGATAGGGCATCGTGAGCCACGAGCTCGCCCATCGTGAAGAAGTCGCGAAGGTGAATAGCCTTGTCAAGTTCCACGTTGAGGCCTTCCTTGGAGCCGGGAACGAAGAGGTTCGTATCGAACTCCTTCTGCAGTTCCTTCATCTTCTGGATACCGGTCTTCAAGCCCTCAGCCGTGCGGCCCATACCGACATACTCCCACATGATGTGGCCAAGTTCCTTATGGATGCTGTCAACAGAGCGCTTACCCTTGATGTTCAGGAGGCGTGTGAGCTCGTCGTCCACAGCCTTCTCAGCGGCTTCGAACTCAGGCAGGTCGGTAGAAATACGAGGCCAGATAGCCTGGTCTGCGAGGTAGTTCTGGATGGTGTAAGGCAGCACGAAGTAACCATCTGCGAGGCCCTGCATCAGTGCAGAAGCACCGAGGCGGTTAGCGCCGTGATCGGAGAAGTTGCACTCACCGATAGCGAAGAGGCCGGGGATAGAGGTCTGCAGCTCATAGTCAACCCATACGCCGCCCATCGTGTAGTGGATAGCGGGATAGATCATCATGGGCTTGTAGTACTTCACACCATTAATCTCATTGGCGAGGTCGCCTGGATATACGTCGGTAATCTCCTCGTACATGTCGAAGAGGTTGCCATAACGCTGCTTCATAGCGTCGAGGCCCAGACGGTTGATAGACTCGGAGAAGTCAAGGAACACAGCCAAACCGGTGTTGTTCACGCCGAAGCCCTTGTCGCAACGCTCCTTAGCGGCACGAGAGGCAACGTCGCGAGGCACGAGGTTACCGAAAGCGGGATAGCGACGCTCCAGATAGTAGTCGCGATCCTCCTCGGGAATCTCCCAGCCCTGGAGCGTACCTTCCTGCAGCTTCTTGGCATCTTCCAGCTTCTTGGGAACCCAGATACGGCCGTCGTTACGCAGGGACTCGGACATCAGGGTCAGCTTGGACTGCTTGTCGCCATGAACGGGGATACAGGTGGGGTGAATCTGCACGTAGGAGGGGTTGGCCATGTAAGCACCCTTGCGGTAGCACTGAACGGCAGCCGTGCAGTTGCAACCCATGGCGTTGGTGCTGAGGAAGTAGGCATTGCCGTAGCCGCCAGTAGCGATAACAACGGCGTTGGCGCTGAAGCGCTCCAGCTTACCTGTTACGAGGTTCTTAGCGATGATACCACGGGCGCGACCGTCAACGATAACCACGTCCTCCATCTCGTAACGGGTGAAGAGCTTCACCTTGCCAGCCTGCACCTGTGCGGAAAGAGAGCTATAGGCACCAAGTAGAAGCTGCTGACCGGTCTGACCCTTGGCATAGAAAGTACGGCTAACCTGAGCACCACCGAAGGAACGGTTTGCCAGCATGCCGCCATATTCGCGAGCGAAGGGAACGCCCTGAGCTACGCACTGGTCAATGATGTTGTTGCTGACCTCAGCCAGACGATAGACGTTTGCCTCGCGAGCACGATAGTCACCACCCTTCACGGTGTCGTAGAACAGACGATAAACGGAGTCACCGTCGTTCTGGTAGTTCTTGGCTGCATTGATACCACCCTGTGCAGCAATGGAGTGAGCGCGACGGGGGCTGTCCTGAATGCAGAAGTTGAGGACATTGAAGCCCATCTCACCTAAAGAAGCGGCGGCGCTGGCACCAGCCAGACCCGTACCCACGACGATGACGTCGAGCTTCAGTTTGTTCTTCGGGTTCACCAAACGCTGATGTGCCTTATAGTTGGTCCATTTCTCAGCAACGGGTCCCTCAGGAATTCTGGAATCTATTTTCTTTGTTACCTTTTCAGTAGCCATAATGATTATGATTTAAAAGTGAGTGAAAGGTTAGCCCCAAACGGCAAACTTAATAACCACAACGGCAAACATCAGCACCACAATGGTGGACCACCAGAAGCTGATGCACTGCCAACGGCTGTGCCAAATCTTACCGCTCCAACCCAGCGTCTGGATAGCGCTCCACACGCCGTGGTTGATGTGCATCCAAAGAGCGCAGAACCATACGATGTACAGCAGGGAGTAGATAGGAGCTCCAGGCCGATCGTGGAAGTTCCATACAATCCAGGCATAACCATCCGCAGGTGAAGGAATGGCAGCCATAGCAGCAAGAGGATCTGAAAGCTCGGCCCACATCATGTTGTACCAGAAATGCCAGAGGTGCAGAAGCAGACCCAGACAGATGATCACACCAATGAGAAACATGTTCTGGCTGGCCCACTCTACCTTCTCAGGCTTGTCGGTTACGGCATAGCTGTCTGTGCCACGTGCCTTCTTGTTCTGCAGCGTCAGGATGATAGCAAACACAAAATGCAGTACCATCAGGGCTGCCAAACCAAGGGTGGCTACAACAGCGTACCAGTTAGCGCCAAGGAACTCACAAATCATGTTGTAGCCCTCAGCGCTGAAGAGCGCAACGACATTCATGCTAGCATGAAACGTCAGGAAGAGAACGAGCGAGAGGCCTGTGACGGACATCACTACTTTCCTTCCGATAGATGAATCAGTTAACCACATAAAGAATAAAATTTAGTTTGAAATTGATTTGTTATGAATATGCTTTAATTTATAGGTTCTGGCGCGCATATCACGCGTATGATGCCGCAAAAATATAGCTTTTTACCGATTTAGCAAAGCAAAAAGACGCTTTTTGTTAAAAAGTTATTCAAGATTCAGGATTTTGGCGTATCTTCGCGCCGTAAAAAGCGTCGCGGCAGTCAAAAATACAGCCCGACAATACAAAAGAGGATATAGTGGAACAGTTCTATGATGTCATCGTGATTGGTGCCGGCCATGCAGGTTGCGAGGCGGCTCATGCGTCTGCGCGTATCGGTGCACAAACGCTACTCATCACGATGGACATGAATAAGATAGCGCAGATGTCCTGTAACCCAGCCGTTGGCGGAATTGCTAAAGGGCAGATAGTCAGGGAAATAGACGCAATAGGCGGTGCCATGGGGCGTGTAACGGATGCGACCAGCATACAATTCCGTATGTTGAACCGCTCCAAAGGTCCTGCCATGTGGAGCCCTCGTGCACAATGTGACCGAGGCAAGTTTATTTGGTCTTGGCGAGAGGTTCTGGAGAATACCCCGAACCTGCACATTTGGCAAGATCAGGTCAGACGGCTCATCGTGGAAAACGGAATCGCGACAGGCGTAGAGACCTATCTCGGCATGACCTTCAAAGCCAAGAGTGTAGTCCTCACGGCTGGCACATTCCTCAATGGCCTCATGCATATCGGGCGCGTCAAATTACCAGGAGGCCGCTGTGCTGAACCACCCTCCTTGGAATTGGCAGAGAGTATTGCAGCTCATGGTGTCCGTGTGGCACGCATGAAGACGGGCACACCCGTACGCATTGATGTCCGCTCCGTAGATCTCACGCTGATGACTGAACAGCCAGGGGATACCGAAGGACGAAGATTCTCCTTCTTCCCCTCTGAGTTGCCAGACACTTCAACGTTCCCGCAAAATGGAACTACGGCTCTTCCCCAGCTCCCCTGCTACATCACTTACACCAACGAGGCCGTTCATGACCGTCTTCGCGCCGGTCTTCCGGATTCGCCACTCTATAATGGTCAAATTCAGAGCATTGGACCTCGTTACTGTCCCAGTATTGAGACGAAACTTGTTACCTTCCCGGACAAGGAACAGCATCAGCTATTCCTGGAACCTGAAGGCACAAATACGAACGAATACTACCTCAACGGCTTCTCGTCCTCGCTGCCTATCGATGTGCAAATAGAGGCGTTGAAACTCATTCCTGCCTTCCGCAATCTGGAAATCTATCGACCAGGCTACGCCATCGAATATGATTTCTTTGATCCCACTCAACTGCACCATTCTTTGGAGTCGCGCGTCATTAGCGGGCTCTATTTGGCAGGGCAGGTGAATGGCACGACGGGTTATGAGGAGGCGGCAGGACAGGGGTTGATGGCCGGCATCAATGCAGCCCGACATTGTAACGGCGAGGAGCCACAGGTGCTCAAACGGGACGAAGCCTATATTGGCGTACTCATTGACGACCTCGTCTGCAAAGGTGTTGATGAGCCTTATCGCATGTTCACCAGTCGTGCCGAATATCGCATCTTGCTTCGTCAGGATAATGCCGACGCCCGTCTCACCGAGACCGGTCATCGAATGGGTGTCGCAACCACCGAACGCCTCCAACATTTCCTTCAAAAGAAGTCCGAAGTAGAGCGCATGATACGCTATGCAGAGGAGACTTCCGTGAAAATGAAAGATATCAACGGATTCCTGGAGCAATTGGGCACAGCACCACTAACTAGAGGCTGTAAGCTGATGGAGCTTTTAGGACGTCCACAGCTAACCCTTGAGAACCTGGCATCTACCCTACCCTCCCTGAGCTCCTTCCTCGATACGTTCCAAAACAACAAAGAAGAGATTCTGGAGGAAGCAGAGATTGAAATCAAATACAAGGGCTATATCCAACGCGAGCAGGAGCAGGCGGGAAAGATGCACAGGCTGGAAGACATCCGGATCCGTGGACGTTTTGATTACAGTCAGCTTCAATCCATCTCGACAGAAGGTCGACAAAAACTGACTGCACACGAACCAGAAACACTAGGACAGGCTTCGCGTATCCCTGGCGTGTCCCCCTCTGATATCAATGTTCTTCTAGTCCTTCTCGGAAGATAGTTCCACGTGAAACATTTTCATACGCCCATAGTAGATAACCTCAATAATCATACAACAATGAACAACGAAATCCTTCTCAAGCATCTCCGTAATGTACCTGATTTCCCCATCCCAGGTATTCAATTCAAAGATGTCAGCACGCTCTACAAGAACTCGCGCTGCCTGAAAATCATGGTGAACGAGCTCTATGATATGTACAAAGACAAAGGTATTACAAAAGTGGTAGGTATCGAGAGTCGAGGATTTGTCGTAGGTGCCGCTCTGGCTTACAAACTGGGAGCAGGCTTCGTGATGTGCCGTAAGCCCGGAAAATTGCCTGCTGAAACACGTCAGGAAAGTTACATGAAAGAGTATGGCAAAGACACGATTGAAATACACACAGACGCCATCACAGAAAAGGATGTGGTTCTCCTCCATGACGATCTACTCGCCACGGGTGGCTCTATGTTGGCAGCCTATAATCTCGTCAAGCAGTTCAATCCCAAACAAACTTATATCAACTTTATCATTGAGCTTACGATTGAAGGACTCCATGGACGTGCAATGTTCCCAGAAGATGTGGACATCACCACGTTATTGAAGATATAAATGAACGAGCGCGAGCAACATCTCAAATCTATCATTTCTCGTTTGCCCGAATCACCTGGTAGCTATCAGTATTTCGACGAACACGGGACAGTGATTTACGTGGGTAAGGCCAAAAACTTGAAGCGGCGCGTAAGCAGCTACTTCAATAGGGAGCACAACTCACGAAAGACGGCTATATTGGTATCCAAGATATGGGATATCCATTACACCGTGGTCAAAACGGAGGCTGAGGCGTTGCTATTAGAAAATCAATTAATCAAACAATTCCAGCCAAGATACAACGTTTTACTCAAAGACGGCAAAAGCTACCCAAGTATAGCTGTTACCAAAGAATACCTTCCTCGCATATTTAAGACTCGACATATTGATCGTAGAGGCGCCATATATTTCGGCCCCTACAGTCATATGCCTACCATTAACGGACTTCTGGATCTTTTCAAGAATCTGTATCCTATACGTCGGTGTCATCAGCCGATGAGCAAAGAGGGAGTCCAAAACGGCAAATATAAACTTTGCTTGGAATATCACATGAAGAATTGCCTTGGCCCTTGTGTCGGCTACCAATCTCATGAGGAATATTTATCGTATATCGATGCTGCTGTGAGAATTCTGAAAGGTGATACCGTTTCACTTCGCAAAGAAATGATGGCGCAGATGCAACAGCTTGCCAACGAGATGAAATTTGAGGAAGCTGAAGTCATCAAACGTCGTTATGACCTCATTACCGCACATCAGGAAAAAAGCCAAGTCATTACTTCTACCGCCCATAACATCGATGTCTTCTGTATTGACAATGACGAGAAGATTGCATACATCAATTATCTGCATGTCGTAGAAGGTGCCATTAATCAAGCTTTCACTTTTGAATATAAGAAGAAGTTGGATGAATCAAAAGAAGAATTACTGGTACGCGGAATCATGGATATGCGCGATAGATGGGGGTCTGAAGCAAAAGAAATTGTTCTACCGTTCCACGTGGAACTTCCTTTAGAAAATATAGAAATAACCATCCCACAACGAGGCGACAAGCGGCAACTTTTAGCGCTGTCAGAACTAAATGTTAAGCAGTACAAAGTGGATCGATTAAAGCAGCAAGATAAGTTGAATCCGGAGCAAAAAGCCGTAAGACTCATGAAGGAGATTCAAGAGCATCTGCAGCTGCCATCGCTACCTTATCATATAGAATGTTTTGATAATTCCAATATATCCGGAACAGACGCTGTGGCTGGTTGTGTCGTCTTCAAGAAGTGTAAACCAAGTAAAGCTGATTACCGCAAATATAACATCAAGACGGTTGAAGGCCCTAATGATTACGCTTCCATGCAAGAAGTCGTAAGACGCCGCTATACACGTATGATAGAAGAAGGTACTCCCCTACCCGACCTGATTATTACTGATGGAGGTGTCGGACAAATGGGTGTCGTACGCGAGGTTGTGGAAGGTGAATTAGGCCTACATATTCCTATTGCTGGATTGGCCAAGGATGATCGGCACAGGACACATGAACTGCTTTACGGCAACCCACCGCTGACAGTAGGACTAAAGCAGGACAGCGCATTATTCCGACTCCTTACACATATTCAAGACGAGGTGCACCGCTATGCTATAACCTTCCATCGGGACAAGCGTAGCAAGACTCAACTAAAGTCGGAATTAGATATCATACCAGGCGTGGGGCCCAAGAGTAAACAGGCATTACTGAAGGCCTTCAAGAGCGTAAAACGCATTCGCGAAGCCAGCATCGAAGAGTTGGCAGCGGTCGTAGGAAAAGCCAAAGCAGAAATAATCAAAACAAACCTATGAGAATAGTTATTCAACGAGCAAAGGGAGCAAGCGTCATCATAGACGGAAAGAAAAATGCTGAGTTTCAAGGGCTTGGCTTTGTAATATTGCTCGGCATTGAGGCTACAGATACCATGGAGGATGTCGATTGGCTGGTTCGTAAAGTAGCTGCCTTGCGTGTGTTCGATGACGAGAATGGTGTCATGAATCGCAGTATCATGGATATTGCAGGAGAACACGAAGGCGCAGATGGTAACATTATCGTAGTCAGCCAGTTCACACTTTTTGCCAGCTACAAGAAAGGAAACCGCCCATCGTGGCTGCGTGCTGCAACTCATGATATTAGCATCCCACTCTATCAAGCTTTTATCCAGCGACTTAGCGAAGCTATCGGGCGCCCAGTCGGACATGGTGAGTTCGGAGCAGACATGAAAGTAAGCCTAACGAACGACGGACCTGTAACAATTATGATGGATACAAAAAATAAGGAATAGGAGGACACACTTCTTAACTTACCGTCAAAAAGTGAATGAAATTTTAGTACATCATATATAACTATAAAACAACTCTTTAAACTAAGAAGTATATGGAACAGAGCAAGTATGAACAAGCATTAGCGCAGTATAATTGCAACATTAGTGATGCTGATGTAGCCGCTGCCGTGAAACGAATTATCGAAGAGAAAGTACCCGAGAATGACACGCTTGAAGTGAAGAAATTCTTGATGGGAAGTGTGGAACTAACCACGCTGAAAACCACAGACTCCGAGGAGAGCGTATTGGCATTCACAGAGAAAGTGAATCAGTTCGAGGACGCCTACCCCACCCTACCCCACGTGGCAACCATCTGTGTGTACCCTTGTTTCGCCCAGATTGTCTCTCAGAGCCTCGAAGTTGAAGGCGTTGAGGTAGCGTGCGTCAGTGGCAGTTTCCCGAGCTCACAGGCCGTTTTAGAGGTTAAAGTGGCAGAGACTGCTTTAGCACTTAAGGATGGTGCTACTGAGATTGATATCGTGATGAGTGTAGGCAAATTCTTAAGTGGCGATTACGAAACACTCTGCGACGAAATTGCAGAATTGAAATGTGTCTGCGGTGACAAAAAGATGAAGGTGATCCTTGAGACTGGCCTCCTACCCTCTTGCGCAGACATCAAGCGCGCCTCTATTTTGTCAATGTACGCCGGTGCCGATTATATCAAGACATCAACGGGAAAAGAAAAACCTGCTGCAACACCTGAAGCAGCTTACGTGATGTGTCAGGCCATCAAGGAGTACTATGACAAGACAGGCATCCAAATCGGATTTAAACCTGCCGGTGGTCTCAACACTGTTCATGATGCTCTCGTCTATTACACCATCGTTAAGGAAGTTCTCGGCGAAAAATGGTTGACGAACCAATGGCTCCGTCTCGGCACATCCCGACTCGCCAATCTCCTACTTTCAGAAGTTGTCGGCCAAGAGACTAAATTCTTTTAAAGTAGTTGATAAATTGACGAGTTGATTCTTTTTTGCCCTCTGAGAGGCGAAAATTCATGCACTCCTGACTGAAAGAAAGATTTTAAGCGATTCTCAGAGACCCAAGAAGAAGGCCAAAACGCTTATATATAGCGCTTTGGCCTTCAAATTTTATGTATGCGGGGCTCGTTGAAATAAAAACGAAATATAATTTTATGCTAAAAAAGTGCTTCAAGACTCAAGAAGTGGATTTACAAGCACGAACTAAGTGTTAGAGTTTGAAATGACGCCAGAGGCAGCGAGGGATGAGACGCCAGAACGACGTGAGAAGACGATAGCGCCAATCTATGATGCGGACATGACGATGACACTTGATAGATTGGACAATATCATGGGCCACAGCTTCTGGATGCATCAGCATAGGATATGGAAAGCCGTCATTTAACAAGGCGGTATCTACAAAGCCTGGACGAATATCTGTGAAATAGATGGGCAGCCCACGCTGGCGTGCTTGCTGCTCAAGTGCTTCTATATAATTAGCCTGCAACGCTTTAGTGGCAGAATAGGCAGGGGCTGGGCCTAAGCCTTTCGTTCCAGCGATTGAGGAAATAACGGCGATGTGACCCGTTCCCTTATCTGCATAATAACGATAAGCAGCACCTACCATACGCATGTAACCTAACACATTCGTCTCAGCTGTGCGTAGCTCTATATCAGGTACGAGTGTACGGTTCTGCTTGCCGATACCCGAGGCGTGGAAATAGAGGCTGATACCGCCAAGACGCTCTATGAGTTGTATGAGACGTTGGTCTGCATCCGGTTGTGTGACATCAATCGTCATCACTTCTACACGCTCTGGAGCCTCAGCCTTTAATGCCAAAAGTAGCTCTTCACGTCGCGCAGCTAAGCCCAACGTCCAACCTTCAGCTAGCAACTGACGCGCCACTTCCTGTCCAATGCCCGAGCTGGCTCCAATGATAATACCTTTCTTTTCCATTTCACTTTATTCTTGTCACATTATACTTCGTAAGACGCGTATGGCTCCAAGTTGTGCGAAAAGCAAACCAACCGTGGAGTAGGGGAGAGGGATCGAGATAATCCACAAGAAGTTCCTCGTCAAGGAAATAACGCGTGCGACCATCTGCTTGAACGTCAATACGAATAGCATACCAGTGGTTGGGTTTTAGGAGGTGGTCGGAATCTGTATATTCCTTGAGAATTGGTGGACGATGGACTGGATCTGTAACAGCAAGAGTATCACCGTTATAGCGTCGGAATCGGGTCGTTGTATTATAGTTACCACCATAGCCGAGATAATAGCATTGTAAGCGGTAACTCTCCACGAAGCGACCAGCGCGAGCAGTAATACACTTAAACGGTTCGCTCGCCATCCAAAAACAATTCAAGTCCGAGAGACGGTCATAAGGTCCACCCTCCATCACAACGCATGCCCGATATGTTATCGTACATGGTGCCGTGAGGGGCTGCTCCCACCACAGCGAAAGCCCCTTTGGCGAGGTGATATCAAGCGTGTCATTACGCCAAAGGACACGCGTTTGCGGGGATTCAGCTTCCACGTGCCATTGCGCAAACAGATGCAAGATAAAAACCTGAAAGATGCAAAATAAGATGCCTCTGCGCCACAAAAAGCACAGAGGCATCTTCATCTGTTTAAGAATGTGCCTTCCTTGCATATTCGAAGAGTTCTAATGGCAAATGGCAATAACCATCTGGATGCTTATCGAGGTAGTCTTGATGGGACTCATCTGCAGGATAGAACTGTCTCAAGGGCTCCACTTCCACCACGATGGGGTGGGGTAGAAGCGCCTGCTGCTCAGCAAAGACCTTGTGGATAACGGGCAAATCAGCATCATCCGTAAAATAGACTCCCGTGCGGTAACGTGTTCCCTCATCATGTCCTTGCTTATTCAAGCTCGTGGGGTCGATAGCCTTGAAGAACATATTCAAAAGGAACTCCAGAGTAGCCACTTGAGGATCATAGGTGATACGAACTGTTTCTGCATAACCGGTCGCATCTGTATAAACCTCTTTATACGTGGGGTTTACAGTGTGGCCATTGGCGAATCCGACCTCGGTCTGCAAAACGCCTTTAATCTGCTTGAAGAAATGCTCTGTACCCCAAAAGCAGCCACCTGCCAGATAGATTTCTTTCATATTTCGCCTACTCTGCCTCGTAACCGGCTATCTTAGCGATGCCAGGAGCAATCTCAATGTTATCGATGCGACCTTGGAAGATTTCTGTACCAGGACCTACGGCATAAACGGGAACATAACCGTTTGAGTGACCGCCGCTTGCCCAGCTAATCAATGCCACTTCTGACAGAATATGCTTGGTGGTCTCACAGAGGTCGTCAATGCGTTCGTTGATCTTATTATTCTCTTGAATAGCCTTTTCGATGCTCTTCCAACGACCTTGTAGACTCTCCTTTTGTTTGTCATTCAGCTCAATGCCAGCACCAAAGCCCATGAGCTCCTTCAACTGCTTCTCCACAGCAACCCAGTTAAACTTTTTGGGTGCCTTCTGATATTGTCCTTTAAGAATCTTTTTCAGCTCATCGATGCTCTTGCGCTGATATTTCAGATAGTCTGTACGCAGCTCATAGGGGCCGACACCCATCACCAAACCACCAGTCTCGTGGTCGGCGCTGATGACGATGATTGTCTCGTCAGGATGCTGCTGATAGAACTCGTAAGCAACCTTGATAGCCTTATCCATATCAAGGACTTCGTTGATTGCATTGCCGATATCGTTGCGGTGGCAAGCCCAGTCTATCATACCGCCTTCAATAGCGAAGAAGAAGCCGTCCTTATTCTTGTTTGTAAGGTAGTTGATACCTGCACGGACAATCTGCTCCAGCGTGAGGTCATCCTTCGTCTGGTCAAGGGCATACGGCAGTTGCTCACTATCCCACTTCTCGTTCATCTTATCGCTTTGCAGTAGGATGAGCTTGTCGGCCTTGCGACCTTTCTTCTCATATTCTTTATAACCTTTCACGATGGTGTAGCCTGCGCTCTGAGCCTGCTCATGCAAGGAAGGTTCGCCATCCTTCTTGTAAGGTTTGTGGAAGTCTGAGCCTGCGAAGAAATCAAAGCCACTCTTACACAAGTCCTGACCCAACTCATAATACATGTTACGATTAGGCTGATGGCCGTAGAATGAGGCGGGTGTAGCATGCGTGATGGCCACCGTAGTAGCAACGCCGACGGCCTTGCCTGCTTTCTGTGCCCAATCAGCGATGCTGGTAACTGGCGTCTCAAGGTCTTTGAGCACACCGATAGCGCCGTTCTTGGTCTTGTGACCGGTAGCGAGGGCTGTGCCACCTGCAGCAGAATCGGTCACACCGTTGGTAGCGGAGTAGGTGTTGACCATACCCACTACGGGAAGGCTCGACATCAGAATCGGCTCGAAGCCAATCTTCCCTTTTAAGGCTGCCTGATAAGTTTCGGTCACGTTAATCTGGTTCACACCCATACCGTCACCAATGAAATAAAAAACATACTTGACTTGGCTTTCAGCGAACGCTGACATCGCCATCACCACTGCAATGATGCAGGAAAGAAAACGTGTTTTCATAAGATATAATTATAGTATTGGTTCTTTTTCCGCTGCAAAAATAGCGTTTTTTCTCTAAAGCGCCTCAGACTTTGCACAAAAGTGTACCATTTCTGCACAAAAAAGTATCTTCAAGGCTCGTCATAGCCAACGGGACGCATCTGACGCTGCGTTTCGCTATAGACATAGCCTTCAGCCAAAAGCTGTGCTTTCATTGCTTCGACATCACGGTCAAAGTAAACACATAAGTCTTCTAAAGTGTCGAATTCATCGTCACGTAGCAACATGTTAACAGCTGATATCAGCATCATTGGGTCTTGGGGGAGGTGGTCCATGATTGGAAAGGGTGTGAGATTACAAGGTTGTAAAGTGATGGGTTATGAGGTTATGACTGGATCGATGCGGAAGAGTTTGTCGCTGTGGCGTATCTTAGCATCAACGTGGAAAGAGACATTGGATCCTTGACGTGCAATGGGGACTGCGGCGTTGGTGTCATCATGCATCTCCTGGATGGTACCGTAGAGGGCGCCTGTAGTGGGACCCGTTACAAGGAACTTGTCACCCACGTGGAGTTCTGCCGCTTCGATATGAAATTCGCCTAGTCCAAGACGCGAGTAGTACTTCGTACCTCGTCCTACATAAACTTTGCGTTCCGTAGCCTGTGAGCCGTAGTTCTCAGCCCATTCGCCGAGTCGCTGGCCCTGATAGTAACCATCCCAGAAGCCACGATTGAAAACTGTTGAGAGACGCCCGTCCAGACTGTCCTTGAGTGTCTCCGTAAACGTGCCATTCAGGACGGCAGCAATAGCTTCGCTGTAGCACTCCACAACCGTCTTCACATATTCTGGCCCGCGCGCACGACCTTCTATCTTGAACACGCGCACGCCAGCCTCAACCAGTTTGTCCAGGAATCGGACTGTTTTAAGATCTTTGGGAGACATAATATATTTATTATCCACCTCGAGTTCGATATCGGTTTCCTTGTCCTTCACAAGATAGCTGCGACGACATATCTGCATACACTCACCGCGATTGGCTGAACGTCCTGTATTCTGTAATGAGAGGTAGCATTTTCCAGATACAGCCATGCATAGGGCCCCGTGACAGAACATCTCTATGCGAACCAACTGCCCCGAAGGGCCGCAAATGCGCTCCTGCACGATGGCATCATAGATGGCTCTCACCTGCGTGATATTCAGCTCGCGAGCCAGTACCACAACGTCAGCAAACTGCGCATAGAAGCGTAAAGCCTCGATATTGGAGATATTCAGTTGCGTACTCAAGTGTACCTCCACACCTATCTGGTTGGCATAGGTCATAACAGCGATATCAGAGGCGATGACAGCGCTGATGTGTGCCTCCTTGGCGGCATCTAATATCTCGCGCATCAACGGCAGATCCTCGCCATAAATAATCGTATTCACCGTAAGATAGCTCTTGACACCATGCTCGCGACAGGTGTCCGCCATCTCTTTTAGGTCATCAATGGTGAAGGCCGAGGCGGAATGAGCGCGCATGTTCAGGTGTTCGATGCCGAAATAGATGCTGTCAGCACCTGCTTGAAGTGCTGCCGCCAAACTCTCACGCGACCCCACAGGGGCCATGATCTCAAAATCTTCGCGTTTCATGCTGCAAAGGTAGTGATTTTTGAAGAAATAGCACGCGGTTTCTCCAAAAATCACTACCTTTGCCCCCGCAATGAAGATTGGAAAGCTCGATTTGGGCGAGAGGCCCGTTTTTTTAGCGCCGATGGAGGATGTTACCGATATCGGCTTCCGCTTGCTGTGCCGACGGCTGGGTGCTGCGATGGTATATAGCGAATTTGTGGCAGCTGATGCCCTGGTACGAATGGTCAACAAAAGCCTTAAAAAGCTGGAGGTATGTGACGAAGAGCGCCCTGTAGCCATTCAGATTTACGGCAAAGAGCCAGGCGCTATGGCTGACGCAGCCCGCATCGTTGCAGAACAGGCCCACCCCGACGTGCTTGACCTCAACTTTGGCTGCCCTGTGAAGAAAATTGCTGGAAAGGGGGCTGGCGCAGGCTTGCTACAGAACCCCGATAAACTGTTAGAAATCACGCGGGCGGTGGTTGAAGCCGTAGGTGCCGAGGTACCTGTTACGGTGAAAACACGCCTTGGCTGGGACCATGAGCATATGATTATCGTAGAACTGGCAGAGCAGCTACAGGACTGCGGCATCTCAGCCCTCACCATTCATGGTCGGACGCGCTCGCAGATGTACACTGACCAAGCTGATTGGACGCTGATTGGTGAGGTGAAGCGCAATCCACGGATGAGAATACCGATTATCGGCAACGGCGATATCACCAGTGCCGAACGGGCACTGGAGGCTTTTGAACGCTATGGCGTAGATGCCATCATGGTAGGTCGTGCCACCTTCGGGCGCCCCTGGATTTTCAGGGAGATTGTAGAGAAGATCCATCCCCAAGCTTATCCCACTCAGGAAGGGGGACTTTCTTTGGACTGGAAAGTCGATATTTTAAAGGAGCAGACGCTGACTTCCGTAGCCCGTCTAGGCGAATTGAGCGGAATCCGCCATGTACGTCGTCACCTTGCCGCTTCACCCCTCTTCAAGGGCATTCCTGACTTCCGTCAGACGCGAATCCGCATGTTGCGCGCCGACACTATCGAAGAACTATTTGGGATTATCGAGCAGACGCGCGCACTCCTTCGTCAATTAGAAGGATAACGCAGTCATTACGCTTTGCGACGGCGATTGATAGGCCGCGGAGCGTAAGCGAAAGTAGCCTGAACCTGACCTGTGAGCAGGTTATGAATAGTCACATGTAGTTTTCCGTCGCGCACTTCGCCTTCAATTACCGTGGGGAAATCCCGCGACTGTTGCTTATCCTTACCTTTCTCCCCCATCTCTGGTCCGCCGCCAACGATTTGTGCCCAAGCATGTTCAGCAGAAGGGGCATCGCAGCGGTAGCGATGTTGATGCGCCGTAATAATCAGTTGACAGTTAGCCTTTTCCAACAACGGCAACCATTGGCGGGCGCAGGTACGCTGCCACATGGCAAAGTCCGTGCTATACTGAGGATCCTTGTCATCAGGAACAATGTCGCCGGGGTTGTGTTTGGGATTGGAATCAAAGAGAGGGATATGGCAACAGGCCACCAGATACGGTGCTTTAGCGATTTCTGGCTGCTGCAGGGCATCGCGCAACCAATCAGTCTGCGCCTTACGGTAAGCCTCACTATTGAACAAGCCAGCGAATATCGGATTTGTATCCATTTTATCTTCTGCCGTATCCAGTCCTATCAGCGCAATATCACCCATGCGGACTGCAAAGTTACGCCCTAAATCCCAATCGCGCGACAAGCGCTCCTCGGGTTGACGATACATCCAAATACGCTCCAGGTGACGATTGGCCATTCCACGTGAATCGTGGTTACCCGGACAGAACAGATAAGGTAGTGTAGCCGCATAATCGCATCGCGCAATCTCAGGCTTCAGGAAAATGCGCTGCTGCGCCTCAATGGTCTCTTCCACATTACTGGCATCGCCGTTCCAAATCACACAGGATGGAGCCAGCGCAGCAATCTTCTCAATGGCTAAGCCAAAGGGCTCCCACTTGACATGTGTGTCATTGATGACGCAGAAATGTGCCTTGGTATCTGCGCCAGCTGTTGTAAAATGATAGATATGCGCGTCCTCTTCATTGCCAACAACCTTCATATTATATCCGCCCTTATAGTTTATGCGATCGGCCCCAATGCGGTAGTAGTAGGTAGTCGAAGGTTTCAGCCCTGTGATGCGTACATGAATTACATGATTATCAATATCTCTTACACGGTAGCCTCCACACATCACGCGTCGCCCATCGCTCAGATCCTCTCGCTCGCCTATCACCACATAGCCGTTGGCCATCGCGCTCACCGCAAAGGCGATACCGATACTTGTTTCCGCATAGTTCTGGAGCATTGGTGCCGATGAAATCAATGGCTCCTCGGCTTTCTCTGCATCAGAAGGTGGGGTGGGGGAGTCTTTCAACTGGTTATTCACGGGTAGGGCACTTGCGAGCGGCCCAGCGCCAATGGCAGCCGTCAAGAGGGCTGTCCGTTTGATAAAGTCACGTCTTTTCATCGTTGTAAGGTTTATGTTATTGGTTCAATAATCATGCTATTCCTTTGGTAAATATACCAACGTAGTCAGACGCTCTGGCCTAAAAATGTCTTGAGCAACGGCCTGCAGATCTTCTGCCGTAAGCGCATCTATAGACGCATTGATTTCCTCTGGCTTTCGGACATATCCATAGTGCAGGAACTGCTTGGCTGCACTCAGAGCCACATTCTCGAAATTGTTGCGTCCAACGCCCATCTGCCCTTTCAACTGCTCCTTGGCCACCTTCAGCGAACGGGAGCTCAGAGGCTTGTCAATCAATTTTTTTAGTTCTTGGTGCACCAATCTCAGACAGCGTTTTACATCGCCGGCATCACAACCGAAATAGACACTCCAAACACCTGAATCCGTATAGGCTGTCAAGTCACTTCCCACAGTATAGACCAGTCCTGCACGCTCGCGTAACGCCAAGTTCAAACGAGAACTCATCGCAGGTCCGCCCAACAGGTTATTCAATAGGAATAGACCATAGTATCGGGAGTCTTGAAGACTAAAAGCTTGTGCCCCTATCATCACATGAGCCTGATGTACCTCCTTATGGATGATTGACGTCTGCGGAGTAGCAAAAGGCAAGAGTGAGTCTGGAACGATTAAAGATGACGTCTGGTTTATCCGCAGCGGAGTAGCCTTCGCCATACCACAAGCACTACTCACAGCGTTGAAAACACTTTCTCTACTTACATTTCCTTTCACGAACAAGACTGCTTTATCCGGACAATATTGTCTGTTGACAAAGCGATGAAGATCATCGCTAGTATATTGGCGCAAACGTTCGGCCTCGCCCAGAATACGGCGCCCAAGCGGATGGTTAGGTAAAAGGAGCTCCTCAAAATCATCATAGATGAGTTCTGCTGGCGCATCATTATAGCTCTCAATCTCATCAGCCACCACTTCTACCTCACGCTCTAATTCTTCCTGAGGATATGTGCTGTTGAACACCATCTCCACAAGCAATGGTAAAGCGCGTCGCAGGTGCGCACGCATGAAAGTGGAATAATAGATAGTTTCCTCCTTGCCTGTATAGGCGTTCAGTTCTCCTCCTACACTTTCCATACGGTTAATAATCTGCGTGGCACTGTGCTTGGTCGTTCCTTTGAAACTCATGTGTTCCACAAGATGGGCCATCCCACTCTCGCAGTCCGTCTCATGGCGAGTCCCCGCAGCCACGGCGATACCAGCATATACAACGTCCGTCTCAGCGGGCATAATAAGTACTCGCAATCCATTCGCTAGCAAGTATGTATCTGTTGTATCTTTCATGCGTTAATCAAATGATAACGATTTCCAGGCAGTGTCTTTACCAGCCCTTTCATCTCCAATGCCAATATCGTTGTTGTCACTTTGAAGGCCAGCTTGCCTGTGACATCTGCGAGATAGGTTAATGTAGGTGTCTCACCAGTGTCCTCAGCTGTTGCCAAAGCATCCACAATGGCCTGCTCCTCGACGGTCAGGTCCGGGAAAAGACGTTTCTGCGGTGTTTCTGCATTACACTTTTTCGATGACCATCCGAGATCCGTAAGCAAATCCATAGGGGAGTTGATGAGTGTGGCCCCATTATTGCGTATCAAAAGATTGCACCCCTCTGACGTGGCATCCGTAGGACGGCCTGGGAAGGTGAACACATCGCGCTGATAATCCATCCCTAAGCGTGCAGTATTAAGCGATCCACCACGTACAGGACTTTCCACGACCACTATCGCATCTGCCAAACCGGCAACAATCCGATTGCGCTGAAGGAAATTCAAGCGATCTATAGGTGTGGCACTCATAAACTCTGTAACTAGTCCACCTTGCTGCAACATCTCAACAGCCGTTTGGCGATGGGTCCGTGGGTATATCTCGTCCATACCATGTGCTAACACTCCTACCGTGGGTAAACCATGTGTCAAAGCCCCTCGATGTGCTGCCACATCAATACCATAAGCTAATCCGCTGATGATGAGTGTGCCTGGCACCTGCTCCGCGATTGTACGTGCCAGCTGGTCACATAGATCACGGCCTCGTTCGGTGCAACGTCGCGTGCCCACAATACTCACGACATGCTCTGCGTTTAGGTTTCCTTTTCCAAGGAAGTAGAGTATTAACGGAGCATCTTCGCATTGCCGCAGGCGTGCAGGATACGCTGTGTCATCCTGCCAAGAGAGAATCTGGATATGATGATCACGGGCATAGGCTAACTCCTGTTCGCAACGAGGAAGGAGCGATTCCATCGAAGAAACGGCCTCTGCCATACGCGGGGAGAAATGCTCAAACATTTTTCCTACTTCGTGGCGTTCTTCGTACACAGCCGTAGCTGAACCAGCCGCCTCTAGGAGGGTGCGTTGATGCTTGGACTGCTGCCGCAGCGCCATCGTCAACGCCATCGTGTATA
The DNA here is from genome assembly GCA_024698925.1 of Bacteroidaceae bacterium. Lineage (GTDB taxonomy): Bacteria > Bacteroidota > Bacteroidia > Bacteroidales > Bacteroidaceae > Physcousia. The sequence goes on along the minus strand of JAILQO010000031.1, from coordinate 108,455 downwards.
ATAGTTCTTGGTCTGTCATTCCTATTTTTCAAACATTATTCGTCACTTGTCCTTCCTTTTAGGTATTCATATGCTATGCGGCAACGCAGGCAATCACGACGGTCACAATACTCGCGCTTCAACTGAACGAGGGCCTGACTATCAGCGGCGTTAGCTACAGTGAGACCACACTGCTGCCATTGGCGGATGATAAAATTTTGTTCGGGCTTCAACTGTTCCAGTAGCGTGATGGCTCGTTCCTGTAGCTGTTCGTCATGATGATCGATGCCGTATGCAAACAACATCGGACAAACGGTATTGATTATGATTAAGTCGCAACTAGCGCTACTGAAGTGCTTGGCATTATACGCAGAAGGCATACCAAATAAATAGTGCGTCTGCCAATAGTCCGATGGAGCCGTCGCCAACGCGGCATGCAAATCCTCGCGGGTGGTTGCATGGAGCAAGGCTGAAAGTTCTGCCGTCTGACGATAATAGAGTTGCGCCAACTGTACCAAACGCAGGTGTGGAAAATTCTGTGGACGTAAACGAAGGTAACGCCAATGATGCGATTCCATCGATGAAATTTGAAATTTATGAGCCAGATATGTCCATTCTGCACGCAATTTTTTCAAATATTCATCAGCCTCTGCAGCTTCGCGAGCCGAAGGGGGAATAGACTCTGGTGCCAACAAACCGGCACTGCCCAGAAAAAGAGCTTCCAATTGGAAGGGGTCGTTGCGATGCTTTGCGGCCGCATACAACGGGAACTGCCGTGCCCACATCTCAAACGCTTCACCATTTACGCCAAAACCGAAATTACGGGCAAGCGTGATAAAAAGTGTGTGCTGCCAGTCACCATGCGTGGATGCCAGCCTGTCCAGACAGCGTTGGGCACGCTCTTGCAGACGCTCTGCCAATAGCGCAGACATCCACGAATGGATCATGAGGGTAGAGAGTTTGGGCACAATGGGCCAGCAACGCGGATAGTCGTCAGTAGTACTTAGCCGAGCGTAGTTCTCCCGCACAGAAGCCGGAATGGGAAGCTGTAGTTGAGGAAGGCGTTTCCCATCTGACGTAACAACGTCTGTATCAACAATCTCTGCGACATGAAGGATCACACTATTGTAAGCTGAATCCAGCTGATGGCCATGACGCTGCCAGTCGCTGGAGCGCAGATGAATCTCTACGTTACCCACCCACAGCGTTCCATCAATACGTACCTTCGCATTGAAAAAATCTGGACCTGCATGAGTATTATGTAATCCTACATCGATGATCTCCACGGGGTGTCCATCAGTAGTTACAAGTGGCTCCAGCGGGAAGATACGATGTTTCCATACATAATGCAAAAGCTTTTCCATAAGATTTTTGGGTTATGGCCGCAAAGGTAGTGTTTTTTTGGATTACTTGATAATTTATATTAAAAAAAGGTGGTTTAGGACGAATAAAATGGTGTGGAAAGTGATGTTATTGGATGATTTATGTACCTTTGCAGCCAAAAATCAAGGAATCACAAATGAAAATAGCATTGATTGGTTACGGCAAGATGGGCCGTATGATTGAACAGATTGCGATAGCTCGCGGTCACGATGTGGTTTGCCGCATCGATATAGATAATCAGCAGGATTTTGAGAGTGCTGCATTCCGCTCTGCGGATGTAGCCATTGAGTTCACGGCTCCTTCGGTGGCTTTCGGCAATATCCAGAAGTGTTTTGCTGCGGGCGTGAAGGTAGTCTCGGGTTCTACGGGCTGGTTTGCGCAGCACGAGGCTGAGATGCGTGACGCTTGCGAACGGGATAGTAAGACGCTGTTCTGGGCGTCGAACTTCTCGGTGGGTGTGGCGATTTTCAACGCCGTGAACCGCTATCTGGCAGGCATCATGAACGGCTTCCCAGAGTATGATGTTGAGTTGGAGGAGACGCATCATGTACACAAACTGGATCATCCCAGCGGTACGGCTATCACGTTGGCCAATGATATCGTGGAGCGCATCGACCGCAAGGAGGCGTGGGCTGAGGATACGACGGATCCGAATTTGCTGCGTATCGACAATATCCGCAGGGGTGAGGTTCCAGGTATTCACACGGTACGCTATGACTCCGAGGCGGACTTGATTACGATTACCCATGACGCCCATTCCCGCAAAGGCTTTGCCCTGGGAGCTGTCCTAGCAGCTGAATATACTGCTAATCATCAAGGGCTGTTGGGTATGAAGGATATGTTTACGTTTTGATACCAATTATCAAATATTATGATAGACAAAAATAAGAAGCCGATTACATGGAAGGACTGGGCAAAGATGCTCGTCGTTGTCGGTCTGTATATATGGTTCCTGGCTTGGGTAGATGCCTGGTGGGGACTGATAGTTGTACCTTTTATCTTTGACGTTTATATCACGAAGAAGATTCGTTGGACCTGGTGGAAGGATTTGGAGAATCCTGTGACGCGAACGATTATGTCATGGGTGGATGCCATCGTGTTTGCGTTGGTGGCCGTCTATTTTGTAAACATTTATTTCTTTCAGAATTATACGATTCCATCGTCATCTTTGGAGAAAAGCCTGCTGGTGGGCGACTATCTTTTTGTGTCAAAGATGAGCTATGGTCCCCGCGTGCCGCAGACGCCGCTTTCAATGCCGCTGGTGCAGCACACGCTGCCGGGGGGTATGAAGAGCTATAGCGAACTGATACAGTGGGACTACAAGCGCGTATCACCCAAACCTGTCAAACTGAATGACATCGTTGTGTTCAACTATCCATCTGGGGATACGGTAGTCTCCAATCCGCGCTACCAGGCTGCGGACTTTTACCAGCTCTGTTACGGCTACGGACAGCGGATTGTGCTACAGAACAACGGCGCGCTACCTGCTACGGACAACCTGACGCTGCTGCAGCGCCGCCAGTTACATCAGGCTTACTCCACAATCGGAAGGCAGTATATTGTACAGAATCCGCTCGAGTTCGGCGAGATCTTGTCGCGTCCAGTGGATCGTCGTGAGAACTATGTGAAGCGCTGCGTAGGTCTGCCGGGTCAGACGCTGGAAATCAAAAACCGCATCATTTATCTCGACGGACAGCCCAATAAGGAGCCCGACAACGTGCAGTACAACTATCATGTACGGCTGCGCGACGGCCTGCGCGACCTGCCTGAGGATTTGGCACACGATTTGGGCTTGAGCAGCGATGACCTGCGTGACCACCATCAGACGGGCGTGATACCGCTAACTGCTGCTGTGCGCGACACATTGCTGACCATGACGGATTTGGTGGAAAGCATCGAGATTGACACAACAGCCACTACGGGCGACTTGTACCCCCTATACGGCGACTACGGCTGGACGCGTGACAACTATGGTCCAATATGGATCCCGAAGAAAGGTGCCAGCGTGGCACTGACTCTGGAGAATCTGCCAATTTACGAACGGCCTATCCGCGTTTACGAAGGCAACACGCTGGAAGTGACTCCCGAGGGTGACATCCTCATCAATGGCGAGAAAGCCGATAGCTACACGTTCAAGATGGACTACTACTGGATGCAGGGTGACAACCGCCACTGCAGCGCCGACTCGCGCTACTGGGGCTTCGTGCCCGAGGACCACATCGTGGGCAAGCCCATCATGATCTGGCTCTCCACGGACAAGGATCGCGGCTGGTTCCGCGGGCATATCCGCTGGCGCCGCCTGTTCCGCTGGGTGGAGAATATCAAGTAATTGAAAGAGAGACTGATGAATCTTAAGCTTGTGTATCTAAAAAAACATATCTTCTTAGCGCTATGGCTGCTTGCTGCTTGCTGCTTGCCGCTGGTGGCGCAGGAACAGCCTTCATGGAAGATTATTGGCACGGTGGTGGACGACCTAGGCGATCCGCTACCGGGTGCCATTGTCCGTGACAAGGACTCGAAGGAAGTGTGCCTGACCGACCTGGACGGCCGTTTCTTGCTCCCTACTGCAACGGAGACCAATACGATCGTGATCTCTTACATGGGCTTCAAGACAGTGACAATGAAGGCCAGTGCGAAGGTGATTGTGAACGTACAGTTGCAAGAGGATGCGAAAGCAATGCGGGACGTTGTGGTCACGGGTTACCAGCAGTTGGACCGCCGCAACGTAACGAGTTCTGTGACCTCCGTGGACATGAAGGATATTGAAATTCCTGGCGTGAGTAACCTGGCTCAGATGCTGGAAGGTAAGATTCCGGATATGGTTGTTACCAGTATCAGCGGCGAGATCAATGCGACTCCGAAGTTGCGCATCCGCGGCACGAGCACACTCATCGGCAACCGCGAACCGCTATGGGTACTGGATGGTATCATCCTCACGGACCCCGTAGACCTGAATCCCGATGTTCTCAACGATCCAGACTACGTGAACCGCATCGGTAACGCCATTGCGGGTATCAATCCACAGGATATCGAACGCATCGACGTTCTCAAGGATGCCGCAGCCACGGCACTGTACGGCACGCGAGCCGCCAATGGCGTAATCGTGGTGACCACCAAGAGTGGTCGCGCTGGCAAGCCCATAGTGAGCTACACGTTTCAGGGTACCGTGCGCCGTCGTCCCTACTACAGCGACCGCAAGATCAACCTGATGAACTCGGAGGAAAGGGTCCTCTTCTCGCAGGATCTGGTGGACCAGCATTATCACTACCCCTCGGGAATGCCCATCGTAGGGTATGAGGCAGCCCTGTCGCAACTTTATGCCGGACAGCTCACACCTGAGCAGTTCCGCGAGGAAGTAGGCGCGATGCAGACACGCAATACGGACTGGTTTGATACCTTGGGGCGCAACACGTTCAGCCATGACCATTCCGTGAACGTCAGTGGCGGTTCGGAAGACGTACGCTACTACACCAGTGTGGGCGTGAATGACGATTATGACGTCATCCGCGGAACCACCAACCGCCGTTATACGGGAATGTCAAAGGTTGATTTCAAGTTGGCAGATAAGTTCTCGCTGCAATTCAACGTGAATGGCTACCTAAATAGCAAGGTCTACGCGCAGGATAACATCAACCCCATCAACTACGCCTATACTACGGCGCGCACGATCCCTGTATATAATGCCGACGGCTCCCCGTATATGTACAAACGTCTGGGACAGTATGGCGACTATCTGGGCTTCAATATCCTGAACGAGTTGGACAACAGCTCCGTGCGTCAGGATGTGGACCAAGTTCAGGCGACAGTGAACCTTCGCTACCAGGTCAGCGACGACCTCTCACTCAACGGCATTCTATCGGCCAACGTGAGTAACAGCACACAAGAGAGTTTCTGGGGCGAGGAAACGTTTCATGTGGCTGAACTGCGGCGTTCTGAATTAGGTGAAGCGCTGGACGAAAACACGGCGTTCCCCTACGGCGGCGAGTTGACCAGTCAGAAATACCGCAATGTCGGGTACACCGCACGCGTGCAGGCCAACTACAACAAATGGTTCATGCTGTTTGGCGATAGCTATGCCCACAACATCAATCTGGCTGCAGGTTTTGAAGCGAACAGCAACCACTATACGGGCAGCGCGATGACGCAGCGTGGCTATTATCCCGACCGTGGGCGCACCTTCGCCGTGAACATTCCTTTGACCTATTCCGCCTATTATACATGGCTGGCAGGCAATGTTCCCTCCATTACGGACCAGATGAACAATATGCTTTCGGGTTATGCCACTGTAAGCTATAGTTACTTGGATAAATTCACGCTCAATGCTAATACACGTTATGACGGGTCCAACAAATTCGGCAGTCGCTCCAAGGAGAAAATCCTGCCCATCTGGTCTGTATCTGGCAATGCCAACTTGGATCGGATCTTCAATCTGGAGAATGACTGGCTGGACAACCTGATGCTCAAGGCCAGCTTCGGCCACCAAGGCAACATGCTGGACCATCAGACTCCCCAAATGATTATCCGCAAAGGGCAGATGAATGCGTACTACAACGAGATGGTCTCCACCGTCGCTTACTACGCCAATCCAGACCTGCGATGGGAAAAGACTCGCAGTTTCAATGTCGGTCTTGAAAGCAGCTTCTTCAATGGACGGCTGCAGGTTGGAGCAGAATATTTCTACAAGAAAACCACCGATGCCTTCATGGAGAAAACCATTGCTGATATCAACGGCTTCGAAAGCTACATTGTCAACAGCGGCGACATCACCAACCAAGGCTTTAACATCACCCTCTCTGCCACCCCTGTGAAGGTAAAGGACTTCTACTGGATTCTCTCCGGTAATCTGTCTAAGATTTACAATAAAGTGCGTACGGCACCAGGCGCAGAGACCTATGAGCTGAGCGATTTTCTGGCCGGCAACGCCATTGTCGAAGGACAGCCCGTAGGCACATTCTGGAGCTACCAATTTGCAGGACTCAGCCCCACAGACGGCGGCCCTCTCTTCTACGATATGGAAGAGCGCCAGAGCGAACTGGCTAATGCCAGCAACTATGAAGTCTATACCCGTGTGCTCACCCCAAGCGGAAAGCGCGAAGCAGACCTTACTGGCAGTATCAATAATACCTTCACGTGGCGGGAATGGCGTCTGGGCATGACATGGACATATGCCTTCGGAGCCAAGACGCGGCTCTTCCGCCTCTTTGACGGCTTCGGGAACAGCAATGCCTACAGCAGCGAGGCCAATGTCAGCCGCGACCTGCTGGACCGTTGGCAGCGCCCAGGAGACGAAGCGAGCACCAATATCCCCGCCATCATGGGATCCGGCATGATGAACCAAGGATACTACACCTATCATTGGAGCTCCGGAGAGCCCTACACAGGTGCCCGCATAGTGCCCGCCGAGGATCCTTCTGCATGGACCATGTATGACTATTCGTCAGCGCGAGTCGTACCAGCCGACTACTTCAAGCTCTCACAGATGGCACTCACTTACGAGTTCAACCGTCAAGCGTTGGCTCACATGGGCCTTCACCGCATGGCAGTCACCCTCAGCGCCTTCAACCTGTGGACGCTGTGCGACAGCCGCCTACGCGGCCAGACACCTACACAGGGCGGCTTCTCCGAGATTCAACTTTCAGATACGCCCTCCTATACACTCGGCGTGACTGTGGACTTCTAAATCATTTTGCCCCCAAAAGAATCCAACTCTATAATACACGATGAATATCATATTCAAATATATATATATATGTTGCATCTGTTGCTGCGCCACAGCAACCCTCATCTCCTGCGGCGACTTTCTGGAAGAGTACTCTCAGGACAATGACTACGTTCGCTCCTGGAAAGACTTGAACGAGTTGCTGCTGGGAAGTTGCTACATGCCCGTCAACGAAGGAGAGGCCTTTAACGTCCAATCCAACTACGGCACCTTCCTGCATTATCTGGCAGATGAAGTGGAAGAGAACAACTCGCCCTACAGCGGACAAGCAGGCTCCTATGACAATAGCCATTCCTGGGCCTTTGGCTATTTCACCTGGCAACAGCGCGTTGGACAAAATGAAACCTACACAGATTTCTATCAGGAGAACAAGACGTGGACGGAAGTGTATCGCCTCATAAATGTTGCCAATAACATTCTTGAAAGCGTGCCGACTGTGCCAACGGATACAGAAAGCGAGAAAGAGGGTGCTTTGAAAGTATCTGGCGAAGCGCATTTCCTGCGCGGGTTCTACTATTTCTGGTTGGCAAACCTCTATGGGCAACCCTATCAGCCATCTACAGCAAGCACCGATCTTGCCGTTCCCCTGAAGACCTCTGAGGCTGTCGAGGACGTGAAATTCTCTCGTGCCAGTGTTAAGACCATTTACGATCAGGTGCTGACAGATCTCCTGCAAGCGGAAAAAGAGTTGGAGCAAGTGCGAGCCAAACGCACCAGTCTCTATCGTGCAGACGTGGTGGCAGTGCAGCTTCTGCTCAGTCGCATTTACCTGTATATGCAAGACTGGAATCAGGCAGCTAAATACGCCGCCAAGGTAGTAAAAGCGCATCCACAATTACAGGACATCGTAACACAAACAGAGGCCAAGTTCGCCATTGCCGCCAATCCTGAGAACCTGTTCTCTATGGGCGGAGACGACCTTCCTTGTCTCTTCTATTACGGCTATCAAGGCTTCAAGGTCAGCGATGACCTCTACAACGCCTATGGCAGCAATGACAATCGCCGCCGCCAGTGGTACTGGCATAAGGGATTATTCACGGGCTGCGTGAAACATGCCGAAGGGAACAAGTACTTTAATCAGAATCCTGCAACAACGAACTACTACAACGATGCCTATTACGAGGGCTATCGTGGTGTACTGGCACCCGTTTCATCACTTTTCCTGCTACGTTCAGCTGAGGCCTATCTCAATTTAGCAGAGGCCGAAGCGTATCGTGGAAACGAGCCAGAAGCGCTTACAGCCTTGAATACGTTACGCCACAAACGCTACAATTCCGGCGCAGAACTTTCCGGTATCACAGGCGCAGCCCTCATCGATGCCATCCGCCAGGAGCGCCGTTTGGAATTGGCGTTGGAGGGTCATCGTTGGTTCGACCTCCGACGTTATCGTGTTTGCGCCGTACAACCAGAACAAATCAGTCTGGTACACGACTACACCATCTACGAAAGTCGCACCAGCATTCATATGTTAGAGCGCCATCGCTTTACGCTTGCTGCCGATGACCCATCCTGGACGCTCCCCATCCCTCAAGAAGTTATCAATTTCAATACAGGGATGCCCAATAACGGTAATCTATGGCGCACATTTGAAACCATTGCTATTCAATAAAAATGAAATCATATAGACACATACCGATAATTGTAATCACGTTGGTGCTGCTGGCTGTTCTCTCAGCCTGCTCTGACGAGACGACATCTGTCATCTTTCGTGATCCGGCAAATCGTTACTTGCAGTCTTCAACCACTGAGTCGGCTGTAATTCAGCAATTACGTCAGCAATTCTATGAAGAAACCGGCAGTTATCTCATCTTTAATGACACGCTTCAACATCGCTTTATGGGTACCGATCTCAACGGCGACCCACAATGGTTCACGGAGACTGTCGATCTGACATACACCGTCGGAACTGAGGCCTCTGGAGTCACTAAATACCGCTATACCCTTCTCCAGACTGATGCGGAGAAACAAGTAGCAGTAGAATTCCTTCGTTCTTATGTGCTACCACACTTTACTGGAAAGATACGACCCTACGCGTGGATGCTAACAGAAACCATCACACACAACGATAACTTCGGGACCTACAATGATTATGCTGCCTCAGGACAAGAAGTCGCGGCTGTCGCCTGCAAACTGATTCCAACGCTGAACGATGCCAATAAGGAGCGTTACACAGCGCAGGTCATCAATATCCTTCTTGGCAAACTCATCCTGAACAACAGTTCCGCCTTTGAAGCCTTCTTTGCTGTCTGCGATGATCTTTATACGATGCAGTTTGCAGATCCAGAAATAAAAAACGATGAGAATAACAAGCTATTGTGGAGCGCTGGCTTTATTACGCGTGGAAAAGATCCGCAATCGTCAGGAGTCAGCAATGGTTTCTATCCTGATAAAGAGAATGACCTAACATCTTTTTGTCGAACCATCATCGCCAATAGCAAAGAGAAACTTGAGGCCACTTATGGCGACTATCCGCTGGTCATGCAGAAACTGCAATTGGCACGAGAAACGATGGAAGCCATCGGCTATATTTTCTAATCTAATCATTGATAATGATGTCTCTACATGATACTATAACAAGGATTCTTCGTTCCATTCTCAGCTGTTATTTCACGCTTCTGCTGACATTGCTGATGTCCGTTTCCTGTGCCAAAGAAGAGCTGGATATAACCCCGACTACACCCCAAGCTACCGGCACCTTCACTGATGTGCGCGATGGTGCTGTTTATCACTATGTGAGCTATGCAGGTCTGGACTGGATGGCCGAGAATATGCGTTATCAAATTGCTGATCCCGTACTCTGTTCTGTCTATCAGGATGCTGACACTTTTTATGATGCCATCAATGGTAATCCTTCTATGAGGAATTTACAGAAGTACGGTTGTCTCTATTCATTAGAAGGAGCTCGGCAGGCAGCTCCGGCAGGCTGGCGCTTGCCGACAGATGCAGACTGGCAGCGCCTCGAAGTAGCATCTGGAATGTCTGAAGACGAAGCCACGTGCCTGGAATGGCGAGGCAACATAGCCCGCCGTCTGATGGCCTTTAATGGGCAGACAACACCGATGAATATCCTCATGGGCGGTTATTATACGAATCATACAATCATGGGAACAAGCGGTTGGCGCTTCAAGGGCTCTCAGGCTTTCTTTTGGACCGACACCAAGGATACAGACAAGAACGGCGATTACTACTTCTATCGCAAGTTCTTCTACAATAACGATGCCATTTATCGTCAAAGCATGGAACCTGCTGCCAACAAGCTCAGTGTCCGCTACGTCCGCGATGCTCAATAAGCATTCAAAAATATGAAAACGCGTTGGTTTTACATCCTCGTCCTCTACGTCATGAGTTGCGGCTTTGTCTCAGCTCAGACGCTTGCCGACTCCATACGCGTACAGCTTCTTGTAATGTCGCCTGGCGAAGCTGTATATTCAGCAATGGGACATGCCGCCTTGCGCCTTCAATCTCCTCAACACGAAATGGACTATTGCTTCACTTACGGCATGGATATGCGTCCGCAAAGCAGATGGCGTTTCATCTCCGGTCAGGCACCCGCCGGCTATCTTGTGGCACCAACGCGAGAATACATGAAGGATTATATGAGCGAGGGCCGTGGAGTCACAGCGTATGAGTTGAATCTTACGCTTGATGAGAAGCGTAGACTTTGGCGCTATCTTGACGAGCATGTTGCACGTGGCCTTGCAGACTCTTACGACTATCTTCATCATGGATGTGCTTTGGTGTGTCAGCAAGCTGTTCATTCTGTGATTTGGAAGAGTGTCCTACACTATGATTCACTACCAGAAGGCCTTGCACAGGCTACTCAGCGCGACCGCGTTCGTCGTTGTTTGACAGAGGCTCCTTGGACAGACTTGTTTTGGACATTGATTGTGGGAACGGAAGCCGACGCCCCCTGTCAAACAGAGCAAAAACTCGTGATTCCTGGCGACTTGCTATATGCCTGGCAACATACTACCCTCACGGATTCCTTGGGCATAGAGCGTCCTCTCATCGTTGGCTCGCCAGAGATGCTTTGTGCCACTTGCTACCAGCCACAGTCTTCTCCTGTCACCCCCGCAAGGCTCATCTTTGTGTTACTACTGATTGCCATACTCGTTACCTTCGGTGAATGGCGATGGGGCTGGACGCTTGTACCGTGTATCCTAGACATCCTACTTCTCACCATACAATCCCTCTTAGGAGCCTTACAGACATATCTGCTCTGCTGTTCTTCATTGGTGGCCACATCGTGGAACTGGCTTATCCTGCCCTATAATCTCCTTCCTTTGATGGTACTTCTGTTTTTGCGGCACAGGCTTAAGCCCCTTTTATGGGCCGCCTATTCTGTAGATATACTAATGTTTGCATTCTGTCTGGCATCCCCTTGGATCCCGAATGCGACCTGGCCTCATCTGCTTCTTGTCGCGACTTTTCTGATTCGTCTAAACAGTCATATATATAGATTATATTCATCAAAAACTAATTAAAAACAACTGCTTATGAGAATTTTTACACAATCCTTGCGTAGCATCATGATGCTCGCAGTCATGCTTCTCACCACAACTGTGGCGATGGCCGAACCCGACGACGCTTACCACTGGTATTACGACGTTTTTGAGGCATATCCCACTGGAGCCGGTAAGGTTTACATTGAAAGTCAGAGCACTGGTACTACAGAGTCGAGCGATCAGGTTCCAGCCGCCTCCTGGCAGGAGCGTTTTGAGTGGAAAAGCGAAGTCTTTGGCATGGCTACAGACTATTTGAATGGCTTTGTTCAGCCTGCTGAAGGTTGGACCTTTATCGGTTGGGGTACTAAAGATGAGGTTATCGAACCTGCTTCCCTCTATTCCGATATTTATATGCTGATGGTTAACTCTAAGACGAGCGCTACGGATAACACCGTGGATCTCACGCCCTTTGAGCCCGACTCTACCATCTACGCGCTTTTCACACACATCTCAGCAAGCGTAGATGAGAGCTGCAGCCTCTTCGGTTCTGTTGAAGTTTCTCCGCTCGTAAATAAGATTGGTGACAAGGTAACGCTGAAGGCTGTTGCCGATGAGGCATACCAGGCCACATTTGATTATTGGCTTGCTCCCGATGGCGAGACGCAGCTGAAGGATGCCGAGTTGCAGGTTGACGTGACTGAAGCAGCCCACTACACGGCTTTCTTCCATAGTGATGCCGTAGAGACCATTCCTGCATCCGAGAGCGGTTACCAGATTATTTATGACACACGCAATTTGCAGCTGATTGGCGACAATGCTTCCATCTTCTTTGTAGATACCTACAATATCGGCAGGAGCCAACTGACATACACCACAGATAGCAAGATGATCTGGGGCCTGACGCCGACCATTGTCTGCTCTTGGGGTGACATCCAGGTACTGCCTTTGGCAGATGATGTATGGCCTGCTGACAATCCATTCTGGACTGGCGATGAGGCTCAATCTGTTGGTGATCTCGATGGCACTAAGACCTACTATCAGGTCGTGCTGCCTACAGGCGACGAATGGCAGGTTAAGCTGACGCGTCTTGCCGCTGATGCTACGATTCCTGCCAAGACAATGGTCTTCGGCTTCGACAACGAAAGCATTCAGGAGATTGGCGGCATGGACGATGTCCTGACGCTGGAAATGTATGATGGCATCCACTCCACTTCTGCTGTCAAGACAGCTAACAGCCGTATCTATGACCTCAATGGCCGCCTCGTTCGCAATATGAATCGCAAAGGCATGTACATTGTAGATGGCAAAAAATTAGTGATTCGTCGATGAATACGATACACAGAAATCTATGCTCGGTCATGTGGCAGGCTATCGTCCTGCCTCTGGCCGCGCTATCCCTTTTGGTAGCCTGCAACGAGACTCCTCAAACCTTCAGCCTTCGTGGCAGCGGTTTGGACCTGCCAGACGGTACCGTTGTAGCCATTTCATCGCACGAGGCAGGCTATGAGGCTATTGCAGAGACAGTCATCAAGGACGGCGCTTTCGAGCTCCAGGCAGATATCCAGACACCGATGCCCGCTTTGTTGACAACCAATAACCTCGCGCTTGTAGAGCAGAATGGATGGCCCACAGATAGCATCCGCTGGAACTACATCGACTGCTATATCTCACCCTGCGCGATGGAACTGCAGCCAGACTTGACCGTCTGCGGAGGGCAGCCACAAACAGATTTTGCCGAGTATCTCTCCCAGTACAAATCATCGCCACGTGGCGATTGGCAGTTCATGCTGGACCATCCGCGTAGTGTTGTCAGCGTGTGGCTTGCCTGTGCCACGCTCCAGCGAGGCTACCATCTGGATGCAGCTCAGCTTGACACGTTAGAGCAGACGCTGACCTCCATGCCAGAGGACACCGCCCACTTCAATGAATTCCAACAGCGCCTTGCGCTCTATCGCAAGACCGTGAAGGGTGGGGCACTCCTGGATCTGCAGGTGCAGGATACTGAAGGGAAGACGTGCCAATTAACCGAAGTGCTGCCCCAAGGTAAGTACGTGTTCATAGATTTCTGGGCCAGTTGGTGTGGCATCTGCCTGTACTCCATGCCTGATGTGAAAGCGGTTGCAGAGGAGTATGCCGAGCAACTCGCCGTGATAGGTGTCAGCTGCGACACGGAAGAGACAGCCTGGCGCGAGGCAATGGCTAAACACGAGATGCCCTGGCCACACTACATACTTACAAAAGAGGGCTATGACACCTTCTTCAAGGACTACCAAGTGGGTAATGGCGTACCATACTATCTTCTGATAGGACCAGACGGAAATGTAGTTTCTGCGCCAGACCACGTAGACGATGTGAAACCTATTATCATTCTTTCATTATAAAAACTATGAAAAAACTATTTTCTTTCGCTGCGCTGGCTCTTCTGCTTTGCGTAGCTGCCTGCAAACAGAGCGGGTACAAGGTGACCGGTACGGCCACAGGTGCCGAGGATGGCGATACTGTTATCCTGGCGATTATCCACAGTATGTTTGAAGTTGATACGCTTCAGACTACCGTCATTAAGAACGGCAAATTCGTGTTTGAGGGCGTACAGGACACCGCCGCTATGCGCTACATCATCTGGAAATCCAACAGCAATCCCGACCTGGCTGTAGGCACACAATTTGCATTGGAGAATGCTAACATTGAAATCCAGCTGGATACGACGCCCAACACCGTCGCCATCATTAGCGGTACACCTGCCAATGAGGAACTCACGGATCTGGCTATCCACGAGGCCGAGACGAGCAACAAGGCACGTCCCATCTTCGACGTCCTGAACAACCCCGATTCTGACGAAGCTGCCAAGGCCGAGGCCGAGAAGAAGCTGGAGGAACTGCAACAGCAGGATATCGAAATCTACAAGGGTTTCATTCAGCGCAACATCAATAACATTGCTGGCCAGACCTACCTCATCGGTTATGCCGGCATGTTGGATGATGCCTTTGTCATCGAACAGTTGGCTGCGCTCCCCGAGGGCGCTGATACAGAAGAGATTAAGAGTATGCGCGAGCTTTATGCCAAGAAGGCAGAGACAGCTATCGGCAACGCTTACAAGGACATCAAGGCTCAGACGCCTGAGGGCGAGGAGCTGAGTGTCAGCGAAGTTGCTGAGCAATGCAAGGTGCTGATGATTGACTTCTGGGCAAGCTGGTGCGGTCCCTGCCGTGCTGAGATGCCGCACGTGAAGGCCGCCTATGATGCCTACCACATCCTTGGCTTCGACATCATCGGTGTCAGCCTGGACAAGGACGCAGATGCGTGGAAGAAGGCTATCAAAGACCTCGACCTGCCATGGCCGCAGATTTCCGACCTCAAGGGTTGGGAGTGCGAGGGCGCCGCTACGTATGCCGTACGCTCCATTCCCGCTTCCGTACTTGTCAAGGACGGTAAGATTGTGGCTCGCGACTTGCGTGGTTCTGCCCTTGCTGACAAGGTGAAGGAACTGCTGGCTGAGTAAGCTCCGCAAGAACAAACAAAGAGAGAAGGGACTGTGTCACGCAACACTGCCCCTTCTTTTTTATATTAGGTGTATTTATTGTATCGACTTAGAAATCTCGGTATTCGGGATTCTTGTTCGTGCGGATGGCTACACACTCCATCTCGATGAGCCAGGCCGGACGGCAAACAGGTGCGAGCGTGATCACATAGGGTGTCTGCGGGAAGCGCTGCTCGAAGAGTGCCTTTACCGTCGCGTAGTCGCCCGTATCGCGCAGATAGACAATAATCTGTGCCACATCATCGAATGAGCTGTCAGCCTCAGCCAGCAGCGCGCCGACATTCTCCCACATCCGCTCCGTCTGCTTCACGATATCGCCTACGTGCTCTACCTCGCCGCGATTGTTGATGCTGGCCGTACCGCTGATGAATACGTGGCTGCGATCGCCGAAATCAACCACCGTTCCACGCTCAAAGGTCACGCCGTACTCGTATGTCGAGTTCAGGTGCGTCTTGGCGTAGAGGTAACGTTGCTGTTGGGGCAGGAAACCCGTGAGGGCATACGTGCCGAGCTGCACGATGGCCATCGTGTCGGCAGGGACACCGCCGATGCCTGTTGAGGCAATATAATGCGTCTTTTCAGTGAGGCCCTGGAGCACGAAGTTCTCGCGGCGGGCACGCACCATTCCGGCATACTGCGTATCCACGTCGCGGACATAGAACCACGTGCGGATACAGTTGTCAGCGAGCGTTGCGCCATGCTGTTTCAGCAGTTCCTCGTAACCTACCAGCAAGCTCTCAGTCTGCGCTGCGCTGTTGCCCTTGGGGCAGCACAGGCCCATCTGCCACAGATGCTTGTAGCCGTTGTGACTGGCAATGACAAGGCCGTCCTGCAGACGCTCCACATCCATGTCGTGGACGAGATAGAGCCATGCAGCTACCTTCGAGCCGTCAAGAGGCGGTTGCTGGATGCAACTGATGGAACACGCGTTGCACGCATCCTTCATCACTCCCAACTCGTCTATGATCTGCTGCTGATTGGCTGCATCCGAGAGGAACAGGCGCATGAATACGATGCGCGCTCCAGTGCAGTCTGGCTCCGCCGTCAGCGCCTTCACAGCCTCCATGAGTCGCGCCAGCTGACCCGCAAACAGCTCACCGCGCGGTTCAACGTGTAGAATCGCGTGATGCTCCGTCACACCGCCCTCACGCATGAACGTGGAGAGCTCGGCGGCGACGCCTGTTTTGTCGTATGGAATCAGCCTGTAATCCATGTGCTTGTTTCAAAAAGCGCCGCAAAAGTACTGTTTTTTTCTCGTTTGACAAAAAAACTGATGCGGAAAGTTCGCTTTTTGAAAATACTTATTCGTTAGGATTGCATTCCTCGCAAAAAATCACTTACTTTGCACCCGTAAAATGACGAATCATGGCCAAGAGCATGATGATGTAAGATATGGATCAAGAACTTAACAGTCTCATACATCCCACTCCTGTCGCTGAACGCGAAGGGCAGGGAGCCGGCTCTTCCACCGACTTCGAGAATGCGCTGCGTCCGCTTCACTTCGAGGATTTTGCGGGACAGACACAGGTGGTACAGAACCTGAAGGTCTTTGTGGAGGCGGCCCGTTATCGCGGCGAACCGCTGGACCACACGCTCCTTCACGGCCCTCCCGGACTCGGCAAGACCACCCTCTCCAATATCATCGCCAACGAGTTGGGCGTAGGCTTCAAGGTAACCAGCGGTCCCGTGCTGGACAAGCCCGGCGACCTCGCAGGCATCCTCACCTCGCTGGAGCCACAGGACGTCCTGTTCATCGACGAGATCCATCGCCTCTCGCCCGTCGTGGAGGAGTATCTCTACTCGGCGATGGAGGACTACCGCATTGATATCATGATTGATCGCGGCCCCAGTGCCCGTTCTATCCAGATAGACCTGAACCCATTCACCCTCGTGGGTGCCACTACCCGCTCCGGACTGCTGACAGCGCCGCTGCGCGCCCGTTTCGGCATCAATCTCCATCTAGAATACTACGATTCCGCAACGCTACAGGGCATCGTTCTTCGTTCTGCCCGCATCCTTGGCCAGCCCATTGACGCAGATGCCGCCGCAGAGATTGCCGGACGCTCGCGCGGCACGCCACGTATTGCCAACGCCCTGCTGCGTCGTGTACGCGACTTTGCACAGGTAAAGGGCAACGGACGCATCGATTTGGAGATTGCACGCTTTGCCCTCGAGGCCCTGAACATAGACCGCCACGGACTCGACCTGATAGACCGCAAAATCCTGTTGGCCATCATCGATAAGTTCAAAGGTGGCCCCGTCGGTATAACCACCATCGCCACCGCCATCGGCGAGGATCCCGGCACGGTGGAGGAAGTCTATGAGCCTTTCCTCATCAAGGAAGGTTTCATCAAGCGCACCCCTCGCGGTCGTGAAGCCACCGACTTGGCCTACAAGCATCTGGATCGCCCGCGCCTTGCGCAACCAGGCGACCAGCCCACACTATTTGATTAGTTTTCAGAGATATGAAAAAACAGGAATCTTCGCGTCAGAATCTCACGCCACCGGCGGAACCGGAGGGAATTTTGTTGAGAGATGCTTTCCCTATATTGACACGCAAGGTCTATGGCAAGCCCCTTGTCTATCTCGACAACGGCGCTACCACGCAGAAGCCACACTGCGTGATCGATGCCATCACGGAGGAATACCTCAACGTCAACGCCAATGTGCATCGCGGCGTCCATTACCTCTCGCAAGAAGCTACACGCCTCTACGAGGAGGCCCGCGAGACCGTTCGCGCCTTCATCAACGCCCGCTCTACCAGCGAGGTCATCTTTACCCGTGGCACTACCGAGAGCATCAACCTCGTGGCAGCCACTTTCGGCGAGGCCTTCATGCATGAGGGCGACGAGGTGATCGTCACGGAGATGGAGCACCACTCCAACATCGTTCCCTGGCAACTCCTGCAGGCACGCAAGGGCATCGTCCTCAAGGTCTGTCCCATCACCGATGATGGCCTCTTGGACCTCGATGCGCTGCCCAAGCTCTTCTCGCCCAGGACCCGCCTGCTGGCCTGCACGCACGTGAGCAATGTATTAGGAACGGTCAATCCCGTGCGCGAGATTATCCAGATGGCCCACGCGCATGATGTCCCCGTGCTGATAGATGCCGCCCAGAGCGTACCCCACATGCCTGTAGATGTGCAGGCACTGGATTGCGATTTCCTCGCCTTCAGCGGCCACAAGGTCTATGGACCCACAGGCATCGGCGTACTCTACGGCAAGGAGCAATGGCTCGACAAGATGCCGCCGTATATGGGCGGTGGCGAGATGATCGGCAAGGTCAGCTTCGAGCGCACCACCTTCAACGTACTGCCCTATAAGTTCGAGGCAGGCACACCCGACTACGTGGCGGCCCGCGGCCTCGCCGTAGCCCTCGACTTTGTCCGCTTTATCGGTATGGACAGGATTGCGGCCTTCGAGCACGAACTGGGCACTTATGCCTACGAACAACTCATGCAAATCGAGGGCATGCATATCTATGGCCCAGGCCCGAGCCCAGTTATATCCTTCAATTTAGCAGCCCATGGTGACGGGTCATCATTCATTCACCACCTCGACCTCGGCACCCTCCTGGACCGTCTGGGCATCGCCGTCCGCACAGGCCATCATTGTGCCGAACCCCTCATGCATCGCCTCGGCATCGAAGGCACCGTCCGCGCCAGCTTAGCCCTCTACAACACCAAAGACGACATCGATGCCCTCGTCAAGGGTATCAATCGCGTCCGCCAGATGTTCTGAAAAATCATTCCCAGTAGCGATATGCCATATCTTCGATAGTGATATGCCTTTTCTCTTGCAGCGATAAGGCATATCGCTTTTTGCGCGACTACTGTTCCACAATTGCGGGAAGCCTTTTCCGCAATTGTGCAAAGCCCTTCCCGCAATTGTGGAACAGTAGTACAGGGTCAATATGTGTGCTCAGACTCATTCAACTCTTCCTGTGTTAGCTTCTTGCAGTCCATAGCATGCCAACAGTAGGCGATGTAGGCGAGAACGAAGGGCACGAGGAGGGAGACGTAGAACATGGTGCGCAACGTGAACTCGCTACTACAAGAGTTCTGCATGGTGAGTGATGACTGCAGGTCGGCCGTAGAGGGATAGTAGGCTGTATTGTTCCAAGCGGAGCAAAGCAGTAGGGCCAGTACGGTCAACACCGTGCCGATGCCTGCTGGCCAGATCGCTTGGATTTGACAACTAGAGCATTTATCAGACCGTCCGAAGACAACGATGGCGATACCATAAAGTACAAGTGCCAGACCTATTAATAATACGACGAGCAGGTACCACATATCGAGTAGGTTGTGCAGGTACTTGTAAGGCTCCATGAAGACGATGCCTGTGGCGGGGTCGTAGGCGTAGCCGTCCTTCAAGAGCAGGTGTACGAAATAGGCTACAAAGAGAATGAGGAAGGGTACTGCAGCGCCGATGAGGCGGCTGCGACAGCGCAAACGAATGTCTTCGTCATCGATGTTGTTCATTACGTAGAGGATACCCAACGTGCGCGCCAGAAAAACGACAGCAAAGCCGAAGATCAGCACCCAAGGATTGAGTAAGGCATCGAGGCCATGGCTAGCATTAGCCCAAGAGGAGATAGCTTGGCATACTCCCAACCCCTCCCCAGAGGAGGGGAGATCTACGATGTTGCCTTTCTCAACGATGAAGTTAGAGCCTTCAAAGAAGGTGGCAACGGCACCACCAAGGAGCAGCGGACCGAGGAGACCGTTGAGGGTGAGGCAGAATTGGAAGGTCTTGGGACCCAAGAAGTTGCCGAGCTTGTTTTGGAACTCGTAGCTGACGGCTTGCAGCACAAACGTAAAGAGAATCAGCATCCAAAGCCAGTAGGCACCGCCAAACGAGGTGCTATAGAAGAGGGGATAGGAGGCGAAGAAGGCACCGCCGAAGGTGACGAGAGTGGTGAAGGTCAGTTCCCATTTGCGGCCCGTGGAATTATAAATAAGCCGTCGGCCGGCTTCTGTCTGACCTAAACTGCCGGCAACGGAGTTGGCACCTTGAACAAAGAGCAGGAATACGAGCAGAGCGCCGAGTAGGGCGACGATGAAGCACCAGTAGTGCTGAAGAAATTCGTAACTCATAGTTGTGGTCCTTTTTTAATTTGCTTAATCATGATGTTGATTTCCACCGTCAGCAGGATGGTGAAGAGAATCAGGAAGAGCCAGAAGGTAGTGGCGACGGCAAAACTGCCGATATCGGAAACGGAAGCGCCGATGGGCAGCATATCCTGGATGGTCCAGGGCTGACGTCCGAGCTCAGCCACCAACCAGCCACTCTCTGAGGCTACGTAAGTCAGGGGTACGAGCGCAACTGCCAGCCAATAAAGCCAGGACGGAAGCTTCGTGATATCGCACTTCTGCCACCACTTCTTGGGCCATTGACACGTGGCAGCAAGAACAACAGCAAAGAAAAGGATGAGCAAACAGCCCACGCCAACCATGACGCGGAAGGCCCAGAAGTTGACGGCAATGGGAGGTACCAGCTCGGACTCGTCCTTGATGTATCCGTAACCGAAATAGGGCATGTTCTCCTGGAGAGAAGCGAGCAAGGGGGCGAGGGTGGCCTGATTGGCGCCCTCTGCTTTGGCCTGCCGATAGGCGGCCAGCGACTCTATCGCCTGGCGCCCACGCATCATTTTCTCCTGTGCGGAAGGTTCTACGGTGCCGTCCTCGCGCGTGTAACCTTTTAATAGGTCATTGATACCAGGGACATAGCCGTTGAAATCGTTGGTGGCCATGAACGAGAGGGCGTAGGGCACTTCAATACCCTCTACCACCTTGAGTCCCTGACCTGTGCCGCCATCATACAGCGCCTCCATTGCAGCAAGCTTCATAGGCTGTTTGCAAGCGACATCCTGTGCCGACTTATGACCTGTGGCAGCAGCCAGCACAGCCGCAAAAAGTCCAACGGCAGCACCTATCCTCAAGCTCTCCAAGGCGAGTTTGGTCTCGCGTTTCTTGAGCAGATACCAGCAGCA
Organism: Bacteroidaceae bacterium; assembly: GCA_024698925.1. GTDB lineage: Bacteria > Bacteroidota > Bacteroidia > Bacteroidales > Bacteroidaceae > Physcousia. The sequence continues at coordinate 87,400 of JAILQO010000031.1, read as the reverse complement.
TACCGCCACGCAGAATGCAGCGCCGACAATCCAGGACGAGGTAACCGTATGACAGAACTTGCCGATGGCAAAGGGCGAAAGAGCGACATCGAAGAACGAGGTCATCTCGTTGCGCATCGTATCAGGGTTGAACGTGCAGCCCACGGGACATTGCATCCAAGCGTTGGCCACAAGAATCCACCAGGCAGAGATCGTTGCGCCCAACCATGTCAACCACGTAGAAGCCAGGTGGAAGCCGTGCGACACCTTCTCCCAACCGAAATACATCACGGCCACGAAGGTACTCTCCATGAAGAAGGCTACAATACCCTCGATAGCCAGTGGAGCGCCAAAGATGTCGCCCACGAACCAGGAGTAGTTGCTCCAGTTGGTGCCGAATTCAAACTCAAGGATAATGCCAGTAGCTACGCCCAGCGCAAAGTTGATTCCGAATAGGCGCTGCCAAAATTGTGCCGCGCCACGCCAAAAGGCATCGCCAGTACGATAGTATTTGGTCTCCATAATGGACATGATGAGGCCAACTCCCAAAGTCAAGGGAACAAAGAGCCAATGGTAAATGGCTGTCAGCGCAAACTGGGCTCTGGCCCAATCAATGGCTGACGGATCAATGGTAAGCAGGTTCATAGGCAATATAGTTTATAAGGGTTAAAAAGTTTAAAGGGTTTGAGGAGTTCAAGAGTTCAAGGGGCTCTCTGTTGCAGTTCCGTTGCCACGAAATCTGCCTCCTTGCCTTTCTCTGCATTCTGCCCGATGAAATCGGGGAAAAAGAAGAGTTTCAGGACGAAAAAGATGACGAATAGCTTAATGGCAATAACGAGCCAAAGCGTACGCCCCAGCGTCATCTGTCGGAATCCATCATAGTAAAGATGAAATACGCGATGCCAAAAGCTACCTTTTTTATTCATACCCGCCGCAAATATATAGCTATTTTCGTACATACAAGCACGAAAAGTCATTTTTTTCTGAGAATTATTTTTTCAGTATCTAAAAGTATTACTTACTGACAATCCTGCGGTCTCGGATATAAAGGCCATGAGTTGGCTCTGCGGCGAGGCGACGGCCAGAAAGGTCGTAGGAGGGAGCCTCTGCCGAAGTGGCCTGGGGGCCGCGAATGCCAACCGGCTCCTTGGGGACAACGCGCAGAATACCGTCCTTCAGCAGGGTACTGGTGTCCCACTCCTGTGTCTCAGAAGGTTGGGCAGGCAGGATTTGTGTGAATCCTGTACCACTGACGGTGCCCAGCGACTGGAAGAGTTTCAGTTCTGTACCATCTGGCAACGACTCGGCCTTATCCATATTGATTACCAACGTGGCACCGTTGATAGCCAAAGAGCCTGTGACGGACAGACGGTTGCTGCGTACGATGGTGCCATTATTGGAAATGGGAAAGTGGATTTCGCCACCTTTCGCAACGGTGAGTCCTCCGGAAAGCTTCAGCACATGCGTATTTACAAGGGTGTCACCAGCCCACAGCGTGGCGCCAGATTGTACCGTGACTTTCGAACCGATGGTGCCACGACCCATCAGCGTAGCGCCGTCCTTGACGGTGTAAGCGCCGCCGCCCGTATGCGTGCCATTGACAATGAGACGTCCGCCCTCGATAGCCGTGGTGCCGGTATAGATATTCGTACCTGTTAGTCGCCAGTCGCCGCTACCTTCCTTGATGATGGTGGTGGTGCCTTTGTACTTGTCGGCTGTATTGCTGGCGCAGTCGTTGATTACGCCGGCAAAGGTCTCGTTGGTGTTAGCACCGCCGATGCGCCAAGTCATCTTGTGACCAGCCGTCTGCTTGCTACAACCTCCTAACGTGGACTGAGATGCACCAGAGAGGCCACCGATATGAAGGTCGCCATTGGTTTGCCAGTAGATCATCATGATGGTTCCTTTCAGCTCCACAACGCCGTTGGGGAGGCCTTTGCTGGTGTCAATCACTAGTTGGTTGGAACTACCTGTGCCATTACCGATCAGGCGTCCGTAGAAGCTCGTCATGTCGCCCTGCAAATACTCTCTTACCCAGGAAATGCGGAAGTCAATGGTGCCCGTCCCTGTGAAAGGACTCTTGATATAGCAGTTGCGATAGGGCTCGAAGACAGATTTGGTGCCGGCTGCAGCCTCGATGGGGAATTCGTAGGTCGTGTAGTTGTCGTTGGCGTCCTTGGTTGAGAAGGTGCCACCGGCCAGTACCAGCTTCGAGCTACTGCCCAGACGCAATTTCTTATCCTCCAATGTGCCCAGATACGACAGGTGAAGCGTGCCGCTGCGAACGACAGTGGCACCATCGTAGCCAAAGAAGGATTCTGAGGCGGGTTGTACCTTGCCTTTGCCGCCGAAGGTCACGTTGGCAGCACCTTCGATGCGACCGTTCATGGTCACCGTAGCGGCGCCGGTAGCAACATCGAATTCTGTGTCGGCATAGAGGTTTGCGCTACGATTGGTGGATGTTGAGGCGCCCGTGTAGTTCCAGGTGCCGCCATCCCATATCCAGTTCTGTCCGAATTCCGATGACGCCCCAAGTGAGCTGGCAACCTCACCGTCTTTAAGGCTATTGAAGCTCAGTGTGCCCTCGTGAAGCACGGTTGCACCTTTGTAAGTGTTGGCTGTGGCGAGGGTGAGTGTACCTGTACCGGTCTTGTTCAACGAGCCTTCGCCGCCGATGGCACCATTACCACTCAGTATGATGTCTGCAGGCGTGTTGACAACAACAGTGGCAGGAACAACCGTTTCATCGACGGAAATAGTTGCGTTCTCAGTACTCTCTATTAGCACCTTACTGTCGTTGGTGAACAGCTGGCCGCTCCAGTTGGCTGTCGTAAAGTTCCATGCACCGTCGCCTTGCAGCCAGCGTAGGTCGGGTTCGTAGGTCGGGATCTCCACCATAGCCACCTGCTTGGGTTGTGTCTTGACAGTGAGCGTTGAGGTGTAGTCGGAGTTGAGGCCATCCTTGCCGATGGCACGCAGGCGAACCTCAAAGGTACTGCCGGCTGGGAGGTCGGTGAGTGTCAGCGATTCGCTGCCGGCCTCAGCGTGAGCGACTTCCAGCCAGACGTCTTCTTGCTTCATCTCCAGCACAAAAGCCTCTTCATCATCGGTGAAATCATACCATTGCAGGGTGATGCTGGAGTCCGAAGCGCTTTGGAGGGCAAAGAGGATCGGGGTGCGGAGGAACGGCACTCGGTTCTCAAGCGTGAGGCTGTTGATATAGTTCTCAATGTTGGCATAGCCATTGGCTGCCAGCGTCATCGCATCGTTCTTTGAAGGGTCTGTGCCGTTAGCGCTTTCCCAGACATCAGGCATTCCGTCGCCATCTGTATCCGTTGGCTTTCCGAATGATTTCAGGTTCCACGCTGTGGGAATGCCGATGGGCAACTGTGCCTCAGAGGAGATGATGCCACCTTCGGTCCCAAAGGAACGTACTTGATGAACCATGTAGTAATCCGCTAGGTCGCGATAGGGCAACGTGGCGCCGACCTCTGGTAATAGGGAATCAATCAACTGTATTGCATTCCAAGCTGGTAGTTCTGGATAATCGTAAGGGGTCGCCTCGAAAGTAGGGCCTCCGGAATACTCGCTGCGGGGAATCTCGTAAGGATCAAAGCGGCCATTGGCGTTACGATCCTGCCAGTTGTCAGTGGCATAGATATGGTACTTCTCATTGGCGCCAGTCATCGCGTTTCCGCCTCCGGCTGGGCCGTTGATGAATAGGTTGTTGGTGGCGTTGACATAAGAGGTGCCTTCTGAGTCGCCACCCATCAAGTAGCAGCCGCTCTGCCAGTTATAGACGAGGCAGTTGACATACTGATTGGTACCTTTAATCTTATTATTGCGCGTGTCATTGTCGCAGTAGAAGTTGCGATAGAGTGTGATGCGATCAGCCTGAATCAATCCACCAGCGGAGTGTGTCAGCAGTCCCTGTCCGATGACACAGTTCTGGATGGTTATATCGGCAGGGGCTGTGCCCTTGTTGTCCCAATTAATAGAAAAGGTTTCGTCCAAACCCCATGATACAGAGCAATGGTCAAAAATCATTTTGGCGCCATTGGCAATACCAACAGCATCCTTGCCGGCAGCACCGCCTTTGCCCATACGGAACTTCATGTAGCGCACAATGGCGTTGTCTGCGCCAGAGAAAGAGATGGCATCGCCATAGACCACCACGCCCTCGCCTGGAGCAGTCTGACCGGCTATCGTCAGGTTCTTGGCAAAAGAGAGCCGGGAGGTGAGGCGGATGACTCCTGCAACATCAAAAACCACGATACGATTGGGTTGGCTCACGGCATCGCGCAGAGAACCTGTGCCGCTATCGTTGAGATTCGTAACATGATAGACAGAACCTGTGCGACCGCCTGTCGCAAAGCGTCCCCAGCCCCGAGCTTCAGGAAAGGCAAGCTGCTGAGCGGAGATAGGCAACGTCAAGAACAAAGTTGCGGTCAAGCACCAACGCCTGACCGCACTATGTGTAAATGACTGATGAAAAAACGATTTGTTGTGAGTCAAGAAGTTGTCATTCATCATTATGGTAGTTTAAATAAAGTCGTCAGGAAATGACGGGATTAGCACCGCTGGTAGGTGCCACAGCCTCAGGATGTTCGTGCGCAAAGCTGTCAATATGGCGAACACGCTTCTCATCGAGAATCTCATCTACGGCGATGAGGATACCAGTTTCCTCCACATCGCCAAAACCGTAATTAATGGCTGTGCCAAACATGCGCATGGTGGGGGATAGACCCATATAGGCGTTGACGAGCGGGGGGATATTATAGCCACGTAAGCGTACCTCGCGGTTGAGGTTACGGTAGTCTGCCTTGAAATCGTCGTCGCAGAAAATCGCAGCCAATTCGTCGGGATTTGCTTCGATTTCCAACGGTTTCATCGGGATAATCAATTTGTCAGGATCTCCAAAGTGCTTGTTCAAAAAATAGAGAATCATATCACGTGCCTGACGGTCGTAGCTAGGGTACATCGTCATCTTACCGAATAGGTAGCGCACGTTGGGTTTGATTACCGTGAGGGCTCCCAGACCATCCCATAGATTGTCAAGGGCAAAGAGCGCCTTCGCGCCTGCGCGCGTGCTCTGATATTCTAAGGTGACCCAGCTTCGTCCTAACTCGATGGTGTAGGGGAGGAAGTCGCGGATGAAACGCTCAGAGAAATGAAACATATGAGAGGTCGCCAAGATGGGCTGACCATCGGCATCGAATTGTGCTTCTGTACCAAGCAGATAGCGATAGCCACCAAGAATAGCTTCAGCCTCAGGATCCCAGACGATGAGTTGTTTATAGGGATTGGGCATCGTGTCAAATTCATCGAGATCTAAAGGCTTGCCTGTACCTCCGCCTGCTGCACGGAAAGCAATCTCGCGCAGTCGGCCAATTTCACGTAACACATTCGGAGAGTCCTGCCACGTGATGACATATATCTCGTTATGGCTCTTGTTGGTGAAGCGCAAGCGCTTCTCCTCTGTCAACTCGCTCTTTAAGAGCTCTACTGGTACTGGGGCAATAATATCCATGAAAACTATCTGTATGACGAATTCTATAATTTATAAACCTCACCTTGAACCCATTGTGCCCAGTCATAGGCAGAGCGGCTTTTGTCAAAGGTTTGATAGGAAATGGGGTGACCGAAACGAACTGTGTAATGGCATCCTTGAGAGCGGTACATCTCATCTGGGAGCAGGAGCATGGCCAGATTGAACTTAATACCAAGGCGCTTACACCAAGAGGCTACGCGATAGAAACGAGAGGAGTTCTCTCCAATAAAATGCACGGGAATAACGTCTCGTTGGCTTTGTACGCTCTTCTGTATAAAGGCCTTACCCCAAGGGAGATCATGAATCTGACCATTTATCTTGCGGGAACAGATGCCTGCAGGGAACATGATAATCTGATTGTCGCTGGAGAAGGCGTCATTCAGCTGACGAGGTAAATCACGTGACTGGGCGCCGAACTTATTAATGCCGACACACAATGGTGCCAATCCCTTGAGGTTCATGAGAAGTTCGCGTACAAGATATTTTACATGGCCATCGTACTTACGTCCGATGATGGCGCCGAGTGTGACGCCATCAATTGCACCAAGGGGGTGGTTGGAGACAAAGGTGTAACGTCCTTCCTCGGGCAGATTCTCAAGCCCCTCCACGTGAAGCGTAACACCAAGATGATTAACAACGCCTTCGCAGAAAGGTACGCCGACAAGGCCTTTGGACAAATAATCGTTGATAAAATCCTCGTGGACAAAACGCTGCAGCCAGCGAATAATAAAACCCGGTACACGATTCCCTGCACGCTCTCGGATAATGCGTTCAAGGTCTATGGTGTACTCGTTTTGGGTGGTCATGCCTACAAGTGTTGTTGGGGAAACGAAGTCCTAGAAAATGGTGAACTTGCGATTGTTGATGAGATAGGTTCCTTTAGGAAGTCCGGTAATCCAATTAGTTCCCTTGCTCAATCGAACAGCAGTGTAGAAAGTACCGTTTTCGGTATAGACTGGAAGCAACTGATTATAACGACTTTGCACGCAGATTTGGCGGCCTTGTTGACGCATTGTGACAGGTAACGGACTACTCATCATACGGCCACGGACTTCCGTGTTGGAAGGAGTCAGAGTTGGCTGATGATTGATGGAGTCTGTACGCTCTGATTGTGCGGCTACAGGCACTACAAAGGTGATGGCGGCGATGGCCATCATCAGCGTTGCGAATGTCTTGTAAAGCCTTTGCTTCATTCCTTTTTGTGTGTTTGCATAAGTACAAATACGGGGCAAAGGTAGGTGTTTTCTACGTTATCTCCAAATTTTTACGTAAAAATATGTATATCCGCCCCCAAATTGCATGTTAAGTTAAAGCGTAACTTTAAATGCTTAAAAGCATACATTTTAGGTATTTATGATTTTTTAGCAAATTATTTTGAAAAAAAGTATATTAAATAATGATAATCTTTGTAACTTTGCGCCATGAAATTAGATAACTATCACGTTCCTGTACTTCTCCATGAATCGATGGAGGGCTTGAACATCAAGAGAGATGGAATCTATGTGGACGTGACGTTAGGCGGAGGTGGACATAGTCGCGAGATAATGAGCCACTTAGGAGCAGACGGGAGACTCTATAGCTTTGATCAGGATGCTGATGCAATCAATGAGTGTTTTTCTCATCGAGAACAGATGCAAGATGAAAGAGCTACCAACTGGACGCTCATCCGTTCCAATTTCCGCTATCTGAAGAACTGGATGCGCTACTACGATGTCGAAAGTATTGATGGGCTGTTAGCAGACCTCGGAGTCTCCAGTCATCACTTTGATGTCGCAGAGCGTGGTTTTAGTTTCCGCTCCGATGCGCCTTTGGACATGCGCATGAATCAGGAGGGTGGACGTAGTGCGGCAGATATCGTGAATGGTTACAGTGCAGAGCAATTGACATCAATCTTTCGCCTTTATGGCGAATTGAAGCAAGGGTACCGTCTGGCTACTGCCATCGTAAAAGCTCGTAGAACTGTGCCCATTCTTACTACACTGCAGTTAGCAGACGTTCTAACGCCCTTCATTGGCCGTGACCGAGAGAAAAAAGATCTAGCCAAGGCGTTTCAGGCTCTGCGTATAGAAGTGAACGGCGAAATGGATGCTTTGCGGGAAATGCTTTTGGCTGCTACGGAACTGCTGCGACCTGGAGGACGACTCGTGGTGATAGCCTATCATTCATTGGAGGATCGAATGGTCAAGAATCTCATGAGAGCTGGAAACATCGAGGGCGAAATTGAACAAGACATATATGGGAATACGTTTGCACCACTCAAGGTCATCGGGAAACCGATAACAGCCAGCGAAGATGAACTGTCAGGTAATCCCAGAAGTCGCAGCGCCAGATTGCGAATTGGGGAAAAAGCGTAAGAAAAAATATTTGGAGGTGATAGATTTAGGAGTAGAGACATCTCCATGCCATTATATAGTGAAGTAGAAATTGAGGTTGTGGTCCAGCCTATAGGTAAAAGTGAAATCGCATGAAGCCACAGAATGAAGATCCAAAGGACGACTTGCGTCTGATTGTCACCAATCTAGAGGAAGCATCAGAAGAGGAGGCCGTCCTTGATGACGAAGAGGACGTAATCGTAGAGGAGTCCGTTATTGAAGACGATGACGTGCCAGTGGCCGTTACCGTTGATGAAGCCATACAGAGTAAACGCTCAGGGTGGCGATTGTTCTCGTCAGAAGATTTGCCGCAGTTAACGCTACGCGAAATCCTTGGCGGCGACTACCTATTAGGTAGTGTCTTGCGTCGTAATATTGGCTTTATCCTATTATTGGTAGGACTTGGCATCCTTTATATCTCCAACCGCTATGCAGCTCAACAGGAAATTATCGAAGAAGAGAATTTGCGCAAGGAGTTGGTGGAGAAAAAGAATTATGCGCTCACTCAATATGCGGAACTGACCATGCGAAGCCGACAAAGCAGTATTGAACGACGCCTGCAAAGTTTTGGTGACAGTTTGCTTACATCCGCGACTGAGGCGCCATTCATCATTCGGGTAAAAGAAAAGTAACTGAGGTAAAGCTGAAGCGCTAAAAAAGGGAATTGAGAAAATAAGGAGTCATGAAATTTGATAGTAAACATATTATTCCTCGCTACACGTTTGTCATCATCGTGCTAACATTGATAGGTGCTGCCGTCATTGGTAGTGCTGCTTATCAGATGTTTTTCGAAAAGGATTATTGGGAAACGGTACGCAAGCGCATGGCGACTCGCCAAAAGGACATTCCCGCAATTCGCGGTAATATCTACTCTTCCGACGGACAGCTATTAGTCGGTTCCATGCCCATTTATACCCTTCGCGCAGACTTTGTGGTCAAAGACCCCAATGACAGTATCGCTGAGAGAAAGTTGCAGCATTGGCGCGACTCGGTGTTCATGGAGGAGTTAGATAGTCTCTGCATAGGACTGAACAAGCTATTCCCTGAGACGGCCCCTGCCGATTTCCGTAAAAAGCTCCTTGACGGCAAGAAACGCGGACGTCGCAACCTGCCCATCAAACATAACGTTTCCTATATTAAATACAAAGAATTCCTGGAATTGCCCTTTGTGCGTTATGGACGTATCAAGACTGGCTTCTATGCTGAGGAAATACCCCAACGACAAAAGCCCTATGGAAATATGGCGACCCGCACACTGGGAGCTCTGGTACCTGCTTGCGACTCAGCCATGAACGGCTTAGAATTAGCCTATGACAGCGTGCTTCGTGGTGTCAATGGCAAGAAGCATCGTGAGAAAGTGCGTCGTCAGTGGATGGACCGTACTGATGTGGAGCCTATCAACGGACTAGATATCATCTCAACCATTGATGTCGGTATGCAGGATGCGGCCGAAAAAATCCTTGTGCGCAAATTACATGAAGTAAATGGTGAGGTGGGCGTTGTGGTGCTCATGGAAGTAGCCACGGGCGACGTAAAGGCCATTGTAAACATGACTCGCTTGGGTTCGCCGGGCAATTATTACTATGCTGAGGTGAAAAACAACGCAATCACCGATCTTTGGGAGCCGGGCTCTACCTTCAAGACGGCCTCGATGATGGTGGCACTGGAAGATGGCATGGTAACGCGTGCAGATAGTGTACAAGTTGGAAACGGTGTCTATATGATGCATGGCCGTCCCATGAAGGACCACAACTGGCGCAAGGGCGGTTATGGTCGTCGGATCTCAGTGGATGAGTGTCTGATGTTCTCATCTAACGTAGGTGTGAGCCGCATCATAGATGAACATTACTTCCAACATCCCGAAAAATACGTTGATGGCCTTTACCGCGAGGGCGTAGGCGTGCCTTTCACACTTCCTTTTAAGGGTCAAGGATTCCCGAAAGTGCGTCGACCAAAACCTGACGGCAGCAATTGGAGTAAGACGGCATTAGCATGGATGAGCATCGGTTATGAAACCCAAATACCGCCCATTTATACGGTCACGTTCTACAATGCGATTGCCAACGGCGGTCGTATGGTAAAACCCCGCTTTGTGCGTTCTATCCGAAAAGATGGCATTACACTAAAAGATTTTCCCGTAGAAGTGGTTAAAGAACATATTTGCTCAAATCGCACGCTAAAAGATGTGCATGAGATCTTGGAACGAGTCGTCAACGACCCCACGGGTCTTGGTAAGAAAGCAGGCTGTAAACAGTTCAAAGTCTGTGGAAAGACAGGTACAGCACAGGTAGCCGATGAACACGGCAGTTATCATGGTTCACCAGCGCGCTATATGGTCAGCTTCTGTGGATTCTATCCCAGCGAAAAGCCCCAATACTCCTGCATCGTTTGTATCAAGAAGAGCGGCCTTCCCGCTTCAGGTGGCGGCCAATGCGGACCTGTCTTCAGCGAACTGGCACAGTTCGTGATGGCCAAAGGCGTGTTCCGCGAGCCACAGGAGGCTGCTGATAGCACCTCCGTCTTTGAAGCACCAGCTCCCATAGAGAAACCAGTGTCAGAAGGCGGACTGATACCAGATGTAACAGGACTTGGCATACGAGATGCCATAAGTATTTTGGAGCCCCTTGGACTGAAAGTAAAGGTACATGGACAAGGACGTGTCGTCAAACAAACCATTCCTGCTGGCGAGAAAGCCATAAAAGGACAGAGCATCGCGTTGGAACTTAAGAACTAATCAATCGAAGAAATATGAAACTATCAGATCTTCTTTCCCCTATTCAGCCGCTCCAAATAGTTGGCTCTACGGATATTGATATTACAGATATCGCCATCGATTCCCGTCAAGTGAAGCCTGGCACGCTTTTCATTGCAGTGCCTGGTACGCAAGTGGATGGACACCAATTTATACCTAAGGCCTTAGAGCAAGGTGCTGCCGCCATCGTATTGAGCAATCCAGAATGTATTACAAAGAGTGATGTAACCTTCATTCTGGTCGCTGATAGTGAGGCAGTTGTTAGTCCTTTGGCACACCAGTTCTTCGGAAATCCGACGGAAAAGCTCGATTTAATCGGGGTCACTGGAACAAACGGAAAAACAACTATCGCCACATTGCTTTTCAAAATGTTCCGTATTTTCGGTTATAAATGCGGCCTGTGTTCTACCGTATGTAATTACATCGACGACGAGGCAATACCCACAGACCATACGACCCCAGATCCTATCACACTGAATCGTCTGCTTGGACGTATGGCCGACGAGGGATGCCGCTACGCTTTCATGGAGGTTAGCTCTCATAGTGTCGCTCAACGTCGCATTGCCGGTCTACGCTTTAAAGGTGGATTATTTACGAACCTCACACGTGACCATCTAGATTACCATAAGACGGTAGAAGCCTATCGTGATGCTAAGAAAGCGTTCTTCGATCAGCTACCAAAAGATGCCTTTGTCGTTACCAACGCCGATGACAAAAATGGCTTATTTATGACGCAGAACACAGCAGCAACGGTAAAGACCTACTCTCTACGAGCAATGGCAGACTATCACGCTCGCATCCTTGAGGAGGGCTTTGACGGCATGAATCTGAATATTAATGGTCAAGAAGTCTTTGTCCAATTCATCGGTCGTTTCAATGTCTCAAACCTGCTCGCTGTCTATGGCGCGGCAATCTGTATGGGCAAGAAACCAGAGGACGTCCTTGTCGCCCTTAGCACCCTACGTCCCGTGAATGGCCGCTTCGAAGCCATTCGTTCGCGTGGAGGTGTTACTGCTATCGTAGATTATGCTCATACCCCAGATGCACTAGACAATGTGTTGGCCACTATCAATGAGATTTTACAGAAACCGGGGCAATGTATTACTGTCTGCGGTGCTGGAGGCAATCGAGATAAGGGAAAACGGCCGCTGATGGCGCAAAGTGCTGTGCGCGCCAGTGACCGTGTCATCATAACTTCAGACAATCCCCGTTTCGAAGAACCGCAAGATATCATTAATGATATGCTAGCTGGCATCACTACACCGGAGGATCTGCGCAAGGTAATCAGTATCGTGGATCGTCGTGAGGCTATCCGCACCGCTTGCATGATGGCACAGCCCGGTGACGTCATTCTGATTGCCGGAAAAGGACATGAAGACTATCAGGATGTCAAAGGTGTCAAGCATCACTTTGATGATCATGAAGTTGTCCGTGAAGTTTTCGGACTCTAACTATTCACGTTGTAAATAAATACAAAACTAGTTATATGCTTTACTATCTCTTTCGATATCTCAGTGAATTTGGAATCCCAGGTGCTCACCTGTGGACTTATATCTCATTCCGTGCCATTTTGACGCTGGTTCTATCTCTGGTTATATCGGCCTGGTTTGGTGAATGGTTTATTAAATACATGAAAAAACGTAACCTCAGCGAAGAGCAGCGTGATGCAAGTATTGATCCATATGGCGTCGAGAAGAAAGGTGTTCCCACCATGGGTGGCATCATCATCATAGTGGCAACCATTCTTCCGGCCCTACTATTAGGACGTCTGCGCAATATCTATATGCTTCTGATGCTTGGTACTACCTTGTGGCTTGGCTTACTGGGCTTCTGGGACGATTATACCAAGATGACAAAGGGAAAGGATGGTATCCGCCCCATCTTCAAGCTCGCTGGGCAAGCATTGTTGGGATTGGTCGTAGGCCTTGTGCTATGGCTTAGTCCCGATGCCGTGGTGCACGAGAATGTGACCACAGAACGCCAGAACGGGATAGAAGTAGTAACGCATACCAGTGAACCTGTCAAGAGTACAGTCACTACAATTCCATTCGTTAAGAACAATAATCTCAGCTATTCTGATTTGTTCAAATGGTTGGGCAAGCGTCGCACGGCTGCTGGATGGATCCTATTTGTTGTTGTTACTGTGTTCATTGTCATGGCTGTTAGTAATGGTGCCAATATGAACGATGGAATGGACGGAATGTGTGCTGGGAACTCTGCTATAATTTGCTTCACACTAGGTGTTTTGGCCTACGTGTCATCGCATATTAATTTAGCAGCTTATCTGAATATTATGTTCGTGCCAGGATCTGAGGAATTGGTGGTATTTCTAATGGCTTTCGTAGGTGCTTTAATCGGTTTCTTATGGTACAACGCTTATCCTGCCCAGATATTTATGGGTGATACGGGTTCTCTGGCAATTGGTGGTATTGTAGCAGTCACGGCAATCATCATTCATAAAGAGTTGCTGTTGCCGTTCATCTGCTTCATCTTCTTTATAGAAAGCGTGAGTGTGCTGTTGCAGACTAACTATGCGCGCTATGGTAATAAACGAGGCCTTAAGCTCCGTGTATTCAAGCGCGCTCCGCTTCATGACACTTTCCGCGTGAAACCTGGACAGCTTCCTGCGGATTTCCGCGTCTTATTCAATTGGCCCAAGGGCTGCTGGTTAGAGTCTAAGATTACTACACGTTTCTGGATTATCACCCTCATGATGTGTGCTTTGGCCATTGTTACTCTAAAGATCCGATAATACTCATATTTATATAAATGAAAAGAATCGTAATATTAGGGGCCGCTGAAAGCGGTGTGGGCGCTGCAGTACTGGCGCTGAAAGAAGGTTTTGATGTCTTCGTCACTGATATGGGCAAGATTAAGCCACACTATAAGGAGATGATGGATCAGCGCGGCATTCAATGGGAGGAGGGACAGCACACAGAAACTCTCATCCTCAATGCCGATGAGATTATTAAGAGCCCAGGCATTCCAGAGACAGCTCCCATGGTGCAGAAGATTATCGCTGCTGGCATACCTATCATTAGTGAGATTGAATTTGCTGGCAGATATACCAACTCGAAGATGATCTGTATAACAGGTTCTAACGGTAAGACCACCACAACAAGTCTTATTTATCATATTTTCAAAAATGCAGGATATGATGTGGGGCTTGCTGGTAACATCGGTCGCAGTCTGGCTTTGCAAGTGGCTGAGGATCCTCATGCATACTATGTCATAGAACTCTCTAGTTTTCAGTTGGACAATATGTATGATTTCCGTGCCAACATTGCCGTCTTGCTAAATATCACGCCAGACCATCTCGACCGCTACCACAACTCTATGCAGGAATATACAGATGCAAAGATGCGCATCCTGCAGAACCAGACGAAGGATGATGCCTTTGTGTTCTGGAATGAAGATCCTGTTATTACACGCGAGCTGGAGAAATACCATATCGAAAGCCGTTTATGTCCTTTCAGCATTGTCAAGAAAGAAGGCATGATTGGATATATCGCAGATGGCGAATATGTCATCGAACGTCCCACGCCCTTTAACATGGAGCAAGAGGAGTTGGCTCTCTCAGGTAAACATAATATGTATAACTCCTTGGCTGCTGGCATCGCCGCAGATCTCAGTGGCATTTCTAATGATATCATTCGTGAGAGCCTCAGCGATTTTGAAGGTGTAGAACATCGATTGGAATATGTCTGCAAGGTTCATGGCGTCACGTTCATAAACGATTCAAAAGCCACAAATGTGGATGCCTGCTGGTATGCATTGGAAAGCATGACGCAACCCACAATACTGATTCTCGGAGGCCTGGATAAAGGCAATGACTATGAGAGCATTAAAGATCTGGTTCTTCAGAAATGCAAAGGAATCGTATATCTTGGCGTTGATAACCGTAAACTCCATGACTTTTTTGATCCACTCAGTCTGCCCACGGCAGAAACACATTCCATGAAGGATTGTGTGGATGCCTGCTACAAGATGGCCGCTCCAGGCGACACCGTTTTGCTTTCGCCCTGCTGCGCCAGCTTTGATCTTTTCAAGAATATGGAGGATCGTGGCGAGCAGTTCAAGACGCTAGCAAGAGCTCTTTAAAAACGGAACTCGTTCCATAGCCACGAACATAGGCTCATTTTATACAATATTCATCGCATTCTATTGATATGACAATCCGCAACAAAACAGTCAATATCGGCAATCTCTTCGAGGGCGACAAGGCACTCTGGATGGTGTTGTTCTTTTTATGCATTATCTCAATCTTGGAAGTCTATAGTGCTTCCAGCAATATGACTTTTGAGCGAGGTGCCTATTGGAGCCCAGTGCTGAAGCATGGACTCTACCTTGGCATTGGCGTTGGTATTACTTGGGTTATCCATCGTATTCCTTGTCGCTTTTTTGGCTGGATTGTGGTCGTTGGTCCTATCATAAGTGTGTTGTTGTTGTTTGCGGCCTTGTTATCCTCGGGAAGTGTAAACGATACCAACCGATGGCTCAATGTAGGCGGCTTTTCCTTCCAACCCTCCGAGATTGCCAAAGGGTCGTTGGTCGTTGTCGTCGCATGGTTGCTGAGTGTCATGCGCGATGAAAAGGGGGCTACGGTACAAGCTTTCAAGTGGATTCTCGGTTTTTCCATTATTATCTGTGGACTAATCGTAAAGGAAAACCTCTCAACGGCATTACTTACATTCATGGTGGTTTTGATGATGATGTTTGTGGGGAAGGTGCCGTGGAAACACTTAAGTGGTCTTTTGGGCTTGATTGTCATAGGTGGAGCGTTGGGATATTCCGTCCTTGCCTTCACGCCTGAATCCACGCTGGAGAAAGCGAGTGAGCTACCAGGTATGAAACGTCTCACAACTTGGGCACATCGTGTACGCAATCACACCGAAGTACCCGACGATCCTTTGCAATACGATCTCGCGACAAATCCGCAAATCACACAGGCACATGTAGCCATAGCAACTTGTAATGTCATTGGTCGTGGTCCTGGTAATTCCACGGTTCGCGACTTTCTGCCGCAAGCTTATTCAGACTTCATTTATGCAATCATTATTGAAGAGTTAGGCCTAGCAGGCGGTCTTTTCGTCCTATTACTCTATTTGGCATTACTATATCGAGCGGCGCGCATAGCAGGACGATGTCAACGCAACTTCCCGGCATTCCTCATTCTGGGACTTGCTTTGCTCATAGTCTCACAAGCTTTGATAAATATGATGGTAGCAGTCGGACTGTTCCCCGTAACGGGTCAACCATTGCCTCTCGTCAGTCGTGGCGGCTCGTCCATAATGGTCAATTGTGCCTATATTGGAATGATGTTATCCATCAGTCAATCAGCTCAACAAACTGATCAAACAGCCCTTGCTGTAGTAAAAAACAAAAAATCTAATGCTGAGGCATAAATTTTATAGCTAAAAGCATTCACATATAGAGAATTATCACTATATTTGCACAAATTTTTCAAATTATTCATGAGCGAACCTATTCGAGTCATTGTCAGTGGTGGTGGCACAGGTGGCCATATCTTTCCTGCATTAAGCATTGCCAATGCAATCAAGACCTTGCAGCCAAAGGCTGAAATCCTCTTTGTAGGTGCAGAAGGACGCATGGAAATGCAACGTGTTCCTGCTGCAGGGTACGATATTATTGGCCTGCCTGTAGCAGGTTTCGATCGCAAGCATCTTTGGCGTAATGTCAGCGTGCTGTGGAAGTTGTGGAAGAGTCGCCGCATGGCTCGTCGTATCATCAAGGACTTCCGTCCGCAGGTAGCTGTGGGTGTTGGCGGTTATGCAAGTGGACCCACTTTGAATATGGCAGCCGCAATGGGCATCCCTACCTTGATACAAGAACAAAACTCTTTTGCGGGTGTCACTAATAAATTGCTTGCCAAATCTGCGAAAAAGATTTGTGTAGCCTATGAAGGCATGGAACGTTTCTTCCCGAAAGAGAAAATCATGCTCACGGGAAACCCTGTGCGTCAGCAGTTGTTAGCTTGTAAGCTCTCGCGTGCCGAAGCCATAGAAAAAATAGATTTCAATCCAATTCGTCCGGTAGTTCTCATCATCGGTGGTAGTCTGGGCGCTCGTACAATCAACGAAAGCGTTATGAACAATTTGGAACGCATCGCTGAGAGTAAGGTCCAATTCATTTGGCAGACTGGAGGCTACTACTTCGAAGATATTAAGCAGAAGCTCGCAGCCCAAGGTTGTCCAGCAAACCTAAAGGTAACGGATTTTATTAATCACATGGACGAAGCTTATCGTGCTGCGGATTTGGTAATCAGTCGTGCTGGTGCCAGTAGTATTTCGGAGCTCTGCTTGTTAGGCAAGGCTTCTATCCTTGTCCCTTCGCCCAACGTAGCTGAAGACCATCAGACTCATAATGCAATGGCACTGGTTAATAAGGATGCTGCCTTCATAGTTAAAGATACAGAGGCCCAAGAAAAACTTATACCTCTCGCTCTTACGCTTGCAACGGATGATGCATCGCTCAAGCGCATTGGTGAGAATGCTCTTGCAATGGGACTTCCGAACGCTGCCCAAGTGATTGCAGAGGAAGTCTTAAAACTAATTGAAAAATAAAAGACTGATAGCGATTAAAAATGACAGAATATAGCTCAGTATACTTCATTGGCATCGGCGGCATTGGCATGAGTGCTATTGCCCGTTATTATTTGCAACGTGGTCTTGTAGTCGGAGGCTATGATAAGACGCCGAGTGCATTGACACGTGAATTAGAGAAAGAAGGGGCAATCATCCATTATGAAGACGATGTCCAGCAGATTCCTACGGCATGCAAGGACGGGACCTCTACGTTGGTTATCTATACCCCTGCCATTCCTTCCGATCATAGTGAGTTGCAATATTTCATTGCTAACCATTTTGACCTGCAAAAGCGCGCTCAAGTACTTGGTACGCTCACCCATAACCACAAAGGGCTTTGTGTTGCTGGTACTCATGGCAAGACGACCACGAGTAGCATGACGGCTCATCTTCTCCATCAGAGCCACATTGACTGTAATGCCTTCCTTGGGGGTATCACGAAAAACTATGGTACTAATTATATTCTGGCCCCCGAGAGTGACTATGTGGTCATAGAGGCAGATGAATTTGACCGTTCTTTCCACTGGCTATCCCCCTTTGCGACGGTTATTACCGCCACTGATCCTGACCATCTGGACATCTATGGTACCGAGGAGGCCTATCTTGAAAGCTTTCGTCATTATACAGAACTGATTCAGCCCGGTGGATGCCTCGTTATTCATGAAGGGCTGAAAATGCGAACCAATGTGCAAGCTGGTGTAACCACTTATACATACTCTCGTGAACATGGAGATTTCCATGCTGCTAATGTGCGCATCGGCAATGGAGAAATCACTTTTGATTTGATGTCTCCACTTGGAAACATTGAAGACATCAGTTTGGGTGTTCCTGTGAGTGTTAACATTGAGAATGGTATTGCTGCTATGGCTTTGGCTCAGATTGCAGGTGTTAATCCCGACGAGATTCGTCGTGGAATGGCTTCTTTCTCTGGGGTGGAGCGCCGCTTCGATTTTCGCGTTAAGACGGAAAAGATTGCTTATCTCAGTGACTATGCCCATCATCCGGAAGAACTCCGTGCGTGTATCCAAAGTATCCGTGAGGTCTATGCCGGTCGTCGCATTGTAGGCATTTTCCAACCTCATCTTTATACCCGTACGCGAGATTTCTATCGTGAGTTCGCCGATGCCCTGTCGTTGCTTGACGAAGTCATCCTCACGGAAATATATCCTGCACGCGAACAGCCTATCCCCGGCGTTACCAGTCAATTGATTCTCGATAATCTGAAACCCAGTGTCAAAGGACGACTCATTTGCAAAGCAGATGTTGTGGAAGTGGTTCGCCAGACTCAATTTGATGTACTCATGACCCTTGGTGCGGGCAATCTTGAAGACTATTCAGGTCAAATAGCAGAGGCCGTGAAAGAAATGAATAAGGTATAGTAAAGAATGATCAACAAAACAATATGAAGTGGTTTAAGACCTTTCTGAAAGTTGCAATCCTTTTAGGCGCTGCTGCCTATTTCATCTTTGCACTCACGACGATCAACCAGTCGAGTGAGGAGCAGGTGTGTACAGGATTGATCATTATTGTCAACGATCCAGACAGCACCAATTTCATTAATGAAAACGAAGTGCGTGAATTACTGGTGTCGCACAAGATGTTTCCAGAAAGAAAGGCCTTAAAAGATGTTGATTTGTCCCAACTGGAGAACGTCTTAACCGCAAGTCCCTACATTGATGAGGCTTTGTGTTACAAGTCAACAGATGGACGAGTCACTATTCAGGTGAGTCCTCGCATTCCTGTGCTTCATGTTATCAATAATGCCGGTGAAGATTTTTATATTGACCATCGCGGAGGTACAATGCCACGTGGGCACCATCAAATTGATCTTATTGTCATGACGGGAAACGTCAACCGCAAAACCGCTGGATCGCTCTATGCTCCCATGGGTGTTACGTTAGGACAAGATGAATTCTGGAACAATCAGATTCAGGAAATTCACGTCAACAACGCCGGAGAATTGGAAATCACCCCTCGCGTGGGTGATCATACAATCCTATTAGGTGATACGTCCAACCTCCAGGACAAACTCAGCCGGATGCGAATCTTTTATACAGAGGGCCTCAATAAAGCCGGATGGAATAAATACAAGACCATCAATCTGAAGTTCAGTAACCAAGTAGTAGCCACTAAACGTTAGACATTCACACATTTTTGATAAACAATCAATAAATACATACAGATATGGGAGTAGAGAAAAACATTGTAGCCATTGAGCTGGGATCGTCCTCGGTCCGCGCTATGCTCGGGCAGAAGCGGCCCGATGGAAGCTTACAGGTGTTGGGCTTCGAGAAGGAAACGGTGACGGACTGCATCCGTAAGGGTGTTGTCTATAACATTGACAAGACCATACAGGCCATCGCCACAATCGTGAAGCGTTTGGAAGAACGCCAGAAGGTCTTTGTACACAAGGTCTATATCGGTGTCACTGGACAGTCATTACGCACCGTTGGGAACACTGTCCGTCGGCAGTTGGACACGAAAGTCGCTATCAGCGAGGACATCATTGATGCTCTAAGTGATGAAAACCGCCTCCAGCCCTATGCGGGTGCTGAAATATTGGACGTTGTTACGCAAGAATACCGTGTGGGTGCTCATTTGACAACAGAGCCTGTTGGCATCATGAGCGATCGTATCGAGGGTCGCTTCAAAAATATTGTTGCCCGTAAGACATTATGTGAAAATCTTCGCCACTGCCTTGATGGTGCAAAATTGGAGAAGGCAGATTTCTTTATTTCACCCCTTCTTCTTTCGGGATACCTCCTCACAGATCCCGAGAAGCGTTCTGGTTGTGCGCTCGTTGACTTTGGTGCAGAGACGACAACCGTGATGGTTTATGAGAAGAACATTCTGCGTCACCTTGTGGTTATTCCACTTGGTGGTAACAACATCACGGCTGACATCGCCTCTCTCCTGCATATCGAACCCGATGAAGCAGAGTCTCTGAAGCGCACTTACGGGTCAGCCTATACAGAGGAGAGCGAAAATGCTGAAGTGCGCAACATCAATATTAGCAACGACCGTACGATTGACGAGAAGCGTCTTCTTAACATCATCGAAGCACGTCAGCAGGAAATCCTAGCCAACGTGTGGGAGCAATTGAAGAACTTCTCCGACCGTTTGCTCGCTGGCATTATCTTCACTGGTGGCGCTGCCAATATGCCCAACTTGGAGGCGGCATTTGTACAGTATCATCATTTTGACAGAATCAAGACAAGGCTGATGCCTGCTACTTTGGAGTATAGCACCACCTTGCGTCTTGACCCGCAGGCTAACACCCTTGCAACCCTTGTTGCCATGTTGCGTCGTGGCGAGATGGAGTGCACCAGTGAGCGTCCTGCCGAACCCGGACTCTTTGATCCTAGCCGCGAAGAGCCTACTTTCATAGGCAACACGCAAACTGGTTCCGGCGATGGTGTCATCAAGGAAAACAAGATCGAGGAACCCGCTATCGAGACAACCGAACCCGAAATACAAGTTGAAGGCGAAGAGGAGGAAACGCAAAAGAAGGAAAAAGGTCCCAGCAAGGCTTCCAAGATTAGTAAGTGGTTTAAAAAATTTGCCGAAACACTTGTGGAAGAGAAGTGAAGATATGTATAGTGAATCAACAAAAATAGTATACGATTATGCCGCAAGATTATAATAACGAACCTGGAGGAATTCAGTTTAACCTGAAAGTCAGCAATCCCAGTATCATCAAGGTTGTCGGCGTGGGCGGCGGTGGCGGTAATGCCGTGACCCACATGTTCAACGAAGGCATCCATGATGTAACCTACGTGCTTTGTAATACAGATAACAAGGCGCTTACAGACTCTCCTGTTCCCAATAAACTGCAATTGGGCGAGGGTCTCGGGGCTGGAAATAAGCCCGAGAAAGGTCGTCAGGCAGCCCTTGACTCCTTGCCTCAGATTAAGGAGCTATTTACGGATGGTACTCGTATGGCCTTCATTACAGCTGGCATGGGCGGTGGTACAGGCACAGGTGCAGCACCCATTGTAGCACAATGTGCACGTGAACTAGACATCCTCACCGTGGGTATTGTCACCATCCCCTTCCGCTTCGAGGGACACCTGAAGATTGATCAGGCACTTGACGGCGTCGAGGAAATGTCTAAACACGTCGATGCCCTTCTAGTTATCAACAACGAACGTCTGCGTGAGATTTACCCTGAACTCACTGTCCTCAATGGCTTTGCTAAAGCAGATGATACGCTTAGCATTGCAGCCAAAAGCATTGCGGAAATCATAACGATGCGTGGTATTATCAACCTTGACTTCCAAGACGTGAAGACTGTGTTGAAGGATGGTGGCGTTGCTATCATGTCAACTGGCTATGGTGAGGGTGAGAACCGAGTCACTAAGGCGTTCCAGGAAGCGTTGCATAGCCCCTTGCTCAACAACAATGATATTTTCAACTCTAAGAAGGTACTCTTCTACATCACCTTTAGTCGCAACGACCAGAATAGTCAGCTTACGATGGAGGAGATGAATGAGGTGAATGATTTCATGAGCAAGTTCAATCAAGACTGCGTGGAAACCAAATGGGGTATGGGTACAGATGACAGCCTTGGCGACAAGGTGAAAATCACGCTTCTTGCCTCCGGTTTTGGACTCCAGAATATTCCGGGAATGGAAGCCATTGAGCAGAAGCGTCAGCGTGAGGACGAAGAAGCACGCCGTCTGATGGAAGAAGAGCAGGAAGAAAAGGATATTCGACGTATCGCTTTCTATGGTGGCGAAGCTAACAAGCCTCAGAAGCCCCGTCGTCAGATTTTTATCTTCTCTGAAAGCGATCTTGACAACGACGATGTCATTTCCGACATAGAATCCACACCTACCGTGGATCGCAAAAAGGAGGACCTCAAGCGCATGCAGGAGAAATCCAACCGCGAAGAGCCCACGGAAGATAATGCCTCATCCGCCGTAGAGACAGAGGGTACAGACATCAACGCCTTCACCATCACTTTCTAAGAAAACACTTCTGCAAGGATATCTAAGCTTCGCAATTCCGGGAATTCGGGAATATGAAGCCGATAGAATTCTGTTACAATCTCCAATGCGCGCCTTCGGATGAAGCGATTCAATCCCACGGCGCGCATTGTTCGTAAATCCATGCGCAGGAACTTGGGAACCAAAATGGCCTCCTCTGGGTTTAAATAATGTACATGTAGCGGGCGCGTACGCGTGAACATGGCCGTCTGCAGGTCAAAGTAGCTTCCTTCCACCCAGTCTTCTACATTAGGCAGGAAGCCTAGGAAGCGGGTAAGGTGCAACAGGAATACGATATGGAAATTCACGTAGTGCTCATCTGATTCATCGAACCAAGTGAGTGCATTCATCAGATAATTAAAGAGCGGCTTATTCTCTTGCTCGTGACGTAGTGCATGATGGAGGAATTCACTCAGATATAGTCCTATTGCAGCCTTATGTGGTTCTGATGTCAATGTACGCCATGGATGCCATAATGCCAGCTCACGCGGTTTCTGCAAATTGGCTTTCAATCTGTGTTCCCAAGTTAAATCTACTAATGCCAATGGTTGCCACAAAATCGCCTTTAGCCCTCCTCGTCCCGTGCGTCCTGTCCGTATAATAAAGGGTACGACACCCGCTGATTCCGTGAAAATATCCACGATAATCTGTGTGTCGCTGTAGCGAATGGAATGAAGGACGATTCCGTAGCTTTGCATGTTTTGTAGCGAAATGACGACTTAGGCTATGTTGCACATAAGATAGTTGCAAAAGTAGCAAAAAACTGTAAAACAAGGTCGTAAAAAGTAACAAAATCATATTTATCTTCACATTTTTCATCGAAAAGTTTGGCCGGTAACGTTTTTTGCCGTACCTTTGCACCCGCAAATCGAGACAATGGTCCATTCGTCTATCGGTTAGGACGAGAGATTTTCATTCTCTAAAGAGCAGTTCGACTCTGCTATGGACTACTAAGTTCAACAAAAAACATCTAAATCTGAAATGGCAAATCATAAGTCATCATTAAAGAGAATCCGTCAGGAGCAGAAGCGTCGCCTTCATAACCGCTATTACGCTAAAGCTATGCGTGCTGCCGTACGCAACCTCCGTGCTACCACGGACAAGGCTGAGGCTGAGAAGCAGTTCCCTGCTGTCCAGAAGATGCTGGACAAGTTGGCTAAGGTGAACATCATTCACAAGAACAAGGCTTCCAACCTGAAGTCCAAGCTGGCTCATCACATCGCCAAGCTCGGATAACTCATTGTGAGTTTCCCCTCCCTGTCTGAGATTTTTTACTCAGACAAAGTCCATAGCAAAGTTAATACAATCAGTTAGAAAGAACAATGGGCCGTGAGGTTCATTGTTCTTATTTTCGTATCTGTATATTTGGCAAAGCTACTAGCCTTACCTATTTTATAAATATCGCGCATAATGCGCGCGCACGTATGCGCGCACGTGAAAAATTGTGAAAACGCGAAAATCTTTACCCTTTACCTTTTAAACTCTCAACATTTCTTATTATCTTTGCACGCAAAACTAAATCAAGATCCCCTAATGGAAGAAGAAATCAAGAATGGCGCGAATTACAGCGCGAGTAACATCCAAGTACTGGAAGGCTTAGAGGCTGTTCGCAAGCGCCCTGCAATGTATATCGGCGACATCAGCGAAAAGGGTCTCCATCACCTCGTCTATGAGACCGTTGACAACTCCATCGATGAGGCGTTGGCAGGTTTCTGCACACACATCGAGGTGACAATCAATGAGGACAATTCAATCACTGTACAGGACAACGGTCGTGGTATCCCCGTAGATATGCACGAGAAGGAACATAAGAGTGCACTTGAAGTCGTTATGACCGTGCTTCATGCTGGTGGTAAGTTCGACAAGGGCTCTTACAAGGTCTCTGGCGGTCTTCATGGTGTCGGCGTCAGCTGTGTTAACGCGCTCTCAACCCACATGAAGAGCCAAGTCTTCCGCGACGGCAAAATTTATCAGCAGGAATACGAGAAGGGTAAGCCCCTTTATGATGTCAAGGTCGTCGGCGAGACAGATTTGCGTGGTA
Organism: Bacteroidaceae bacterium; assembly: GCA_024698925.1. Classification (GTDB taxonomy): domain Bacteria; phylum Bacteroidota; class Bacteroidia; order Bacteroidales; family Bacteroidaceae; genus Physcousia. The sequence goes on along the minus strand of JAILQO010000031.1, from coordinate 63,112 downwards.
CACGTCAGCAGTTCTGGCCAGACAACACCATTTTCATCACCACAGAGTATAAGTATGATATTCTGGCCAACCGTATGCGTGAACTGGCATTCCTCAATGCCGGTATCACCATCACGCTGACAGATATGCGCCCCGACGAAGAGGGTAACACCCGTCAGGATGTGTTCTACTCCAAGGATGGCCTTCAGGAATTTGTGCGCTATATTGATAGTACCCGTACCCATCTTTTCAACGATGTGATTTACCTGAACACTGAGAAGCAGGGCATTCCTATCGAGTGTGCTATCATGTATAACACAGCCTACTCAGAGAACCTCCATTCTTACGTCAACAATATCAATACCATTGAGGGTGGTACTCACCTCCAGGGCTTCCGTATGGCACTCACACGTACTTTGAAGAAGTATGCAGAGGAGCAATGCGCTAAAGAATTGGAGAAGTTGGAGAAGAATAAGGTGGAAATCTCCGGTGAGGACTTCCGTGAGGGTCTTACTGCCGTCATCAGCATTAAGGTCGCTGAGCCTCAGTTTGAGGGTCAGACCAAGACCAAATTGGGAAACAGCGAGGTTGCAGGTGCCGTTCAGCAGGCTGTCGGCGAGGCGCTTAACAACTATCTTGAGGAGCACCCGAAGGAGGCCAAACTCATTGTGGACAAGGTTATCCTTGCCGCTACTGCTCGTGTTGCAGCCCGTAAGGCTCGCGAGAGCGTGCAGCGCAAGTCGCCGATGAGTGGTGGTGGCCTGCCCGGTAAGCTTGCCGACTGCTCTGACCGCGATCCTGCCAATTGCGAGATGTTCATCGTTGAGGGTGACTCTGCAGGCGGTAGTGCCAAGCAGGGCCGAAACCGTCACTTCCAGGCGATCCTGCCTATCCGTGGTAAGATCTTCAACGTTGAGCGCGTGATGTGGCACAAAGCTTTCGAGCATGAAGAGGTTAATAACATTATCCAAGCCCTTGGTGTACGCTATGGCCTCGGTGAAGATAGCAAGGAAGCCAACTATGACAAGTTGCGTTATCACAAGATTGTCATCATGACCGACGCCGACGTCGATGGTTACCACATCGACACCCTCCTGATGACCCTCTTCTACCGCTATATGCCCGAACTGATTCAGAAAGGCCACCTGTACATCGCTACGCCGCCCCTCTATCGCTGCAAGAAAGGTAAAATTGAGGAGTACTGCTATAACGATCAGCAGCGTATGCAGTTCTTGCTGAAGTACAACGACGGTCAGGAGCAGGGTGTTTATACACAACGTTATAAAGGTCTGGGTGAGATGAATCCGGAGCAGCTTTGGGAGACTACCATGAATCCGGAGACTCGTCTGCTCAAGCAGGTGACGATTGAAGATGCTGCGGGCGCTGACTATGTCTTCTCTATGTTGATGGGCGAGGATGTTGCTCCCCGTCGCGAGTTCATCGAGAAGAACGCGAACTACGCCAATATCGATGCTTGACGACTAAGCTCTTCTGCTACAGTCTCAAGTTCTTGATACCATTCCTTGCCGAATCGTTTGATGAGTGGCTCGCGCAGGAACCTATAGAGGGGCAGGTTTAATTCCTGTCCCTTTTTTCGTGCACTTTCGCAGATGGCCCAGCGGTGATAATTCAGTCCTACCAGTCCGCCTGCGAAACGTTTTTCCCGGATAGGGTAGAGGGCACAAGAGATGGGTTTGATGAAACGTGAACGTCCATCCCTGTAAGCTTTTTCCAAGGCACACAGGCAGCAGCCCTCTGGGAGCTCGCCACCGCCGTGATGGTAGTAGGCAAACACACAGTCCTTGCCTCCAACGATGCTTGTCACCAAGTCTCCTTCTATGTCCGTGTAAGCCACGCCCTGACGATCCACAACGCTCTGTGCCGATGCCGACATCTGTGGCCACGCCTCGTCCAGTGACGCCTCTATCTCGCTGATTTCATCAGGCGTGATAGGTGCTCCTGCATCCCCTTCGATGCAACAGGCACCGCCACAGGCATCTAGGTCGCAGCAGAACCGCTCTGTAAGGATATCCGTGCTGATCAGTACATCCCCAATTTCCAATATCGGTGGCAATCGATGTTCCATTACAAATAGTCTTTTACCAGGCAATGGGCTCTTGTCCCCATTGCTTCAGGTAATCATTACATAGTTGGAAGTGGTGGTTCCCGAAGAAACCGCGAGTTGCCGACAGCGGCGATGGATGTGCAGAGCGTAGCACCAAATGGCGTTGGGCATCAATGAATTGTGCTTTCGCACCTGCGTAAGCGCCCCACAACATGAAGACCAAATGTTCGCGCTCCGTTGCCAGTGTTCGGATTGCAGCATCGGTGAAAACCTCCCACCCACGTCGCTGATGCGAGGCGGCTTGTCCTTGTCGTACTGTCAGCGTTGCATTTAACAACAATACACCTTGTCGCGCCCAGCGTGTCAAATCGCCAGAGGCTGGTGGCTCTGTTCCCAGTTCATCCCGGATTTCAGCGTAGATATTCCTGAGCGACGGGGGCAGCATGACACCTTCTGGTACAGAAAAAGAAAGGCCCATTGCCTGACCTGGTTCGTGGTAGGGGTCTTGTCCCAGGATGACAACTTTCACATCCTCGAAGGGTGTTGTATTGAAGGCGTTGAAAATCTTGCCACCAGGAGGATAGCAGGGTCCTGCGGCATATTCTTGTCGCACGAAAGCCACGAGTTCTGCAAAATAAGGTTTCTCAAACTCTGCAGCAAGGCGTCGGCGCCAACTGTCTTCCATCTTTACGTCCATAAGCTGAACTTTTAGTGATTATTTATGGCACAAAAGTAGTGCTTTTTTTACAAAAACTACCCTTTTTGTGCAAAAAGTAGATTAAAGTTTGGAACATATCAGAAAAAAGCACTACCTTAGCGCAACGAAACACATCAACTAACCGTTTTCGGACGCGTAATTAGACCTCATGCCATCATTCACAAAAAGCTTTTACTGCTTGATACTTGCTGGAGGCGTAGGCAGCCGCCTATGGCCCGTCAGCCGTGAACAATGCCCTAAGCAGTTCATTGATTTTACCGGAACCGGCCGTACCCTCATTCAGCAGACGTATGACCGCTTTGCCCGCTTTATAGCGCCGGAGAATATATTTATCTCCACGCAAGTTGATTATCTTCCGTTGCTTCAGGAACAGTTGCCACAAGTTCCACGTCATCAGATTTTTGCAGAACCTGTGCGTCGTGGTACATTGGCTCCCGTGACATGGGCTACCAGCGCTATTGCCAATCTCTGTCCTGAGGCATGTATTGTTGTATCTCCCGCAGATCAACAGATCTATGGCACAGACCTTTTTGAGCGCGATGTGCTACATGCCTTGACAATAGCCAGTTCTAACGAGGGTATTATCACCCTTGGTGTTCCTCCTACCCGTCCAGAGACTGCCTATGGTTATGTCCAGCTGGGCGAACCAGGCAAGCGTTCTTCCGACATCTTCCATATCAAAGCCTTCACGGAGAAGCCCAATCGTGAATTCGCACAGGTCTTCATGGAGAGTGGTGAGTTCATGTGGAACACGGGCGCCTTTGTTTTTGGCGCTTTGTACATGAATGAGAATATTGTCAAGCATGTCCCGGAGTATCGTGCAGACTTTCCAGAGCTGGTTAACTTGGGTGCTACGGCAACGACTGATACAGCACCACAATGCTATCGTTCGCTACCCAATCTGTCGTTGGAGTACGCGCTGCTGGAGCATACAGTTCACCGCTACGTGCAACGCTGCCATTTTGGCTGGGCTGATTTAGGAACTTGGGAGAGTATCGCCCTTGATGCTGCACTCCATGAACGCGGAAACACCCCGCAGCCTCCTACAGACATTCACAGCGACGGCCGCCAGAATACGACTATTCACAGCGAAGCTCTCTTCGACAACGCCACTAATAATATTGTTCGCCTTCCTTCTGGCCATATCGCAGCTATCAGCGGCCTTGACAACTTTGTCATCACGGAGGAGGATGGTGTTCTCATGATATGTCCGAAGGACGATGCCGCAGCCATGCGTCGTCTCCAGACATTAGCACATTTGGATACCTTTGGCGAGTAGCAGAATGTGTTCTCATCACTAAAAACAGCACTTTTTGCCACAATTTCTTGCAAGTCCCCGCATTTTGCATTACTTTTGCAGCCGCTAAGAGAAATTATTGGACTTGTAGCTCAGTTGGTTAGAGCAACAGACTCATAATCTGGAGGTCCTAGGTTCAAGCCCTAGCTGGTCCACGTAACAATAATCAGCAACTGGAAGCGCTTCTAGTTGCTGATTTTCGTTTGTTGGGTATGTTGTTCAAGTGGGTCATTTTCTTTTGAATCATCTTAGAAAAAAATGGTGATTCTCACCTCACTTTTCTGTTTTTTCCTTACCTTTGTGCCGTCTTTTATCACAAATCTGAACTACTAATCACTTAAATCCATACAGACATGAAACGTGTTCTCATTGCGCTGTCAGTATTATTCATTGCGCATCCCTTGACGCTTTTATTTCCCACTATCGGTCAGCAGGTCTTTGCGGCTAGTCAGGATAATCCCTATGGTCGGGCAGATTATCGCGACACGATTAAGAATGTTGTGACGGAGATTGCGTTCTATACACCATCCATCGTCAATGTGCGGAAATATATGAAAGAGAGTAGCGTGCCGCTCCAGCAGTTGGCTGTTACTCTGGCCAAGCAGGATGTGGCCGTGGAACAGACCGAGATAGATGCCTCAACGCAGTCGTTGAAGACATCGGCGCTCGACATACGCGTCAATACCCGAACTGGACAAATCAAGTTCTATACATCCGATGGCACTCAGCTACTGAATGAGAAAGCCAGCGGTACCGTTCTCACGGCGTGTCAAGACGGCCCCTACGCCTCATATAAGGTGAGTTCGCAATTTACGCTTACCTCCACGGAACAGATATATGGACTCGGGCAGCTTCAGAACAACCGCTTTAACCAACGCGATGCCACGTATAGCAATATGATTGAGGGTAATATGTCCGTTTGGATTCCTTATTACTATTCTACCAAGGGCTACTCCATTTTCTGGAACAACGCCTCGCCCACAAGCTATTCCGAATCATCGAATACGCTCAAGATGGAGTCAGCCGTTGGTTACGGCGTAGATTACTTCTTCATGGTTGGCAGTGGCGAACAGTCTGTGGCCAATATGCGCCAGCTGACGGGGCAGGTGCCGATGATTCCCCTCTGGGCCTACGGCTATTTTCAGAGCAAGGAACGCTACCAGAGCGCTAACGAGACGATGGGTGTGATGACAAACTACCGCGAGTTGGCTGTGCCCATAGACTGCGTTGTTCAAGACTGGCAGTATTGGGGCAACAACGCCCATTGGAACGCACTCGAGTTTCTGAATCCTGACTTCAAGAACTACCAGCAGATGATAGACTCCATCCATCGCCAAGATGGTCACATGATTATCTCCACATGGGCCAACTTCGGTCCCGAGACCAAACCCTATGCCTACTTGAAGGAGAACAATATGCTCATCAAGCAGGGTGATAAGCTCATGACGACCACCTATCCAGGCGATGCCGGTGTAGCCATCTACGACCCCTATAACGCTGCTGCACGCGACTACTACTGGGACACCTATTATAATAATATTATCTCCAAGGGCGTTGACGGGTACTGGTTGGATTCCAACGAACCCGATCATTATCAAGGCGGTAGTGATATGGAGCAGACCTTCGACTTCGTGACAGGTCTTGGCTGTACGTGGCGACAGGTGCGCAATGCCTTCCCCCTCATGCACGTAGGAGGTATCTATGACCACCATCGCCAGCAAGCTGAACTCACTGACAAGCGCGTTTGCATCCTCACCCGCAGTGCCTATGCAGGCCTTCAGCGCACAGGAGCTAATGTGTGGAGCGGCGACGTAACGGCCTCTTGGGAGACGCTTCAGAAGCAGATTCCCGCTGCCCTCAACTTCAGCATCTGCGGCAACCCGCATTGGAACTCGGACATCGGCGCTTTCTTCGTCGGTGACTTTCAAGGCGTGGGTAACAAGCGCTATCAGGAGCTCTATGCCCGTTGGTTCCAGTTTGCCACGTTCTGCGCTATGATGCGCTCCCACGGCGCAGGCATCGACAAGGCCATCTACCGCTTTGGCGAAGCCGGCACCCCTTGGTATGACCTGCTCGACGCGTGGATCAACTTCCGTTACCATCTCATGCCCTATATTTACAGCACCGCTTGGGACATCCATCAGAGCGGCCTCTCCATGATGAACGCCATGCACATGGCCTATCCCGATGTCGCTAAATGCCAGAACCTGCCCACTCAGTTTATGTTCGGTCGCAAGCTGCTCGTGGCGCCTGTCGTCAAAGAGGGTGCCAAATCACGATCAGTCTATCTTCCCGCAGGTACATGGGTGGACTTCTGGAACGGTGAGCAGACAGCTGGCAGCAAGAACGTTACGCGCCAGGTGGAAATCGGCATGATTCCCATCTACCTGCCATCGGGCACCATTCTGCCCTACGCCTACAACGCTCAAAGCACTCTCGATGTGCAACGTGCTGACTCCATGCAGCTCCGTATCTACCCTGGAGCTGACGGCGAATTTCTGCTTTATGAGGACGAGGGTGACAGCTACCGCTATGAACAGGGGGCCTATTCCACCATTCACTTCGCCTGGGACGATGCTTCGCAGACCCTCACGATAGGTCCGCGCAAAGGTACCTTCAAGGGTATGCACCAGCAGCGTATCTTCGACCTCGTTCTTGTCAGTCCTGAACGTGGCACAGGCATCGACTTGTCCAGCTTGGTCAATAAGCGCATCCGCTACGACGGCACAGAACAGACCATCTCTCTTGCGACTGATGATGCCACACCCATCGTCATCAGCGACCAGCAGCCCGCTCCCCCCAAGGAGGACAACAGCGTGCCTTATGTTTTCAAGTACTCTGACTGGCAGACGGGCGACCAGAACCGCGTAGCGCAGTCCAATATCACCTACCAGCGCTCTGCCAACAGCATCACCCTCAAATGCGGCAAGGGCAAGAACGATATGGCCCTCTCGCTGAAGAAGGATTTATGGAACCACTACAAGGTGCAGGCCAACCACACCCTCTTTTGTGTGCGCGCCACAAACGTCTCCACGACCCTTGCAGACAACTCCGTGTGGTACATGAACGGCAACCATGTAGGAACCGTCAACGCCACACGCGTCCTCAATGTTGGCAACAAGGAACTGCTTATTGTCTGGGATCTCACCGCCTATCTCCCCGTCTATTCCTCCTATATTCTGGAATCCAACGGCGCCTTCTCCATTTGCTTTGGCTGTACCTCTACCACAGGTACCAGCGTCGTCAAGGAGATTACGTTCATGACAGAGGAAGAGGTTGCAGCCATCGCCACCTCCATCCCTTCGCCCCTTCAATCCAACCTCTCCTCCGCTCCTTCCGCCTTCGATCTTCAAGGCCGTCCGCTCCCCCTCACCCAGCTACTTTCCAAGCATCACCCCAAGGGAGTGTATATCGTCAACGGTAGCAAGCGAATAGCGTATTGATATCATACCAATAACAATTAGGAGACATATCGCTGTTAGAGCAAGATCCATACCATTCGTGGTTTCTTATCTCTCGTTGTCATATTTTTTCTCTATTTTGGGTTTTCATTACCGTTTTCGATAAATTACGCGATGTCTATATAAAATTTACTGACAGGCCTAAGAGAAATTTCTCTTTAGGCAGGCCGTAAATTTTGTCTCGTCACATAGGCCAAACAAAGACTCTGTGCCCTCTTTGATAGTCCATATGTTTCACAATATCTTTCCATTCCATCGGTCAAAGTAGTCAAGTCTACCATCTGACTCATTCGGGATGTCTCCTGATGGTAAAGTATCATGTGGTTTTTGGTAAATGATCACGCAGATAAAGGTAAACCACAAAATGCCTTTTGGTAAATAAAGGGTATAGTCTCGTTTAAACTTTTCCTGATGTAGCTGAAAAATAATACTATTAATAGCGATAATGCAAAAACCACCCTCTGATTTGTTCAAACGGTCTGTATTTACGGCTTCGATTATCTTAATTTTTCTTATAAAAACGAGTGTATTGACAGATAGTTGCGAAGAAAGCAGTATTTTTGTGGTCGAAAGAATCACAAGTCATCAATCAGCTGGCTAGCTAAATCTATGATCGACATGAAGAAACTGGTTTTCGGCCTCATGGTCATGTGGGGCGTGCTGACCTTACAAGCACAGGCTCAACCCAGAGATTGGGAGAACCCCGCAGTACTGGGTATCAACAAGTTGCCCTATCACGCTACCTTGCAACTGCCGTCGAAGGAGAAGGCGTGCCCGGAGATTGTGTCTCTGGACGGACAATGGCTGTTCCATTGGAGCCGCAATCCCGAGGAGAGGCCAGCGGACTTCTATCGCGAGGATTTCGACGTAAGCCAGTGGGATAAGATTACCGTACCTGGCAACTGGCAGACGCAGGGCTACGGCACACCTATTTATACGAATATCAATTACCCGTTCGTCAAGAACCGTCCCAGCGTGACCACCGAACCGCCCACGGACTGGACGGCCTACGAGAACCGCAACCCTGTGGGCTCGTATGTGACGTCTGTCGATGTGACGAAGGCGATGAAGAGGCAGCATCTTATCCTGCACTTCGGGGGCGTACACTCGGCGTTCTACCTATGGGTTAACGGCAAGAAGGTGGGCTACAGCCAGAACTCGATGTCGCCGGCGGAGTTCGACGTGACGAAATATATGCGCGTGGGCAAGAATAAGGTGGCTGTGGAGGTCTATCGTTGGTGCGACGGCAGCTACCTGGAGGATCAGGACTATTGGCGCCTATCGGGCATCTTCCGCCCAGTGCAACTTTGGGTAAGACCACAAGTGCATATCTGTGACTACAAGGTGGAAGCCGTTCCCAATGCCGACTACTCGAAGTTCACCGTTAATGCTAAGATTGCTATATGCAATACAGGCAAGAAAACTGCAAAGGACCTGCTGGTTCAGCTGAAGATGGCTTGTCCCGAACTGTATGGCATCAACGTTAATCCTAACCATTGGAGCGTAACCAACCGGCGTATTCCCAAACTGCCTGCAGGCGATACCATAACCGTGGAATTCACCTATCACTACGATAGTCCACCCCGTCTGTGGACTGCAGAGAAGCCTTGGCTCTATCCTTATACCGTGGAACTGGATGGAATGAGAATGAAAAACCTTAAGGACAACGAGGTCTTTGATAATCATTTTGGCGTGAAGAAGGTGGAGATTGTCGGCGATGTCTTCAAGGTTAACGGCAAGAACGTGAAACTGCGCGGCGTGAACCGCCACGACCATCACCCCAAGACGGGACATTATGTTGATGATGCTACCTACGAAGAGGATATCCGGCTGATGAAGCAAGCGAACATCAACTTCCTGCGCACCTCGCACTATCCTGACCGCGAGTATCTCTACGAGCTCTGCGACCGTTGGGGTATCTACGTGATGGACGAGGCGAACCACGAGACGCATGGCTACGGCTACGCCAACAAGGAGATGGGCGACGATTTGTCGTTCCAGGCAGCGCACGTTGACAGAGCCGAATCGTTGGTCAAGCGCGACGTCAACCATCCCTGCGTCATTCTATGGAGCCTGGGCAACGAAGGTAGCGTAGGGCCGAATATCGAAGCGATGTACAATAAGGTGCGCGAACTGGATACCACCCGTCCGCCGTTCTACGACAGCGACCGCCGCTACTCAGCCATCTGGGACGACAGCTATCTCTATCCCGATGAATTGCGCAGAAATGCGCAGCAGGTTCAGGACAAACCGTTCATGATGCGAGAATACGCTCACGCAATGGGTAATTCCTGCGGCAACCTGCAGGAGTACTGGGATGTCATCTATGCGGACAGCAGCATTGTCGGCGCTGCCGTATGGGATTGGGTGGATCAGGGATTAAATGACGAATTACGAATGACGAATGACGAATTACGAATGATGAATGACGAATACAAGACGCCTTCCAAGGACACAGATAAATCTTATTCATCATTCGACATTCGTCATTCGTCATTCCTCTATGGCGGCGACTTCGGCGACAAACCCAACGACGGACGTTTCTGCATCAATGGCCTCATCGCGCCAGACCGCAAGCCACATCCGCATTACTACGAGGTGCAATACGTCTATCAACCGCTCGCCTTCGAGCGTGACGCTGATGGCCGCATTCGCGTCATCAATCATGACTGTTTTACAGAACCCGACGAATATACCATCACTTACGACACGCTACGCTATGGCAGCGAGACGCTACTCAACGTCGCGGCCCGACTGAAGGAGGATAAACCTTGGGCACCGAAAGGCTTTGTGATTGCCCGCGAACAATTCGTACTCCAATCATGGGGGTGGCCACAAAGCCCTGTGGCCTCTGCCTCCCCTGAGAGCTCTAAAGGGGCCATTACCGTCAACGGCAATGCCCTCACATCGTGGATTGTTGATGGTCGCGAGGTACTGCAGGCGCCGCTGGAACCATACTTCTGGAAGCCGGAGAATGATAACCAGAACGCTGCTGGCTTTGCGCGCCGCGTTGCGATGTGGAAAGAGGTCAAAGATGTCCAAGTCCGCTACACCGTCCTCAGCGACCATCGTATTTTGGTGGAGATGGACTACCAGCCTACAGCTCAGGACCGTCCGGTAATGCCCAAGTTCGGTATGCGTATGCGTCTTCCTGCTGACTACACGCAGGTGCGCTACTATGGTCGCGGTCCTTGGGAGAACTACCCGGACCGCAAGCGTTCTGCTTTCCTCGGCGTGTACCAGATGCCGCTCAAGGACTATGAGACCGAATATATCCATCCGCAGGATAACGCCAACCGCTGCGATGTCCGTTGGTTCGAGATATCCTCACGGAACGCTAAACGCACTTTGAGCATTGAGGGACTCCAGCCGCTCTGTATCCGCGCCTGGGACTATGGTGAGGAAGACCTGGAGGATGTACGTCACCCCAACGATGTGCCGCGTGGGCGTTTTGTCAACCTGAACATAGACTTGAATATCCACGGTGTGGGCGGAGCCGATACCTGGGGCAAGCGTACGCTGCCACAATACACCATCGACGGCAACCAGCCTCATCACTACGCCTTTATCCTGACTTGCAAATAATAAAGGCAGGTTCTAAAAATTAAAAGAAAGAGCTACCGAAGCGGTTCCGATAGCTCTTTCTCTTTTATAGGATTGTCTGATTGATTTTACTCTGCAATCAGCAAATAGTAGTTCTTCTTGCCTTTCTGCACAAGCAGGTAGCGGCCGTCAATAAGGTCGGCTGTGGTAACAGCCTGATCGAACTGCGCCAGCTTCTCCTTGTTGAGGCTGACGCCGCCGCCCTGAGCCATCTTACGCATTTCGCCCTTGCTGGGGAAGCACTGTGTCTCTACAGCCATGAGGTCCACGGCCTTGGTGCCTTCGCCTTCGAGGAGGCTGCGGCTGATGGTGTAGTGGGGTACACCGCTGAAGACATCAAGTAGCGTCTGCTCATCGAGTTTGACGAGGCTCTCCTTGGTGGCTTTGCCGAAGAGGATGTTAGAGGCTTCGAGGGCCAGCTCGTAGTCCTCGCGACCATGCACGAGGATGGTTACTTCCTCGGCCAGGCGCTTCTGCAGCACTCGGCGACCCGGATCCTGACGGTGCTCCTCGATGAGGGCATCGATGGTCTCCTTGTCCAAGGAAGTGAAAATCTTGATGTAGCGCTCAGCCTCCTCATCACCCACATTGAGCCAGAACTGGTAGAAGACGTAGGGAGTGGTTCGGTTGCGGTCGAGCCAGATATTACCCTGTTCGGTCTTGCCGAACTTCTTGCCGTCGCTCTTGGTGATGAGCGGGCAGGTGAGGGCATAGGCCTCGTTCTCAGCACCCAACTTGCGGCGGATCAGCTCCGTACCGGTGGTGATATTTCCCCATTGGTCGCTGCCGCCCATCTGGAGCTTGCAGCCTTTGGTCTCGTAGAGGTGCAGGAAGTCATAGCCCTGCAGGAGCTGGTAGGTGAACTCCGTGAAGGACATACCCTCCTGGAACTCGCCGTTGAGGCGGCGCTTGACGCTGTCCTTGGCCATCATGTAGTTGACGGTGATGCACTTACCGATGTCGCGTGCGAAGTTGAGGAACGTGAAGTCCTTCATCCAGTCGTAGTTGTTCACGAGTTCTGCGGCATTGGGCGCATCGCTGTCGAAGTCGAGGAAGCGTGAGAGCTGCTCGCGGATGCAGCTGACGTTGTGGCGCAGCGTCTCCTCGTCGAGGAGGTTACGCTCCTGACTCTTGCCGCTGGGGTCGCCAATCATGCCAGTAGCACCACCCAAGAGGGCAATGGGCTTGTGGCCACAGCGCTGCAGATGGCGCAGCATCATGACACCACAGAGGTGACCGATATGAAGACTGTCGGCCGTGGGGTCAATGCCCACATAGGCCGTCACTTGTTCTTTCTGGAGAAGTTCTTCGGTGCCAGGCATCATCTGATGGATCATGCCTCGCCAAGTGAGTTCTTGAACGAAATTCATCTTTTATATTTACGATTTAACGATTTACGATTTACTATTTTGCGATTTACAAATAAGCGATTTGCGTTTTTGCGGGCGCAAAGGTACATAAAAGTTTATAGTTTAAGGATTAAAGTTTAAAGTTTTTGCAAGTTTTTTAGCAATTTACTTGATTTCGGCATTTTGAGGTTGTATCTTTGCACCCGAATTTGAGCTCATAAGCATAAAAACGGATGAAGAAACTCTTGATAGAGACATACGGCTGCCAGATGAATGTTGCTGATTCCGAAGTGGTGGCATCGGTCATGCAGATGGCAGGCTACGAAATAACGGAACAGATAGGCGAGGCAGATGCCGTCTTTCTCAACACCTGTTCCGTACGGGATAACGCAGAACAGAAAATCCTTTCACGTCTGGAATACTTGCAGAGCGTGAAGCGAAAAAGGTCCTCGAAAGAAAACTCGGGAACGGCAAACCCATTGATTATTGGTGTACTGGGCTGCATGGCGGAGCGCGTCAAGGAAGATTTGACGAGCAAGTATGGAGCGGATTTGGTTTGCGGACCGGACTCGTATATGGCCCTGCTGGACTTGATTGCCCAGGCCGAATTAGGGCATAAGGCCATTGATGTTGAGCTGTCGATGACAGAGACATACCGCGATGTGGTGCCTCAACGTCTGCATGCGAACATGATTGGCGGCTTTGTGAGCATCATGCGTGGCTGCAATAATTTTTGCCACTATTGTATTGTTCCTTATACGCGTGGGCGCGAGCGCAGTCGCGATGTCGAGAGTATTCTGCGTGAAGTGCGTGATTTGCGTGACCGCGGCTTCAAGGAGGTGACGCTGCTGGGACAGAATGTAAACAGCTACCAATGGACAATGGATCGCTCGGCCCAAAGGGACGCTTCACGCATGAAGAATGGACAATGGACAATTACGTTCCCTGAGTTATTGAGTCGCGTTGCAGAGGCTGTGCCGGAGATGCGGGTGCGGTTCACGACGAGTCATCCTAAGGACATGAGTGATGAGACGCTACGCGTAATCGCCGAAAAGCCGAATGTTTGTAAGCATATTCATCTGCCTGTACAGAGCGGTTCGGATGCCGTGTTGAAGCGCATGAACCGCAAATACACGCGTGAGTGGTACTTGGAGCGTGTGGCAGCCATCCGCCGTATCATCCCTGATTGTGGCCTCTCCACAGACATCTTTGTGGGCTACTGCGGCGAGACCGAAGAGGACCACCAGCTGTCGCTGTCGCTGATGCGCGAGGTGGGTTATGACTCTGCCTTCATGTTTAAATACAGCGAACGACCAGGCACTTATGCCAGCAAGCACCTACCAGACGACATCCCCGAGGAGGTGAAAATCCGCCGCCTGAACGAGCTCATCGCCTTGCAGAACGAGATCTCAGCAGAGCGCAATGCGGCACAGGTAGGAAAAGTGGTTGAAGTGCTGGCCGAGGGAATCAGTAAGCGCAGCAGGAACCAGCTGTTCGGTCGTACGGAACAGAACCGTGTCGTGGTCTTCGACCGCGGCGACCACCGCATCGGCGACCGCGTAATGGTCAAGATTACCAGCAGTTCCTCTGCAACTTTAATAGGTAATGAAGAAAATACGTCATTATAATGAAAAAGATTAAATACAAGAGTTTTGGTTTCCAGTGGCTGACATCGTGTATCTCCACGACATTGGTGCTACTGCTTTTAGGTTTGGTAGTCTTGTTTGGTTTCAGTGCCAACGAGTTGTCACGTTCCGTACGCGAGAACCTGACAGTCACGTTGTTGCTTGACGATGACCTCTCAACGGAAGATGCCGATACTTTCAACATGCGCATACAGGATTGTCCATTCGTGCGTTCTACGACGCTCATCTCTAAGGAGCAGGCCCTGAAGGAGGAAATGGAGCGTATGGGCACTGACCCCACGGAGTTCCTTGGTGGCGAGAATCCCTATACGGCAAGTATTGAGATGACGGTGCCTGCCGAGTATGCCTGCACGGATAGCCTGCTCATGATCTCCAAGGAGCTGAAGGCCATGTGGCAAGTGACGGATGTCGTTTACCAGCGTGACATCGTAGATAACCTCAACGACACGCTACAGAAAGCGACTATCGTACTTTCGGTACTGGCGCTGTTACTGATGGTGATTTCCATCGTACTCATTAACAATACCGTACGCTTGAGTGTCTATTCCCAACGTTTCACGATCCATACGATGCGTCTTGTTGGCGCCTCATGGGGCTTCATTCGCTGGCCGTTTATCAAGCGGAGTCTGGGCATCGGGCTCACGGCAGCGGTTCTGGCCGACGCGTTGCTCTTTGGCGCTATCTACTGGGCCTTCCAGCAAGATGAGTATATCACAACCATCATCACACCACGCATCATTGCGATTATGGGTGCCTCAGTATTGGTGGCAGGTCTGCTCCTCACGTTGATTTGCACTTGGCTCAGCGTGGGCCACTTCCTCCGTATGAAGGAGAAGGAGATGTATAAATAATTAGAAATAAACATAATATGAAAGAATTTGCATTTGACCGTACGAATTACTTGCTACTGGCTATCGGCATGGCGGTGGTGATTATCGGTCTCATCCTGATGTCCGGTTCAGGCTCTTCCGAGGAAGCTTTCAACCCGGAGATCTTCAGTGCGTTGCGCATCAAGGTGGCTCCAGCTGTGACCTTCGCTGGCTTCGCATTTATCGTTTATGGCATCATGCACCGTCCCAAGGACAAGGAGGTGCCCGTTGAGGAACAGCAAGAGAAGGAGGTACAGGCATGACCGCTTTTGAGACTATCATCATTGCCATCGTAGAGGGCCTGACGGAGTTCCTGCCCGTGTCCTCGACAGGTCACATGATTATCACGCAGAACCTGTTGGGCGTGGAGAGCACGCCTTTCGTCAAGGCATTTACGATTATCATCCAGTTCGGTGCCATCCTCTCTGTTGTCTGCCTCTACTGGAACCGCTTCTTCCGCTTGAACCGCACTCCTGCGCCAGCTGACAGTACGCCGTTGCAGGCTTTCCTGCACAAATGGGATTTCTACTGGAAGCTGCTTGTGGCCTTTATTCCTGCCATCGTAATAGGCTTCCTGGGCAAGATGTCAGGCCTGATAGACCGTTTCCTCGAGAGTGTTGAAGTGGTTGCTGTCATGCTCGTTGTGGGCGGTATCTTCATGCTGTTCTGCGACCGCTTGTTCAACAAGGGTAGCGAAGAGACGAAGCTCACAGAGAAGCGCGCATTTTGTATCGGTCTGTTCCAATGCATCGCCATGATTCCTGGCGTCTCACGTTCTATGGCCACCATCGTAGGTGGTATGGCTCAGAAGCTGACACGCCGCGCGGCTGCCGAATTCTCGTTCTTCTTGGCCGTTCCCACAATGGCCGCCGCTACAGCGCTCGATGTGCTCCAGTTGTTCTTTGGCTCTGAAGCCGATGCCAGTTGGGCCACACGTGACAACTTGCTGATGCTGGCGCTGGGCTGCGTCGTAGCCTTTGTTGTCGCTTTACTGGCTATGAAATGGTTCGTTGATTTCTTGGCCAAATACGGTTTCAAGGCCTTCGGTGTCTATCGCATCATCGTGGGTATCGTCATTCTCGCCCTCCTTTGGACGGGCCACTCACTCGTAATGGTTGACTAAATGAATTTTCGGGCAGGCGAAATACTCTATATAGACAAGCCGTATCGTTGGACTTCCTTCGATGTGGTCAACAAGGTGCGTTGGCAGTTGTGCAGGCGCCTTGCTACCAAGAAGCTGAAGGTGGGGCATGCAGGCACTCTTGACCCATTGGCCACAGGTGTCATGATAGTCTGCACGGGTAGAGCCACCAAGCGCATTGACGAGTTGCAGGCTCACACGAAAGAGTATGTCGCCACGCTACGCCTCGGCGCTACCACGCCGAGCTTTGACCTTGAACATCCCATCGACGCCTACTACCCCACGGAGCACATCACGCGCGAGCAAGTGGAGCGTGTTCTCCAGTCATTCCTCGGACGCATCGAACAGATTCCTCCCTCCTATTCTGCCGTGAAGGTTGATGGCAAGCGTGCCTATGACCTCGCCCGCAAGGAGAAGGATGTGGAGCTCAAGCCAAAGGTGTTGGTTATCGATGAAATAGAATTGGTGGATTGCGCACTTGTAGGTACCGCACCAGCTCTTCCTACAGGAGGGGTAGGAGAGCCCTTACCCCGCACGGGAATGCGTAACAAGGCGTTTCTCCACTCACCTGCAACGCCGACAGACACGGAGGCCTATCCCTCCATCACCATTCGCGTTGTCTGCTCCAAAGGCACTTATATCCGCGCTTTGGCTCGCGACATCGGTCAGGCCTTGGGTAGCGGAGCCCACCTGACAGCCCTACGTCGCACGCGTGTTGGCGATGTCCGCGTAGAGGATTGCATGACGATGTATGCTTTCCCTGCATGGCTTGAACAACAGACCATCGAAGATGATGAAATGAATAACAACAATAAATAAAAGAGATATGATCAACAACATCACTGCCAACATGAAGCTCTCGCAGTTCAAGTTCCGTCTTGAGAACGACCGCATTGCCCAGTATCCGACTCCGTTCCGCGATGATTGTCGCCTCATGGTATTGCACACGAAAAGCGGTGTGATTGAGCATCGAGACAACTTCTACGACATCCTGGACTACTTTGATGATAAGGATGCCTTCGTCTTCAACGACACGAAAGTGTTCCCTGCACGTCTGGAGGGCAACAAGGAGAAGACGGGTGCCAAAATCGAGGTGTTTCTGTTGCGCGAGCTCAACAAAGAGCTGCGCCTGTGGGATGTCCTCGTAGAGCCTGCCCGTAAGATCCGTATCGGCAACAAACTCTACTTTGGCGAGGACGAGAGCATGGTGGCTGAAGTCATTGACAACACCACGAGCCGCGGACGCACTCTACGCTTCCTCTACGACGGCCCGCACGAGGAGTTCAAGGAGTCCCTTTATGCTTTAGGCGAGGCTCCGCTGCCCAAACATATCATCTCGCGCAAAGCTGAGCCCGAGGATATGGAGAACTTCCAATGCGTGTTTGCGAAGAACGAAGGTGCCGTCACGGCGCCCACCTCTGGTCTGCATTTCTCCAAGAACCTGTTGAAGCGCATGGAGATCAAAGGTATCGAGATGGCCTTCGTGACCATGCATTGCGGCCTCGGCAATTTCCGCGAGATTGACGTGGAAGACCTTTCCAAGCACAAGATGGAAAGCGAGGAAATGCATGTAGGTGCAGAGGCCTGCCGCATCGTCAATGCAGCCAAGGCTGGAGGCCACCGTATCTGTGCTGTGGGCACCACTGTTCAACGCGTGTTGGAGACGGCCATCGGTGCCGACATGCAACTCAAGGAGTTTGACGGCTGGACCAACAAGTTCATCTACCCGCCCTACGATTTCGGTATCGCCAACTGTATGGTTGCTAATTTCTATATGCCTTACTCCACCCTGTTGATGATAGCCTGCGCTTTTGGTGGCTACGACTTGGTCATGAAGGCCTATAAGGAAGCCATTCGCGACCATCGCTATCGCTTCGGCACTTATGGTGATGCTATGCTGATTCTCAAAGACTAATGAAAAGCGACAGATGAAGAATTATACTGAAGTATATCTGGGCTTAGGCAGCAACCTCGGCGACCGTCACACCTTGCTGCTGCAGGCTTTGGAACTGATGATACAGCATGTGGGACAACTGGTACGTTGTTCTTCGTTCTTTGAGACGGAGCCACAAGGCTTCACCTCCGACCACGCATTTCTAAATGCCGTAGCCCTCTACCGCACCACCCTGACACCCGAGCAACTGCTTGCCACCACACAGGATATTGAGCGCCAACTGGGACGTACAGAAAAGACGCAACCTGGCGGAGCTTACACGGACCGTCCTATCGATATTGACATCCTGCTCTACGGTGACGAGACTGTCAACACGCCCGAACTCACCATCCCCCATCCCCACATGAACGAACGTGACTTCGTCATGAAACCGCTGGAGGAGCTACGTCGCAACCTGACGTCACCCCATGAGTTCTAAAGCTTTCTAATTATTTGATCATAAGGTAAAAAACAAATACAATGAAACTAACAAAAATTCTAGCTTCCATCGTGCTTTTTGCTGCTTCCTTGGCTGCCTCAGCACAAAACATGGAACAAATGATGCAACCGCTGCCTGTCGATCCTCAGGTTCGCGTGGGACATCTTGACAACGGACTCACTTACTACATTCGTCACAACAAGGAGCCCAAGAACCAAGTCTTCTTTTACATCGCCCAGAAGGTGGGTTCCATTCAGGAGGAAGAGAGCCAGCGCGGCCTCGCACACTTCTTGGAACACATGTGCTTCAACGGCACGACCCATTTCCCCGACAGCTCGCTGACCAACTACCTTGAGAGCATCGGCGTGAAGTTCGGTGCCCAGCTCAATGCGTACACCAGCGTGGAGGAGACGGTGTATAATATTGATAATGTTCCTGCGCGCGAGGGAGCCATCGACTCCTGTCTGTTGATTCTCCACGACTGGAGCAACAGCCTGTCACTTGACGGCAAGGAGATTGACAAGGAACGCGGCGTGATCCATCAGGAATGGCGCATGCGCAACACCGGTATGACTCGTGTGCTGGTCAAGCACCTTGAGAAACTGATGTCCGATAGCCGCTACGGCCGCCGCTTCCCCATCGGACTGATGGAGGTGGTGGACGAATTCCCCCACGACACCTTGCGCGCCTACTACCACAAATGGTATCGCCCTGACCTTCAGGGTATCATCGTCGTAGGTGATATCAACGTAGATCAGATTGAAAGTAAGATCCAGAAACTCTTCGCACCCATCAAGGTAGAGCAGCTTGTGGCCAAGCGCGAATACTACAGCGTACCTGACAACACGGAGGCCATCGTTGTCAGCGACAAGGACCCCGAACAGACCTCTCAGGTCGTCATGATCTCGCTGAAGCACCCCGCCACTCCTGACAGCCTCCGCAACCTCGCTCCCACTTATATTGAAGAGTTGAGCAAGAACTTAGCCCTCAGCGCCCTCAACCAGCGTCTGGGCGAACTGGCTCTGAAGCCCGAGTGTCCTTATCGCGGTGCTGGCGTGGACGACGGCGCTTTCCTGCTTTCCAGTAAGGTTACCGGTGCCCTTAATGTCACCATCAGTCCCAAGGAGGGCCGCGTCGAGGAGGCCGTGCAGGCCGTGATGGCAGAGCTCTACCGTCTGGATCAGTTTGGCTTTACACAGGGTGAGATCGACCGCACCGTAGCCGAGGCGCTCAGCAACTATGAGCAGGCGTATAACAACCGCGACAAGCAGAAGTCCATCGCCTATGCCCGCGAGTACTATCGTTCGTTCCTCGACAATGATGCCATTCCTGGCATTGAGGTGGAGTATCAGCTGGCACAGCAGGTTCTGCCTAATATCCCCGTTCAGGCTTATCAGATGCTCGTAAAGCAGCTCATTACCCGTACAGATACCAACCTCGTGGTCTTCTGCGTCAACCCCGATAAGGAGGGCCTCGTGATTCCTACCGAAGAACAACTCCTCAATGCCATCCATGCTGCTCAGCAGCAGGAGCTCACCCCGTGGGAGGACAACGTGAAGAGCTGTCCGCTGATTGAGGACCTGCCCGCGGCTGGTTCCATCAAGAAGGAAGTCCCCGGCCCCTGTGGCTCCACCATCCTCACCCTCAGCAATGGCGTGAAGGTCGTCATGAAGGCTACCGACTACAAAGACGACGAAATCCGCATGACTGCGTGGAGCGATGGCGGTACCAACCGCTACGGCCTTGCTGACCGCATCAACCTTGCCGTCCTCGGCGGCGTGATGGGACGCAGCAAGCTGGGTGGCTTCACGCAAGTAGAACTCTCCAAGGCCCTGGCCGGCAAGAATGCCAGCGCCGGAGCCAACGTTGGCGCACGCCAGGAGAGCCTGGGTGGTCACAGCTCCAGGAAGGACGTACAGACCATGTTCGAGCTCATCTACCTCAACTTCCAGCTGCGTGAGAAGGACAACGACGCTGTAGCCTCCTACCTCTCCAGCCTGCGTGAGGCCCTGCGTAACAAGAACCTCAACCCGAAGGCTGCCTTCAGCGACAGCATCCAGGCCACCCTCTACAACCACCATCCCCTGACGGTGCCCATCACAGAGGCCGATGTGGACGACATCGATTACGACCGCAT
Organism: Bacteroidaceae bacterium; assembly: GCA_024698925.1. Taxonomy (GTDB): domain Bacteria; phylum Bacteroidota; class Bacteroidia; order Bacteroidales; family Bacteroidaceae; genus Physcousia. The sequence goes on along the minus strand of JAILQO010000031.1, from coordinate 42,475 downwards.
CATGCAGATCTATGCCGACCGCTTCGCCGACGCTTCGGACTTCACCTTCTTCTTCATCGGCAACATCGACGAGAACCAGATCCGTGAACTCTCCAAGCAATATCTGGCTACGCTGCCCATCATGAAGCGCAACGACAAGCCCGTTGACAATGGTATGCGCTTCGCCAAGGGCGACATCACCAACCGCTTCACGAAGAAGATGGAGACGCCGCAGACCACACTCCTCAGCGTCTGGACAGGTCCCATCAAGCTCTCTGTCAAGAACGATGCTGTTATGAGCATCCTCGGCACTTGTGTAGCCGAGACCTACCTCAAGAAGATTCGCGAAGAACTCGGCGCCGCCTACAGCACCAGTGCCGACGGCGATATCACCCGTGGTGCCGATGACAAGACCTACTATGTGCTTGAGTCATCATTCCCCATCAAGCCCGAGATGACTGACACCTGTCTGCAGATTGTTCAGGACGTCCTCGAGGATGTCGCTGCCAACGGTCCGGCAGAGGAGAGCATCACCAAGGCCAAGGAATACATGCTCAAGACCTTCACGCAGAACCAGCGCGAGAACGGCTACTGGATGAGACGCATCGCCGGCATCCTTCGCTACAAGTACGATTCCAGTAAGGACTACGAGACGATTGTCCAGGGCATCACCGCGAAGGATATCCAGCAGATGGCTAAGTCCATCCTCAAGAAGCGCAACCGCATCCGTGTCATCATGGAACCGGAGCAGTAATTAGCGACCGTTTGAAGACTTAAAAGGGGTTGTGTCAAATTGAATGGCACAGCCCCTTTTCTTTAAAGGTATGTTCTAATAATTTGATGCTGGCATCAATGTTCTCACCTTTCTCATTGAGCCCTGTGCATTTCCTTCGGGATCTTCGACAGACATTCAGCGTGCTGGAGCAGCGCCTGTCGTGTCTTCTGTTTTCCCAAGGCGATGAGTTTCTCCGACTTGTCGTAGTCAAAGCCGTCGTAGCGACTCATCTGGATATCCACCAAGATGTCAGGCTTTGTCAGCTGCGTCATCAGCAGGGAATTCTGTCGGATCATGATGGAACTGACTCGCGAGAGAATCGTGTAATGGTTGAAGTCGAGATTGTCAGGGATGAGGCGGTTGAGTATCTGCTGCGAGAGCGACGTGCTGTGCTTGCGCTTTTCCGTCTGTTCCTGATGCGCTTCCCATTGCGCCTCGTAGTCGTGACCGCTCACGTCAACGCCCACAAGGATGTCGCCCTCGTGGCGCACGACACGGTTCAAAGGTATGGGATTGGTCACACCGCCGTCAATAAGTATCATGCCGTCGCGCTTCACGGGCTCGTAGAATGAAGGTAGCGAGATGGAGGCGCGGATGGCCTGGAACAGGCTGCCTTCACGGAACACCACCTCGCGCCCGGATATCCAGTCGGTAGCAACAGCACAATATGGGATGGGGAGCTCCTCGATGGGAACGTCGGGCACAAATTCCATGATGGCCTCGATGATGCGCATACCCTTGGCCACATGGTTCAGGCTGAGCGAGAAGTCCGTCAGCTCCCTCATCTTCTTTCTGTCTATCGTCTTCATCCACTCGCGGAATTCCGCCAGCTTTCCGGCCGCATAGACACCTCCGATGAGCGAGCCCATCGAACATCCTGCAATGGAGGTAATCTGATAGCCTTGTGCCTCCAGTTCCTCGATGGCGCCGATGTGGGCAAGTCCTCTAGCACCGCCGCTTGACAATACTAATGCTACTTTCTTTTCCATTTCGGGTGTAAAGTTTTTCCTGCGCCGCAAATATACGAACTTTATTTGAATTACATGTCAATAAAAGCATCGTTCATGTAAATTTTTTCTGAATTTGTGCGGCAGAAATGGAAAATAATGTGTACCTTTGCCGCGCTTTTAGCAATAAAAGCCTTAGGATTGGGATATGGTGTAATGGTAACACAACAGGTTTTGGTTCTGTTTTTCCTGGTTCGAATCCGGGTATCCCAACCACAGAACAAAGCGTAAAGACGGGAGATGAAAGAAAAGCCTAACACACTCTTCTTTCATCTTTTGTTTTTCCTATTCTGAGATGACTGCATCAGACACAAATCATACTAAATCTCTTCAAACTGAACCCTACATCAAGATGAAAAGAATTCTCTCTTCTCTTCTGCTCGTCCTCGTCGCAACGACGATGATGGCTACTGACGTCACGCTGACGGTGGGCAAGGATGTCACCTTGCGTGTCTCCTTCCTCAGCAATGACATTGTGCGCATTACCAAGACCATGTCCGGAGCCTCTGTTGCTCCCAGTCTCGTTGTCATCAAGACACCTGAGACGGTGAAGGTCAAGCAAACGGACAAGGACGGAATCGTCACCTTGAAGACGGACAAAATGGCCGTTGTGGTGTGGAAATCGACAGGCACCGTGCGCTTCCTCACGAAGGATATGCGCGAACTGCTGTGTGAGGACGCCTGGGAGCTGCAGCCCATCAAGGAAGGTGCTGACGCAGGCCTCTTCCGTGCAGGAACCCGCTTTGACCTCGATGCCGATGAGGCTATCTATGGTATTGGCCTCATGGAGAACGGCAAGCTGAACCAGCGTGGTGAGCATCGCCGCATGATCCAAAGCAATCTCGAGGACTTCCAGAACATCTTCCAGAGCCTCAAGGGCTACGCGGTCTTCTGGGACAACTACTCTCCGACGCAGCTCCGTGACACTCGCGAGGATGGCCTCACCTTTGCCTCTGAGGTGGCCGACGGCATTGATTACTACTTCATGCTGGGTGGTTCAGCCGACGGAAATATCGCCCTCATTCGCGAACTGACAGGCGATGTGCCTATGCTGCCGATGTGGAGCTACGGTTTCTGGCAGAGCCGCGAGCGCTACAAGAGCCAGCGCGAACTGACAGAGGTGCTGGACCGCTATCGTGCGATTGGTGTGCCTCTTGACGGCATGATTCTCGATTGGCAGTACTGGGACAGCAACTACCTGTGGAATGCGATGGAATTCCTGAATCCCGAATTCGGTGATGCCAAGGGTATGATCAAGCACATTCACGATCAGAATGCCCACTTGGCTATCAGCATCTGGCAGAGTTTTGGCCCGATGACCAAGCCCTATCGCGATATGGATGAGCGCGACTTGCTCTTCAATTTCCAGACGTGGCCCCAGAGCGGACTCTCTCAGTGGCCGCCCCGTAAGGACTATCCCAGCGGCGTACGCGTCTATAAACCCTATACCGCTGAGGCACGCGACATTTATTGGAACCACCTGAAGCGACTCTTCGACCTCGGCGCTGACGTGTGGTGGATGGATTCCACGGACCCCGACCATCATGACTTCAAGGAGAGCGACCTCGACGAACCTACCGCCCTCGGCACTTTCCGCAAGGTGCGCAATGCCTTCCCGCTGGCTTGTGTGCAGGGTGTCTATGAACACCAGCGTGCAACGACCTCGGACAAGCGTGTGATGGTGCTGACGCGCTCCGGCTTTGCCGGTCAGCAGCGCTTTGCCTCCAATGTGTGGACGGGTGATGTCAACAGCAACTGGCCCACACTGCGCAACCAGATACCGATGCTGCTGAACTTCTCGCTGACGGGTGCTCCCCATTGCAATACCGACATCGGCGGCTTCTTCTCAGGTTCTTATAACCACGGAGGTCCCATGACGGGCTGCCGCAACCCGCAGTTCCAGGAGCTCTATGTCCGTTGGATGCAGTTTGGCGCTTTCTGTCCCATGATGCGCAGTCACGGTACAGAGACTTATCGCGAGGTCTATCACTTCGGCAAGGCCGGCGAGCCTGTTTATGATGCACTTGCCGATGCCATCCGCCTGCGCTACCGTCTTATACCTTATATATATAGTACCGCCTGGGACGTGACCCATCGTCGCGGCACCTTCATGCGTGCCCTCTGGATGGACTTCCAGAAAGATGCCCGCACGCACGATCTCAAGGACGAGTTCCTCTTCGGCCGCCAGTTGCTGGTAGCTCCCATCGTGGAGGCTCAATATACGCAGGAGAAGCTCATCCGCACCAACGAAATGACAGGATGGGACAAGAAGAAGGATGATGGCGAGACACCCTCCGCAGCTCAGGACTTCACGATGCCCAAGACCATCAAGAAGTACCTGCCCGCAGGCACGCAGTGGTATGACTTCTGGACGGGTAAGGCCTACGCCGGTGGGCAGGACATCACCCTCACAACGACCCTCGCTTCCATTCCGCTCTTCGTGCGTGCTGGCAGCATCCTGCCTGTGGGCGACGTGATGCAGTCCATTCCGCAGCGCGACTGGAGTACGCTGGAACTGCGTGTCTATCCTGGCGCAGACGGCACCTTCACGCTCTATGAGGACGATGGCGACACCTATGCATACGAGCAGGGCGCCTATGCAGAGATTCCGATGACGTGGAAGGATAAGGGACGCACCCTCACCCTCGGAGCCCGCCAAGGTCAGTTCCCTGGCATGCTCGCACAACGCACCTTCCGCATTGTGCTGCCAGACGGCACCAAGAAGGACGTTACTTACAACGGCAAACGCCAAAGCATCAAGCTGTAGGCCTGTTTATATAATGAAAAAGGGGGATCCAATTCGGGTCCCCCTTTATTCTTTATAGCATGCTGCTTTACTTGACGTATTCAGCCAGATCTGTCAGGCGCATGTCGCCCTTGCGCAGGAACGTGTCGTGCATTGCAAAGGCAGCGCTGAGGCAGTGGTGTGTGTGGCCGCTATATTTCTCGGCATACTTCAGGTAGTCACGCAGCAGGGGCTGGTAGTCGGGATGAGCCACCTTGATGAGCTCCTCGGCCTTCTCCATTGCGCACTTGCCGCGAAGGTCGGCTACGCCGTACTCTGTGATGACAGCGTCCACGAAGTGGCTGGTGTGGTCGATATGACTGGCGAAAGGAACGATGCTGGAGATCGCGCCGCCCTTGGTGGTGGAACCGCAGGTGAAGATGCTGAGGTAGCTGTTGCAGGTGAAGTCAGCGCTACCGCCGATACCGTTCATCATCTTCGTGCCGCAAATCTTGGTGCTGTTCACGTGACCGTAGATGTCAGCTTCGATGGCGGTGTTCAGGGAGCAGACGCCGATGCGAGCAATGACCTCGGGGTTATTGGAGATCTCAGAGGGACGCAGTACGAGCTTGTCCTTGAAGAAGTCGATATCATCGTAGATGCCTGTGAGGCACTCGTTGGTCACCGTCAGTGAGCAGGCCGAAGCAGAGAGCACACGACCCTCGCGCATCAGTTGCACAGGTGCATCCTGCAGCACCTCGGTGTAGATGTTGAAGTTGGGCACTTCTGTGCTGTGTCCCAAAGCGCCGAGCACGGCGTTGGCACCGCTACCTACGCCAGACTGCAGGTTCAGGAAGGTGGGAGGAATCTTACCCTCGCGCATGTTCTGGACGAGGAAGTCTGCCACGTTCTGACCAATCTTGGTGGTGATGGGATCGGGATCCTTGAAGGTGCGTGCCTCATCGGGGATGTTGCACTCAACGATACCCAGGATGCGGTCTGCATCTACCTCCACGTAGGGTTTACCGATGCGATCGTTGGGCTTGGTGATGTTGATGGGAGTGCGATAGGGGTGGTATTCAATTTCATAAACGTCGTGCAGACCCTTGCTCTTCGGGCTGTGGAAGGCGTTGAGCTCTACGAAAATACCACGCTTGGCCAGACGGCAAACGGTGGGGCTGATACCACCAGCAGCTGTCAGGAAGATGTGAGCCTTGGAGCCGTGAATCTCCACGTCGCAAGCCTCGATGATGGCCCAATCCACGTCGCCGAGGTAGCCCTGACGGATCTGGGTAGCCATATTGCTGAGGTTGAGATCCGTGTAGCGAATCTCGTTGAGGTTCACGTGCTTGCGGAAGTCGGGGTTGGTGGTGTAAGGCGCGCGCAGACCGATGGCCTGCTCGTTGGCCAGCATACCGTCGCAGCTCTGACCTGTGCTGGCACCCGTGAAGATATTCACTTTGAACGGACGGCCTGCCTCGTGTTCGGCATGAGCTTTCTTAGCCACCTCGGCAGTAATGCACTTGGGCACGCCTGCGGGTGTGAAGCCTGAGAGGCCCAGTGTGTGGCCGTTCTCAATCAGCGCTGCGGCTTCAGCAGCTTGAATACGCTTAAATTCCATGTATCTATCTGATAAAAATTAATTTGCGGCTGCAAAGGTACGAACTTTTTAGGAATTAGCGTTCGCTTTTGTGTGAAAAAACCCATTTATGGGTTGATGTTTTCATGTTTTTGTCTTTTCCTTTGACGTTCAGTGACCCGACTTCATCACTCAGAAGCGGAAGTCGAGCTGTGCGTCGAAGAAGTTGTAGTTCTGCTTGTTATCTACGATGGCGCGTTCATTGACGAGCGCGTACTCCACATTCAGTTGCAGGTTCTTCGTGAAGTAGTAGTTCACGCCCACCTCGTACATCGTCTTGGCGCTATTCCACTCCTTCTTCTCGCGGTAGGTCTGGTAGCGGGCCTTGGCGTGGAGTTTGTTCTTGACAACAGGCACGATGCCAAGGACATACCAGCCGTCGGCCTTGTCGCCCTTGGAGTAGTCGATGGTATTGCTGCCCACCTTGTCAGCGCCCCAGCCCTGGCTGTGCAGATACTCCGCGCGGAAGGTGTACTCGTCTTTGGTGTACTCTGCCGAGAGCGCATAGCGATTCTTGTCGATGCTGACCTTGTCGTCATTCATATCTGTCATGTTGCCGCGACTGCCTGTCCATCCGAACGCGCCGATGCGGAAGCCCTCAAAGGGCATCACCCACAGGCCTCCGATGATGTCCTTGCGGTTATTCGTTTCTTTGGCATTGATACCCTCGCCATTGTAAACGCCCACCTGATAGTGCAGCAGTCGGCGTCCGCTGGTGTTGGGGAAGAGGTCGCCCTGCACCTGCAGGCCGATGTCGCGTCCGCCGCTGGATTTCTCACCCGTGCGGTCGCCGAAGCCTGAAAGGGCGTTGATGACGTTGGCGTATGAGTACCATCCCTGCGTGATGGGATTCATGGGATTCTCGAAGGTGAAGGCGCGCTTGAACTGACCTGCCTTGATGCGGAATTCCTTGTGCGCCACCCATTCGGCGTAGAGGTCGATGAGCTGCACGGTGGGCTCTCCGGCCCCCTTCGCATTTGTGCCTTGTATCTGTACGCGCCAATCAAAGTCGCTGATCTTGCCGTCGAGGATGAAGCGGGCCAGACGCAGGTTGAAAGCGTTGGCGTGGTCCTTCACGGCAACGGTCTCTGGATCTCCGTTGCTATTTGTGATGGTCTGGTTGCTATACTTATCGGTAGCCTGATACTGCAGCATGCCGTAGCCGCTGAACTTGAGGTTGTCGTACCACTTGTTAGTGTTTTCCTGTGCATGGGCAGCTAGTGCCATCGCCATGCAGGCCACAGTCAATATCTTTTTCATTTTCAGTTGACAATGATTAGTCATTTTGGGCGGACAAAGGTACACCTTTTTTTCATAATAACAGCGCTCCATCCGCCATTTTTTTGTTGTCATCATGAATACCAGCAGATCCTATAATAAATGGTTACCTGATTATGCATAAATATACAAATGCAAAACGGCATAGTTTGGTTGCGTTGTTTGCAAATTGAGGAGCGAGTGTGTGGAGAAAATCACCCGACTAGGGATGAAATAAGTGGCTCGCGAGAAAAATCTTGCTCCCTGGGCAGGGAAAAAATTTTTCCTAGGCAGGGCGCAAAAATGCCCTGTGCAGCGAAAATATTCTATATGAATGAGTTGCGCTAAGAGCATTCACAGATTCACAGATTCACAGTTATTTTTCGAGCCCTCCCCCCTCTCGACCTGAGCTAGAATTGTATATTTATACATATATATAAATAATTATTCATATAAATAATATAAGAATAATCGAAGGGGTGGGGTGTACCCCCTTGAAAAATAAACTGTGAATTGTGAATCTGTGAAGGGTCACTAATAATAACAAAAAGAAAGCCTTCCAGCTGTGATGGCTGAAAGGCTTGAGGTATGTTAACCGTTGAATGTGTTAACGTGCGCTTCAGGAACGCTGAAAGGATGATTAGAGGTTATCCTTCTCGATATCCTTGAAGTACTTGTAGGTGCCGTGCTTGATTTCCTCGGTGGCAGCCTCGTCGCAGACGATGATGCCGTGGGGGTGCATCTGCAGGGCGCTGATGGTCCACCACTGGGTGACAGGACCCTCAATAGCTGCCTGAAGGGCGCGAGCCTTGTTGTGGCCATTGCAGAGAATCAATACCTCGCGTGCATCCATCACGGTGCCTACGCCTACAGTAAGAGCTGTTGCAGGTACTTCGTCGGGGTTACCACCGAAGAAGCGGCTGTTAGCTACGCGTGTATCAGTAGTCAGCGTCTTCTGGCGTGTGCGGCTCTGCAGGCTGCTGCCCGGCTCGTTGAAAGCGATGTGGCCGTCAGGACCAATACCACCCATGAACAGATCGATACCACCGGCTTCCTGAATCATCTGCTCGTAATGAGCACATTCAGCTGCCAGATCCTTGGCGTTACCGTTCAGGATATGGATATTCTCCTTGGGGATATCAATGTGATCGAAGAAGTTGGTAGCCATGAAGCTGTGGTAGCTCTCGGGATGGCTCTCGGGAAGGTTCACATACTCGTCCATGTTGAACGTCAGCACGTGCTTGAAGCTTACGCGACCCTCCTTGTTAGCCTTGACCAGTGCCTGGTAGGTACCGATGGGGCTGCTGCCGGTGGGGAGACCAAGCACAAAGGGCTTCTCGGCTGTGGGCTTTGCAGCGTTGATCTTGTTGACGATGTAATCGGCAGCCCACTGGGACATGCGATCGTAGCTCGGTTCAATGATAACTCTCATAAGTCTTTTAGTTTTACTAATTCTACAATTATTTTTCTTTTTCTCTTACATTCATCGCTATTTGCATTCGCTCTTGCGAAAATGCGCGGCAAAAGTAGCGAAAAAACCTTAAATGCAAGCTTTTTTCTGACAAAAAGTGACAAAATCTCTATAATTTCTTTACTTTTGCATATCCGAAAGCTATATTTTGCATGGAAAAAGCGCGAAAAACTGTCTTATTGGTACTTTTTACGTTCCTCGGCTTGACAAATGCAAGAGGGCAGTCGTTATCATGGGATCAGTTCATGCAGGAGTGGACAGAGGCCAATGTGACGGACGAAGCAGATGCCGAAAGCTGGGAGGCGCAGGCAGAGGAGCTGTCTTACTGGCACGAGCATCCGCTGGACATCAATCGCACCTCATGCTCCGAGCTGCTGGAGCTGCCTTTTCTCTCCAAGCGCGAGGCCGAAGCGATTGTCAATTATCGTGACAGACACGGCGCGCTACACTCGTTGGGCGAGTTGAGGCTGATAGCTGCCTTGACACTCCAGCAGCAAGAATGGCTCCGTCTCTTTGTGATGATAGAAGCGGAGACCTCACAACCCACGCAGCCACAACGTAGCCTCCCCAGCAATCGCCAGGAAGTGCTGACGCGACTGGACATCCCGCTCTATGAGCGCCAAGGATGGCCGTGGGCACAAGGCATCTCCAACCGACTACGCTACACAGGGCAATGGAACCATTGGGACGTGGGAGTGCGAGCTGAAAAGGATGCGGGTGAACCTATCTTCACACGCCAGCAGCCGCTCTGGGATGCATGGGGAGCCCACGTGATGCTCAAGGATGTGTCGCTTGGCTCACGCGCGCGCCTGCATACGATGATAATAGGTGACTTCAAGGCATCATTCGGCGAGGGGTTGGTGATGAATACGGGATTCCGCATCGGTAAGCAGCAAGGAAATCTCTGGCGCTCCAGCTCATCGCTCCGTCCCCATCGGTCTGCCGACGAGAGCCGCTATCTGCGTGGCGTAGCAGCAAGTGTGGAGCTGGGCACACAATGGACTATCACAGCGCTCGGTTCCACACGACAACTAGATGCCACGGTGCAGAAAGACAATACGGTGCGGTCTATCAACACCTCTGGACTGCATCGCACAGACAGCGAACGAGCCCATCGCGGCACCCTCGGCAGTCATGCCGCAGCCCTTCATGCAGCCTGGCATCATGCCTCATGGCAGGCAGGAGCCTCAGCATTATTCCAGCACTATGACCATCTGTTCCGTCAGGACAAACAGCTCTATCGTCAGATTTATCCTGAAGGCTACCTCTTTGGTGCAACTGCAGTTGACTACGGCTTTCAAGGGCATCATCTCGCCATCAGCGGAGAGACAGCTTACAGCTTTGCGCGCAAGAGCAAAGGAGTGGCAACGTTAAACCGGCTTGCGTGGCGACCGTCTGCCGCATGGCAGTTCTCTGCCATCCAGCGCTTCTACGGCAAGAACTACTTCTCGCCCTATGCCTTATCCTTTGGTGAAAGTGCTGATGTGCGCAATGAAAGCGGCCTCTGCCTCATGGCGGATGCTCACGGGCTTGGAGCCTTGGATCTCCACGCACTCTTAGACTATTTCTACGCACCTTGGCCACGCTACACCATGACCCGCTCCAGTAGCGGATTCGAGGGTGTTGTGCAAGGCACCGTTCACTTCTCCCGTCAGCAAACGGCACAACTGCGCTACGCTGTCAAAAGCAAGGAACGTAGTGACCGCCGCACCTACAGTCATCGTTTGCGTGCAGGCTACAGCCGTCAGCTCGGGCGTGAATTCACGGCTTCCACCACAGCCTTTCTTCACTACTTCACGGATGCCGTTCTAAACACTTCCTCCACAGGCTGGGCCTTGATGCCAAGACTTGACTATGCCCCAGCCCAGGCTCCATTCAGCACCACGATGTCCTTCCTGCTCTTCTCCACCGAAGACTATAACAGTCGCCTCTACCTCTACGAACCCTCGCTGATGCAGACATTCGGTATGCAGATGCTTTATGGCAAAGGGGAACGGCTGGTAAGTACCATACGCTGGCAGCCCAGTCACGCAGCAGCCCGTAGCCGCTTCCAGCTGCAGTTCAAGGCAGGCGTGACCCACTACCGCGACCGCTCCGTCATCTCCTCAGGAGCCACACAAATCAACAGTCCCTGGAAGCCTGACCTCCAGCTCCTCCTACGCCTCCAACTCCGCTAAAAGATGGATTGTGTACTAAAGGTGTACTATTGCAATTAATAGTACACTATTTTGGAAAAGAAAGGGCGCTAACTTTTTGTAAATTAGCGCTCTTTAATTCTTCCCATTGCTCCTTTCGGTAGCCCCGAGGGGAATCGAACCCCTATCTAAAGTTTAGGAAACTTCTATTCTATCCGTTGAACTACAGGGCCGCCCATGTGAATGATTTCACTTTGCGGGTGCAAAGGTAGTGAAAAAGTATGAGAACGCGAGAAAATGAAGGTGAAAAAAGAAATTACTTACCTTGAAGATCATTTTTCGCGGCCTTCCGTTTCCAGACATTCCAGCCCACAAGCGCCAACAGCAGGACGAGGAGGAGAATGAGGGCTGAGGTAGCTATCGCCTCCGTCGTGTGAAGACTCTGGGGATCGAAGCGGAACGCAATCGTATGCTTGCCCTCAGGAATGACCACGGCACGCAATACGTAGTCAGCACGCAGAATCTCAGCTGGCTCACCATCAATCGTGCATTGCCAGCCTGGATAGTAGATGTCCGAGAAGACAGCGAGGCGCTGACGGTCCGTGTTGGCCTCAAAGGTGAGGGCGTTGGCTTCGTAGGTGGTGAGGGAAATGGCTGAGGTGGCCCCTCCTACGGCCTCCGAGGTGGCTTCTGTCACCCCTCCAGCGCTGATAAAGGCATCGGGGAGTTGATCGCGGAAACGGACATCGACAGCAGCAGTGTGACGAGGATTGATGGAGGCGAGGAGAGAGAGCTCTTCGTCTGCGTTGGAGGCGAGGAGTACGTTATCCACGAACCAGGCATTGCCCATCGCCCAAGGATTCTGAATCGGTAGCGTCTGGCCACCCTGAAGCGGCACAATGGCATACTTGGTGTTGAGCATATTGATGACAGGGAAAAGGCTGTCGCCTGCCAGACTGTCCAAACGACCACCGCTCTCAGCTAATGCACGATGGAGCGTGAAGAGCTGCGGCTGGATATGGGCCTCTATGAGCTCCTGATAACGACGCAGTTTGGCTGCGTGGTAACCGCCAATACTCTTATGCCAGTAGCTGGTGCTATTGTCATTGAAGGTGGAGACTGCGAGGTTCACGACACGATAGTAGAGGTCGCTGTCCTGAAGGATAGCCTCATCCGTAGGTGTCTTCTGGAAGAACTGCTGGGCTGGCAGCGGTTGCGAGAACATGGCATCATTGAGATAACGCTTGTTGACATCCCACATGTCGGCTGTACAGAGTACGATGAGACATGCCACCATCGCCCACGCCTTGATCTTCTTATAATGGTAAGCGAGTAACACAGCGCAACCTACCAGGATAATGAGCAACGAACGGCCTGCATCGGCAGAGAAGACAGCGCTACGCATCTCATTGATACTAGCCAGAATACTGGCCAGCATATCCTGCGGGATATAACCTTGAGCTACAGCATTCTGAAGCATCGAAGACTCAGAACTGCTGATATAGTTGCCAAAGAACACATCAGGCATGAGCCAGAACAATAGGCAAGGGCCTGCGGTTAAAGCCAGAGAGATGAAGAAGGGTAACTTGTATTTTCCACTTATCACTCTTTCATTTTTCACTAACTCACGTAGAGCGAGCATTGCGAGCAAGGGTATCGTAAACTCGGCGATGACGAGGATGGAGGCTACGGTACGGAACTTGTCATACATCGGCACGTAGTCAAGCCACAGGTCGGTCCAGGGCATGAAGTTCTTACCCCAGGCAAGCGTGATACTCAGAATCGTAGCGATGAAGAGAGCCCATTTCATCGGCCCTTTCACGATAAAAAAGCCCAAAATGAAGAGGAATAGTACGAAAGCTCCGACATAGACGGGACCACTGGTACCAGGCTGTTCGCCCCAGTACTGCCCGAGGCTCTGATAAACGGGCATATAGGTGGAATTGGCTTTCTGCATCGCCGTCTTGCTCTGCGTGAGCGGCTGCGAAGCACCACCTTTGGCATTGGGGATGAGGAGTGTCCAGGTTTCATCAATGCCATAGCTCCAGGCCGTAATATAGGAGCGTTCCAGTCCGCTGTTGGTCTGGTCGGCAGCATCCTTGGTCTTCTGTGTCAGCTCGCTCTTTCCACGCATGGTCTCCTTGCTGTACTCCCACGTGTGGAAGAGATTGGAGGCGTTAATGGCGATACCGATGAGGCAGCCGAGGGCGAAGGTGAGGGTACCTTTGAGCCAGCGGCCCACCCCTATCCCCTCCCCAAGGGAGGGGGACTCATTTCCATTGGATTCGCCAGCGGCATCGTTCTCCCCTCCCTTGGGGAGGGGCTGGGGGTGGGCTATGGCAGCGAAAAGCTCTGCCAACGCCATCAAGGCGATAACAAAGGCGAAATAGTAGGTCATCTGCACATGGTTGGAGAGAATCTGCAACGCCATGAAGAAAGCGGTGACAAGAAGTCCCCAGCCATAACGGCCACGATAGCAGAGAACCATACCTGCAATGGTTGGTGGAATATAGGCCAAGGTATAGAATTTCCAGATGTGGCCTGCACCTATTATAATAAAGTAGTAGCTGGAAAACGCCCACAGGACAGCTCCGAGGGCAGCCATCCAAGCCTTGAAATCAAAGGCACGCAGCAGGATGTAGAATCCCAGCAGCATTACAAAGACCAGCACCACATAGTCGGGCAGGAAGAGTTTATAGACCTTCTCTACCTTCTGCAACTTCTCTGTGGAGGGATAGGACGGCGCCATCTGATAGGTAGGCATACCCGAGAAGAGCGTATTGGTCCAGCGAGTGCGCTCGCCGTTGTGACTGTCACGATATGCCTCCATCTCAGAGGCTGCTCCTGCGCCACCACTATGATCGTGACCTTTCAGAACAAGTCCCTCGCTGACAGGCTTGAGGAAGTAGGCAAAGGAGAGTGCCACAAAGAAGAGGATGGCAAGGATGTCTGGGAGGAGTGAACGGAAGACACTTCCCAAAGCCTCGCCCCCAACTCCTCTCCCGTGGGCGAGGGGAGTCTGGTTACTATTTGACTGGTTGTTTTTGCTCATGGCCATTATGATATGATGATTGTTTTGATGTCAAAAAAACAAAAGAGAAGCATAGGATAAACCAGACACTTCTCTCTTGGGTGATTTCACTTCTTGAGCAGTGACCACTCCCTCCCTCGCAGGGAGAGTGAGGGGAGGGTCCGCTGTTAGGCTGCGTTTTTCGTTTACTTACGCAGACCCAGAGCCTTGACGATTGCGCGGTAGCGGTTGATGTCGCGAGACTTCAAGTAGTTGAGGAGCGCGCGACGCTTACCTACGAGACCTGTCAGAGCACGCTCTGTGCTGTGGTCCTTACGGTTCTGCTTCATGTGCTCAGTGAGGTGAGCAATGCGATAAGTGAACAATGCAATCTGGCTCTCGGCGCTACCAGTGTCGGTGGTGCCCTTGCCGAACTTCTCGAAGAGTTCGGTCTTCTTAGCGGAATCTAAGTACATAATGTTTTGATGATAAAGTTGATAATCACATCCTTCAGGTGGTGAGCCGTCGTCATCAATCGTCGTACACCCACCCTCGAATGCACCCGACTTTCGGGATTTGCGGGCGCAAAGGTAGGTAAAAGTTATATAACACACACCCTTTTAGCGTGATTTTTGTACATTTTCCATCATTTTTTTACTTTTTTTAAAGAAATATTTGGTGCGTATTGAGGTTTTGCCTACATTTGCACCCGCTTAACAATCATTATTCATCAAACACTGAGTCAATTATGAAAAAGCTATTCTATCTGTGCCTATTAGCAATCATTGGTTGTGTCTATGTCGCTTGCGGCGAAGAAGACCTCACCCCAACCAAGGAAGATGTTGCCAAACTGGAACCTAAGATCACGGAAACCGACAATGCCATCGCCCTCGAATTCAATACAAAGAACTATGGCTTTGAAATAACGATGAACTACACGTTCACATTCGACGAGGACGGTCGGTGCACCAGCGCTATTTTGACGCACACATTCCCCAACAAGGCAAACGCCACGACTGCAAACATGATCATTCAGCAGGCATATCCCAACAACCAGACCAGCAATAAGGGTAAGGATGTCATTGTGGATGTGACACCACAGTTCGGTGGCAAGACCAAGGCTGAGCTGAAGGCTTGGGTTGAAGAAACAAAGGCTAAGGTCATGGCGGAGCTGCACCTTACAGAAGGTGGCGATAGCATCTTCCTCCCTAGTGGCGACAGCATCCCCAGTGCTGGCGGCGACAGCACCGTTATCCCTAGCGGCCGTGACAGCATTCCTGGTGGCAAACTTGACAGCATTCCTGGTGGTGGACGCGACAGTCTCATTGGCGGACGCGACAGCATCTAAGAAAGAGACAAGTTCGATAAACTTATCAAGCATCATACAGGCAGCGCAGACCTTAAAAACGAGGTTTGTGCTGTCTTCTTTTATGCCCTGCACGTACGATTTTACACCATAATATAATAAAAAGGGCATGAAGATGAGCGCTGTTCGCCAAAAAAGTTGTACCTTTGCGCCCGCAAAAGAAAGTTATACATCAAAATGAAGCAGAATATCAGAAATATTGCCATTATCGCACACGTGGATCACGGCAAGACCACACTGGTGGACAAAATGCTTTTGGCAGGCAACCTCTTCCGTGATAACCAGCAGACAGGCGAACTGATGTTGGACAACAACGAATTGGAGCGCGAACGTGGCATCACTATCCTATCCAAGAACGTCAGCATCAACTATAAAGATACCAAAATCAACATCATCGACACTCCGGGACACTCGGACTTCGGTGGCGAGGTGGAGCGTGTGCTGAACATGGCCGATGGTTGTCTGCTGTTGGTGGACGCCTTTGAAGGTCCAATGCCCCAGACTCGTTTCGTGCTGCAAAAGGCTCTGCAGATAGGACTGAAGCCCATCGTGGTCATCAATAAGGTTGATAAGCCCAACTGCCGACCGGAGGAAGTCTATGAGATGGTCTTTGACCTCATGTGCGATCTTGACGCCACAGAAGATCAGTTGGATTTCCCCGTCATTTACGGCTCTGCCAAGCAGGGTTGGATGGGCGAAGACTGGCAGACGCCGACAGACAATATCTTCTATCTCCTTGATCAGATTCTGGAGCACATCCCTGCACCTGAACAGCTGGATGGCACACCGCAGATGCTGATTACATCACTGGACTACTCCACCTATACTGGGCGCATCGCAGTCGGACGTGTGCATCGTGGCACTCTGCGCGAAGGAATGGCTATCACCATTGTCCATCGTGATGGTTCCAAGGAACGCACGAAGATTAAAGAACTGCACACTTTCACGGGTATGGGGCATCAGAAGACGGATGCCGTCTCCAGTGGCGATATCTGCGCCATCATTGGTCTTTCCAACTTTGAAATCGGCGATACCATTTGTGACGCCGAAGAGCCCGAAGCACTGCCCACAATCAGTATTGATGAGCCGACAATGTCTATGCTCTTCACCATCAACGACTCGCCTTTCTTCGGCAAGGAAGGAAAGTGGTGCACCAGCCGTCATATCCATGAACGCCTGCAGAAGGAATTGGAGAAGAACCTGGCGCTGCGTGTGGAACAGGCTCCCGACAGCACTGACCGCTGGATTGTCAGCGGACGTGGTGTGCTGCATCTGAGCGTGCTCATTGAGACCATGCGTCGTGAAGGTTATGAGTTGCAGGTGGGACAGCCACAAGTGATCTACAAAGAAATCAATGGCGAACGTTGCGAGCCCATCGAGGAACTGACGATCAATGTCCCAGAGGAGTTTTCCTCAAAGATGATTGATATGGTTACACGCCGCAAAGGTGAGATGACGAGTATGGAGAGTCAGGGTGATCGCGTGAACATCGAGTTCCTCATTCCCTCACGTGGTATCATCGGTCTCCGTACCAATGTGCTTACCGCCTCGCAAGGCGAAGCCATCATGGCCCATCGCTACAAAGAATACCAGCCTTACAAGGGCGATATCGTACGTCGCACCTCAGGCTCCATGATTGCACTGGAAGGCGGTACCGCCTTTGCCTATGCGATCAACAACCTACAGGATCGTGGCAAGTTCTTCATCGAACCGCAGACAGAGGTCTATGCCGGACAGGTTGTAGGTGAACATATTCATGAGAACGACCTCGTCATTAACGTGACCAAGAACAAACAGCTCACAAACATGCGTGCCAGCGGTAGTGATGAGAAGGTACGCATCATCCCCGCCACCCTCCTCAGCCTGGAAGAAGCACTTGAATACATCAAGGAGGACGAATACGTTGAGGTAACACCCAAGAGCATGCGCATGAGGAAAATCATTCTGGATCACCTGGAGCGCAAAAGAGCAAATCGCGAATAAACTATCTATATCATACATGGAAAAGAAATTTAAAAGAACAACTGTCACCTCTGCGTTGCCTTACGCCAATGGTGGCGTACACATCGGCCATCTTGCAGGCGTCTATGTACCCGCAGATATCTATGTTAGGTATCTTCGTCTGAAGGGCGAGGATGTGATGTTCATCGGCGGCTCTGACGAGCATGGTGTGCCCGTCACTCAGCGCGCCCGCAAAGAAGGTATCACACCACAGCAGGTTGTTGATCGCTATCATAAGATGATCAAGGACTCATTCGAGGAGTTTGGTATCAGTTTTGACGTCTATAGCCGTACAACCTCTGACACGCACCATAAGTTCGCCAGCGATTTCTTCCGCAAACTCTACGATGATGGGAAACTCATCGAGAAGACAACGAAGCAGTTCTATGACGAGACAACGGGTACCTTCAAGACCGATCGTGACATCGTTGGAGAATGTCCCCACTGCCACGCAGAAGCAAATGGCGACCAATGCGAGAAGTGCGGTCGCGACCTGGATCCCACAGAGCTCATCAACCCGCGCTCCAAGGAGAGTGGTGCACAGCTTGTACTCAAGGATACCACAAACTGGTTCCTGCCGCTCAATGATTACGAGGGCTGGCTCAAAGAATGGATCCTTGAAGGCCACAAAGAATGGCGCTCAAACGTCTATGGCCAATGCAAGAGTTGGCTCGATATGGAATTGCAGCCGCGCGCTATGACGCGTGACCTGGACTGGGGCATTCCCGTACCTGTTGAAGGTGCTGATGGAAAGGTGCTCTATGTCTGGTTTGATGCGCCCATTGGCTATATCTCCAATACCAAGGAACTTTGCGAGAGTAATCCCGATCGTTGGGGAACGTGGCAGCGCTGGTGGCAAGATGAGGAAACTCGCCTCGTCCACTTCATCGGCAAAGACAACATCGTCTTTCATTGCATCATCTTCCCTGTCATGATGAAAGCTCATGGCGGTTATATTATGCCAGACAACGTGCCTGCCAACGAGTTTCTGAATCTTGAAGGCGATAAGATTTCCACATCTCGTAACTGGGCTGTATGGTTGCATGAGTATCTCGTTGATTTCCCAGGCAAACAGGATGTCCTGCGTTATGCGCTCACCGCTTCAGCGCCTGAAACAAAGGACAACGACTTCACATGGGCAGAGTTCCAGGCACGCAACAACAACGAGTTGGTTGCGGTCTATGGCAACTTCGTGAATCGTGCGTTGCAGCTGACACAGAAATACTATGAGGGAATTGTGCCGGCTTGTGGTGAACTGACCGATTATGATAAGGAAACCATCGCTGAATTCAAGGACGTGAAAGCCAAGGTGGAAGCGCTTCTGGATAACTTCAAGTTCCGCGATGCACAGAAGGAGGCCATGAATCTGGCCCGTATCGGTAATAAGTACATTGCCGACTGCGAGCCTTGGAAGGTGATCAAGACAGATCCCGAACGAGTTAAGACCATCATCAATATCTCCCTCCAGCTCACCGCCAACCTGGCCATCGCTTTTGAACCGTTCCTGCCATTCAGCAGCAAGAAACTCTATGCGATGCTGAATGTGGAAGCATTAGGGTGGGATAATCTCGGTTCTACGGAACTATTGAAGCCCGGCCATCAGCTGGCTAAGCCCGAATTGCTGTTCGAGAAGATTGAGGATGAGGCCATTCAGGCACAGATGGATCGTCTGGAGCGCATCAAGAAAGAGAACGAGGCCGCAAATTACAAGGCAGAGCCTATTAAGAAGGAAGTAACTTTCGACGATTTCGAGAAACTCGATATTCGCGTAGGTACCATTCTATCTTGTGAGAAGGTGAAGAAGAGCAACAAACTGTTGAAGTTTGAGATTGCCGACGGGCTGGAGAACAGAACCATCCTCAGCGGTATTGCACAGCATTACGAGCCCGAGGACCTCGTGGGCAAGCAGGTTTGCTTTATTGCCAACTTCCCGCCACGCAAGATGATGGGCCTGGAGAGTCAGGGTATGATTCTTTCTGCGGTGAACTTTGACGGCTCACTCTCGGTCATCACACCGCAGCGTGAAGTGAAACCTGGTAGCCAAGTCGGATAAACCACACTCAGGAATCTCACTCAATCCAGATATTTTAGAGGCCTCCAGCACGAACGAGTTGGGGGCTTCTTTTTACAGTTATTTCTGTTAAATAACAACATTTGAGTATCATTTTGGGGCTTTTCAATTGATAAAAATCAAAGAAAAGGGCATTTTTGTGTTCTTGAACATATTTTTTTGTTCATACTTCGAAAAAAGCACGTACCTTTGCACTCGGAAAAGGGAAATAAGTTCCCCTCCACAGAGATTTAGTTAGTTAGTTTATAAGGTAAATGATTTTGTCAAGCGATTGTCCGTGAGGATCATCGCTTTTTTCTTTGACTTTTTTGCGCTAAAGTTTTGCCAATCGGCAAAATATGAGTACTTTTGCGCGAAAAATCCAAAAAACAATCTTATAAGTACTTATATCAAATGGAAAAAATTCAAGAACTCACCGACAAGATACGTCGCGAAGGCGTTGAAAAAGGACAAGCTGAGGCTGCGCAAATCATTGAGCAGGCGAAGGCTCAGGCTGCACAGATTGTAGCTGAAGCCAAGCAGCAGGCAGAAGCAATTGCCGCGCAAGCCAAGAAAGCAGCAGCCGAGCTGGACCAGAACACCAAGAGCGAACTGAAGCTGTATATGGGTCAGGCCATCAACGCCCTCAAGAGTGAGATTACCAATGTGGTCACCGAGAAGGTGGTTAACCAAAGCGTACAGAAACTTACCGATGATAAGGATTTCCTGGGTAAGTTTACCGTGGCGCTGGCTACTGAATGGGCAAAACAAGGTGATATCGTTATTTCCACGGCAGATGCTGAAAACCTTAAGACCTATTTCGCACGTGAGGCTAAGGCTCTTTTGGACAAGGGTGTGAAGATTGAGAAGGTCAATGGACAGCAAGCACTCTTCTCCATCCAACCTGCTGATGGTAGCTATCGCGTTGATTTTGGTAAGGATGAACTAGAGAGCTACTTCAAGAACTTCCTGCGTCCGCAACTCATCGAAATGCTGTTCTAAGATGGCCAACTACTATTGTTTAATGGCAGGTCTGCCAGACATCCGGCTTAGCGATGCCAAGCCTGCGCGCTCGCTCCTCCAATTGAAAGAGGAGTTGGCAGAGGTCATTGAGCCACAGGACGAGAAGCTCCTATACTACTATTATCTCCGCTTCGACTGTGAGAACCTCGTACGCCTACTGGCAGATCCCACCGCAGAAATCGACGAACGCGGCAATCTGAGCCGTGAGCAGTATGAGGACCTGATTCGCAGCGCCCGCGAGATGAACTTCAACGTGCACCGCTATCCGTCGTTCATGTCCATCTTCGCGCGTGAGTATGCTTATAACAAGGATAAGGCAGGATGGTTCCCCAAGGACGCCTTGATGCTGGCCTACTACGAATATGCCCGCGAGGTGCCGAACAAGATGATGGCCACCTGGTATCAGCTGAATCTGGACATCCTGAACATTCTCACTGCGCTGATAGCCCGCAAGCAGGGATGGCAGCTCTCCGATTATGTGCAAGGCGGCGGCGAAGTCGTGGAAACCATTCTCGAACACGCCAACGCCCACGATTTCGACTTAGGTGCTGAATACGACTACGTGAAGGATCTGATGCGTTGTGCTGATACAGAAGATCCCGTAGAGAAGGAGCGCGCGATCGATGCGTTGCGTTGGAATTGGCTTGAAGAGCAAACCTTCCTGGAGCCTTTCGACATCAATGCTCTCTTCAGCTACCTGGCTCGCACAGAGATGCTGGAACGCTGGGCATTGCTCGACGTGGAACAAGGACGCACGCGTTTCACAGAGATTATCGAGAACCTCCGTGGTGAAGCCAAGATTCCCGAGGAATTTATCAGAAAATAAACAAATCAAAAAGATATGACAAAAGGAACAGTAAGTGGCGTTATCGCCAATATGGTAACGCTCCGCGTAGACGGTCCAGTGAAGCAGGGTGAAATCTGCTATATCGAGACCGGCGGTGACCGCCTCATGAGTGAGGTTATCAAGGTCGTCGGTCAGGATGTCTATGTGCAGGTATTTGAGAGCACCCGCGGACTGAAGGTAGGTGCTGTGGCTGAGTTCACGGGCCACATGCTGGAAGTGCAGCTCGCCCCGGGTATGCTCAGCAAGAACTACGATGGTCTGCAGAACGACCTCGACAAGATGGAGGGTGTTTTCCTCAAGCGCGGTCAATATACAGACCCGTTGGATCGCGAACGTCTTTGGGACTTCGAACCGATTGCCAAGGTAGGCGACAAGGTTCAAGCCAGCGACTGGCTCGGCAAGGTCGAGGAGAACAGCCAGCCCCTGAAGATTATGGCACCCTTCCAGATGGAAGGAACAGCCACCATCAAGAGTATTGCAAAGGCTGGACAATACAAAGTAACAGATACCATTGCAACCCTCACCCTCGAGGACGGCACAGATTTGGATGTGAACATGATCCAGCACTGGCCTGTTAAATTCGCGATGACTAACTATCGCGAGAAGCCCCGTCCTTTCAAGCTTCTTGAGACCAGCGTCCGCACAATCGATACCTTCAACCCCATCGTGGAAGGCGGTACGGGCTTCATCCCGGGTCCTTTCGGAACAGGTAAGACCGTGCTCCAGCACGCCATCTCCAAGCAGGCCGAGGCGGATATCGTGATTATCGCCGCCTGCGGTGAACGTGCCAATGAGGTCGTTGAAATCTTCACGGAGTTCCCTGAGCTGGAAGATCCCCATACAGGTCGCAAACTGATGGAGCGTACCATCATTATTGCCAACACCTCCAACATGCCTGTTGCCGCACGTGAGGCCTCCGTTTATACCGCTATGACGATGGCTGAGTACTATCGTTCAATGGGTCTGCGCGTACTCCTGATGGCAGACTCCACCAGTCGTTGGGCACAGGCTTTGCGCGAAATGTCTAACCGTATGGAGGAACTGCCTGGACCCGATGCCTTCCCCATGGACCTCTCTGCCTTGATTTCCAACTTCTACGGTCGTGCCGGCTATGTCTATCTGAACAACGGCGAGGTAGGTTCCATCACCTTTATCGGTACTGTATCACCCGCTGGTGGTAACCTGAAGGAGCCCGTTACGGAGAACACCAAGAAGGTGGCTCGTTGCTTCTACGCTCTGGAGCAGGAACGTGCCGACAAGAAGCGTTATCCGGCTGTGAATCCTATCGATTCTTATTCCAAATATCTCGAATATCCAGAATTTGCAGAATATATCAAGAACCACATCAACGAAGAGTGGATTCCCAAGGTGCTCGCCCTAAAGACCCGTATGCAACGCGGTAAGGAGATTGCCGAACAGATTAACATCCTCGGTGATGACGGTGTACCCGTAGATTACCACGTCACATTCTGGAAGTCAGAAGTCATTGACTATGTCGTGCTTCAGCAGGATGCTTTCGACGAGGTCGATGCTGTTACACCTATCGAGCGTCAGGAGGAGATTCTGAATCTTGTCACTGAGATCTGCGAGCACGACTTTGAGTTCGACACCTTCCTTGAAGCAACTGATTTCTTCCGCAAGCTCATTAACTTGTGCAAGCAGTGGAACTACAGCCAGTTCAAGAGCGAACAATACTACGACTTCAAGAAACAGATAGAGGAATTCATCAAGTAAACAGTTATGGCACAAGCTTTTCAAAAAATATATACAAAGATTAGCCAGATTACGAAAGCTACCTGTTCGCTGAAGGCAACAGGCGTAGGCTACGATGAACTGGCCACCATCGACGGCAAGTTGGCACAGGTGGTGAAAATTATCGGCGACAACGTGACCCTTCAGGTCTTTGAGGGTACAGGTGGCATCCCCACCAATGCAGAAGTTGTCTTCCTCGGTCATTCACCTTCCTTGAAGGTCAGTGAGCAGCTTGCGGGCCGCTTCTTCAATGCGTACGGTCAACCTATCGATGGCGGTCCAGCTATCGAAGGTAAGGAAGTCGCTATCGGTGGCCCCAGCGTGAATCCTGTTCGCCGTAAGCAGCCCAGCGAGTTGATTGCAACGGGTATTGCAGGTATTGACTTGAACAATACGCTCGTATCAGGTCAGAAGATTCCTTTCTTCGCCGACCCCGACCAGCCCTTCAATGAGGTCATGGCTATGGTTGCCCTGCGCGCTAAGGTCGATAAGATCATCCTTGGCGGTATGGGTATGACCAACGACGACTATTATTTCTTCAAGAACACGTTCTCCAATGCAGGAGCTCTGGACCGTATCATTTCTTTCATGAATACCACCGAGGACCCCGCCGTAGAACGTCTGCTGATTCCCGATATGGCGCTGGCTGCTGCCGAGTATTTCGCTGTCGAGAAGCATGAGACTGTACTCGTCCTGCTGACGGACATGACCTCTTACGCTGACTCTCTCGCCATCGTCTCCAACCGTATGGACCAGATTCCTTCCAAGGACTCCATGCCCGGTTCTCTCTATTCCGACTTGGCCAAGATCTACGAGAAGGCTGTACAGTTCCCCGAGGAGGCTGGTGGCGGCTCCATCACGATCATTGCTGTGACCACCCTTTCTGGCGGCGACATTACTCACGCCGTTCCTGATAATACGGGTTACATCACCGAGGGTCAGCTCTATCTGCGTCGTGACTCCGATGTGGGTAAGGTCATCGTTGATCCGTTCCGTTCGCTGTCTCGTCTGAAGCAGCTTGTAGCAGGTAAGAAGACCCGTAAGGATCACTCGCAGGTCATGAACGCCGCTATCCGACTCTACTCTGATGCCGCCAACGCCAAGACCAAGCTAGAGAACGGCTTTGACCTCACCGACTATGACAATCGCTGTCTCGCTTTTGCGAAGGACTATGCTACCGCCATCCTTGCCATCGATGTCAACGTAGATACGACCGAGATGCTCGATGTCACCTGGCAGCTCTTCCGCAAATACTTCAAGATTGAAGAGGTCAACATTAAGAAAGAGTTCACCGATATCTATTGGAAATAAATAGACTTGTCAACTATAAAGTATGGCAATAAAGTTTCAATACAACAAAACATCACTCCAGCAGATTGAGAAGCAACTCAAGATGCGACAGCGCACGCTCCCTATCATCAAGAATAAGGAGACGGCCCTGCGCCTTGAGGTGAAGCGCTGCAAGGAGGAGGTGGCTGCGTTGGAGGCCCAGCTCGAGGCTCAGATTGCCGGCTACGAGTCGATGTATGCCCTGTGGGGCGAGTTCGATGCGTCGCTGGTAGAGCTGAAGGATATCGAGATGGATGTCAAGAAGATTGCCGGTGTTCGCGTGCCGGTGCTCCTAAACATCCGCCTCGAGGCTAAGCCCTTCGGTATCTTCAGCGCTCCGAAATGGTACTTCGATGGTATCAACCTCCTGCATGGCCTTGCCAAGACAGCCGTCGAGCGCGAGTTCGCCGTTGCCAAATGCGACCTGTTGGAACACGCCCGCCGCAAGACCACCCAGAAAGTGAACCTCTTCGAGAAGGTTCAGATTCCAGGCTTCCAAGAGGCGGTGCGCAAGATTAAGCGATTCATGGAGGACGAGGAGAACCTCTCCAAATCTTCACAAAAGATCCTCAAGTCTCTGCAGGAAAAGCGTGCCGCTGAAGAAGCTGCCGCATCGAAGGGCGAGGAAGACGGAAAGGAGGATGCCGCATGATACTGGGAATGAAAAAGTTGACCTTCTTGGTCACAGACAAGGAGTACGCTCCTTTCATTGAACAGCTGCGACAATTAGGTGTCGTACACGTTGTGGAGCTCCAAGCAGGTGCTACCAGCCCTGAGCTTCAGGATGCGCTGGCCCTTGACGAGCGCTTCAAGACGGCACTCAAGTCCATGTCCTATGCTGCTGCCGCCTACGAGAAGGCTAAGAAAGCCGGCGATGCAGAGGCCCTTTCCTTCGAGGCAACTGCTGCCGCAGCACCCCCCACTGAGCTCTCCGGCCTTTCCATCGTGGAGAAGCTGGAACAGCTTACAGCCGATGAGATTGCCACACGTCATGCAATTGACGATGCAGACAAGGCCATCGCTCAGCTGGAGCCCTTTGGCGAGTTCTCATGGGACGACCTCCGTGCGCTCGAGGCCGATACACACTGCAGCATTCATTTCTTCCGTTGCTCCCCCAAGAGCTTCCGTCAGCAATGGGCTGATGAGTACTTCGCGACTCCCGTCGCCGAGGAGAACAAGAAAACCTATTTCGTGACTTTCTCGTCAACAGATTCCGCAGCCGTATCTTCGCAACCGAATATCGCTGCAGAGCACCTTACGCTGCCTGAGCACCCCCTCTCCTATTATATCAAGGAGAAGGCTGATCAGAAACAGCGCCTCCACGATATCCATCAGCAACAGCTGCACCTCGCCCTCGAGAAACGCGCTGTCGTTGAGGCTGCCAAACTGCAGAACGACGACTGCATCTCGTTAGCACGTGTGCAGTTGAGTCACGAGGATGTGGCTGATGGCGTTGTACGCCTGATGGAGGGCTGGGTGAAGACAGACGATGCCGCAGAGGTCACCTCCGCACTGGATGCAGCAGGTATCTTCTATGAGATGGCTGATCCCGTTGAAGGCGACAAGGTTCCCATTGAGATCAAGAACGACAGCTACAGCAGCCTCTTCGAGCCTATCCTTAAGATGTACTCGCTGCCCAACTATCGCGACCTGGATCCCACCATCTTCTTCGCACCGTTCTTCATGCTGTTCTTCGGCCTCTGTATGGGCGATGCCGGCTATGGTCTCCTGATCCTTGCCGTCAGCCTCTGGCTCCTGAAGGCGATGCCTGATATCAAGGCTTATGCCAAGTTGGGTTGCTGGCTCGGTGCCACCACGATGGTCGTCGGTTTCCTGACTGGCTCCTTCTTCGGTATCGACCTCTCGCAACAGGATTGGGCCTTCCTATCACCCGTCAAGCACCTGTTCATCAATGAGAACAACTACAAGCCCTTCGGCTATGCGCCGATGATGGTCTTCTCCGTCCTGATTGGTCTGGTACAGGTACTCATTGGTATGTCGCTCGCTGGTGCCAAAGCCGTCAAGAACGGCGGTTGGAAGTATGGCGTAGGCAAGTTCTCATGGGTTACGGCCCTGCTGTCTGCCACGCTGCTCTTTGGCCTTCCTGCCTGTGGTGTAGCCCTGCCGTTGTTCCTGCAGTATGTCTTCTATGCGCTCATCGCAGTGGCCGCCCTTGGCATCATGTTCTACAACAACCCCGACAAGAACATCTTCATCAACTTCGGCGGCGGTCTGTGGAGCATCTATGGAATGGCAACAGGTCTGTTGGGCGACCTGCTAAGCTACATCCGCCTCTTCGCTCTCGGTTTGACGGGTGGCGTCCTTGGTGGTGTGTTCAACCAGCTGGCTATTGAGCTTACGTCCTCGCTGCCTTGGCTCATCCGCTGGCTACCGATGCTGCTCATCCTGCTGCTGGGTCATGGTATCAACTTCGGTCTCTGCATGATTTCATCCTTCGTGCACCCGATGCGTCTCACCTTCGTGGAGTTCTTCAAGAATGCTGACTTCGAGGGTGGCGGCAAGGCCTTCACGCCCTTCCGCAAGAAGGCTGCGTAAGAGAGCCCATTAATGATCTATAGTAACTTAGATTCATTCATCATCAATAACAATTAAAAAACAATTATGGAATTACTCCTTGCTTATCTGGGCGTTGCCCTGTGTGTAGGTCTCTCCGGTGTGGGAAGCGCCTACGGTGTCACCATCTGCGGTAATGCCGCTATCGGTGCTTTCAAGAAGAACCCTGAAGCCAGCGGTTCCTACATCGGCCTCAGCGCCCTTCCCTCCTCTCAGGGTCTGTATGGTTTCGTGGGCTACTTCATGCTCATGAGCCACATTGGTGCTGGCATGACTATGGCTTCTGCTGCTGCCGTCTTCGGTGCAGGTCTGGCTTGCGGTCTCGTCGCCCTCTTCTCCGCTATCCGTCAGGCTAAGGTCTGCGCTAACGGTATCTCCGCTATCGGTGCTGGTCACAGCGCTTTCGGTACCACGATGGTGCTCGCCGTGTTCCCCGAGCTCTACGCCATCCTCGGTCTGCTCGTGCTGATTCTCATCGCTGGCACTCTGCCCACATTCTAAGGAATGAACAAGTACTGACGCGCGGACATCGCTCCGTCAACAAAGAAAGCGCAGCCCCTTGCAGGTTGCGCTTTCTTTTTGTCTTTGTCTGATCTGTATGTTGGCTCTTATTGGCGACGTGAGGTATAGACCTTGCGTACGGTTCCATCGGGGCGTTGCTCGATGAAGAGGCCGTTGTGGGGAGTACTCATCTTGCGGCCCTGCATGTCGTAGAATGCGCTCCTGGGCAGTTCGCAGCCAGCTAATTTCGGTGCTGCTACAGCATCTTCGCCACGATCAATCATGAAGATGTACGTATTCAGACTCTTCACTGGCATGTTGACCACGATAGTCTTTGCGGGCGCTGCTATCTCAATCTCTGACTCCTGATAGAGTTGCGTCTTCTTATTGCCTGTTGACAGCACATGCGTACCGCTCTTCACATTGACGGGGAGGCGGAGCTTGAGGTTGTACTCTTTGTCCACAGCATTGATGGCCATCACGATGAGTGAGTCGCCCTTGATGTATGCTGTCGATTCGAAATCGGAATTCGTACCCATGGTGACGTTAGCTGTGGCTTCCAAGCGTGTGGAGCCCGTCACGTTTCTGGAGAAATGGCTCATCACGTAGGCGCGAGGCAGCAGTCTGTTCTTCGTCCTGTTCTCTGAACCGTATTGTGTTTCGCCCGTACTGACAAAGGCCCAATGCGCGCGCATGTACCAATATATATAGCCTGTGCAACCAGCCATCATACACTCGTTCACTTCCTGTGCGAAATCGATCTGTTCGTCCCAGTTTGGTGTGCGGTCCTTGAGGTAATCCGTCACGGAGTGCTCCGTCATCCACACTTCCTTGCCGTATTTGGCAGCAAGTACGGCCGACTTCTTCATGTAATCCAAGGGAGCATGTCCATAGAGGTGACCTGCAACGATGTCAATCTGCTCGCGGCAGGTAGCATCGTTCATGAGCGGATCGGTATAGTTCTGCGTGAAGCCCAGGCTCTCGCCACTGATTAGTTTCACGCCGTTGTATGTCTCACGGTCTAGCATATAGGCATAGTTCTTGACCAGAGTAACCAGTTCCTGCGGGCTATAGAGACAGCCAGAGTAGTTGACCCACCAGTCGGGCTCGTTCTGGATGGACACGGCATCCACGTTGACCCCGTTCTTCTTCATCCAAGCCAGGAAGGAATTGAGCCAGGGGAAGAACTTGTCATAGCAGTCCTCACGCAGCTTGCCACGAACGTTTTGCGGATCGTTATCATCCTTGTCGTTCACTTTGCCACCATTGGCCCCGCCATTGGTCTTGTATTCACCGGGAGGCGACCAAGGTGTACCGAAGACGATGCCGCCATACTTCTTGACAATCTTAGCCGAAGGCAGCGAGCCGTTCCAGTCGTAGTCGCCCCAGTTATCGCCTTCAAAGCTGGGCGAGATCTCCATGCGCATGATATTCAGGCAGATCTTGTTTTTGGGGTTGTAGAGCAATGATGCCGGTGCTGTATCGTCGCCATAAGGCTTCATGGCCCCGTCACAACTCGCGGCGCCGAAGCCCGTAATGTGCTGATGGGTGGTGTTCTTCACCGTCACCGTGATAGTTCCTATCGCCTGCGCAGCTGTAGCAACTGTCAGCGCGAAGATTGTAGTTAGAATCTGTTTCATGGGTTAAACAAATGTTGTGTGTAATGATAATAGTCTGTTGTTGGTAAATGAGATGATGTTTGCGGGTAAATGATAACCGCATTTGACGGGGCAAAGGTAAACATTGTTTCTTAGACAGCCAAAGGAAAATCCGTTTTTCATTTTCGCTATTGTTTCGTTCGTTTTCACTATTGTTTCGTTTGGCTTGATGATGCCGCAAAATAATAAGCGGCAGAGCCTTTCAACTCCACCGCTTATTATATTATATAATAATGTATGTGAAATGGAATCAGATAATCTTTTCGAGTTTGGCTAGGTTCTCTGCTACGAGCTCGTCCGTGACCTCGTAGTTCTGGAGATTGCCGGAGAGGTATTGGTCATAGGCGCTCATGTCGATGAGACCGTGTCCACTGAGGTTAAAGAGGATGACCTTCTCCTCGCCGCTCTCCTTGCACTTCAGGGCTTCGCGAATGGTAGCAGCGATGGCGTGGCAGCTCTCGGGAGCGGGAATGATACCTTCGGCACGGGCAAAGAGAGTTCCAGCCTCGAAGGTCTCGAGCTGTGGAATATCTACAGCACCCATGTAACCATCCTTCAACAGCTGGCTGACGATGACACCGGCACCGTGGTAGCGGAGACCACCGGCATGGATGTTAGCGGGCATGAAGTTGTGGCCCAGCGTGAACATAGGCAGCAGGGGCGTATAACCAGCCTCATCACCGAAGTCGTACTGGAACACACCACGGGTGAGCTTGGGGCAGGAAGAGGGCTCTGCAGCGATGAACTGTGTCTTCTTGCCATCAAGGATGTTGTGACGCATGAAGGGGAAGGAGATGCCACCGAAGTTGCTACCGCCACCGAAGCAGGCAATCACCATGTCGGGATACTCGCCAGCCATCGCCATCTGCTTCTCTGCCTCCAGACCGATCACCGTCTGATGGAGAGCTACGTGGTTGAGTACAGAGCCTAACGTGTATTTGCAGTTAGGAGTGGACATCGCCAGCTCGATAGCCTCAGAGATGGCCGTGCCGAGCGAACCTTGGTTCATCGGGTCGCGTGTGATGATGTCCTTACCTGCACGTGTGGACATAGAGGGCGAAGCCTCGACGGTCGCGCCGAAAGTCTGCATGATGCTGCGGCGGTAGGGTTTCTGATTATAGCTGATCTTCACCTGATAAACAGCGCACTCAAGGCCAAATACCTTGGCGGCGTAGGAAAGGGCTGCACCCCACTGACCGGCACCGGTCTCAGTGGTGATATTGGTGACACCCTGCACCTTATTATAATAAGCCTGTGCGAGGGCTGAGTTCAACTTGTGGCTGCCGACGGGCGATACGCTCTCATTCTTGAAATAGATATGAGCGGGTGTCCCAAGGGCTTCCTCCAGTCCGTAGGCACGTACCAGCGGGGTGGAACGGTAGTACTTATACATCTCACGCACGGGCTCGGGAATATCGATCCATGCGTCGGTTTGGTTCATCTCCTGTCGTGCCAACTCCTCTGCGAAGATGGGGAAGAGATCCTCTGCCTTGAGGGGCTCCTTCGTAGCAGGGTTGAGGGGCGGCATGGGCTTGTTGACCATGTCTGCCTGGATGTTGTACCACTGTGTCGGTATCTCGCTCTCTGGCAAGAAGAACCGCTTTTGTCTTTCTTTCATGACATTAAAAATGTGTTTGATGTTTATAGAAAAGTGTCGGCAAAAGTAGGCGTTTTCTGTCATTCTGCAAAATATTTGGCCTATTTTTTACGAATTGTTATGTGGAATGTGTGTCCTTTCCACGAAAAAGTCGTACCTTTGCACCGGTAAAACGAAAGATATATGAAAACACTGGAAAAGATTTTTGCCAATAAGCTTCTGAAAGTCAAGGCTATCAAATTGCAGCCTGCTAATCCGTTTACGTGGGCAAGCGGCTGGAAATCACCTTTCTATTGCGATAACCGCAAGACGCTGTCCTATCCGGATTTGCGCTCTTTTGTAAAAATAGAAACGGCACGCATCATCATGGAACGTTTCCCTGAGGTGGATGCGATTGCCGGCGTAGCTACTGGTGCTATTCCTCAAGGTGCGTTAGTGGCTGATACGCTATCACTCCCCTTTGTCTATGTCCGTTCCAAACCCAAGGATCACGGTCTGGAAAACCTCATCGAGGGCGAACTGCGACCCGGCATGAAAGTGGTGGTTGTTGAGGACCTTATCTCCACAGGCGGCAGCAGTTTGAAGGCAGTTGAGGCTATTCGTAACAATGCCTGCGATGTAATCGGTATGGTAGCTGCCTACACCTATGGCTTCGATGTCGCCAAGAAGGCGTTCAAGGAAGCTGGCGTAGAGCTGGTAACGCTGACCAACTACGAGGCCGTCGTAGCTGAAGCCCTCGCTACGGACTATATTCGCGAGTCTGACGTGGAAGTATTAAATGAATGGCGCCGCGATCCGGCACACTGGAACGGATGACAAAATTCGAAAGTAACGTTAAGCAGATTCCATACCCGCAGGCCAGCGTCTTCTCCAAACTCTCTGACCTGCGTAACTTAGAGGGTATGAAGGAGCGCATGAACGATCCTGCATTCGTGGATCAGTTGCGCGCTTCTGGTCAGGTGCCCGAGGATAAACTGGCTCAGATTCAGGACTTGGTGCAGAAACTGGAATTCACCGCTGACAGCATCAGCATTACAGGGTCACCCATCGGTAACATCTCTCTGCAGATTGTGGAGCGCGATGACCCGAAATGCGTGAAATTCGAGGTCTTAGGGGCACCCCTTGCGGCCAACCTCTGGATACAGATGCTCCCGACTTCGACCTACGAGAGCAAAATGAAATGTACCATCGGCGCAGAACTCAACTTCTTCATGAAGCAGATGGCCAAGAAGCCACTGCAGGAGGGTGTCGAGAAACTCGCCGATATGCTGGCAATGATACCTTATGGCAAGTAAGTTGTGGGAAAAGAACTTCACCCCGACCGCCGAGATTGAGCGGTTCACGGTGGGACGCGATCGCGAGCTGGATGCCTATCTGGCCGAGAGCGATGTTTTAGGCTCTATGGCACATATCACGATGCTGGAAAGCATCGGATTGCTGACAGCCGATGAGCTGCAAGTACTCCTGAAAGAGCTGCGCCACATCCTCCAAGAGATTCGTGCTGGACAGTTCGTCATCGAGGATGGGGTAGAGGATGTCCATTCGCAGGTGGAGTTGTTGCTGACACGCCGTTTGGGCGATGTCGGCAAGAAAATCCACAGCGGTCGCTCGCGCAACGACCAGGTATTGGTGGACTTGAAGCTCTGGACGCGTCGCCAACTGCGTGAGATTGTAGATCTCGTGAAGGTGCTTTTTGACGAGTTGCAGACACAAAGCGAACGTTATCGCGACGTCCTCATGCCAGGTTATACGCACCTGCAGGTGGCTATGCCCTCCAGCTTCGGCCTTTGGTTCGGAGCCTATGCCGAGAGCCTCACGGACGATATGCTGTTCCTGCAGGCGGCCTATAAGATGGTGAACCGCAACCCGTTGGGATCCGCTGCAGGCTATGGCTCCAGCTTCCCCCTGAACCGCCAGATGACCACAGACCTATTGGGTTTTGACTCGATGGACTATAACGTGGTTTATGCTCAGATGGGACGCGGCAAGATGGAGCGCAACGTGGCTTTTGCCTTAGCCTCCGTAGCCGGAACTATCGCCAAGCTGGCCTTCGATGCCTGCATGTTCAACTCGCAGAACTTCGCTTTCGTGAAGTTGCCCAATGAGTGCACGACAGGCTCCAGCATCATGCCCCACAAGAAGAACCCCGATGTCTTCGAGCTGACACGTGCCAAGTGTAATAAGCTGCAGGCGCTGCCGCAGCAGATTATGCTCATTATGAACAACCTGCCCAGTGGCTACTTCCGCGACCTGCAGATTATCAAGGAGGTCTTCCTGCCCGCTTTCGCAGAACTGAAGGACTGCCTGCAGATGACCTCGTACATCATCAATAAAATGCAGGTCAACGACCATATCCTTGACGATCCCCGCTACGACCTTATGTTCTCCGTGGAGGAGGTCAATCGTCTGGCCGCCAACGGTATGCCTTTCCGCGATGCCTACAAGAAGGTGGGATTGGATATCGAGGCCGGACAGTTCAAACCCGTCAAGGAAGTACACCATACACATGCCGGCTCCATCGGTCAGCCTTGCAACAAGGAGATTGCTGCCCTCATGCAGCACGTGCTTGACGGTTTCTCCTTCGAGCGCGTGGACGAGGCAGAACGGAAATTAGCCGCGGAATAATCCATGACAAAGAATGCTCATAAGCCCCATTGGTTCCGTGGGCCTCATGGGCCTTATGGGGCTTCTTTATCATTTGGGGCTTCTTTGTCATTTATTATTTATCATTTATTATTTATTATTTCTATTATTTCCGTCAGTCTTGGGCTCCTTTCCTGTTCCGAGGCGGAGCAGACATACAGCCGCCATGTGGCGCGTTTTGCCTTCCAGAATGCCCAATTAGTGCCGCAGCTGAATGCCGCCCTCCACAACCCGGGCGAGTTCTGCACCATCACGCCCCAGAACAATCAATATGTCTTCTCAAGTCCCGGTATTCGCGAGGACTACGCCTACAATCGCACGGAGCAGGATGTCAAAGCCGGCTACATACTGGGATTAAGCGGTCTCATCGTTGGTACGCCTATTATCGCGGAACAGCTTTCCTCGGAGAGTCGCGTGGTCTGCTTCGATCGTGTTTGTCCCCGCTGCTACGAAGACATGAGCATCACGCGTGCCCTGACGCTGGAACTCAACCAACGTGCCACCTGCGGCAAATGTAATCGCGCCTACAACCTCAACAATCTCGGTATTAGCGATGATGGGAACAAATTGTATCGCTACATGATTCGCGTATCCGGTAATGCGTTGGTGGTGAGCAATCAATAGCCATTTAATCATTCAAAAAACGCTTATAAACTACCACTATGAAGATTATCAATTTCGCAGAGCAGAACTCCGTCATGAATCAGTACATGGCAGAGTTGCGTGACAAAACGTACCAGAAGAATCGACTGCTATTCCGCAATAACGTTCAGCGCATCGGTGAAATGATGGCTTTTGAGCTGTCCAAGACGCTCACCTACAAGGCCAAGACCGTCACCACTCCGCTGGGCACACTCGATATTCCCGTCCCCAAGGATGACCTGCTGATTGCCACCGTACTGCGTGCAGGCCTGCCTTTCCACGAGGGTTTCCTGCATGTCTTTGACAAGGCCGCCAACGGTTTCGTCTCAGCCTACCGTATGTACACCAACCGCGAACACACCGAGGTAGGTATTCACACAGAATATATGGCAGCTCCTTCATGCAAGGGCAAGACGCTCGTCATCGTAGATCCCATGCTGGCTACCGGCGGTTCGATGGCAGCCAGTTATGAAGCTTTGGTCAAGACTGGTCACCCCAAGGAGGTCCATATCTGCTGCGTCATTGCCACCCCCGAAGGTTTGGACGTACTGCGTCAGACGCTGCCGGAGGATGCTACCGTCTGGTGTGCTGCCATCGATCCGGGCATGAACGCCAACAAATATATCGTCCCGGGCTTTGGAGATTGTGGCGATCTCTGCTACGGCGAGAAGCTGTAACCATCGCTATTACATTCCCCACTCGCCGACAGACTGATATTGTCAACTTTCAGTCTGTCAGCGAGTTTTGTAATAGGATGAAAGCTTCTGTAGGGTCAAAGGGACCAACGTCCTCCAGGATGAATAGATTGCCATCATCATAGGTGCCGTTGGTGGTGCCCCAATCATCGATGATGATACCATCACCTGCATTCACATTCAGGGTATAGACTTTTGTATGAGACTTGAAATCGATGACAAAGCAGCCTCTCTCCGGCCGAATATCAAAGGCGCACCAGTTCTCTTTGCCAAAATCTTGTCGCAGGGGCTGATTGGTCAGATATTGCAAGACATTGACGAAAAGGTCTTCCTGCACGCTATACAGGTAGTAGTTATCTTCGTATTGAATGAGTGCAAAAGGCGAGGGCTCATCACAATGATAAAAGCGGGCTATACCGTAGGTACTGGCCAGATGGCGACTGCTAATACCTAAGATACCCCGCCGGTCACGGCGTGTATGAATAAGATATTTTCGGTTGTTGCCCAGTTCAGACAGTTTGGTGATGAAATGAGGCTGGGACCGCTGGGCCGCAACTTCTTCAGTGGGCCTGAACCGTAAGCTGAAAAACAGAAACATTCCGGCACAGACCACAATGACGGCCACTGCTGCCGCCATGTATCCGTAGTGGAAGCGGGAAGGTTTCTCCTTGACTTCCTCGACGATGCCTGCTGGTTCCGCCTGTGCATCTTCTTCCATACAGGCGCTATTGAAATGCGTATAATCTTCATAACCGATGAAACGCGCCAGAATGTCAAGCGTACTTGTGCGCACCGTCACAGACGGACGATAGCCCCATAGACGCATGAGCGTAGTGCTGCTGACGGAATCGCCCGTCTGTCTCTGCAATTGCTCAGACAGGTATTCAAAGTCCGCGGGTGTGTGCATCTCGCGATGCAGTTGTTCCTCTATGGCACGACACAGTTTCTCGTATTTCATAACTGACACTTGTTGATACTTGTTGGATATTTCCTCAGACATTTGTTGTTTCGCCGTGCAAAGGTATGAAATAATCGTCAGAAGAGCAAAAAATTGCAAGTAGTGGGGTTAAAAAGCATAGAAAAGACATGGAAAAGACATAACCCTTCGCGATATGCCATAAAAAAGTTATGCTCGTTGTGGGGATTAAGTTGTACCTTTGCAGCGATTTCACGACTCAAGCCCAAGAGCAAGAAGACGAATCTGTGATAACCCAACCATTAAAACCAGAAGATAATGAAAACAACCTTCGCAAAGCAAGTACTGCTCCTGACATTGACAGCAGTCTTGACGTTGAACAGTCAGGCCCAAGTGAAACGAACGAACTCACGAACTGCGACCAACACGCGTACCACGCAGCAGAAACCCACGGAGAAACGCTGGTGCTGCTATGAATATGGCATACGGCACATGGCGCTCGCCGACAGTGTTACTTACATCTTGGAAAGCGATGAGAACAACGCGGTATTGGCCATTGATAACCAGACCGGGGTGGTGACGACGGTCATCCCTGGCATCAAAGGTATCTATGAGGGTGCCCGCCCGGAAATCAGGAATATCTGGTACTCGGGCGGCAAACTGATGCTGCAACATCGTATGCCGGGGAGTAACAAAACATACGTGCGCATCTGGGATGGCAAATCGGTGACGTCCTCCCCGAAGCTTGGGACGGCGATGGAGATTGTAGCCCATAACGGGAAATACATTCTGTATTATATCGAAGTGCCAGACGAACCAGGCTCTTCCTGGACAACCGACTACTATGTCTTATATGACTTGGAAGCGATGAAAGCCATCATCCGCTTCCCTGTAGAGAAGGGCTTTGGCGTCATGGAACATTGTCAGATGGATGCCAACGGCACCTGCTGGGGTGTGGACAACGGTTCCGTGTGGCAGGTTACGAAAGAGGGCAAGTCGAAGTACTTCAAGCTCTTTAACCAGCCCTATTTCGTTCAGCTGAAGGAGAACGAGGGGTACACCCCCAATCCCTTGAAGGAATATCAGATGACGCTTCAGGGTGACTATATATATGTTGCTGTGAAGCGCCGTATCTTCCGCATGAATGTGAAGGAGCCTGGCACTTGGGAAGAATACCTCAAGGTGCCTCCTACACAAGCGGAAGATTTTTACAAGGTGGGTGTCCTTCCAGACGGCAGTCTTGTTACATACTCTGATGTCAGTAAAGAGTATGCTGTTCAGTTCTTTGAGGTCGGTGCCTTTGACACCCCCGTGGCTTTAGGCGAGCATCCCAGCCTGCCTGACGGCATGTTAAAGAATGAACTGTATGTACAGTTCTGCCGTATGCATATTGACGCCTTGGGTAATATCGTCGTGCTGGAGGATTGGGCAGAAGGCATGGGTGGCGCTCATGAAAGCTGCGACCTGTGGATTCTGAATCCCAAAGGTGTGAAGGGCTACCGCAATGCCGTCGGGAAGATCATGAAGACTGCGAAGTAACAATCTCAAAAAACATCTATGAACGTAAACAACAGAAATCATATACCCAAGTTTCTTCTTGTTTCTGCCTTGCTGTGTCTATGCTCACAGCTATCAGCAATGCCTGATTTTTATTATACACAGAAAAGACATCATGACAGTCTTTATTATTACATAAGCGATAATAAAGCTTACGTGGCAGGAAGCGATGTCGACCGAGTTGTAGTACCTAAGCATGTATCATTCTACTACTTGGTGGAGAAGTCTGTGACTTTTCTGCCTGCAGGACCTCGATATGATACCATCTATGTGGATGCGGATGTCGTGGGTATCTATGATGAGGCCTTTCGTAATAGAGAAATTACCTCTATTCGTATCCTCCCGACGGTAGAAGTGGGGCAAAAAGCTTTTATGGATTGTGCTGCATTGACCGATGTCATCTTCGAGGGTGGTGCTACGACCATCGGGGAGTATGCCTTTTCCGGCTGTAGCAAGCTGAAGAATGTGCATTTCAGCAGCCACAACACCCTTACCGATATAGCGCCCTATGCCTTTGAGAACTGCATTGCTCTCACATCTGTAAAGTTCCCTGAAACACTTGAAAACCTCAGTGGTTTTACTGGTTGCACGGGCCTTACTCAATTGAACCTTCCGCGCAAATTGAAAACCATCGGCAACGATGCCTTCAAAGGTTGTACAGGGCTAACCCAACTGACTCTATCCGGTAACCTGAAGAACATTGGGGAAGAAGCCTTTGCCAACTGCAAAAACATCAAAACGTTGGAACTCTTCAATGAAGACACTCTCACCATCGGCAAGAGTGCGTTCAAACAATGCAAGGGCTTAGAGAAGGTTTTCTGCCGTGCTTTGGAAAAATGGAGCCTCATCACATTTACGACTGCAGATTCCAATCCTATCTTCTACACACATCATCTCCGCTTTCCTCCTTCTCCCTCTCATGCCGAAGGGCAGCTGGTGCAACGCGTCACCATTCCGGATGGCATCAAGGTGATAAGTAGTTATGCCTTCAACCATCTGGATGATATGACTCACGTGGAGCTGCCACGTAGTGTGGAGAAAATAGGCAACTACGCCTTCAACAGCTATGTAGCGGACATTAAGGTTGTAAGAGTCGGTTTCAGGGATCCTTTCATAATAGCGGACAGTACGTTCAATAAGAGAAACTTTCGCGATGCCCTGCTGATTGTACCCAATGTACAAGGTTGCAAAAAGGCGTTCAGCACGACAATGTCATGGTCGAAATTCAACCATATCATTGCCACTGGGCATTATGACTTTACGTTTGAAAACATTATCGACTTCGAGGACCCGCTGGTGAAGCAACTGTGTGTGGCGAACTGGGACACGAACCATGATGGATTGCTCTCTTATGGCGAAGCGCGCAGCGTCGAGGATATCGGCAGGACATTCTACAAAACAGATATCACGACATTCAATGAACTTCAATATTTCTCAGGGCTTAACACCATCCCCGAATGGGCTTTCAGTAACTGCCACCAACTGCGCAGCATAGTTCTGCCAGAAGGGTTGTTGGAGATTCATGACAACGCTTTCACTTATTCATCAGCGTTGGAAGCGATTCATATTCCAGCGCTAGTAGCGTCGATTGGAGAGGCCGTCTTCGCAGGGGCGACAAGCATTCAGCAGCTGACGCTGGATCCAGATAATACACACTTCATGCTTATGAATGATGTCCTGTATCAAGGCATTCCGGCGGAGACTCTCATCTATTGCCCACCTTACAAAAAAGGAACTGTTACGCTACCCACCACCGTGAGCGCCATCGCGCCCAATGCCTTCTACCAGTGTGAAAAGATGACATCTGTCAAATTGAACCAAGGGCTGGAGAGGCTTGGTGACGGCGCTTTCCAGGGATGTAATGGGTTGACGACACTCACTCTTCCTGCAAGCGTGACAAGCATAGGAACAGGATGTTTCTATTGCCCCCAATTAAGGGCTATTTATGTGGCCGATGATAACAGCGTTTATAAGTCTGCGGATGGCGTGCTGTATCTCATTGATGATAGTGAACTCATCTACTATCCGCCAGCCAGGAAGGGCGCAGGCTATTCTGTGCTTGACGGCACAGAGTTCGTTACAAATTATTCCTGCTACGAAAGTCATCTTGAAAAAGTGACACTGCCGGCGACCACGAAAGAACTGGGAGCCTATGCCTTTGGCGCGTGTGCACAATTACACGTGGTTCAATGTCTGGCCCTCGACCCTCCCACGCTGAATGCCAATGCCTTCAAAGATGCCAACACAGAGGCTATGTTATACGTACCTGATCAGGCAATAGATGCATACCGGCAATCTCCTTGGGGAGTGATATTCCCCAACATTCTTCCCGTCGGCATCGCCAACATCGGAGCAAGATTGTCAGCTACTGGCAATCAATATTACACGCTTGGCGGTTACCGCTCCTCTGTACAGGGTAAAGGCGTTCACATTCTCCGCCGCGCGGACGGCACGACGCAGAAAGCGCTTATTCCATCCAAACGCTAACTGTGAAAATAAATGTATTTGCTCAACTCATACTTAAACTTATGAACAAACGATTTTCAACCTTGTGTATGGCGCTGGTGGCGCTGTGCGCAGCTCTCTTGACTGCTTGCTCTGGCACAACGAGCGGCGAGAACAACACTGTAGGTATCATCGACTATCTGGCCTTTGAGAACAATAGCGGCGACGGTGCCTTCCTCATGAATCTGGAGGGCGACATCATTGAACTGCCCGAGAACCTGATGCTACCGAGTTCCTCCGTGAACGGCATCTTTACGGCCTTCGACAAGGGGACGAACCTCTATTATTTCTTCAAGACCGAGAAAGACCCGAAGCCCATCGGGGAGGGCTACAAGAAAGTGGGCGCCTTCACGGGAAAATATGCTCCCGTGGTGGATAGCAATGACCAGCTCCGCTATATCGACCGCAGCGGCAAGGAGGCATTCTCCGTATTGGCTCGCGATGCGGGTAACTTCTTCTGTGGTCGTGCTCTGTTCTGTGCCGACGACGGCAAGGGCGGTATGCTTTGGGGATATCTCGATGAAAAGGGCGAGGTGGTTATCCCCACTGACTACTACGCTGCCAACCGCTTCAACGAGGGCTATGCCGTCGTGTGGAAGGATGCACACACCTGGGCCGTCATCGACAAGGAGGGCAACGAGCTTCTGAGCGATATCGTCAATCACTCAGCACCCAAGCGCGATGGGGCCGTACGTGAAGACTTGGTTCAAAATGGCTATCTGTTGGCCATGAATCCCAGTCATGAAATACTCTTCGTCTATGACATCGCACACCCGGATAAAAGCTTCGAGAAAGCCTTTGACAGCCGCATGCGTCTCTACGACCGCGTCTGTGAAGGCCGCGTGCTGGTCAATCAGAAGCAGGTCTATAAGATTATCGAGGGTGATCTTGAATATGTAGGTGAAGGACGGCTGCGCAGTCAGTTTGATAACCTCGATTACCCGCTTGTAATGCCTTATCCCCTGGAGGTGAAAGGGGCAGACAAGATAGCCCTCTGCTCCAATCCCAGCGCCATGTTCCTCGTAGATACTGGCGGCACGGCACGCGACGTCACATCTCAACTCGAGCGCTCACATGAGAGCTACAACCAAGCCTTCAATGCCATGCCATGTGGTACGAAGGAACCGAGTGTGGGCTCGACCGTTTACTACGACAGCCCCATCTTCGGCCGATGGAGCAATGGCGATGACATGAATAGCGTGACGATGGTTCTGGTTAGCAGTTATGGAGTGATAGACGGCCATAAGGGCTATGGCAATCTCTCCACTTCTGTGGAGTATGAGCTTTGTGACAACTTCCTCATCAAAAACATAACTCTATCTGAGCATAAAGCTGTCCTTTACTATGACAAAGTGGCGATGGAGTTCACGGGCGATCTTGACAACCCCGACTCTGAAGGCGAATGGGTGGAGAAGTTGTTGGGTTCAGACTCCCTCGTTGTCATTCCTGTGAACAATAGGACACTGAAGATCGAAAGCAGCGATGCCTCGCTGAATGGAACAACATTGTTTAGATAGGTTACAACAATGGTTCCACACATCGAGTCTGGGTTAAATAGATAAAAGCGAAGGTTTTGCCAAATCAGCCTTGCAAAAGTGTAAATGAAAGATAAATATAAAAGGCTCTTGGAGATTTTTTTTGTCTTTCTTTTCGTCAGCTCAAAAGAAAAGACTAATTTTGCAGCGCCTTAGGCGAAATGCGCCTTGTTGGCATCTATGTTTCTACGTTTAACCATCAAATATTTGATTAACAAATGGCAAAATTAGACTTGACAAAGTACGGCATCACCGGTAGCACCGTGATTGCCCACAATCCCTCTTATGAATTCCTCTTTGAGGAGGAGACAAAGGCTGGTCTGACAGGTTTCGACAAGGGCCAGAACACCGAGTTGAACGCTGTCAACGTGATGACTGGTATCTACACTGGTCGTTCTCCTAAGGACAAGTACATCGTAAAGGATGCACAGAGCCAGGACAAGGTATGGTGGACAACTGAGGAGTACAAGAACGACAACCACCCCATGAGCGAGGAAGTTTGGGCAAAGGTAAAGGAAATCGCCATCAAGGAGCTCTGCAACAAGGAGCTGTACGTTGTTGACGCTTTCTGCGGCGCTAACGAGGGTACTCACCTGGCTGTCCGCTTCATCATGGAGGTAGCCTGGCAGGCACACTTCATCAAGAATATGTTCATTCAGCCCACCGAGGAGGAGTTGGCTAACTTCGAGCCTAACTTCGTTATCTACAACGCTTCTAAGGCAAAGGTAGAGAACTACAAGGAGCTGGGTCTGAACTCTGAGACTTGTGTAGCTTTCAACACCACCAGCCGCGAGCAGTGCATTATCAACACCTGGTACGGCGGTGAGATGAAGAAGGGTATGTTCTCTATGCAGAACTACTACCTCCCCCTGCAGGGCATAGCTTCTATGCACTGCTCTGCCAACACCGATATGGCGGGCAAGAATACCGCCATCTTCTTCGGCCTCTCCGGCACCGGCAAGACCACTCTGTCTACCGACCCCAAGCGTCTTCTCATTGGCGACGACGAGCACGGCTGGGACGACGAGGGCGTGTTCAATCTGGAAGGCGGCTGCTACGCCAAGGTGATCAACCTTTCCAAGGAGAACGAGCCTGACATCTATAACGCTATCCGCCGCAATGCTCTGCTGGAGAACGTGACTGTGGATGCACAGGGCAAGATTGATTTTGCAGACGCTGCGTTCCGTTTACCGCAAGCCCATCCTCCCGAGCGAGGAGGAGCTCGCGCGCAACCCCCGCGCCAGGAGCGCCAAGCTCCGGGTGGCTGAACGGGTATGAGACGGAGG
>JAILQO010000029.1 GCA_024698925.1 Bacteroidaceae bacterium | reverse complement strand
CGCGAATGGGGGATTCGCTCCCCTTTGTGGGGCCGAAGCCACATTCAGTGGCTTCTCTGAAGACCCCAGTCGCCCTCGTGGGGGAGGGAGCCGAGAGGGGGACGAGGAACCGATAGTGATTAATTCGGGATTTCGTTCTCCTGCGGTGAATAAGGCCGTTGGAGGCTCAGCGACCTCGAACCACCTGACGGGCTGCGCTGCCGACATCCGCGTTAGCGGCATCGAGCAATTGGTGCGCTACGCCACCATCCTGTTAGACATCAGCGACGAGAGCCAGGAGGATTTCGATGAACTCCTGCTGGAGCGCAACGCCAAAGGCGCCTACTGGCTCCACTTCGCCGTAAGAGCGAAAGGCAATCGGCGCAAGGTAAGACTTTTCAATGATGAGTGATGGCTGCCGTGCTTCCCTTGGCCGTACTTCGTGCTTTTCACTGCCATTTTGTCAGCGTAGGGCGGTTTGGCACACCTTTCGCATGACTGCAAATGCAAACAATAATCTATTAACTCATAAAACCCAAAAGAACTATGAAGATTCAACCGCTTGCAGACCGTGTGCTGATTGAGCCCGCTGCTGCTGAAACTCAGACCATCGGGGGTATCATCATCCCTGACACCGCTAAAGAAAAGCCCCTGAAGGGCACTGTCATCGCCGTTGGTAAAGGTACCAAGGACGAAGAGATGGTGCTGAAGGCTGGCGATACCGTATTGTATGGCAAGTATGCCGGCACAGAGCTGGAATTCGAGGGCCAAAAGTACCTCGTCATGCGTCAGTCAGATGTAGTTGCTGTGTTGGCATAACATCATTTCAGGATTTAAGGATTTTATATTTAAGGATTTATTCCCTCGAATAGAGTCGTTAAGTCTGTTCTCACAAATCAACCAATCGTAAATCTTTAAATCATTAAATAGCAATATGGCAAAAGATATCAAATTCAATATTGAAGCCCGCGAGCAGATGAAGCAGGGCGTAGATCAGTTGGCCAACGCTGTCAAAGTGACACTTGGCCCGAAAGGTCGTAACGTAATTATCGAGAAGAAGTTCGGTGCTCCTCAGATCACCAAGGACGGTGTGACCGTAGCTAAGGAGATTGAGTTGGCCGACGCTTTCCAGAATGCAGGTGCACAGCTGGTCAAGAGTGTGGCCAGCAAGACTGGTGACGATGCCGGTGACGGTACCACAACAGCTACTGTGCTGGCTCAGGCTATCGTCCGCGAGGGCCTGAAGAACGTGACCGCTGGCGCTAACCCCATGGACTTGAAGCGCGGTATCGATAAGGCTGTGGCCAAGGTCGTTGAGAGCATCAAGGGCATGAGCGAGCAGGTCGGTGATGACTACAACAAGATTGAGCAGGTGGCTACTGTCAGCGCCAACAACGATCCCGAGATTGGTAAACTGCTGGCTGACGCGATGAAGAAGGTCAGCAAGGATGGTGTCATCACCATCGAAGAGGCTAAGGGCCGCGACACCACCATCGGCGTGGTCGAAGGTATGCAGTTCGACCGCGGTTACCTGAGCGCTTACTTCGTGACCAACACGGAGAAGATGGAGTGCGAGATGGAGAACCCCTATATCCTTATCTACGACAAGAAGATCAGCAACCTGAAGGACTTCCTGCCCATCCTGGAACCCGCCGTACAGACTGGTCGTCCGTTGCTCGTCATCGCAGAGGATGTGGATAGCGAAGCACTGACCACACTCGTTGTGAACCGTCTGCGCGGACAGCTGAAGATCTGCGCCGTCAAGGCTCCTGGATTCGGCGACCGCCGCAAGGCTATGCTGGAGGATATCGCTATCCTGACAGGTGGCGTTGTCATCAGCGAGGAGAAGGGCTTGAAGCTGGAACAGGCTACCATCGAGATGCTGGGTAGCGCTGACAAGGTGACCATCAGCAAGGACAACACGACGATTGTCAGCGGTCACGGTCAGAGCGAGCTTATCAAGGATCGCATCAACCAGATCAAGAACGAGATGGCCAACACCACCTCCACCTACGATAAGGAGAAGCTGCAGGAGCGTCTGGCTAAGCTCAGCGGCGGTGTGGCTGTCCTCTATGTAGGTGCTCCCTCTGAGACTGAGATGAAGGAGAAGAAGGACCGCGTGGATGACGCTCTCTGCGCAACACGCGCAGCCATCGAAGAGGGTATCATCCCTGGTGGCGGTGTGGCTTACATCCGCGCCATCAAGGCCCTTGAAGGTCTGCAGGGCGAGAATGCCGACGAGA
The DNA here is from genome assembly GCA_024698925.1 of Bacteroidaceae bacterium. Lineage (GTDB taxonomy): Bacteria > Bacteroidota > Bacteroidia > Bacteroidales > Bacteroidaceae > Physcousia. The sequence continues at coordinate 9,580 of JAILQO010000029.1, read as the reverse complement.
CCACGGGTATCCGCATCGTGGAGCGCGCCATCGAGGAGCCACTGCGTCAGATTGTCGAGAACGCCGGTCTGGAAGGCAGCGTCGTTGTCAACAACGTGAAGGGTGAGAAGGGCGACTATGGTTATAATGCCCGCGCTGACCGCTACGAAGACCTCCGCAAGGCTGGTATCATCGATCCTGCCAAGGTGGCTCGCGTAGCACTGGAGAACGCAGCCAGCATCGCTGGTATGTTCCTGACCACAGAATGCGTCATCTGCGACGCCAAGGAGGACAAGCCCGAAATGCCGATGGGCGGTGCTCCCGGTATGGGCGGCATGATGTAAGCATCAGATTGATATTGCAAAGCAAAGGGGCTGTGTCAAAGCGACACGGCCCCTTTCTTTTTCTTATGCAACGTCAGTTACTTGGTGTAACCGCACTCGGGATTCTCGTACATCGTGATGGGAATCTGGAACTGCATCATCTCGTCCAGGTTATGGACGGGATGTTCCACGTCCTGCGGAATGGGACGACGGGAGAAGGTCTGGAAATAGAGCAGGCAGGCATCGTGCCACCACACGGCATCGCGCGCCTGAATGCGGAGCTTGCGCTGCACCTCCTCGTAGCGTTGACGGTCCACGTAGGGTTGCATGGCATCCCAAACGGCGAGGAAATGGCGTGTTGCTTTGACGCCCTCGTCGTACTTGTGGCACAGCTCGTCCCAGAAGGTGCGGCCGCTTTGCATGCGGTGGTCCCAAGGGACGTGGTGGAACCACGCCAGCAGGTTCTCGGGACAGGTATTGATATCATTATAGAGGCGGCTGAGCGATTCGGGATACTGACCCACATTGCCCGTTCCAGCGCGTGTGCGGTCAAAGCCCAGACCGATGCTGTCAGCACGATGGTAGTAGGGCGGCGTCCAGTCGGCGCGCATTCCTGGCGCCGTGAACCAAGGCATGGGACCATAGTGGTGGCCATTGGCAAAGATGTGATGCAGGCCCAATGGCATCATGTAGTTGACGCACGTCTCGCGGCTGTCCTGCATGAGTTGCGACAGCGCCGCCACAAACGAGGCTTCGCTGGTGAAGGTCTGTGCGAGCCATTCCTCAGCAATCTCACGTGACGATAGGGAAGGATTCCAGGCCAGACGTCCGAAGGCGTACCAGTTGGCCTGCGCAAAATGGTGGCCACACCAGTTGGTGTCATCGCCAATGTTGGCTACGCCAGCCATCGCTTTTAGGCTGGAGGGTTTCACGAACGAGAAGAACTCCTGCCACATCGGAGCCAGATAGACCAAGTGGTTGGCGGCACCAAGATATTCCTGCGTAATCTGGAACTCCACCATCATGGGTGTCCTGGTCAGCGCGGTGAACAGGGGGCTGTAAGGCTCGCGCGGCTGGAAGTCGATGGGACCGTTCTTGATCTGGATGATGACGTTGTCACGGAACTGGCCGTCCAGCGGCATGAATTCCAGATAGGCCTGATTAGCGCGGTCGTCGCTCTGCGGCGCATAGACAAAGGCGCGCCACATCACGATGCCTTTGTGCGGACGTAGTACATCGGCCAGCATATTGGCACCATCGGCGTGTGAGCGACCGAAGTCCTGCGGGCCAGGTTCGCCCTCGGAATTGGCTTTCACGAGGAAACCGCCGAAGTCGGGAATGAGCTTATAAATCTCGTCCACCTTGTCCTTCCACCAACGGATGACTGAGGCATCGAGCGGGTCAGCGGTCTTCAGGCCACCAAGCTTGATTGGGGACGCAAAATTGATGGAGAGATAGACGCGGATGCCGTAGGGCCGTAGTTGGTCTGCTATGTCCTTGGTGGTCTGTAAACTCGCGGCAGACAGCGCCTCGGGCTTGGCGTTGACATTGTTCAGGACGGTGCCGTTGATGCCAATGGAGGCATTGGCGCGCGCGTACTGCTTGATGATGGCTGGATTAGGCTTCGTGGAGTCTTCGCTCCAGAAAATACTCCTGCCAGCGAAGCCGCGTTCGACGGTACCATTGGGATTGTCCCAATGGTTCAGGATGCGCAGGTCGTAGGCAGGCTGTTCGTGAATATCAAACGAGGTACAAGGCTGTCCAGACTGTTGCAGACGCAATAGATGATAGGCTCCGTAGAGTAAACCCGCATCGTTGGAGGCGGTAATGATGGTCTTTTCACCTTGACTCTTGATGGTGTAGCTGTCGCGAGCCAGTCCCTTCTGGCGTTTCAGCACAACGGGACCTCCTTGCCAATAGGTCTGGAGTTCGGTCATTGCCGTACCCTTCACACCTGTTATCGTGTTGGTGGTGGTTGTAGGTTTCTGGCGTAGCCACAGGAGGCTACCATCTTCATCACTCGGTGCTGCCGTGCTCCAAACTGCCAATAGCAGCAAGCAGGCAGCCATCAGGCCTCGCTTTGTTCCCATGTTTACTTTTTGACGTTCTTGTTGTAATACTCGATGCCGCGACGGACATTGTCAATAACGGCTTCGGAAGAGTAAGTGGCACCTGTGACGACATCGACCTCGGCCTGTGCTGCTTTCTTGACGGCTAAGCCGTTCCAGCTATTGAGCAGGTCCTTGAGCAGAGCGAAGTACTTAGGTGTCTCCAGATTCTTCAGCGCTTCCACTTTCTCTATCTGCTGTTTCTTGTTAATGTAGATCTTCACGGGCGTGGGACCAGCATAACCTTCGATGTCATCCGCGAGGGTCGTGGTGTTGATGATGGTCATACCTTTTTCCTTGGTAATAACATCTTTCTGTTCCTGGGCGGAGAGGGACATCGTCGTGAATGATAAAATAGAAAATAGTATCAGAAACTTGGCATTTTTTTTCATAATTGCTTGATGATTGATGATAGTTACCTTCCTCAGACACTTGCAACGGACAAAGGTTTAATGTTATCCCTTCCTCTTTCGCGTCAGTTCAACGATGCGGCTCATCTGGTTGGGAATACGAATGGACTGAGGGCACTTGCTGAGGCACTCACCGCAATCCACGCACGTTGTGGCGCGCTTCTCTGCAGGGATAGCGGCGCGATAGGCCTTGATGAAGGCATCCTGGCGCTTGCTGAACTCCTTGTCCGAACGGTCGGGGAGGGGTAGCAGCTTATTGGTGACGGACTCATTGTAGAAGGCAAAATTGGCAGGAATATCTACGCCATAGGGGCAAGGCATACAGTAAGCGCACGTGGTGCACCCGATGGTGGGGAAGCCTGCCATCTGGTCTGCAATGCTGGCCAGCAACTCGTTCTCAGCATCGGAGCAAGGCTGTAGCGGCGAGAAGGTGCCGACGTTCTCTTCGAGGTGTTGCATCTGGTTCATACCGCTTAGGACGGTGAGCACATTGGGATGGGAACCGACCCAGCGGAAGCCCCAGCGGGCAGGACTATCGTCTGGTCGCACGCCGCGCAGGCGCTGTTCAATATCCCCGGCTACGCGAGCCAGCGCGCCACCGCGAATGGGTTCCATGATGACGCACTGGATGCCGAGTTTCTCCAGACGGTTATACAGGTATTCAGCATCTGCGTCGGCACGACGACGACCACCACCGGCGTGGCGCCAGTCGAGGTAGTTCATCTGAATCTGCACGAAGTCCCAATGGTACTTGTCGTGATGGTCCAGCAGATAGTCAAAGACGCGGACATCGCCATGATAGCTGAAACCAAGATGACGGATGCGACCAGCCTCGCGCTCTTTCACGAGGAAGTCCAACAGGCCATTGTCAATAAAGCGGCCGTTCAGCGCATTCAGCCCACCACCGCCAATGGAGTGGAGCAGGTAGTAGTCAATATAATCCACACGTAGCTGGCGGAAGGAGTTCTCGTACATCTCCTTGGATTTCTCAAAAGACCACAAAGCCTGGTTCTGATTGGACATTTTGGTGGCCACGTAATATTTGTCGCGCGGATAGCGGCTGAGGGTGGCACCAGTGACGCCTTCGTTACGGCCGCCGCCATACATCGGTGCGGTGTCGAAGTAGTTCACACCATGGGCAATGGCGTAGTCCACAAGGCGATCTACGTCCTCCTGTTCGCGCGGCAGGCGCATCATACCGAAGCCCAACAGGGAGATGGCCTCGCCAGAACCGTTCTGCTTGCGATAGGTCATCTTCACGTCGCCAACGCCTTCGGGCATTGCCGGACGGGCATAGGAGCGTAAGGGGTTACCGAAAGTCATCAGCGTGAAAGCTGATGCAGAGCCAAGACCGAGCTTCTTCAGGAACTCGCGGCGATTGATGTCGTGTTTAGGGTTTGTCATATGGGTTAAATAGTAATTAATGGGGCTTATAGGGCCTATTGGTCTTATGGGCCTAATTAGGCTAAATCTACTTCAACGGGACAGTGGTCAGAGCCGAAAATGTCTGTGAGGATCTTGGCATCTGTCACCTGTGGGAACAGGCGGTTGGAGACGAGCCAGTAGTCGATGCGCCAGCCCGTATTGTTCTCGCGGGCGTGGAAGCGGTAGCTCCACCATGAATAGACATCGCGCACGTCTGCGTTGCGCGTGCGCCACGTGTCCGTGAAGCCTGCTTCCAGTAGGGCTGTGAACTTGGCACGCTCCTCATCCGTGAAGCCTGCGTTCATGTGGTTGGTCTTGGGATTCTTGAGGTCGATTTCCTCATGGGCAACGTTCATGTCACCGCAGACCAGTACAGGCTTCTTGGCATCTAACTCCTGCAGGTAGGCGCGGAAGGCGTCGTCCCAAGTCATACGGTAGTCCAAACGCTTCAGGCCGTCCTGCGAATTGGGCGTATAGACGGTTACGACGTAAAAATCAGGATACTCCAGCGTGATGACACGGCCCTCGTGGTCGTGTTCCTCAATGCCCAGCCCGTAGCTGACGCTCAGCGGCTGATGCTTGGTGAAGATGGCTGTTCCGGAGTAGCCTTTCTTCTCGGCATAGTTCCAGTAGCTCTCATAGCCCTCGAAGGCTATATCCAACTGTCCGGCCTGCATCTTCGTTTCCTGCAGGCAGAAAAAGTCTGCATCCAGCGAACGGAAAACCTCGCGAAAGCCTTTACCATCGCAAGCGCGCAGCCCGTTGACATTCCATGAAATGAATTTCATTGTCCAGAGTGGTTGTTAGTCTATTTGTGTTTGCAAAGTAACAATAAAAAAACTGAATGACCTAATATCTGCGTTAAAAAGTGACAATGCTGACATTATGACCACCTTACGTGACAGAAATAGACATATATCAATAAATGTTTTATAACATATCTTTCTTGATGGAGGTCAAAGAAACATGCTATTTTTATGCTATTGAGCATGTATTTGCGCTTTATTTAGCAAAAAGGCCGTACCTTTGCAGTGTCAAAAGAAAGACAAAGGATAACAAAAGGGGCCAAGCGAGGCCCATGTGAGAAAACACAAATTGGATAACAAGTTTAATTAAAAAGGTAAAAGGATTATGACTACATTAACCACTTCCATTGCCTTTGCAATTGTAGCAATTGCGGCAATCGTTAGCAATGCATCCATGTTTAACGGACGTCTTCGCTAACATTTTCAGAGATTATTAATTTGATAAGCAAAATTGAATAAGTAAAGGGATATGTCTGTGAGAGACATATCCCCTTTACTTTTTCTAGTGAAAGCTGTGTCAAGCGGTGTGCTTAGTCTTCCTGCTTGTTCAGCGCTTCCTTGATCTTGGCTTCCAGCTCGTCGCACAGGTCTGGATTGTCTGCCAACAGCTTCTTGACGGCATCGCGTCCCTGTCCCAGCTTGGAGTCGTTGTAGCTGAACCAAGAGCCTGACTTCTTGACGATTTCGAACTTCTCGGCCAGATCTATGATCTCGCCGGTGTGGCTGATGCCCTCGCCAAAAGCAATCTCGAACTGTGCCTGGCGGAATGGGGGAGCGACCTTGTTCTTGACCACTTTCACTTTCACGCTGTTGCCAATCACTTCTTCACCGTCTTTGATCTTGCCGGCAGGACGGATATCCAGACGTACGCTGGAGTAGAACTTCAGGGCGTTACCACCCGTTGTGGTCTCGGGACTGCCGAATACCACGCCAATCTTCTCGCGCAGCTGGTTGATGAAGATGCAGCAGGTCTTGGTCTTGGCGATGGTGGCCGTGAGTTTGCGCAGCGCCTGACTCATGAGGCGTGCCTGCAGACCTACCTTGTTGTCGCCCATATCGCCGTCAATCTCAGCTTTCGGGGTGAGGGCTGCTACGGAGTCGATGACTACGAGATCTACGGCAGAGGAGCTGATCAGCTGATCAGCAATGGCCAGTGCCTGCTCGCCGTTGTCGGGCTGCGAGATCCAAAGTTCTTCGAGGTTGACACCTAACTTCTTGGCATAGGTGGGGTCGAAAGCGTGCTCTGCGTCGATGAAAGCTGCAATACCACCGGCCTTCTGCGTCTCGGCGATAGCATGGATGGTGAGGGTTGTCTTACCGGATGATTCGGGACCAAAGATCTCGATCACGCGGCCGCGGGGATAACCGCCAACGCCTAAGGCGGCGTTGAGGCCAATACTGCCGGTGGGAATCACGTCGATTTTCTCGACGGCCTCACCGCCCAGACGCATAATTGCGCCTTTTCCAAAGTCTTTTTCTACTTTGGAGATTGCCATTTGTAGCGCTTGCAGACGAGCGGTGTGTTCATCTACGGGTTGTGTGGTTGTTTTTGCCATAATTGTTGTTGTATTTATTTGATTGTATAATTCAATTGCTTGGTGAGAAATGTCTGAGAGGTTTTTGCCTTGAATCCCAGTGCCTGAGCCAGTATCTGGCGACCGCGATGGTGGCGGCGGCAGTAGCTCTCAAAGGTGTCGCGTGTGGCATCGAAGTCCTCCTGCCATTGAAGCGTCGGCGTGAGGTTGCAGTAGCTAAAGTCCTGCAGCGCCAGTTCCATGTTTGCTTCACGGCTCTTTCCGGGCGCTTTTCCTTGCTGGTTGGGCTGGGGGATAGGGCTCAGCACCAGCAGGTTCTCCTTGGTGGGATAGAGGCATTGGATGCCTTGCTGCCGGAGGGCTTGTACCAGAGGCGGGAAGAGGCGGTCGTAGTCCTCAATCAGCGGCGCTACGGAGAAATCCTGGTAGGCCGTGTTGCCGATGCACTGAATGGGTCGTAGCTGGACTACGCTGACGGGCACGCCTTCGAATAGCTGTGGCAGCAGAGCTACTTCGTCCTTGTTGTCGGCGTTCATTGTGTAATTGACGCGGACGTGGAACTGAGGATGGCGTTGTCCCACGGTGCGCAGCGCCTGCAACAACGCCTGAAAGCGCTCAAAACTGGCTCCTTGCATCAGGCGCTCATACGTAGCTTGCGTGGTGCCGTGAAGTGAGAGTGTCAATTCGTCGAGTCCAGCTTCTATCAGTTCTTCGAGCCGCTGCTCGTCAAGAAGCTGGCCATTCGTGGTCACAGAGATAAAAGGGACTCGGTGTGCTCGTCCCAGGCGGATGAGTGCTGGCAGCGCGCGGTAGAGCGTGGGCTCTGCGCCGCACCCAATCTGTAGTTTCAGCGCGCGATGGAACAGAGCGTTGGCCAATTGCTCCAACTGCGCCTCCGTGAAGGTTCCATGTAGCTCCTTACGCCGCTCCGGATCGCTGAAGTAGCACATCTGGCAGCGCAGGTTGCAACTCAGGACGGGGTCGATGAAGATGCCCAGATAGCGACGTCCGGTGGTGTGAAACCACCATAGTCCCAATAGCTTCAGACGCGGACTACGGATGCGTTTGGCGATGGCCAGCAACTTGTAGATGTTCACAGTTCCAGGTCTCCGTCGTGAATCTCGTGCCAGGGCAGACCCTTTTGGTTCAGCTGTTCCATGAAGGGATCCGGGTCGAACTCCTCGACGTTATGTACGCCCGGCTTCACCCACTTGCCTGTGAGGAACATCATGGCACCTATCATGGCCGGTACGCCGGTGGTGTAGCTGACGCCCTGCATGCCCGTCTCCTCGTAGGCTGCGCGGTGTGAACAGTTGTTATAGACGTAGTAGGTGTGCTCCTTGCCGTCGTTGCCGATACCGCGGATGCGGCAGCCGATGCTGGTCTGACCCTCGTAGTTCTCGCCCAGATCCTGCGGGTTGGGCAGTACGGCCTTGAGGAACTGCAGGGGAACGATCTTCACCTTTGCGGTACCTGTGCCGTCGGCCAGCGGAGCCTCATATTCGATTTCATCGATGCGGCTCATACCGATATTCTGGATCACTTCGAGGTGCTTCAGGTACTGCTGACCGAAAGTCATCCAGAAGCGGGCGCGCTTGATGGTCGGGTAGTTGATGACCAGGCTCTCGATCTCCTCGTGGTGGAGCAGATAGCTGTCGCGCGGGCCAATCTCGGGGTATGTCAGGTCCTTGTGAATCTCCAGGGGCTCTGTCTCTACCCACTTTCCGTTCTCCCAGTAGAGACCCTTCTGCGTAATCTCGCGGATATTGATCTCAGGGTTGAAGTTGGTGGCGAAAGCCTTGTGGTGATCGCCTGCGTTGCAGTCCACGATGTCCAGGTACTGTATCTCCTTGAAATGGTGCTTGGCGGCATAGGCCGTGTAGATGCTGGTCACGCCCGGGTCGAAGCCGCAGCCCAGGATGGCTGTGAGGCCCGCCTGCTCAAAGCGCTCGCGGTAGGCCCACTGCCAAGAGTACTCGAAGTGAGCCTCGTCCTTCGGCTCGTAGTTGGCCGTGTCCAGATAGTTGCAGCCCGTCTGCAGGCAAGCCTCCATGATGGTGAGGTCCTGATAGGGTAGGGCCAGGTTCACCACGATGTCAGGCTTGTAGGCACTCAGCAGTGCCACCAATTCCTCCACATTGTCCGCATCAACCTGTGCGGTTTGGATGCCCTTGTAGCCCGTTGCCTTTTCTACGGCCGCAGCCAAGCGGTCGCATTTCGCCTTGGTGCGTGAGGCAATCATGAACTCAGTGAACACCTGCGGGTTCTGTGCCATCTTGTGTGCACAAACGGTAGCGACGCCGCCCGCTCCAATCATCAGTACTTTTCCCATATTATGTAATTCTTTTTAGTGTTAAATCGTGATTCTGGCGGCGAAGTTAGGAATAATCTATGAGACCTCAAAGGATTTAAAGTTTTTTATCCATTATTTTCTCTGCCACCCGATGGGGCACTAGCCAACATCATACCTTGTTCATCATAGTGAAAAATTAATTAACGAAAAATTAATGGGCCAATTAACGACAATTAATGTTGAACGATAAAACATATAATTACCATCAATTAGGCCATTAATTAATCATTAATTGATGATCAATCTGTGTCGTAATTTTGGGCCCTTAAGTATTTTCGCTCATTTTACTTAAGGGACGTTCTAAAAATTAACCATCAGTAAGTCAGAGGAATCTGATGATATTTCAATAAGAATATGTACCTTTGCAGTACAGAACGACGTAATTATGAAGAAAACGACGATATATAGGAAGCCGAAGGGCGAGAATCTCTTTGAGGATGAGCTCACCATCGCCGCCCTGTCTGCAATGGGTAACCCACTGGAGCAGCTAACAGCCCTCGTAGATTTTGAGATGTTCCGTCCCGAGTTGGAGGACATCCTTGTAAAGAAAGACTGCAAGTCGGCGGCAGGCCGTCCGCAGTTCGATGTTGTCCTGATGTTCAAGGTCATATTCTTGCAACGTTATTATGGTTTGGGCGACA
>JAILQO010000087.1 GCA_024698925.1 Bacteroidaceae bacterium | reverse complement strand
AAAGCTCGCTTTCAGGCACAGACAGACGAAACAAACACGATTGGCCAACGGCCTCAGACGGCGCAGCGGGGTTTTTAAGGTTTTTGTCAAACAAAACTTACGCTCGGCTCTGCCGCTTCACACTTGAAGAACTCTGGAACTTTTAAACCCTTAAACTTTGCAATTATGAAAAAGAATTCTGTTTGGGAGGCTATCCTCCGCATACTCATCGCCGCTGCTACGGCAGCGCTCACAGCACTAACCACCACGTCGTGCATGGGCCGTGGACCAATTATCTAATTGACAATGGACAACTTTTGGAGCAGCGAGTGCAAACAAGCTTGCTTGATTTGCCGAGTCGTGACAAAAGTCAGCGAAGCTAATGGAAAATTGAAAATTGAAAATTGAATGACGAAAGAAGGAGGACTGACAGCACACTGTCAATCCTCCTTTTCTTATCTGAAAGCAGTCTGAGAACTTACTGCTTCTTCACCTTGTAGGAGCGGCGGCCGTCCTTGACTACATAGACGCCGGGGCGCAGGGTGGAGAGGTTCACGGAGGCGGAGCCGTTGGTGGCTGCGGTCTTGCGAACGAGTTTGCCCGTGAGGTCGTAGATGAGGACCTGGCTGATGTTGTCGCGCACGGTGAGGGATGCGATGGCGTTAGCGTCGGCATCGTTAAAGTTGATCTTCTCTACCTCGGCATAGGGGAATTCAACTGTCATGTCCTTGCTGGTGACGGTCAGCACCTCCGGTGAGGGGAAGGTGATCTGGGGCTGGTCGGCGAAGGAGAAGCTGACAACACCCTTTGTGGTGGTGAAGATGTTCAGGATCTGCTGAGCTGCAGCGGACAGGCTACCTGCCAACAGGCAGGCAATCACGATGAGTTTATTTACCATAATTCTGTAGTATTAAGATTCTGTTTGGCACGTAAAAGTAGTCGCTCGGAGACGCCGAGGTCGGTGGGCTTGCGGATGTAGCGCGGCGGCGTGTAGGGCTGCAGATCTTCGCGCAGGTAGGGGGCGGCAGCGCCTGGATTGACGATGCGGGCGTCAATGGTCTGCACGATGAGGCGGCGGTCGGGAATGCGCAGCTGGCCGTCCTCGCCATTACTGCCATTACCCCACGGGTTGCGCATGTTGAAGATGGCATCGTCCGTATTGGCGAGCATGAAGGTGAAGGCGTGGCCCGTGACGGTCTTCAGCGAACCGCAGAGCAAGTCGCCGACGTTGAAGCCGCCTACGCAGATTTTGCCTTGGCCGAGGCAGTACTCGATGGCGAGTTTCAGCTCGGAGGTGTACAGGGAGTTGGATGGGAACGCGAAGCTCTCGCCATTGCCCGTGAAGGTTGGCGCAACGTGCTCGGTGCCGATGCCTTCAATGCCGTTGCATTGGTAGATTTTCTCCCATTTCATCAACGCTTTCTCCATGATGGTTGCCCACGTAACGGTGTTGTTCTTGCCCGTTACCTGGCCGATATTATTGTTGTTGTCACAGAGGAATTTATTGCTGACGCAGACGTCCACGGGCTGTCCCTGCGGGTCGTACATCTTCACCGTGTAGGTGTTGTTGCCGTTGTCGGTGATGATGTGCTGGATGAAGTCGGGATAGAGATAGGCGAAGCTGGCGAGCACGGCCAAGGCGCAGCAGTCGCCGATGGAGTGCTGGTTCACGTCGGCAGGCATGGGTGTGCCATAGGGATAGAGATTCACGGTCTTGGCTACCCACTTGGTCAGGCTGGCAGCCTTGTCGGGCTCATTGCTGGGATTGAGGAGCCAGGTGCGGTCATCGTCGGTCGTCGCGTGGCGGCCCTCAAAGTGCTTACCCATGGGCGTTACGCTGGAAGCTGTCTTGCCCTCGGCCAGGCGCAGGATGGTGTTGATATTGGTAGTCTCGCGGTGGTTGGGATCTATCTTCGTCTGGTCCGCATCCTCTTTGGTCTTGTAGAAGTAGCGATAGACCTCAGAATCGGTTTCGCGCATAACCAGCATCTGGTCCGTATATTTGTAAATCGTCCATTTCAACGTCTCGTTCTTCGTTGTATTCTTGGCCGTCATGCTCTGCGAGCGGGGGAAGAACTTGATGGTATAGATGTCAGTTCCAGAGTCCTTGCCGTACCAGAACAGCTGATTGCCGGCGAAGGTCAGCACCTCGTTGCCGTGGTACTCATTGACTTCGCTGCCGTTTTTCCAATAGCCTAAGTACCACGTGCCGAGCACGAGGCTGTAGGATTCGGGTATCATGGTAATGCTATCCACCTCGGCAGAGGTGAAGATGGTCTTGGTGCCGTCCTTCTGGTGAACGACAAATCCCTGTGCTCCGGCAGGCATTACGGAGCCCAGAAGCAAGAAGGTTAAAAGTAGAAATTTGTTCTTCATTGATAGATGTGTTTTTGGTAGTTTTTCACGTTGTTTTTGCGTTTAGCGCTGCAAAAGTAATAAAAGTATTTTGGCGGCGCAAAGAAAGGTAAGAAAAAGAAGTGGAATGATGAATGATTGTTGATGATTGAAGAATTATTTGCCAAATTACGAATGACGAATGACGAATAAAATAATCCTTCTGTCGGCAATGGTAATCCTTATTCGTTATTCGTCATTCGTCATTCGTCATTCCAGATAAATTCTCCTGGAGCTGCGCGGCGAGCGTCTCGGGGGTCGTATGGCGCAGGGCGGCAGCGGTGGCGTAGAGCAAACGGATAGGGCGTGGGTCGTCGTCGGTCTCAAGGAAAAGGCGGTCGGCAGGACAGGCGCGCAGGCTCTCGGCGTTGTGGCGGAAACCGAAACTGACGTAGAAACCGTGGTCCAAGAGTTGCTGCAGCTGTTGCGGCTTACCGCGGAATCCATGCCAGATCCAAGGCTGACGGGTGCCGCGCTTGAGGCGCAGGACATCGTCGAGGGCGCGGACACAATGGAGTATGAGGGGGCGTTGCAACTGCTCGCTCAGCGCAATCTGTTCCTTGAAGGCTGCCAACTGCAGGTCGTAGGGAGAAGCGCAGAGGCGGTCCAGCCCACACTCGCCAATCAGGAAGAACTCAGACTCCGCTCCGCGGATGGCCGCTTGAATAGCTTGTGGAATATCCATAGCGGCAGTCACATTCCAAGGGTGCACGCCGTAGGAAGGCACCGTAAACTCGTCCTCGGCGAGCGGTTGGTGGGTATGGATGTTCAGGAAGGGCATTTTAAAAGTGGAACTTGTCCGGCACGGGATCGTAGCCATGTCCGCCCCAGGGATGGCAGCGCAGGATGCGGCGCACAGCCAGATAGAGCCCCTTGATGGCTCCGTGCTTCTGCAGCGCCTCGACAGCGTACTGGGAGCACGTTGGCGTGAAGCGGCAGGAGGGCGGCGTCAGCGGGCTGATGAATCGCTGGTAGAAACGGATAGGGAGGATGAGGAGTTGGCGGAGCATAGGTCTTCTTGGATGCGATGCAATAGGTTCTTCATCTTGCGATGGACGAGGTCGGAGGGCTGCGGCTCATCGGACAGCCAGATGAAAGCCAGGTGGATGGACGGCAGCGCAGGGGTTCCTTCTGCGGCATCAGACGTAGCCGAAGCGCGGAGGATGTCGCGGTTCAGGCGCCACGCTTCGCGGATCTGCCGCTTGGCGCGGTTGCGGTCCACGGCGTGCTTGAAATGGCGCTTGGAGACAGAGACGAGTATCTGCAGCTCTGGAGCATGCCTATAAACCACACGGAGCGGAAAAGCCGAGAATGCCCGGTTTCCGCCCGCGAAGAGTGCTTCAATGGCCTTACGGCTACAGAGGCGCTCATGTTTAGGGTAGGTGTTTCCCGAAGGAGACATTATTTCTTTTTCTTGTTCTGCGCCTCGATATATGCGGCGAGGGCAGAGGTGATGCTTGGGCACTGTGGCGTGGGAGCCTCCAGGTCGAGACGCAAACCGGCATCCTTGACAGCCTGGGCCGTTGTGGGGCCGAAGGTGGCAATCGCCAGATCTCCCTGCTTGAAGTCGGGGAAGTTCTTCAACAGACTCTGCACGCCGCTGGGGCTGAAGAATACAACCATATCGTAGTCAAAAACCTCGTCGCCCCTGAAGTCGTTGGGCACGGTGCGGTACATGACGCCTTCCGTGTGGTTCAGCTTCTTGGAATCCAACAGCGTCTTGATTTCCTCGTTGTGCACATCGCTCTGCGGAACGAAATAGCGCTCGTTCTTATGCTTGACCATCGTGGGCAGCAGATCCGCAATCTTTCCCGTTGTACCGAAGAAAATCTTGCGCTTGCGATACTGCACGTACTTCTGGATATAAAGCGCAATCTGTTCCGTAATGCAGAAGTATTTCAAGTCCTCGGGGACGTTGTAGCGCAACTCCTTGGCCAGTTGGAAGAAGTGGTCAATGGCGTGGCGCGACGTGAAAACAATCGCGGTATAATCGGAGATGGAAATCTTCTGCTCGCGGAACTCACGAGAACTGAGGCCTTCAACCTTGATGAAAGGACGAAATACAAATTCAACATCCAGTCGCTCTGCGATCTCGAAATAGGGCGATTTATCGGAAGAGGGTCGGGGTTGTGACACCAATATCTTCTTAATCATCTGATTCGTTGCTTTACGCGTGTTAAATGATGGTCAAATGGTTGTAAATACCTAGCAAAATTGCCCCGAAAATGAGGGGAAATGCGATTTCAAGGGCACAAAAGTACACAAAAAGATGCAAAAGACCATAACTTTTTGAGAAAAACGTTGAAAAACATCTCAAAAGCAACCAAAACTTTACCAAAAGGACTACGAAAATGCCTCCAAACAGCATAACTTGGAGCGAAATGAGCTGTTCTGTGTGCAAGATTAGCAGCGGAAAAAATAGTAGGCTTCCGGCTGTGAACAGAAAGACATAATTCTCACGCCAGCGATGACGTTGTTCCTTCGTGAAAAACACGGAATGGACGAGCCTATAGAGGATGTTTTTGGTGACCAGACACGTCAGGGAGGTCAAAGCAATGCCACCAAGAAGTATCCAGGAGGACGCCGCGTTGGCAAGAATAATATGGTCTTGGACAAAAATGTAGCCGACGATGGCTGTTTCGATGCAGAACAGCGAAGCGATGGCCAGGTATAGTCCCTCTTTGGCCTCCTTGCTGTCGCTGCTCATCGTGCGGGCTGGGAAGAAAAAGTTAGTGATGGTCTCCTGCAACGAAGGACGATGGAGGCGCCGCAGCAACAGCATCACCAGAACGCAGACGAAAAGGCCTGTGATGAGACTGTCTGTGCGTTGCGGCGTGGCAGGCATCGGCCGCCCTTCCATACCCCAGGACTCCACTACCGTCTCGTCTGTAGCCGGACGACACAGATATTCGCGCCCCTGCCAGAGGCTGTCTTCAACGGCAGTCTGCTTGTACAGGAGCGGGAGTGGGGGAGAGGATATGGAGAGCATCATGACGAATGACGAATGATGAATGACGAATGATGAATGACGAATGATGAATAAGAGTTTCTCTCGCGTTAAAATGGTTTATTTTATTCGTCATTTGTCATTCGTCATTCGTCATTAAGAAGTATTACAATTAGATTGCTGCGAACTTGCGCACACTCGCATCCCAAAGCGGGGTGGAGAGTACGAGGTCAACAGCCTCCGTGGGGGTCGTTGCCACACGCCAGATAGCTGCATGACGCTCCCCCATGAAATGCTCATCGATGCCGCGTTGCAGTTGTTGCAGCAGCGGGTCGTAGTAGCCACGGGTGTTGAGAATGACGATGGGTTTCAGGTAGAGTCCGAGCTGTTTCCAGGTAATGACCTCCATGAGTTCTTCCAGCGTACCGCACCCTCCAGGGAGGGCGATGCAGCCGTCACTCAAATCGGCAATGGTCTGTTTGCGCACGTGCATGTCCGGCGTCTCGATGAGGCGCGTGAGCCCTGTGTGGTGCCAGTTCTGCTCCACCATGAATGAAGGAATCACTCCGGTCACCTCGCCACCGGCTGCCAGACAAGCATTTGCCGAAGCAGCCATCAAACCCATATTACCGGCACCATTGACGATGCCGATACCGCGTTGGCCAAGCTCTGTGCCGAGTTGGCTGGCGGCCTCGAAGAATTCGGGGTGAATCTTGGTGCTGGAGGCACAATAGACGGCGATGTTCATAGTAGGTTGAAAGCTTCCTTTATGCGATCTACATAGTCCAGCTTCTCCCATGTGAACAACTCCACCTCTACGGTAACAGGGCTGCTGTAGGGGCTATAGAATGTCTTGGTGAGGCGTTGGGGTTCACGTCCCATGTGGCCGTAGGCGGCTGTTTCCTCATAGATGGGTGCACGGAGCTTCAGGCGGTCTTCGATGGCGCGAGGACGCAGGTCGAAGAGCGATTGTATCTTGCGTGCAATCTCGCCATCACTCTCGCGGACGTGACTCTTGCCATAGGTGTCCACAAAGATGCTTACGGGCTCTGCCACACCAATGGCATAAGAGAGCTGCACCAGCATCTCATCGGCCACGCCTGCTGCCACCATATTCTTAGCAATATGGCGAGCTGCGTAAGCCGCAGAACGATCTACCTTTGAAGGATCCTTGCCTGAGAAGGCTCCTCCACCATGAGCGCCTTTACCGCCGTAGGTATCAACGATGATCTTACGACCCGTGAGACCCGTATCGCCGTGAGGGCCGCCGATCACGAACTTGCCCGTAGGATTGACGTGATAGGTAATATGGTCGTTGAAGAGGGCGCGGACTTCGTGGCTGGGAATCTCGGCGATGACGCGCGGAATCAGAATCTGCTTCACGTCGCGGCGAATGATGTCCAGCATTTGCTGATCGGCTTTTTGCTGGTTGCCGTCAAGTGGTTGGATGAAGTCGTCGTGCTGGGTAGAGACCACGATGGTATCTACGCGCTGGGGACGTCCGTCATCACCATATTCAATCGTTACCTGACTCTTGGCATCGGGGCGCAGATAGGTCATTTCAATGCCTTCGCGACGGATTGCGGCTAAAGTGCGGAGGATGCGGTGGGACAGTTCCAGAGCCAATGGCATATAAGACGGTGTCTCGTTGGTAGCGTAACCAAACATCATACCTTGGTCGCCGGCACCTTGGCTCATGGGATCTTCGCGCTCCACGCCACGATTGATATCAGGGCTTTGCTCATGGATGGCCGAGAGGACACCGCAGGAGTTAGCCTCGAACATATATTCAGCCTTGGTGTAGCCGATGCGGCGGATGGTCTTGCGCGCAATCTCAGGCAGATCTACATAAGCCTGACTCTTCACCTCGCCGGCAAGGACAACCTGTCCGGTGGTGACTAATGTCTCACATGCGACCTTCGACTGTGGGTCGAATGCCAGAAGATGATCCAGAACAGCATCGCTAATCTGGTCGGCCACTTTGTCGGGATGGCCCTCGGAAACGGATTCGGAAGTAAATAAGTAACCCATTCTTTCTTAGTTTAATGTTTGATGATATAAATAAAAAGATACGAATGGGACGTCATTGGGTAATCATGCATCAACCTCGCAAGGTTGTTCTTTTAGCATTTTTTACTGTGGTTGCAAGCAGCCCAAATCTATCCACATTGAATTATCGGCTGCAAAGGTAGGTATTTTTCGTGAATTGGCAAAAAAACTATGCCAGATTCTGCTTTCTGGGGCTAAAACGTTGATGTATCAGAGCGGCCAAGGATACAGAATACCGACGAATCCACAGAGTACGCCAAGAAGGGTACCTGCAAGGACTTGCCATAAATCGTGTTGGCGCAGGATCATACGGCTACTGCCAACCAGACCGGAGACGAGAATGCTGACGCACATCCAGCCGATGGGATTGAAAGAGAACAGGATGCCATAAGCCGCCAGCGCACCAATGACACCTCCCGCACCCGCAGCATGAACAGAAATCTTCCATCGCAGATTGATGAAAAAGCAGAGGCCCTGAATCAGTAGTGACACCACCAGAATGCCTGACATATAAAAAGGCAGGTGGAAGCGATTGAGGATGTGAAACGTGAAGGCGTAATATAATATATATATAAGGTACGGGAAATAACGGTTCTGGCGTAGGCGCAGAAGATGCAGTTCCCAACCTCTTGACTTGCGCCAGAAGCGGATGGTCCAGCGTGGAAGCAGGATGGTGCCAAGGACGATCAGCGACAGGACAGCCAACTTGAACTGCCAAGGCAGTAAATCCAAATAGGTGTACATGAACAAAGCCAGAAAGCCCACCACCGGCATGAATTCCGGACGGAAAACGCTGGACAGCCATCGTGCACCTATGAGCAAACTTCTATTCACTTTTTCTCTATTCTCTAAACACTACATCTAAACTCTCAACTCTAAACGCTCAACGCTCAACTGAAATCTCATTTCCTCATCCTCGCCACGGGAATACCCATCTGAACGCGGTATTTGGTGACCGTTCGTCGTGCCACATCGAAGCCTCGTTGCTGAAGAGCCGTTGTGAGCGCTTCGTCGGTGAGCGGCTGACGTTTGTTCTCTTCGTCGATAATCTCCTTGAGTGCCGTCTTGATGCTACGGATACTGACGGCGTCGCCATCCAAGCGTGCGGCAGAGGTGAAGAACCAGCGCAGGGGGAAGATGCCGAAGGTTGTCTGCACCCATTTGCTATTGCTCACACGGCTGACGGTGGAGAGATGCAATCCTGTCGCCTTCGCGACATCATCGAGTGTCATGGGACGTAGCAGGGTCTCATCGCCGCTTTCAAAGAAGGGGCGTTGCAGGCGGATGATGGCCTTCATGGTGGACTGCAGCGTCTGGCGTCTCTGTTCCAAGGCATCAATGAAGACCTGAGCCCGCTCCACGCGGTCCCGAAGATAGCTGATACCATCGCGCTCGCTGCGGGATAGCGTTTTCGTATCGCGACCTTCGTATGAGCGCAGGAAGGAGAGGTCATCATCGCTGATGCGCAACGGAGGAACTCGACCGTTGTTGAGGCTCATCACCAAGTTTCCGTAAGGATCTGTTTCCACGATAAAATCGGGCGTAATCTGTTGCAGGTTGCGTCCAATAGCCTCACCCATAGAGCTGCCTGGTCGTGGATTCAGGCGTCGCACCTCGTGTTGCAGGCGTGCGACGTCGGCATCCGTCAGCTGCAAGCTGTGCTGGATGCGATCCCAACGATTAAGCATCAGGTTGTCAAAGCCCTTAGTGAGCAGCAACTCCAATTTCTGCCTCAAGGGTGATGAGGCGTCATAGTTATGTTGCACCTGCAGCAGCAGGCATTCTTGCAGCGAACGGGCTCCAACACCTGCAGGCTCGAAGTTTTGGAGGATGTGCAGGATGCGCTCCAGCTCCTCTTGAGAGGTGGGAATATTGTGATAGACTTCCAATTCATCCTGGATCTGTTGGAGCGATATGCGCAACAGGCCGTCGTCATCCAGCGAACCAATCAGATACCGGATGATTTCCTCCTCATGTTCGTTGAGGTGGAAGAAGCCTATTTGCTCTTCAAGCTGGTCGTAGAAAGAGAGCGTCTCGCCCACGACGGTTTCGGGAATGCTACGTCCGGAGCTGGGCATATTATCCGGGACATCGTCGGGCGAGCTATAGTCTGCCGTGCTGTCGTAAGTCTCGGAAGAGTCATTGGCAGATTCTCCATCGTAGCTATTATCATCCCACTCCTCTGGTGCCGTATCACGCTCCAGCGATACATTATCCTTCAGCTCTTGATCCACACGCTCATACAAGGCCTCCACAGGCATCTCCGTCAGATGACTCACGAGCAGCTGCTGCGGTGAGAGTGTCTGCGTCTGTGCTTGGACTTGAGTCCCCGTCTGTGAAAAACGACTTGCCACGATGAAATGAGATAAAGAGTAGTCTTAACCGATGCTTTTTTTGCTGTCGCGCCGACCTTTCCAGACGAACCAACCGCCCAACAGGATGAAAGGCACGCTCAGCAACTGACCCATATTGAAGATCATGCCGTTCTCAAACGACACCTGTACTTCCTTGGTATATTCAATAAAGAAGCGGAAGGTGAAGATCAGGAAGATGCACAGCCCGAAGAAGAAACCTGTACCGACGCGCTCGGGACGACGGCGATAGAACCACCATCCCACAAAGAAGAACAGGAAGTAGGCGATGGCTTCGTATAACTGTCCTGGATGCCTCGGCAACTGGTCCACTTGCTCGAAGATAAAAGCCCAAGGCACATCGGTGGGTTTGCCGATAATCTCGGAATTCATGAGATTACCCATACGAATGGCGCAGGCACACAGAGGTGTCACAATGGCAATATTGTCAAGTACCGTCAGGAAGGGTACCTTTGTGCGACGGCTGTAAAGCCAAAGGGCCACGATGAACATCAAAGTACCCCCATGCGAAGCCAGTCCAGTATAGCCGGTGAAATGCCACGAACCATCAGCACCCATCTTGGCCGGAATAATCATTTCCAGCATGTGAGTCGGCGAACTGAGAAAATAGTCGGGCTCATAGAACAGGCAATGACCTAAGCGCGCGCCGATGAGGATGCCAAGGAAGGAGTAGACAAACAGCGGTTCAAACTGCTCGTCAGAGATCTTCTGTTCCTTGAACAATCGCTGTTCCAGAAGGAATACCGTCAAGAGGCCGATACACCAGCAAAGCGAATACCAGCGGATACCGAAGGACCCGATGGTGAAAGCCACCATGTCTGGATTCCAATGGATAAATAGACTTTCCATCATACGTTGAATCTAAAGTGCATGATATCACCATCCTGGACGATGTAGTCCTTACCCTCTACGCCCATCTTGCCCGCTTCACGGACGGCAGCCTCGGAGCCGTAATGGATGTAATCATCGTACTTGATGACCTCGGCGCGGATAAAGCCTTTCTCGAAGTCGGTGTGGATGACGCCGGCACATTGCGGTGCCTTCCATCCGCGACGGAAAGTCCAGGCTTTCACTTCCATTTCGCCGGCGGTGATGAATGTCTGCAGACCCAACAGCGAATAGATGGCTTTGATGAGTCGGTCGCAGCCGCTCTCGCTGAGGCCCATATCTTCCAGGAACATCTGTTTTTCCTCATAGCTTTCAAGTTCAGCAATATCAGCTTCGGTTTGTGCGCTGATGATGAGCAAACCGGCCTGCTCGTCCTTGGTGGCTTCGCGCACGGCGTCAACGTACTTGTTACCATTGGCGGCAGATGCGTCATCGACGTTGCAGACGTAGAGTACGGGCTTGGTTGTCAGCAGGAACAGATTCTTGGCTGCAGCCAGTTCATCTTCCGTATCAAACGTCACCGTTCGTGCGCTGCGTCCTTCTACGAGGGCAGCTTTGTAGGCTTCAAGTACGCTCAATTCTATTTTGGCCTGCTTGTCACCACCTACGCGAGCCTGCTTCTCGACGCGTTGCATTCGGCTCTCAATGGTCTCAAGATCTTTCAGTTGCAACTCGGTATCAATAATTTCCTTGTCGCGCACAGGATCTACGGAGCCGTCAACGTGTACGATATTCGGATCGTCGAAGCAGCGGAGTACGTGGATAATAGCGTCGCATTCGCGGATATTACCGAGGAACTGATTGCCGAGGCCCTCGCCTTTGGAGGCTCCTTTCACAAGACCTGCAATATCTACGATCTCGCATGTGGCTGGAACGATGCGACCAGGGTGAACCAGTTCTGCCAGTTTATTTAAGCGCTCATCGGGGACGGTAATCTGTCCCATCTGGGCATCAATGGTGCAAAAGGGGAAGTTGGCTGCTTGCGCCTTAGCGCTTGACAGACAGTTGAAGAGGGTGGATTTACCTACGTTAGGAAGGCCTACAATACCTGCTTTCAAAGCCATTCTATGTTTTGTTTAGTGATTATCGATTCATGTTTTGCGGGTGCAAAGGTACGTAAAACTTTATATTTATATGGTTATAACAACAAGTTTTTCACCTATTATAACGAAAAACGTATGAAAGATTTGGCCAATTCACCAAAAATCACGTCCTTTGCAGATATTTCCTTTTGAGGAAGAGTGTAGTAGAAAGTCCATTACAAAACAATTTATAATAGATTAAGCGTATGAAAAAACACTTACTCATGTTTCTGGCGGCTTTTGTCGCTGTAACTTCATTTGCGCAACTCCCCGTGGGAAAACGCGCTATTTCGCATTTGGATAAAGCTCCGACAAAGACTGTCACCAACCTGAAGGAGAAGAATCATCGGGCGGTTTCCAAGGTGAATGTCAGTTCCTCTTTTGGTACGCGTGCGGCATTGGATATTATCGAAACAGCTCCGGAGGGTGAAGAGAAAATCTTTCTCCGTTCAGGCGATTCCTACGGATGGGATAGTTATTCCCAAGTGGAATATTATGATGAGCAGACGGGAGCTTTGTATGCAGTCTTTGCGGATAACCGTGCGGTGTATCTTCAAGACCTTATCTATTCTTTAGATGATTTGGACACTTGGGTGAAAGGTACCGTAAGTCTTGATGGCAAAACCATATCCATTCCTACGGGACAATGTGTCTATTATGACCTGGAAAATAACTATGGTCTCTACCTCTTTATCGGTGATGCCACAGCGGATGGTGATGATTACACGATGAATACCAGCATCAATGCGATTACGCTCGCCGTTGGTGAGGATGGTTCCCTGACACTCTCTGGACTGACTGAGAACCAGATGCTCTGTGCCTTCTGGACCGACGATCAGTCGTGGTCTGGCTATGGTGACCAGAACACCGTGCTGACACCCTATGTGGAGGATTTGACATTGGTGACTCCTCCCGCAGGCCTTGAGACCAAGGATATACCATATAATTGCAAAATGACCGCTGATTTTAAAGATTTTGATAGCTATTCTGCTAACGTCAAAATGGGCTTCAAGGGTAATGATGTCTATGTTCAGGGTCTGGTGAATGAATTCCCCGAGGCTTGGCTGAAGGGCTCTTTGAACGAAGAAACCTCCTCCATCAGTTTCCCCCAGCAATTCGTCGGACAGAAGGACGGTAATAAGTATTTCGCAGTAGGTTATAAAAACAGTCACATTGCTCCGTTCACCATCGAATTGGACAAGGCTACGGGGGCATATTATAGCGGTAGCTATCTCATCTTGAATCCCACGCCCCACACGTTCGTTTTTGATGATATGTATGGATGCTTCGTAGGTATTTATCTGGGTCAGCTTCCTACGCCCCAGGCCCTGCCCGATGGAGCCTCGTTGGTGGATTATCCGCTTTTGGCTTTCATGAGCGACGGGTATGATGTGAATGCCGTCAGCGGTTTTGTATCTGTCGCTTTCGCAGGTAATGATGTCTATTTTTCGAACTTGATTGATGGCGTAGCAGGTAGTGTAGTCAAGGGTACCTTCAATGAGGACAAGACCCAGTTGACAATCCCCTACGGTCAATACCTCGGACAGGATCAGTACGGTTTCAATCTTTTCCTGATGGGTGCTGACGATGATGGTAATCCGATAGATCTTGTCTTTGACTATGACGCAGAGGCCAACCTCTTCACATGCAACGATTATGTTTGCGCCAGTCTGAACAGCAGCACAGACGTTGATTTCTATTACTATTATCCTGGTATGACATTGGGCGATGTCTATGACACACGCTGGATTGCTTCCAAGCAGGGGTATGCCGACAAAGCTGCTGTATCTGAGCTCGCTTTCGATGAGTTTACAACGGGACTCGCTGAAAAAGGTCGTGCCCTCCACAATGCTCCCAAATATGTAGCCGGAAGCCAGGCGATGCAGATATACACGGATAATACGCTGACCATCTCCTCCTCTAAGCAAATGGCACGCATCATCATCTATGGCGTGGTGAGCGGAAAGGCTTCCTGCAAGAATCTCGTAGCTGATGTTGAAGGACTCAACGTCGCTGACGATGTGGCTACGTGGGAAGGTATGACGAATGAGATTACCTTCACGGCTACAGGTTCGGTTCTGATCCAGAAAATCAACATCGTTTACACAGACTATACGGCGCTCGAAGTGGAAGTGCCCGAGGATCTGCAGACAGAGCCTTATCTCCTGACTGGTACATACGAATATGAGGACGATAATAAGAATACTGTAACTAAGACGGATTCTTATATTGTTCAAATCGGCTTCAACGGTAATGATTTCTATATTCAGGGTCTCTCTAAGTTCTTGCCGGACGCATGGCTGCAGGGAACCCTGTCAGATGGTGTTATCACCATTCCTGAGTGGGGCATGGGCGTTTATCAAAATGTATTGCCTTGCAACTATAGTGGTGCGTCCTTCACCTATGATGCAGCTGCGAACACCTTCAAATGCGATGGTTTCGTGGTTTCTGGAACGGGATTTGATTATACCGTTGATTACCTGGACAATGTCGTGATTACCACCGTCCCCGTTGCTGTGGAGAGTCCTAAGAGCTCTGTTGCAGGTAGCGTAATGAACACCTTCGACCTTACGGGACGCCGCGTTAACGCACAAGCCAAGGGCTTGCTCATTAAGCAGATGCGTCAGGCTGACGGTAGCGTCAAGGCTGTCAAGGTACTGCGCTAACAAATTGCAGCGACTGATACACCTAATATATATAAATAATAACGGGCATCCCATTGGGGTGCCCGTTATTTGTATCGTATCACGTAGTCTTGTTACTTTCCTTTCCTACTCGGCCAATACCGTGAATTCAGCGCCGCTGGCAAAGTCAGCTCCATTCTGGCTGCTGAGTGCTGTGAAGCGGAGGTAGCGAGCCCGCTGAGGCTTTACAAAGGTAATGCGTTTGATGGCAGCACCGCGTTCAAACTCGCCTTCTGCAACTGCCTCGCCCCAGGTCTTTCCATCTTGCGAGAGCTGTACGCGGTAGCCCTTGATATTACCATTGTTGCCGCCATCCTGACGGGGCAGGTAGGTGAAGCCCTTGATGGTCTTCGTCTCGGCGCAGTCAAAATCGACGCTGTGCGGATACTTCGTGACGGTGACGCCGTAAGCCGTATGCCAGATTGTCTCTGGCTTGCCATCTACGAGGTTCGATGCATTCTCACCTGGTTCTTCGCTGCTGCAAGCCAAGACGGTGACAGGCACAAATTCCACCTTCGGGAACGTGCGGCTGATTTTCACATCCGGTGATGCCTTGTGCCACACGGTGATGGTTCCACCATTGCGCATATCAATCTCTTCTCCGCCATACATCTTACTCTTGGCCAGCAGTTGCTTTGCGTTGAGGGGCTTCGCGCCAAGTGGCTGAATGGCATAACAGATGGCCTCGGCGTTGAAATCATTACAGACGATGGTCACCTTGCCGCGTGCATCGCGGGTAATCGCGATGGGCAGGTCGCCGGTACCGTGGATGGGGAAGTTCTTCTCGGCAATCTGCTTAGGATTGTTGGTAGCAATAGGACGCATGAAGAAACCGAAGGTGTGGGCATCGGCATAGACACGGTCGGGCTCCAGCGGGCCGCCTTGTCCGCAACTGCTGCCGCCGAGTCCTGTGACCTTCGTATCCAAGTGGACATAGACATGGTCACTCTCTGGCAATTCATTCGGATGAGGTGCATAAGTCAGCTGGAGGTCGCTCCATGGGAGGGCACTTGTACACATCGCCCCCGTCAGCGCTCCAAAGAAGATGCCGTTTCCTGTGGCATCATTCAGCGCCAGCCATTGCACGTCTTCGCGGTTACCCATAGACTGCGGCTTGGGGAAGTTCACGAATTGGTCATAGACCGTACTCTCATACACGGCGCGGAACATACCGCTCTTGCGATCGGCATAATTGTTCTGCGGACCACAACCGAAGTAGCTCAGTTTGCTGCCTTCCGTCTCAAAGCGGGTAGGCAACTTGAAGAGGAAGCCCAGACGCGGCAAGATAGCTTTGGGTTTGTTGCTCGTGATGGCGCTCTCGTTCTCGATGGTGCCGTCGGGATAGACGGTCCAGACGATGTTGGAGGTGAAGGCGAAACCCGACGGGCCGCCGCTCTCGACAATCGTATAGCGTCCGCTGCTGCCGCCGCGAATCTGGCTTGCCGTGCCTTGGCTCTCTACGGTGTAGTTGAGCACGACGGCGCCATCGTCCTTGCGAGTATAGATGTTATAGTCAAGCACTTTGTGCTGCAAGCTGTGCAAGCCGTTTTGATACCACGATTGGTAGTACCAGTTATCGTTATCGACAGGAGCACGCAGAGCGTCAAGGACAGGACCACAATCCTCTTCTATCAACTCCTTGCCGTTCGCCTTCCAATTCTTGATTGTACCCTTTGTGTTGTCAAAGGTCACGCCCCAATTGCTACCTTCGAGCGTGAGTGTGCCGCTGCCGCCAGTCTTGGTGATAGCCTTGCTCCCATCGCCCATTGGGTCGGGGGTGAGGCCTTTCGGTTCGCTAACTTCCCAGATGTTCAGCTGCTCGGCCATCTGCACGTAGCCTTTCTTGGCCCACGGCATATCCTCCTTCAGCAGGAACTCCACACGCACGTCATAGCTGTGTGCTTTGGGATTCTCGCCCTTGAAATGGATGGGCAGGGAGAGAGGAGCAGAGGAACGGGGAGCAATAGGAATCATACCGCTGGCAGCATCTATGTTGGTGGTGCTGTGTGCGATATCAAAGCCATCGCGCACAAGCACAACGTTGATATTTACGTAATCCAGCGGCACGAAGTAGTTCTTGTTGGTAATCTTCAGACGCACAATCTGGCGGTCTTTCAACTTGAACATGCTATCCACCTCCACGCCTACGTTCTGATAGACGTGCTTCACGTCAAAGTACTCAGGCTTCGGCGAGAGGTCAGGCAGCATCACACCATTCATGCAGAACATACCGTCGTTGGGCAAGTCGCCGAAGTCGCCACCATAAGCAAAAAGCCCCTCTCCGGCTCCCCCCGTGGGGGGGAGGGTTGCGTTTCCGCTTGAGAGGTTTTGAGAAGAATTGCTTGCCTTGTTTCCAGGGGAACTGAGGTCCTCCCCCCCACGGGGGGAGTTAGAGAGGGGCCACCAAATGGCCTGATCCACCCAGTCCCAGATAGCGCCACCGCAGATGTAGTTGCTGGTCTCGATTGCTTTCCAGAAGTCAATCAGATTGCCGCCGGCATTACCCATCGAGTGGGCATATTCTGAGATGTGGAAGGGGTACTTGGGACCTTTGCCGCCTTCAGCAGCAAACTGCACCCAACCTACACTTGGGTATTGGTTGGAGCCCATATCTACGATGTCGTTGTTGCGCTCGTATTGCACAGGACGGGACGTGTCGAATGACTTGATGGCCTTGTAGGCAGCTACGAAGTTCTGACCCGGACCAGCCTCGTTGCCCAGACTCCAAATGACGATACTTGGGGCGTTTACGTGGGCGCGAACCATTTCTATGTTACGTGCGACGTGGGCTTTGCGCCATTCCGCGGGGTGGGAGAGCGAAGCGTCGCCGTAATAGTATTCATGGCTCTCGATATTGGCTTCATCCTCGAGGTAGATGCCGTATTTATCGCAGAGGTAGTACCAGTAGGGGGCGTTGGCGTAGTGCGAGTTACGGACATGATTGATGTTTCCGCGTTTCATCAAGAACACTTCCTGCTCCATCTGCTGTTTCGTGATAGCGTGGCCGCGCCAGGGATTCGTTTCGTGGCGGTTCACGCCCTTCAGCTTCACGGGCTTGTTATTCACATAGAAATAGCGGCCAGCTTTCCCGAATTCGTCATCCTCCGCCTTCGTGTCGCGAATCGCGACGGTGCGCACACCAAAATACGTTGAGCGTACATCCAGCACCTTGCCCTTCTTGTTCTTCAGCGCAGCCGTGAGGACATAGCGGTAGGGTGCTTCGGCGCTCCAGGGTAGTGCTCCGTGCAGGTGGATAGAAGCCTGAAGTCCCTTTGCCATAGCGGCGGGATTGCCGATGGCTGGCTCCTCATCAACAGAGAGCGAAGCAGGCATCAATTCGTCGCTGTAGAGCTTCACGGGATATACCTTATACTCCACGCTCAGGTCTTTCGTAGCTTTCTTTCCGTGGTTACGTATTTCTGACTCTACGGCAATCGTTGCGTCAGCTTCTTCTGTGATGCCATTGCCATTCAGCTCCGTGGCCCTTACTATCAAATCACTCAGCTCCACCTCTGGCACACTCGTCAGGTATGTACTGCGGAAGATGCCCGGCAAGCGGAACATATCCTGAGCCTCCAGGAAACTGCCGTCGGAGTTGCGATACACCTCTACCGCCACCACGTTTTCCCCTTTCTTATTTAAATAAGGTGTGATATTGAAGCTGGCCGTGTTGCGTGAGTTCTTGCTGAAGCCCACGTAGTGGCCGTTGATCCAGAGGTAGAAGAACGAATCTACGCCGTCGAAGTTGATGTACACGACGCGTCCTTTCCATGTCGTTGGTACTGTGAAGGTGCGACGGTACGAGCCCACCTCGTTGGGATATTCATTCACCGTCCATTGTGGGTTGCGGGGCTTGCGCATCACGCCGCCTCGCCAGTCATCGACCGCCACCTGGTGTTCGAAGATGACCTTCTGGTTCACATAAATGGGGACACCGTATTTCAGCGAGCCGTCCTTTTGGATACCTTGCACATTCCAGCAGCCCGGCACCTCGATATCGTCCCACGCCGAGGCATCATACGTGGGAGCCTCAAAGCCCTTGGCGCGCTCCTCGGGTGTCTTGCACCAATGGAACTTCCATGTGCCGTCCAGGCTCTGCCAATAGGCGCCGCGTTCAGGCAATACGCCGCGTGCCGCCTCCTCCGTTGCGAAGTGGAAGCCCCAGGCTTGCGGCTGTTCCTTGTTCAGCGCCAGCGCCTCGGGCGATTCCCATTCCTTACCCGTTGGAGCCGTCGGTTGCGTTTCGTACGCAAAGCCCTCCAGCTGCGGCGTGTTAATAGACTGTGCACAGGCAGTACCTGCACATATTAGTGACGTTGTGAGGATGAAAAAGCGTCTCATATTGCGCATTAGTTAGTATGATTTTAGGGTTTTATGCTGCGAAGGTACGCGCTAAAGCGCGAAAATCCAAATTTTCGCGCCACTTTTCGCTTTTTTCCCCTCATAAAAACCCTTTCCTTCCACTATGGCGTTGGCTGCTCTGATGGCAAAGCGATTAGAATCGAGGCGAGAGCATGACATAGTAATGCGCACGCTCGTTGATTCTGTCAAGCGAAAGCTGAATCATAGTGAAACGATAGTGCCTGTCAGCCCCTACGAGCCCATTCTTCCGCAATACGCTGTTCGGCAGCACGTTTCACCTCCAAAGAGTGGCGGAAACGAGCCATAGCCTCTTCTAATGTTACTTGTTTAACAGCCATGAGCAATCTTGTTTTGGTGGTTTCTCGCTGCAAAAGTACATAAAATATCTGTGTACGCACGCAAAAACCGCGAAAAAATATCCAAGATCCGCTTCTGCTGAATGGCAATCTGAAACTAACCCCATCGAATTCGAGGGGTTTAGGGATCGAATTCAACCCCATTGTTGTTGTCATTGATGGATATCGTCTAGTTGTCTTTTCCTATGTCTTGACAGCAGAAATGTGCGGGGATGTTTGTATGTCAATCAAATTTTCGATTGACATCGGGAATCAGCATTGGATAAAATCAACGGGCGCAAATTTGCGCCCGTTGGATTATCGAGCCGTACTTGCCAAGTAGATAACCAAATCATGTTCGTGGGCCGCGACGTGGCCAAGGCGCTGGGCTACAGCAATACAAGCGATGCCTTGCGTAAGCATGTAGATAACGAAGATAAGGGGGTCGCGAAATGCGACACCCTTGGCGGAACCCAGAAAACAACACTCATCAACGAGAGTGGCCTCTACGCCCTCATCCT
>JAILQO010000076.1 GCA_024698925.1 Bacteroidaceae bacterium | reverse complement strand
TGATGATTCTTCAAGCGTGCGCTCGACCTTTGGTCGCTTGACACTTCAAGAAGCGTCCCTGTGGGCCGAGCGGATGAGAAGGCCCTGCGGCTCGGGTATGAGCGGCAGGGCTTATTCTTTTTGTGGGAGTATTGACAGAACCATGTGCCAGAATAAATAGGCGGTGCCTATTCATTACCTGTTCAGTAGCAAATAATATTCAGCAGCACCGAGGAGGAAGCAGCCGGTTCCGAAATCCTCGAAATCCGGATGACGCTCATAGGTTACAGGCTGGGCCGAAGCGGGCTCTTTGCCCGTGCCCTGCACATAGCCCAGAAAGCCGTCAGGATGTACGCCGTCAGTAGCCATTGCCGCCCAAGCACGATCACAAGCCTGCCGATAGCGCCGTGCGGAGAGCAGTCCTTGGCGTATGCCCCAACTCATGCCGCAGAGGAAGAGGGCTGTTCCTGTCAGTTCCTTGCCGCCATAGTTGCCCGGACATAGAAGGCTGGGATTCCAGAAGCCATCGTCTCGTTGACATTTCAGCAGCGCAAGACTCATCCGCTGGAAGTCCTTCAGCAATAGGCGATAATGACGCCGGAGGGTCTTGTCCATCGGTCGCGCGCTGAAATCATCAAGCGCTTTCACGATGGCTACGTAAGCCCAACCACAGCCCCTGCTCCAATAGCAGTTTGAGCCATCCGGCTCATGATAAGGAGGCACATAGTCCTTGTCGCGCCACCAGAGTCCTTCACGCTCGTTGAAGAGTCCTCCCGCAAGGGTATCACGCGCCCAGACGTACATCTTCATGGCATGATCGGCATAGCGCTGGT
Source organism: Bacteroidaceae bacterium (assembly GCA_024698925.1). GTDB lineage: Bacteria > Bacteroidota > Bacteroidia > Bacteroidales > Bacteroidaceae > Physcousia. The sequence goes on along the minus strand of JAILQO010000076.1, from coordinate 55,323 downwards.
CACCTGTGATACGATACATCTTGGTATAGACGGGCATCGCCATCTGAATCGCATCCACCCATGTCCACCACCCTATCTTGGTTTGCATCTGGAAATCGAGATTCGCCCGCACATGGTCTATCCTCCGTGAATCGGCCGTCTGCATATAACGGTCAAGGTAGGTCTGGCAGCAACATTGGTTGTCTGCGTTCGTCGCCCTGTCACCACCTCGCGGCTGCCAACCATGAAAGTCTCCCCATCGGTCTGTGTAATCAAGGTATGCGGGATTGGGATCGATGCCGTAGAGCGCCATCAAGCCTTCATAATAGACACCACGTGTCCACAGATTGCTGGACCGTTCCCGCCTGACGATTGTCGGCGCCGTAGGGTCTGGCACTTGCGCCATGAAATAATTGTTCACGCGCCTCGCCGTAGTCAGCACCTCTGAGGCCGTAACATGTGATGTTACAGCATCTTGTGCAAAGGCTGTTGTATACAGCCCTGATAGCATACAGAGCAAGAGGAATAAATATTTCTTCATCAGACCATGAGGAATTGTGTGCGCAAAAGTACACTTTTTTTCGTAACCTCACAAAAAATTAATCATTATAAACCATTTGCTTTAAACTTATTCGTATATTTGCCCCGCAAAAAAAGATTCCAACATGAGAATAAGACAGTTTATCCTGGCTTTGCTATATATCCTGGCACATGCGCCTGTCACGACCTATGCCATTGATGTCTGGCCGGATGGTACACCTGTGAGCCCCTGGTTTGCCGACACTACGCGCATAGACATTTCCACCTTAGGACAGCAATATGTGATTACGGACTACGGCGTCGTGGCTGACAGCACCGTTGTGCAGACGAAAGCGATTCAGGCCGTGATAGACCGTGCTGCCGCAGACGGAGGCGGCGTGATCGTAGTGCCGCAAGGCACGTTCCTGAGTGGTGCGCTGTTCTTCCGTCAGGGTACACACCTGCACATCGCGGCAGGCGGCAAACTCAAGGGCATCGATGCCATCAAGCACTACCCTATCCTGAGAACACGCATCGAAGGGCAGACACGCGACTATTTTGCAGCATTGGTGAACGCCGACAGCCTGAACCATTTCACCATCAGCGGCCCAGGTACCATTGACGGCAACGGCTTACGCTTCTGGGAGGAGTTCTGGATACGACGCCGCTTCAACCCCGAATGTACCAATCTCGAGGCGATGCGTCCGCGACTGGTTTACATCTCCAATAGCAACGACGTGCAGGTGCAGGATGTGCACCTCATCAACAGCGGTTTCTGGACCAATCACCTCTACCGTTGCCAACGCGTGAAATACATCGGATGCACCATCTATGCGCCCCATGAGCCAGCCGACGCAAAAGCGCCCAGCAGCGACGCGCTGGATATTGATGTCTGTAGCGACGTGCTGGTCCATGGGTGCAACATCAGCGTCAATGATGATGCTGTGGTCATCAAGGGAGGTAAAGGGACATGGGCTGACCAGCAGCCCGAGAATGGCCCCACGGAGCGCGTCATCGTGCAACATTGCCGCTACGGCTTCGTTCACGGCTGCCTCACCTTAGGCAGCGAGAGTCTTCATGATCGCAACATCATCCTGAGGGACTGCCACGTGGAGAACGCCAGTCGTGTCCTTTGGCTGAAAATGCGCCCTGACACGCCCCAGCACTATGAGCAGCTGCGCGTAGAGCGCATCACGGGCTCGTGTGGCAGTTTCCTCTTCATCCGTCCGTGGACACAGTTTTTCCAGGCGGAGGAGCGCAAGGATATGCCTCTTTCTCAATGCAATGATATTACCATCAAGGACATTCAGATGCGCTGCCGTCGTTTCCTTGACATCGGCACTTCTGAGAAATACCGCCTCCACCACTTCACCTTCGAGGACATTGACGTAGAGGACGAACACGGAACGTTTCAGCCCGAGGCCATCGAGGACGTAGAGGCCCGTCGCGTAAATGTCCGCAGACGACAAACCTCATCGACAGCGAAAGCCGGAACTCGTTGGTGGTGGATGGGCTCGGCGGTGGACGAGGAGAACCTGCGCTGGAATCTGGAGCAATATGCCGCCAAGGGCATCGGCACCGTGGAGATAACGCCGATTTACGGCGTGAAGGGCCATGAGCAGAACAATGTCCCTTTCCTGTCCCAGCGCTGGATGGATCTGTTGCGCTTCTGTATGGAGGAAGGCAGCCGGTTGGGCATACAAATCGATATGAGTTGCGGCACGGGATGGCCCTTCGGCGGCCCGGATGTTCCTTTGGAAGAGGCCGCCTGCAAGCTGGTTGTGGTGGATACGATTGTCAGTAAGAAGGAGGCGACGCGCCTCCGGCTCGAACCGCCCCAGGCCGAAAAGGACGTTGCACGCCTCATCCTGCAACGCGACTACCCCACTGGCGATGCACGACGTCGCCGTGTGATAGCGCTCTTTGAGAGTCGCACGCGCCAACGGGTGAAGCGTGCAGCCCCAGGCGGCGAAGGCTATGTCATTGATCACTTTGACTCCACGGCCGTAGCACACTATCTGCAGCGTATCACCGACGCTTTTGCCGAGACAGGGACGCCGTGGCCCGCCACCTTCTTCAATGACAGCTACGAGGTTTATGGTGCCGACTGGACGCCTACGCTCTTAGCAGAATTTGCTCGCCGCAGAGGCTACCGCTTGGAGGACCGTCTGCCTGCATTCATCGACGGCGATGCCGATGTCATAAGCGACTATCGCGAGACGCTGGCGGATTTACTTCTCCAGAACTTTACGGAGCAATGGACGCGTTGGGCACACGCTCACGGCGCCAAGATCCGTAATCAGGCGCACGGCTCACCCGCCAACCTCATCGACGTGTATGCTGCCGTGGATATACCAGAGATTGAAGGCTTCGGGCTTACCGATTTCAACGTCAAGGGGCTACGCAAAGATGTGGGCATGACGCGCAGGAACGACTCGGACTTCTCCATGCTGAAATATGCCTCCTCGGCAGCACACATCACCGGCAAGCCCCTCACCAGCGCAGAGAGCTTCACGTGGCTCACGGAACACTTTCGCACCAGCCTCTCACAGATGAAGCCCGATCTGGACCTGATGTTCTGCGCAGGTGTCAATCGCATGTTATTTCACGGCACGTGTTACTCCCCCAAGGATGCCGTTTGGCCAGGCTGGCAGTTCTATGCCTCCGTGGATATGTCGCCTACGAATACCATTTGGCGCGATGCCGACTATCTCATGCAATACATCGAGCGCTGCCAGCGATTTCTCCAATCAGGACTTCCTGACAACGACTTCCTGGTGTATCTGCCCGTCCGCGATCTGTGGCACCAGCGCACGCCACAGCGCCTGATGCAGTTCGATATCCACTCGATGGGAACCAAGGCAGCCGACTTCCGCAGCACCATCCTCACCATCGACTCTTTGGGCTTTGACAGCGACTATATCAGCGAGCGCCAGCTCCTGCAGACCACTTTTGACGGTCATCGCTTACGCACAGCCGCAGGCACCCCTTACCGCGCCATCATTATTCCCGATGGATGTCGCCTCTCGGAGGCCTTGCGACTTCACCTTGACGCCTTGGCTGCACAAGGAGCACCCATCATCCGACATCTGACCGCAGAGGCGTTGCTGCAGACGGCCCGCCCAGAGGCGATGAAAACACAATTAGGACTGAAGCTGATCCGACGCACCTACCCATCGGCTTCAGCCACGAGTGCCCCCTCATACCTATATTTTATAGCCAATCTCACGCCCCATGACATAGACGCTACCGTGCCCCTCGCCGTTGACTTTCAATCGGCATCATGGATCAACCCCATGCAAAGCGACACGACGCTTCCGGCCGAGATGACAGACGGGCAGTTACGTATCCGCCTTCGTTCAGGAGAATCACGCATCCTCCTGACGAGCCCCACCCCTGCCGCTAACAACGCAGCCGCAGAGGATCGCACGTCTGTAGGATTGGCGCATGAGAAATCCCTTGTACTCAACAGCGGCTGGCACCTTTCCTTCCCCACCTCTACTCCTGCTGTAACAGACACCTTCACGCTGGACAGCCTACAGACATGGGAAGATCTCACCCCACAGACTGCCGAGCTCATGGGCACCGGCGTCTATGAGTGTACTTTCCGCGTGAATGAAGATGAATGGACACAGCGGCCCTGCCAGCTCGATTTGGGCGATGTCCGTGAGAGTGCTCGCGTAAAGGTCAACGACGTGGATCTCGGTTGCGCCTGGGCAGTACCCTTCGTGGTGGACGTGCCGCAGGGCGTGCTCCGCAAAGGCGACAACCACCTCCGCATCGAAGTCACCAACCTCCCCGCCAACCGCATCTCCGCCTTAGACCGTCAAGGCATCCCCTGGCGTAAGTTCGAGGATATCAATGTCGTTGATATCAATTATCGCCCCACATCCTACGCCCATTGGGCTCCCATGCCCTCAGGCCTCCAAGGCCCCGTCCGCCTCATCAAAATGTAGTCATTCCTCCCTCTTCTACTCATTATTTCTCATTCGCATCTCACTCTGTCACCTTCAGAGTTTTCAGATTGTTTGCAAAAGAAACCGGCAGACTACGAGAGCTGTCGGTTCTCCTTTAGATATGAGGGGGAGTAATAAGGATTTATGCTTTTGCTTTAGAACTTGCAGCCGAGGGTGACTGTAAAGCTAGAACGATCTAGATTTAGCTTTTGAGCGGGTAAAGAAGATGGTGCATCCGCGTCCATCATGAACTGGGCTTCACTTTTACCATTTGATTGATAGATATCGTCGAAAGCATAAAACTCTCCGCTTTGGGCACGATATTTATATGCAGCATCAATATAAAATCCTTTGGGGTGATGATAACCTAAACCAAAAGTGAGCATATTAACAGCACTCAAATTGATGAAATCTGTTTGTAAAGCATAAGAGTTAACATCTGACCTGAAATTCTGGTGCCAACGGCCATTATCAGACATTGGTTTGCTCCAATAATTATAACCGATACGGGCAGCAAATTCAGGGAAGGGCTTTATTTCAAGACCCGCACGAATATTGTGCACACCATTAATAACCTCGTGCGTAAGGTTAGTGACTCCTTTATCTTTATCCATATCTACGCTACTGCCACCTCCCTCATAGTAGCTACGGGGATATCCCATCTTGGTGTAATCATACATAGCATACTCATACTCTACATCCCATGCTAAGAAATCTTCAATGGTAGAAGCCATAGATGCTCGGAATCTCCATGGAGAGAAGACGTTGAAATCAAGCACATTATTGTCTGGACTGGGATAAGTTTCATATTGTCCTGCAGGCATATATGAATAACTATTAACTCCCGTCGTTTCATTTTTACTATCCCATTTCCACTTTGAATCAATCCAATATTTACCTTCTTGTGTTAAAGTATACCATGTGGGAGTCTCGACGGTCACGCCGAATCGGAAGGGGCTGTCCTCGATGGGGCGGATGATGGTACCGAGTTTGAGATTCACGCCGCTACCCTTTACTTTTTTCTCTGTTGCCAAGAAATAATCTTGAATATTATAAGCCGCCTGATTGCCATCTCGTTCCTCCAGATACTGTTGATCAAAGCTATACCTGAGCATGTCGATGCCCATCGTCACGCCAAGAAAAAAACGGTTATTTATATTACCGGAAATATTGATATCAAAGCCATATAGATTACCTTTGGCCAAACGGTTCCACTCATTTTTCGTACATTTGGAGTCAACATTATTTGGCATATCATATAGCAATTCTGCAGCTTGTGTTGACAACGCACCTTCACCATAAGCAAAATCACCATATATACCAGCAAGGAGAGCAGCTTGAGTGTATCCTTTCATGTTATCACTGGCAGCAAAAAAAGAATGCCGGAAATCTGCCTTCTTTTGGAAATTGAATCCCAAATTAAGATAAGATTCATCACCATCCGAGAACGAAGCTACCAGACCCACTTGATCAAAAGAGTAATGGCCACGACCATCTTGGTCAAAAGGAGCGGCATCTTGGAATGCACCACCCATTGAGACACTAAAGTCATTTCTGCGGAATAGACCAATTGCTGCAGGATTATTACTCATGGCTGACATATCTGCCCCTAGAGCACCCATCGCGCCACCCATGCCAACATAACGTGCAGAGCCAAAGACATCTGTTGTATTAACCATCGTGTGGTTTGTGTAAGTATCTTGTGCATAGAGACTTGCAGATACTGCCCACACTAACAATATAAAATATTTTTTCATGATGAGATCAAATTAAAGAATTGAACATAAAAGTTCGATACATTTCAATATACTTAACGGCCGCCTCGCGAGCCACTGCTGGAGCGACTGCCACCACCGCCAGTAGTACGACTTCCGCCACCACTAAATCCACTGGTTCGACTGCTACTTGAACTACTGACTCCACTCGTACGATTACCACTTGAAGAAACAGAAGGTGAGTAAGAACGATTAGAGGAAGAAGATGATGAAGGCTGTGTTACCGTCGGACGTGTCGTACTACGACTTCCGGAACGATTATACAGACCGGAATTATCTCGAGTAGGAGTCGTTGTAGTTGTACGATTGCGGCCGCTAACGACACGATCATAACTGCTTGAACGACCACCAATACCACTGCGAACACTTCCACCACTAACTCTACCACTACGGTAATTCGGATCTGTATGGACACGAGTTCTTGTTATTAAGCCACCACGATGCCATCCGCCATAGTAACCGCCGTAGAAGCCGCCATAGTAATAGGGATTACGCCAGCCATAGTAGCCATAATAGCCACGCCAGTAGGGGCTGTAATAGCCGTAGGTGTAACCCCAATAGGGACGGTTCCAGCCATAATAGCTGTAGTAGCCGTAGTAGAACGGATCGTAGGTGCCCCAATACAAATCATCGTAGTAGAAGGGGTCGTAGTAGTTGTAATACCAGGGCGAGCTGTAAACGCTGCTGTAGCCGAAGCGTCCCATACGGCGCGTCAGCGCATAGTCCTCGCCATCGATGAAGCCTTCGTCATAGCCACGTTCATACGAGTTGCCGATGAGGGAACGGGTAGATACCATCGTGCTGTCCGACTCGGGCACCTCCATGACGAATCTGCCATCGGGTTGCTGCACGAGCTCGGCCTGTCCGCCACGTTGTGACGAGTAGCCACGACGATTGTACTCATCAACGCTGCGATTGGAACCGGTGATATTCAGGGGCTCGTCCGGATAGGCGTCGATGGTATAGCGCTGGGTAGCGCGTTGCTGCGCCTGCTTCTGCGCTTCCTTCTTCGCTGCGGCTTCTTTCTTTGCTTTCTTGGAGGAAGCAAAATACATGTCATCTTGCGCCCAGATGGTCAGGGGCAGAATCAGCGCGAATGCTGCGAGGAGAGATCTTGTGTACTTCATATAGCAATGTGTTTTAAGTTTCGATGGTGCAAAAGTACTGCGAACTGCGGAGTTCACAAAGGGGAAAATCCTATTCATAGGGGGAAAAATCCCTATTTGCGTGTACAAATATACGTGTTTCTTCGCGCGCGAACAAACAATATTATAAATAATTAACGAATTTGAACAAAAAAAGGGCTTTTATGCCACGAATTTGTTGTACCTTTGCACCCGAAAAAGCAAAATAGTATATTTAATCATATAATTCTATTCGTATGAAAGCATTTGTTTTCCCCGGTCAAGGTGCCCAGTTCTCCGGAATGGGCAAAGATCTCTATGAAAGTAACGCAACCGCCAAGGAACTCTTTGACAAAGCCAATGACATCCTTGGTTTCGATATCACAAAGCTCATGTTCGAAGGTACTGCCGAAGAGCTGAAGCAGACAAAGGTGACGCAACCGGCTGTGTTCCTGCACAGCGTGATTACCGCCATCTGCCTGGGCGACAAGTTCCAGCCGGATATGGTTGGCGGTCACTCGTTGGGTGAATTCAGCGCCCTCGTAGCAGCTGGCGCGCTCTCCTTCGAGGATGGTCTGCGTCTGGTTAGTGCCCGTGCACAGGCTATGCAGAAGGCTTGCGAGGCTCAGCCCTCCACGATGGCTGCCATCATCGGTCTGAGCGACGATGTGGTAGAAAAGATCTGCGCTGAAGTGGCTGCAGAAGGCGGCGTTTGTGTTCCCGCTAACTATAACAACCCCGGCCAGCTGGTCATCAGCGGCACCGTAGATGCCATCAATGCAGCTTGCGAGAAGCTGAAGGCTGCCGGTGCGAAGCGTGCCCTACCCCTCCCCGTTGGCGGCGCCTTCCACAGCCCCCTCATGCAACCTGCCAAGGACGAGTTGCAGGCTGCCATCGAGAAGACGGAGTTCCACACCCCCAAGTGCCCCGTCTATCAGAATGTTGACGGTAAAGCACACACAGAGCCCGCTGAAATCAAGGCCAACCTCATCGCTCAGCTCACAGCAAGCGTGCGTTGGACCCAGGAGGTGCAGGCTATGGTAGCTGCCGGTGCCACGGAGTTCACCGAGTGCGGCCCGGGCAAGGCCCTGCAAGGCATGATTGCAAAGATTGCCAAGGACGTCGAGGGTCTCGTCGTTCGTGGTGCTACAGAACTTTAAATAACAACAATGGAAAAGCCCATCATCTATCAGGTCTTCACGCGCCTGTTCGGCAACGATAAGGGCATCAATATCAAAGATGGCGACCGCAGTCAGAACGGCTGCGGCGTCATGAATGATTTCACGCTGCGTGCACTCAATGAGATCAAACTCTTGGGTGTCACGCACGTGTGGTTCACGGGCATTATCGAACATGCTACGCAGACCGACTATTCATTCTATGGCATCACACGCGACCACCACGCGGTGGTCAAAGGTAAGGCAGGATCAGCCTATGCCATCAAGGACTACTATGATATCGACCCCGATCTGGCAACAAGCGTACCGGCTCGCATGAAAGAGTTCGAGCAGTTGCTGTTCCGTACGCATAGCCTTGGGCTCAAAGCCATCATCGACTTTGTCCCCAATCACGTTGCCCGACAATATCATAGTGATGCGTGCCCGCGTGGTGCTGTGGATCTTGGTGCTGGTGATGATATCACCCAGTCCTTCTCGCCGCAGAACAATTTCTACTATTTCCCAGGCGAGGGCTTCCACACCGACTTTGACCTGCGACAGGACGAGGACGAGGCATACTCGGAGTTACCTGCACGTGCCACCGGTAATGATGTATTCGGTAGCTACGCCAGCCATAATGACTGGTATGAGACGGTGAAGCTCAACTACGGCGTAGATTATCTCGACGGACGTAGGCCTCACTTTACCCCCGTCCCCTCCACGTGGCTGAAAATGCTGGATATCCTGAAATTCTGGGCCGACAAGGGCGTGGACGGTTTCCGCTGCGATATGGCGGAGATGGTTCCTGTAGAGTTCTGGGGATGGGCTATTCCGAAGGTTAAGACATCGCATCCTGGCGTCATCTTCATTGCAGAAGTCTATAACCCTGCCGAGTACCGCAACTATGTCCATAACGGACATTTCGACTATCTGTACGACAAGGTGGGGCTCTATGACACGCTGCGTGCAGTAGTCTGCGGTTATGCCAATGCCGGCGATATCACACGTTGCTGGCAGGCTGTGGACGATATCCGCCCGCAGATGCTGAGTTTCCTGGAGAACCATGATGAACAGCGCATCGCGTCTGATTTCTTTGCCGGCGACGGTGATCGCGGGCGCGCCGCCATGCTCGTAGCAGCGACCTTCAGCAAAGGTCCGGTGATGGTCTATTTCGGTCAGGAACTGGGCGAAAGAGGTATGGACGAGGAAGGTTTCAGCGGACGCGACGGTCGCACAACCATCTTTGACTATTGGACTGTCAGTACGGTCAGCCGCTGGCGCAATGGCGGCAGCTTTGACGGACAGAAACTCACGCCCAAGGAGGTGGAGTTACAACAGTACTACAGGACGCTTCTCAACATCTGTACAGACGAGCCAGCTATCGTTAAGGGTGAATTCTACGATCTCATGTATGTGAATCCGCATACGGAGCACTTCAACCCTCATCGCCACTATGCCTTCCTGCGACATGGCGACCGCTCTACCCTACTCGTTGTTGCAAACTTCGATACTCAGGCGGCGTCGATGAAGATCAATATTCCGCAACACGCCTTCAAGTTCTTCCGCATGCATCCACGCAAGAAGATACGCGCCATCAATCTCCTGACGGGCGAAGCTGTTGCGACCAGTTTCACGCACGAAGCTCCCACATGTATTGATGTGCCGGCACTTGGCGGCGTCATTCTGAAGGTGACTGCCCGTTGAATTGAACGATGAGAAAAGCTGCCTTGATAATAGCCCTTCTTGCGGCAACGAACGGTCTCATGGCTCAGCGCCGTTTGCCGTTCTATCGTGAGGGAGTACCCACAGACAGTATCCGACTGAGCGATCCGTTTATCTACGCGGATTCTGCCAGTCGCACGTATTACATGACGGGTACTGGTGGCCTTGTATGGACCTCCAAGGGCTTACAGACTTGGGACGGGCCCATGCAGGTGCTTGAACTTGACAGCACCTCATGGATGGGGTCACACCCACAGATCTGGGCAGCAGAAATACATAAGTATCGCGACAAGTACTATTACTTTGCCACGTTCACGAATAATGCCGTCACCATTGACAGCTTGAATGGACGTCGCATACCGCGTCGTGCCTGCCACATCCTTGTCAGCGATAAGCCCGGAGGGCCTTATCGTCCCATGCGCGACCCGGTTTATCTTCCCGCATTCAAGCCGACCCTCGACGCCACCCTCTGGATAGATACGGACGGGTGCCCCTACATGGTCTATTGCCACGAGTGGTTACAAAACGGTGACGGTACAGTAGAAAAGATACGCCTCACGGATGACCTCAGTGGATCTATCGGCCGTGCCCACGTCATGTTTCGTGCCAGCGATAGTCCTTGGAGCCGAGATGACGACCCCGTGGATGACAGCCAACTGGCGCCGACGCGTCATCGCCGTGCCGATGGCACATTGCCCAATGTAGTCACGGACGGTCCCTGGCTGTTCCGAACAATGAATGGCCGTTTAGGCTGCTACTGGACTAGTTGGAAGGGAAAAGAATATACGATGGGCGTAGCCTACAGCGAGAGTGGAACTCTTGACGGCCCATGGACGCAAGAGCCCAAGCCCGTCACACCGCCCAACTACGGGCACGGCATGATGTTCCGCGATTGGTTTGGGAGACTACTCCTCGTACTCCATAGCCACAAGGAAGTGAATGGACGTACCATTCGCACACCACATTTCTTTCTGATGTCAGACGACGGCGACAAGATTCGCCCCATCGCCAACTTCATCCCCTGACAAGTTCCGGGCATGCCCTCACCAATCGGTGGGGTTCATGACGAAGCGGTAGAGGTTACAGCCGATGAAGTTGCCAAGAACAATAGATACGTAGAAGAGAAGGATGGAGGGCCAATAAAGTGCCCAGTAGTCCAAAGGCACGCAAAGGTAGTAGAATGCGTCTGCCACACAGTGGGGAAAGCCACACATGATGAAAAGCGGGACGCCAAACAACAGCGGCAGGTTCTTACCCTGACGCGCAAAGGTTACGGCGGTGGTCATGATGAAGCCACAGCCAATGGCCAATACGCCACCTTTCAGCGGGCCAGTAGCGAGTCTGGCTGAAAGGACGCTCGTAGCTGTATCCTGCAACGGCATCGGCGAACAGCGGGCGATGAGCGCGACAGCCAAACAGCCAATGATATTACCGCCTAAAATGAGAAACAAGCGGCCGACCTCACCCTTGCGGATGAAGCCGGCTGTGCCTGTATAAAGCTTTAAAGCGTAGTGAACAACGGTGAGCAGACCGAAGGCAAAGAGTACGGCGCCTACAATGCTCTTCTCGGCCAGATAGCCGAAACCTGCAATGCCAACACATACGCCTGCCATGAAGGAGGAACGTAGCGTATCGATGATGTCTTTCATTTTTCCAGTGAGTATTATGACGGGTTATTAAAAGGATTTATTCTTGTGTATTCACACCGATAGAGGCTCCGCTCTGGGCATCTTTCCAACCAATGAACCAGTTGTTGCGGTTGGTGAGTTTGCCTTGCAAAGAGGCATCACGCTTGCCGACCTTCTCAGCCAGATACTGACCAGGAGCAAAGGTGCGACCACCACCCATCTTGCGAGCACGACCGCCGCAGCGATAATCTGCACGCATCAGGTAGCCGAAGCGGAAACCTTCGAAACAGGTCTCGAGTGCTGACTCAACGTCCAACAGACTATCAACGACTTCCTCCTGTCGCTCACGGATAAGTTTGGCGTGATCACGCTGCCAATAGACGACCTGCAAGCGCCATGCAGCCTGCTCGGCACTACTGTAGGCACGAAGGGCATCGCGATAGTTTATGACAAGGTTCTCCCATTCAGCTACGGGATAGTCGTCCAAAACGGGAGCCGTGTAGGCCTCTGCATCTTCTGCCACCGCGCGATCGATGAGCTCAGTATTGGCGGCAATAATATTGGCCAGTACGGTCTTGAGGGGATCTGAGGATGAGCTGGCCACAGCCGAATATGCCGAAGGTTGCACAGGATAGGGATATGTCAGGGCCGGGTCTGTCTTGGAAATGGTATCTACGTAGGCAGGATAGTACTTGGGATTCTCCAGGGGATAGCCGCTGCCACGCTGGTGGATGCCAATCTGGTTGACATAGTTGAGGTTGTTGAACGAAGCACCAGTGGAAGATGTCAGCGGATAGTAGGCATTCACAGGCATGTTGTTGGACGTCTGTTCAGACAGTTGCGTCATGAACAAAGTGCGGGGGAAGTTGAATTGTTGCACGAAGACGCTATCCGTGTGGTTATCACAGGAGGGAAGCACCAGGCGCTGAACGACGAGATTATCCAAACCCGTAGTGAGGATATATTTACCGAAGAGGGGGAAGCCTGCGTAGTTCAAGGCCTCGGCCATACGAAGATATACATCAGCGGTGCGATAGATAATGACGTCGCGTGTATTGTTGGACTTGGAAATGATCTGCATCTCCTGACCATCGACAATGTCGTAGGTATAGAGGTTGGAACCGAGACGCGTATCACCTCCGAAGTGGCGCTGGCGTAATTCTTCGGAGAGTGTGGTCGGGTCACGCTCTACGAAATCAGCCACAAGGGCATTGGCCGCTTTGTAATACTCGCCATAGATCTGGGAGTCACTATAGTCGATGCATGGTTGGGACGGACCAAGGCTTGCCGGCGTTGTGCCATCCTCCTGATTGTAGCTGTAGAGATAGCGCAACGTATTGAAGTGATCATTGGCAGCGACGGAGTCCATCGCAATAGCTGCGATCACCTCGTTGCCTGTGTAACCGAAGCTGTTGGCAGACGTACGGTACCAATGGCTCTCTGAGCCGACACCATTGCCATTAGAATTGTACTTGCCATCCTCCAATACCCAATAGTCGCGATAGTAGCCTGTAACGTTGACTTTCTTGTAACCATCATTGTTAATGGTAGTTCCCGTAGCATTGGGAACCCAAACAATATACTGGTAATAGTACTCGGCTGCGCGACGGGCGTAATCCTTATTACCATCAATGGAGGCAAGCCAGAGATAGAGGTCGCCGAGGACGAGTTGGATGGGAAGTACACTCATGCGTGAAGGGGTACTGCCGCTATAGCCGCCACGTCCCGGGTTGCCATGATGCGGATAGTCAAACCATCCGACGTAAGGCTCCAAATCAGCTATGAAGTGCTGGCAGATCTGCTGTAGTGACATTTTGTTAGCAGCGTTGGACATCGCCTCATCTGCTGCTTCGATAGACAGAATGGGCGTCTCAACCACAGGGATATTATCGCCATATATCTGTCCCAATTGCAGGTAGAGCCATGCGCGGATGGCACGAACAGCCACATACTCGGCACGCAGAACGTAGTAGTCCTGTGTCATACCATTCTGGTAACGCGTTTCAGAAAGCGCTGCATCGGCATTGGCCAGGAAGTAGTTGCAGTTGTTAATGACGGAATAGTAGTCACGTGGGTTATTGTAGGAGTTCTTGCTATCAACCGTAAAGTTTGCGATGTTCTTCAGATTGACATCACCATTACTATAGACTGTGGTGAGGTCACCACGCAACTCACCAAAGAGGTTGGTGCGCACAGCCACTTTCTGGAGTTGATAGAGGATGCCCACAAAGGTGTTGACGGTGTCGTTGGCCGTTTTCAGACCATTGTCATCAGTATAGAGCACATCATCATTGGACATCGTGAGCATATCGTCGCACGACGTAAAAGTTGCAGTGGCCGATACAGCCAACAACCAAGAGAGAAGGATATATCTTAGTGTCTTCATATTCACAAATGCTTAGAGGTTGATCTTGACACCGAGGTTAACGGTACGACCAGAGGCGAGATAACCACGGTCGATGCCTTGCAAGAGAGTACTGTTACCTATGGATACCTCTGGATCGACGCCCAGATAGTTGGTAAATGTCAACAAGTTGGTGGCACGTGCCCAGACTGTGATACCTTGGATATAAGTGTTGTTAATGGGCAGTTTGTAGCTGAGCGTGACATTCTTGAGGCGCAGGTAGCTGCCGTCCTCAATCCAACGGTCGCTAAAATCACTATTACCAATGGGGTCACCATAGGTGGCACGTGGAATCTCCGTGGTCTGACCCTCGTAGCTCCAGCGGCTGAGCAAAGCGGTAGTCTGGTTCATAAAGCGGCTACCACTCTCCAGTTGTTGACGCATATAATTGTATATGTCACCACCGAGGCTGTAGTTAAAGCTGACATCAATGGTGAGGCGCTTGTAGCTCAGAGAGGTCCAGATGTTACCATAGATATCCGGATTGGGATCACCGATAAAGGTACGGTCATCTTCGTTGATCTCACCATCAGCACCTGAGAGATTCGCGTACTTCACGTCACCACCCTGGAAATAGGTCTTTGTAACGCCATCAGAGGCAAGGCGGTAAAGGCCGTCTGCCGTAGCTTCCTCAGTGGTAGCATAGACGATTTTGCCACTCTGCGTCTTCTCAGTCTTGTAACCGTAGAAGAGGTTAATGGGCTTACCGACCTGACTGCGAATGGTACCTCCAAGAACTTCATGGTCATCATAGAGGGCGCCATCTGGTAAAGCGGTAAGTTCATTCACGTAGTGACCCATGGAAGCACCTACACTCCAGTTCCATTCGTTTCCGGAAATGATGTGGGCAGAGGCATTGACATCAAAGCCTTTGTTCTCGAGACTGCCACCATTGCTCCAGTTCTTGTCGATACCCGTGAGGAAATTCAGGCTACGATAGGTCAGCAGGTTGTCCGTCCAACTGTGGAAGACATTGAATCCCAAACCGATGCGGTTATTGAGGAAACGAGCCTCGATACCGGCATTGAGGCGACGTGTTGTCTCCCACTGCAACTCGGTGTTTCCGATATTCTCCAAGCTGAGACCTGGGATCTGACCCAGGAATAGTTGACTCTTGAAGTAACTCTGAGAAGCGTCATAAGGAAGCGCATCGTTACCACTGAGGCCATAACCGGCTGTCACCTTGAGGTAATCAAAGCCAGAGAAATCGAACCATTTCTCGTTGCTTACAACCCATCCAGCCTGCAGACTGGGGAAGATGCCCCACGCCACGCCAAAGAGCTTCATACCGCTCTTGGCATAACGACCAAACTGAGAATTGGTTTCTACTGCGAGGTCGCCTTGCAGATAGTAACGGTTAGCATAGTTATACTTGGCCTGACCATACCACGTCAGCGTAGCCCAATTCTCCTGTGAGCCGGCGATACGACGCGTAAATTCGGTGGTATTGGAAATCTGCGGAGTCTTGTCGTTACCAGTGTTATAACCACTCTGGCGGGTCAGCGTGTAACTCTCATTCATGAAGCGGAAACCGCCCATCAAGTTGATGCTGTGACCATCATAACGATTCCCCCACTCCACCTTTGTGTCGCTCGTGATACTATTCTGCTTACTGTAGAGCGAAGCAATCATATTTTCCATAGAAGCATGGAAGTCGTTGACATAGAACGAGGGCACGCCGTTCATGGGAATGAAGTACTTCTCATTCGTATTGGACAGCGAGTAGTTGAATAGTGAAGAGAACTTCAAATGCGAGTTGGGCGTCCAAGAAGGTGTGATGGAGAGCGTCAGGAACGAACTGTCGAAGTAGTTCTTGTTCTGTGCCGTACCATACTCAAGGATAGCCATAGGATTGGCCAACTCGTAGTTGCTCTGTTTGAGCTGTGTGACTTCACGCAGGTAATCCTCGTCATCGATGTCAAGGTGGTTAGGATTGATGACACCGGGACCATTATCGCTGGCGACAAAGCTATACGGGCTCAGCATCGGAGACTTGGCGTAACCTAAGAAATTGAGCGACGTAACCGTTCCGTTGGTATAATCCTCTGGAGCACCCGTGTCATAGAGCTTGCGAGTTGTATTTGTATAGGACGCGTCAAAACGGAAGTTGATGTAGTCTGTAATCTTGATATCTGTATTGAATCGGATATTCAAGCGGTTATAGTTGGCTTCCTCTATCTGCTCTGACGCATGATTGTAGCCAAGAGAAAGCATGTAACCGGCAATCTCGCCACCACCTTGCACACTCAGCCCATAGTCCTGAGTCATCGCTGTGTGCATGATGTTATCGGTCCAATCGGTGTTGTTATTGTACTTATTGATCCAATAGTAGTTGGGATCATCGGAACGCATGAACTTGAAGCTCTGAAGCTTGGTACCGGTCGTGCTGAGCAAGTCGCTGGCATAGGACTTGAACTGTGATCCAGACATCACTTGATACTCACGCGGTAGCATGCGGATTCCCAGATTGGCGGTAGCATCAATACGTGTTGCCATAGAGGTATTACGCTTGGTGCGAATCACAATAACGCCGTTGGCACCCTTAGCTCCATAAAGTGCGGTACCGTTCTTCAGCACATCGACGCTGGCAATATCATGGACGTTCAAGTTCGAGAGGATATCATTATAGAATCCAGAGTGAATCATCTCACGACCATACTGCATATCTGTGATCACGCCGTCAATAACAATCAACGGTTGCGCATTGGTCATATAACTACTGATGCCATTCACCTGCATATAGTTGCCAGAACCGGAAATGTCACTACGCTGCATGGATAACACCTCGCCACCCAATTGGTTCTGAATCTCAGATGCGATATTGGTCGCGCCAGAGAATTCAAAATCTGTAGCGTGAGAGATATTCAGTATATTGTCATCTTCACCATAGAGAGGACGGGCTGCTTCACTATGTAGCACAATCTCACGTAGCTGGCCACTTTCATTAAGGCCAACACGAACATTGTTGTAACCAGGAAGCGTGACACTCAAAGCGGAACAATACAAAGGAACCTTCAGAGAGAATGAGCCGTCTTCGCCGGTCAGGACGGAGTAGCCTTCACCGGCAGTAGCCTGAACCAGGACACCCGCTAAGGGTTGATTCTGCTGGCCTACAACCCGACCTACAATATCACGAGTGGGCTCTTGCTTCTTCACAGTCTTGCGCACATGGGTCACCACTGCGCTGTCTGCACCTTCAACAGTAACCTCGTCCTGCGCAAAGGCAGCAAAAGGCAACATTAGGCATAAGGAGAGACTATATAAGCCAACGGATTTCATTGTTCAATATATTCTTTAAGGTTCGACAAATCGAGTTCATAAGCATCAGCTTCCTCCTTCGTTTCAAATGGGATGTAAATCACGCGGTTAATACGCATGACATTGGTCTGTTCACCCTTTGAGAACATCTTATTCTGAATGGCACTATTGATGCAGAGACGTACGGCACAGTCAAGGCCGCCGCCCGTTGAGTATTTGAAGGGACCAAGACCTTTACCCAGACAGATGGCGCTAACGTCCTTGCCGTCGTAGAAGAAGTAATTAGTACCGGTCTCGAGGTTCTTCAGACGCGTTTCCCTTATCTTATAATAGGCTGCGTTAGGCATGGGATTCGTAGAAGAGTTGGGTTGGTCATCACGTTCAGCATATGTGGCTTGGAAACGTAATTCTACACAATCCTTATCCTCATAGCCAGATTTGTTGGCATAAGCAGGAACCATCACCACGTAGAAATTATAATAAGTATTAGCAAACGTATTGCGCAGATAGAAATAAATCTGGCTATCGTTGTTTTCCGAAACGCCTGTGTAGGAAACAGGTTTCACCTCAATATAAGATTTGTCCTTCAGCGTCTCAAAACGATGAATCACGCCACCATACTCTACCTCGTCAGCAACCGTCTTCTGATCCACTTCAGACTGATCCTTGTACTCAGCCTTATCACCAGCACCCACGGTGAGGAGACTCAGCTCGTAGTTGCGACGATTGGAAACGCGGAGGTATCGTGTTTGCAAGAATGTCTTGCTTGGGTCTATACGGCCATCTGGATCAACATAGACCAAGCCATTGGAGCACTCTACAGGTGTAAGACCACCAAGAATACCCTCGTTGGTGGCAGAATTCCAGGCAACACGAGGCTTCATGAACACGTTCAGGCCCCAATATTGAGACGTAGAGACGTACAACGTATTCTTTATAGAATCCTGATACTCGTTCTTCTGCTCCTTCAAGTTAAAGAAGCGGCCACGAATGATTGCCAGACGCGTGTTCAACAATTCAAGAGAATCCGCATCAGAAACCTCATTATTGAAATTGAACTTAGGACGATACTTGGCGAACTCGGCTTCCCACACTTCGTTGGTTGGAGCAAGGCAAAGATAGTTGCTATCCTCGCGTTGGATATAGGCAAGCGACGAATAAAGCACATTATTCAATTTGATGACGGAATCTGCATAGACAATCTCTCCATCAATGACATCGCGACGGACGGACTCCTCGGGATCCAATTTGTAGTCATCCATCAATGTGAAGAAATAAGAGATACTATCCAGTTTTTCCGTTAATGCAAATGCTTCACGCACATTAGGCCTGAAGATTTGCTTTCCATCCAATTTGTACATAATACCATTGGAGGCAACGATGTTCTTTTGCTTGAACGGGACACCATTAATATCGTTGGCCGTCAGGACCATATACTTACCGTTCCACATGCGGACAGAGTCTTTTGTCTCACTATTGACAGAACGGCCGGAAAGAGCCATGTGATTCTGGATGAATTGAGTAATGGCTGTATTGTCCTTGTCCTTACGAAGGTTGCCGTTATTATCACGCAACTGTTTCTGAGCATCATAGACAGCAATCACGCTGTCAGCCTGATCATTAGTAATGACTGGTGCCCAAAGCGTAAAAGTCTGCGAGGAGGATAGAACAGCATCATAACCAACATGCTGAACGACACGCAGGAAGGGTCTCAACTCCTCATCGGCCTCAATGTGAGCAAGAAGCGTAGGTGCGTCAGCGGCACTCTCAGACGCGGACTTGCCGTTGTTTCCATAGTGTTCATCCCAACTATCAGCACAGGCGATGAGAGCCATGGAGCCAAATAGGAAGGTGAGTCCTTGAATATATTGTTTTGTTTTCATATCTTATAATATAAGAGTGACAAAAGTGAATGTACAATGGAGATTAAAGATCGTCTTCACCTGTCTCAGCTTCATCAATACCATAGACGCTCTTAGGCACAATCTCGATGTAGTCGAGCATCAGCTCTGCACCGCCATCGGCCCATACGCTACGGATACGGATTGTGTGGGGTTTATCACCACTTAGCTGTCCAGTATAGATAACACGCCGCACAGTACCTGTGTTGTCACAGAAGGCAGAAGAGTTAGACGTGGATAGTTCCGCATCAGTATGAACAGGTGAGCCTGGGAAATTACGGACACTCTTAGGACCATGATACCATCCTTGATTGTGGAGGTCCTTCTTGTTCTGTTCTGCTTCCTCCTTACCCATTGAAGAAAGGCCCTTCCAGCCTACACGGTCCACCCAACCTGTACTACGCATATCAAGAGGAATACCCTGAGGCATACCATCAACATAGAACTGTGCAATACCACGCGAAGGAATCAGGCAGAAGCCCAGACGAATCTGGTACTGGCGCGTCGGAACTGAAGGCAGACGGAACGTGACATCATAGGAGTTGTTGTCGGAACGGAGATTGAATTCATCGCCCTCATAACTCCAATAGTAGTTGCGACAACCCTGATAGATGAAATCGCCATCCTCTTCACACTCGACGTTGTCGAAGTATCCGGGAGGGAATATGAAATTCTTCGGAGTCGAGTTTTTGTCCTCTGGCGCGTCATGAGAGTCTGTCTTCACGGAACGGATATCATTGTTCATCAACTCGGGCCAGAAAGTGTAAAGGTCCATACGGATACGGTTGTTAAACACCTTATCACGCGTTTGCTGGCCATAGTCAATGAGACGATCTATGTAGTAGTAGAAACCATTTTCACACTCCTGTTCGTCCGCCATTTCTGCGATTACGTTCTGCGAGACAATAGCGCCACGCATCTTCAGATTCGGACGGGCAGGATCGTACATACGGTTCAGATAGAGTTCATTGGCTTGAGAATCACCCTTGAAACGATTCTCGGCATACACCTTTTCGACCTTGAGTGTAGAGAGTGGATTCATGGTGGAATAATACTCCGTAGGATTGGATCCGCCGACACCGTGGTAGATCGTACAGTCTGTGTAGAGCTTGGCGTAAGCAGCCTTGCGATCTAATAGATGATAAGCAATGAGTTTGTGAAGCGGATTACGCTCATCCTTAAGGGCATCAAGATCCTTGCTGTAGTAGCTTTGGCCGGCACCTTCCGGATAAACGGTACAAGCGTAATCATAGAGGTCCTCCCACGTAAGAATGTCTTTACCGTAGTCTGTATCATACTCACTATAGTGATTCAAGATTTCGTCAGTCACACAGAATGCTGTATAACCATACTTGCGGGTACGTGGAACCTGACACCAGTTCTTGTGATTATCGGAGGGATAAAGGCCTTCCAAATACTCCCAGTCTTTGTAATTGTAGGATTCATCCACACGACGCATCATTTGCCGATCCAGTCCCGTGAGCTCTAAGCAAAGTGCAAAGAGCGTGATGGAGGGATCACGTTTGATCACGTCGGGCAATAAAGCGCTAGAGCTTTTCACGACCTTATCCACCGGATGAACGATACCATTCTCCACAGAATCATTGGCCAATTCATAAACAATCTGCCCAGAGCCATTGACAATGAAGGTGGTTACTGTGGTTTCGCCTAGTGAAGGATCTTGAATGACGATGGGTACTTCCTGCAGCTTCAAGGAGCGTCCAAGAAGATTCAAGTTGGTGAATCCATTGCATTGCAACAGGTCCGTCATCGTGTAGAGCTCGTCAAGCACCATCGTGCTGGCAAGCGTGTCACAATCCTCGGCCGAGAGTTCTTCCACGGAAGAAAGATTGTGGCTCGACAAAAATTCGTTTACAGCCGCATTCGTTGGCGCGAAACATGTGTAACGGCCATAGGCGGAGAAAAGATCCATTTTGCCAGATTTCTCCACGATGCGTGCAAAGAGGGAGAAATCGTCGTGGTTACGGAGGTAATCACTTAGCATTTCAGCCTCGTATGTATAGAGACTATCCTCGGGAATCGAATCTGAGCAAGATGTAAACCCGAACGTCAGCGTAGCAACGAGTGCTAGCATAGAATGTTTAATGATATGAAGATGTTTCATAGTCGTAGCCTCCTCAATTATTTAATTCGAAGGAATCACTTTCCTTGTCATAGATACTCTTTTGCTTCAGGTTGGGGTTACGTTTGACCTCGTCCTTATAATAGGGCCAGTAGAGATGGGCCGTACTGGGGAAGGGATTGGAGGACGCCACACTATTGCACTTGGCAGGTACTTGGCGCGCGATGTCCAATTTGCCATCCTGACGGCAATAGCGAATGATATCAAACCATCGTTTGCCCTCAAACATCAGTTCACAACGACGTTCACGACGGACCATGTCGATCAACGTACTACGTGTTGTCGTAGGTGAATTCTTCAGCTGATAGCTATCCTGCACAACGGAACGTTGATTGACGATGTCAATAAGCGAGAACGCATTCTGCAAGTTGGCAATATCAGAAGCCGTGTTGTTATCAGAGGACTTCATGATATAAGCTTCAGCTGCCATCAACAGCACATCTGTCAGACGATAGAATATCCAGTTGCGGTTCATCACGGTGGGAAGAATGAAATTGGTGCTCTGATAGTTGACAATACCCGAGCCACTGAAAGCCACATTCGATGATAAAGCCACTCCCTTACGGACAGCACCTTCGCTATAATCATTATCAACCACACGTATATTGCAGTAGTAGCGTACATCGCGCGGATTACGATAAGTCTTCCAGTCTGCGGGAGAGGATTTGCTGCCCTCACTGACAATATTGGTCATGGGGCGTAGAAGGCCAACTCCGTTATTTACCTTGAGCCCATCTATCTCCTTCGTAATTCCAGCACCATAGAAACGGCCGAGAGCTGTGTTCATAATATATGGACTACCCTCCCCCGAATAATTGAAGGACAGTTCGAACAGGCTCTCATAACTGTTACCAGAACCGAAAATCTGATTGAAACTATTGTTCAACTGGGTTTGGCTATTGGGATAAAGATAGACCTCTGCGGTGCCGAATGTGCTAGTATATCTCTTCAACCCAGTGATACTCGTATCGTCATTGTAATCCTTCAACTTGGAGGCCATGATCTCATTGGCATTTTGGATTACCTTATCATAGTCGCCAGTCCACAAGTACATATCACAGAGCATCGCACGGATAGCATTTCGTGTAATACGGTTACAATTGCTATTGAAGGTTAAGCAGTAACCATCATTGCCCGATGTTGGATAGTGCTCAAGAGCATTTCCTTTCACTTCTTCCAGGTCGTTGATGATTTCTGTGAGCACCGTGTTAAAGCTGGAGGGAGTAGGATATTCGACTTCGTCCTCCTGCTGCACAGCAAAGCGATAGAACGGGACATCTTCAAAGGCACGAATCAAATACCAATAGCAAAGAGAGCGAAGTGCTGTCACCTCTGCTATGGTTGACAACGCATCACTGGAACGATAGGCTGGGTCTTTCTCACTAACAATTGGTGCCATACGAATGATTGTATTACACTTATTGATGACATGATAGAACGAAGCCCAATTCGTATAGTAATTAGTAGGCAGTAAATTACTGAGCAATGCCTGATAAACATCGTTCACGCCTGTGATACCAGAAGCGCCGTCAACATCATCACCACGCAGGTCACCCCAGACGATGCAGCGGGCAATGAAATCCTGATTCTGCATGGCGGTGTAGCAACCGGCGACCATCTGTTCCACATCGGCTTTCTCGTCCCAGAAATTATCCTCTGTAACTTTGTCACGAGGCGTAATTTCCAAGAACTCAGCACAACTCACCAACGTAGCACCGACTAGCAACCAAATCGTGACATAGGTAATGGAATGATATATCTTTTTCATAATATATGTCGTTTAATATGAAATTAGAAACCAACTGTCAAACCTAAGGTATAAGACTTCGAACGGGGCGTCTTGCTGTTGTCCATTGTCACACCATAGCCACCATAACCAATCTCAGGATCTACACCCGAATACTTGGTAAGGCAGAACAGGTTGTTAGCACTAGCATAGACACTAAGTTGTCCAAGATGCCATTTCTTTAGGATCTTCGGATCAAGGCTATAGCTCAATTGTAAGTAGTTAAGGCGCAGGAATGTGCCGTCTTCTACAAAACGATCACTGATGAGCGTATTATAATTCGCGGTCATATTACCATTAAGAGCTCGAGGAAGGGTCTGGTCGTTATTACCATCACCTTCTTTGCGCCAACGGTAGTTCACGGCTTGACTCTGATTAATATTGCTGGTCATGGATTCCATATCCAAACGTGCCATATTAACAATGTCATAATCTATACGATAGTTGAACTGAGCATTCAATGTCAGACGATCATAATGCACCTTGAAACCGAAACCGCCCGTAAGACGTGGCAGAGAGTTGCCCAAATAGACAATGTCAAGCTGGTTGATATTACCATCGTGGTTCACGTCTTCATAGATGGCATCACCACCCTTGAAGCGGTAGCCCTGACCAGTCTCGCTCTTATAGCAGAAGCGTTGCTGGATGGGTTCGCCTTCGGCATTACGTACCCATTCGCCATTTTCATTGAGTACAATGGGGAAGGTATAGCCTTGATTCAAACAATCTTGCAACGAGAGGCCAGCAAGCGCTGAGGGACTATTACCACGAACAATATTGCGGGCTGTCTCATAGTTGTACTGATAAACGCCCTTGCTGCGGAAACCATAAATGGAGCCGAAAGGATTATTGATCTGAACACGTTGCAGGATGCTTCTGTTTTCTTCCTTCCAATCCTTATTCAAGCCTTCAAGGATCAGAGGATCCATCTTGGTGATAACATTCTTGTTGTTAGCAAAGTTCACATTGACATCTAAGTAGAACTTTCCTTTCTTCAAGAGATTCTCGCCAAAGATCTGGAACTCCCATCCTTTATTAACCATATCACCTACATTGCGTACTGCTAAACCACTCCATCCATTAGAGGTTGGAATACCGGCATTCGGCATCAGCATATCTTTGGTCGTCTGGTGATAAAGTTCAAGAACAAACTTCAAGTGGTCATCAAAGAAGTTGATATCAAAACCTACATTCCAGGTATATTTGTTTTCCCACTTCAAATCCGTAAGTTTCAAACCATCGGGATTCATGGCTACCGTATTGAGATAACGAGCACCAGCAGAGAAGCTGTTCATATAGAGATAGTCTGCCGTGGGAGGGTTACCGACGAGACCCCAACCTGGACGAACACTCAGCATATTCAGTTTCAGCTTGTCATGCGCCCATTTCATCCACGATTCATCGCTGATATTCCAGCGGCCGGACAAAGCGGGGAAAAGACCCCAACGATTGTTAGGACCAAATTTGGTAGTACCATCAGCACGCATAGAGAATGCAAGAGAGTAGCGTTTCTTGTAGGAATAGTGGGTCGAGAAAGTATAATAGAGGCTGCGCCATTCATTATATCCACTACTCATGCCTGTTACGTATCCACCGCTAGTGACTGACTCTAAAGATGTCGGTAAACGATAGATATTGGAGCTTTGGCTACTAGAGCTACCACTGACCAACTGGAATCGGCCTAAAGCCAACAGGAAATGATCCTCATTGGCAAAGTGAGGCTGGAAAGTCAACGTGTGTGTCGTCGTAAATGCGAGGTTCTTTCGGCTAAAGCTGTAAGCTGAACCATTATCATAATAAGGAGTGCTCACAAGCGAACGCGGGAAATTACTATCGGTATAGTCATTATAGACATTCATGACGACACGTCCATTGTATTTTAATTGATGTGAATCGTCATCAAGACCTAACAACTTGTATTCTAATTCCAATTCAGGAGTAATGTCGTAGGTCGTCTGATCATTTTTCGCATACTCAGCAACAGCCAGAGGATTATGCATGTCTCGCTGGTCATTGAAATACTTGCTGAAGGGGCCAGTACTTTCCGCTGTAAGGGCTCCGTGATTAGTGAAGGCCGACTGTGGTACGATATAATATTCACCTGTATTATATTCGTTACCTTCAGCATCACGTTCATAACGATACGGAGAAAGGTTTGGCATCTTCGTATAAGCGATGGGGAGCAGATTCTCGTAGTTACGATTATTCTTCGTGTAAGTGAGCGCGAAATTGGAAATGATTTTAATTCGGTCGTTCACGTAATAGTCCAACGCCATACGCGTGGAGAAGCGGTCCAGCTGTTGCTTGATGATGGTACCAGTTTCGTGGTCATAACCGCCAGAAATACGGAACAACGTCTTATCATCACCACCAGTTACACTGACGTAGTGATTCTGACGTAAACCATTTTGCTGTACAAGATCCACCCAATCAGTGTTCTTATTGAACATGAGGAACTCGGAATCGTTCTCATTATAATTCAATTCCTGAACATCACCCACAAGGGTCTGCTGCAAAGGATTAAAATAGGCCTCTTTCAGCAACATCGTGTATTGATCACCAGTCAGCAAGTCAATACCTTTGGGTTGGTGCGTCATTGTCATCTTCAAGGAGTAACTCACCTGTGGTGCACCCTTTTTACCACGTTTGGTGGTGATCTCAATTACACCATTTGCGCCTTGCGAACCAAAAATTGCGGTTGCGGCAGCATCTTTCAGCACCTTAATTTCCTCAATATCTTCTGTGTTTACGTTCAACAATTGTGCGAACTTTTCTTCGTTGGCTGTTGACGTGTCAAAGTCACTCATATCCACGTTCCATACGTTGCCATTGACGACGATAAGAGGTTCGTTGGAAGTTAACGTAGAAACCGTCGATGCACCACGAAGTCGCATGCTAGAACCAGATCCTAAGTCGCCAGAATTTTGGACAATATCCAAGCCGGCGATACGTCCTTGCAGGGCTTCGTCCACAGAAGTGATGCCAAGGCCCTCGAACTCCTTCGCAGAAAGACTCTGAGCGGAGAAGCTAACCTCGTTCTCTGGAATAGCCAAACCAGATGTCTTCACTTTCTTGACGGCCTTGATTTCCACCGTTTGCATTTGCTTGGCGTTTTCAACCAATTGGATTTTGTAAACAGCTTTATTGATGGGAAGCACTTGTTGCTGATAACCCATGTAGGAGAAACGGATCTTGTTACTTTGGCTCTTGATGGCGAGCACAAAGTTACCATTCATGTCTGTGACCGTCGCATTCACCACACGGTTTGATGCGTCAATCTCAACGACATTCACGCCAGGAAGTACATCAAAATCGTCACTAACGGTACCACTGACACGTGTGATTTGTGCCATTGCCAATGTCGTCATCAGCAATAGGCTTATTGTCAAATAATATCTCAGGGTCTTCATTTTCTGTACTTTTTAGCGTTAGAAAAACGTTTCATAGTCGTCTGTTCCGGATCCGAACCGGGGTCAACAGGTTTGGGTAGCCAAGCAGGATATGTCGGCAATGTAATGGTTGATGGCAAGAACTGCTCATCGCTATAATAAAGGGCATTATCAATCAAATGCGTGACCACATACGACGATGAGAAAATAGTCTTTGTCGATCCATCGAACAAATACTGACGCGACATCTGATTACTGTGATCACCGGCAATTACATGAGCCTCAATACTGGTATCTGGTACTTTGACGGTAATCGCATTACCCGTATTTGTCACCGAGACGGTACGGAAACGATTGTTCAAAGTATCTACAGACGATGTTTCGTGCAACTCACCGGAAACCTGCTCGCCACCTAAGAAGACGGAACCATCTTGAACGTGATAGCGAATAAAATTGTTGATGGAATTGAAGATTGCAGCAGAATCTTTACGAGCCGCTGCCAACAATTCGTTCTTCTCGGCCTTACGTGCTGCTTCGTCCTCTTCAGACAAACCTTGCACACTCTCATCATACTCTTTCAGCGCCTCCAAATATGTTTCCCATTCTTCCAATTGCTGTTTGGACGGGAGTTTACCGGCTGTTGTCAGGGCATCAATCACGGAGTTCTGAGGAATATATACTGTATAGTGATAGTTACCAAACAAATTGATAGGATGACCTATGGTCTTTTTGCCATTCAACGACTCGGTCTTCTCACGCAACGATGAGTTACGCAACAGATAAGCAAAAGCCTCGTACTCGGGGTATTTGGCAATATCATTAATCAACGAATCAGGCGTAATCACGGTTGTCTGAGGCATTGCGTTCATCAGATAGGTAACACCATTGCCCTTTTCAGTCATATCAAACACTTGCGTTGCGGGATCAATGGGGGTCACCTCACCCTTCGCGACTTGCATGGAACCGGCAATACTGGTTACATTGTTACCTGTGAAACCGACGGTGATAGGACTATTAGCTTTCGTCAGATAAACCGTTCGCTCCGGGTTAAAGGTCTGAGCGCCACGTTGGCCGTGTACAATAATACAGTTGTCCATAATATCATAAAGACGATTGGCAACTATACTGATATCAGGTTTCGTGGCTTCTTTATCTGTCAGGTTTCCATCTTCATCAAGATAGTAAGCATTAGCCAATACCGGCTCCTTTGAATCGGCATCAAGGTAGAATACAAATGCCGTGGGCTTCTGTCCACTAGTATAGGAATAGGGATCAATATAATAAAGGTAAGCCTGGTCAGAAGGCAGCAGGAAACTATATGTGCTACTCATAGAATTAAGGTAAGCCTTGAATTCATGAAGTTTCCATGCATTACGGATATCCGTCTCCACTTGGTCACTGCCCAAAGATGTGGGGTCATACGTAATCACCTTATTACTCAACTTCATATCGCCTGTCTCGTCAGCACGAAGCAAAGCCGGGAAAACAACAGCCTCATGTTCTGGTGCAGCAAATACATTACCCACCTCATATACAACGCCATTGCAAGCCATGAAACTCTTCCTGATATCAGCAGCAGTAATATTCATGGGCTCAGCTGCCGTATTTTTCATCGCAGCGAACTTACTAGGAACGGTTGCGCGGAAACTCTTTTGAATGCAATTGTTGAGGAATGGAGCCACAAGATTATCAGGAACCTTGTCCCAGTCAAACCCATACTTTGTACCTATAGCCAGACCGTCTCCATGAAGATAAGCATTCATCTGTTCATCGTTAGGAACAAACATGGCAGCGGCATCATCTGCGATTGTGTACTGATTCAATGCCGTATAGAGTACATAATTACTCCATCCCGGATCGATGCTGAGTTTGTCATCGACAGTCACAGTCGTACCATCAATTTTAGTGTAGTCACCAAGTCCATGATTCAAAGAAGAGTTGAAATAGCGCTTGGTATAGAATGTATCTTTTTCGCCATTACGGTCTTGAATCGTATAGATAGCAGGATAGCTAAAACGCTCCAACAGTTTGCTAAAGATACTAAACTGAGGCTGTGAAGCAATAATCTCCGCCATATTGCCAAGAGGCTCTGGAACCTCTTCTATAATATGAATATATCCGTTTTGACATGTGATGTCCTGAAGATATTTCTTGGCGATTCCCGTGCTTTCAACATCTCGCTCTGCCCAACGACCAGTATTTGCGGCGATGGGATGTCCGTTGATGTAGCTTCGCTCGATAGAGTTGCTTACGCCATTCGTCAGATAACTCAAATCCGAACCTGTAATTGAATTCTGCGACATATAGCGTGGCAAAAAATGCACCATCGGGGCAGACTTCGAATCCGTAACGGTATTACCATCCATGAAAATCTTGATGCTGGAACGGTCGCGGACATCTGCCCAGTGGTCAACATAGTTGTCACGGTACGAAGCCTGAGGAGGCATCTGAGAAGCTAACAACACAGGAATCGAATCCTCGACGTCGGCACGTGTCGTTCGACGCATACAAGTACCCTCGGAAGGAGGGTTACCAGGTGTGTTGCTGAGCAAATCTATCAGATAAGCATTGTTAATCATCGACGACTTCAGCAGGTTCTTCTTCTCGGCTTTTGACAACTGACTCACGGAGGATACTCCACGCTTGGCGAGGAAGCGACTCCATGCTGCGTCATCAGCCACAAAGAACGTCATGCTACCCGTTCGACGAAGCATTTCGGGATAGTTCGTATCGGAGAGATCTGGATCGTTGATTAGTGCCAACGTCTGTGTGAAAGCTTCACGTTCCTCCAGTTCTTCATAAATACTACTACCCAACCATTCAGGGGTGCCTGTCAACAAATCATCCTGACAGGATGACAATGCCATCGTACCTCCGAAGAATAGGACTGAAGCATACACTTTACCCATTCGATGAGCAAGCGTTCGCTTGAGATAACTGTAGTTCATGCAATTATTATCTATTGTTAATTGATTTCTTTTTGGTTATGCGTACTTATTTGTACTCGTGTTAGCTAGTAAGAACGGTCTATAGCCGTAAAATTGGTGTCAAAGATACAACTATTGTTTCCATTTTCATAATATATTAATTAAATATTGATGCGTTTATGCTGTATAACATAAATTTGCATCATTATGCATTTCCTAGACTACAAACAATTGTTTATAGAATCATACAGGAATAGATGTCGAGTTAAATCACTCTATCTGATTCTCATATATAAATTCTGCCTCATCTATAGCTTCATCATAATCCTCCAACGCATCAAATGACGAAAACAGGGCCACACGTTCCGTCATAGACATACGAGGGCGTCCGGTTAGCTTGGGACGCGACAGATTTATTATATCTTCATACTCTTCAGTCATATTACTACAATGATCAAAAGAACAACGAGTGTGACGAGAAAAGTATATGCAATGAGACGGGCATCACAAGACTTGACGCCGTCAGGACTAGAAAGAGAGCCATATGCGGTTGATGCCACAGGCCAATCAGGCCGTAACGGATCTAACCAACGTGCACAAGCGAATAAGAATAGAGTGTATAGGCAGGCTCCTGTAAGGATGCCAAAGAATGCACCCATGATGATGTCGCTGGGATAATGAAGGCCTAAATAAATTCGTGAATAGCTACTGAGGCACGCCCACAGAAAAACAGTAACTGAGGCGACACGACGTCGCATGTACAAAGCGATGAAGGCCCAAGCACCAAACGTATTTGCAGCATGACTAGAAATAAAGCCATAGAGGCCACCACGATAACCGTCAACGATGTCCACAAGTCCTTCTAGAGTAGGCTCATGACTGGGACGAAAACGAGCGAAGAAAGGTTTGCAAAAGCCACTGGAAAAACGGTCTGCTATTACTATAACCAGAGCCAAAGCAATGACGAAGAAGATGACCTCACGCCACGGACGATTCTTTAAAAGGACATATAATAGGACAAGGAGTAATGGTATCCACGTACCAGTTTTTGTGACCATTAAAAAGAAATGATCAAGATAGCTACTATCGCTGCCATTAAGTATCAGCAATAACTGTTGGTCAAAGTGGATAAGTTCGTCCAAAGAGATATGCCTTATTGATGAAAAACTAGATTACTTCTATTTCGATGCGCTGCAGCCAACCTTCTTTCCCGTCACTCATGCGCACTTCCACCCAATCCTTCATGGAATCATCGACAATCTCTACATGAGTACCTTCATGAAGGATAAATAGATCTGTGCCAGACACACTCGGTGTACTCTTAACGACAGCGCTAGGTGTCATCAATACGGCACCTGTACGATGATTAATTTGACTACGTTGCTGGGCTGCAGCAATATTGGCAAAAATGCAAATCATTAGCAACACGACAGCAGAGGAGAAACCGATTTTTTTATATAAAAGTGCTGGCGCGAAGAGATAAACGGCTATACCGATGAGCATCAACACGAATGCACAGATACCCAAGATTTTCCAACCACGGACGGTCAAAGAAAGAACAATCGAATGATATAGTGTAACAAAGAACATATCATTAGCCGGTGCCACTTTATCCACCGTTTTGGTTCGGGCCATTTCTAAATTAAAGGCAAGGTCATCATCCGTAGGATCCAAGAGACGTGCTCGCTCATAATAAAGAATTGCACGTGCAATAGAGTCTTGACGATAATAGCAATTGCCTAAATTGAAGTAAAGGACAGCACTCTCACCAAAGGAATCAACGAGACTGCGATAAATCATGGCGGCCTCCATATAATCCTCATTTGCATAAGCACTATCAGCCGCGGCCTTAGAGAGAACTATCCCCTTCCCTACTGGGTGACGGGAAGTCACATCTTGTGCTGACAGGAGTGTCGCTGAAAGAAACAATAAAGAGAATAATAATATTTTTGATTTCATCGTTTTCTTATATTAATTGTAAAGGTATCTATTTCTTTCTCAGTTCTCCTTCCATTTTATTGATTACATCCTCTGCTGCAGCATACACTTTATCCATTGTCTGAGCCGCATCACCAGGTGCAAATCGCGCAAACTCACATTCGTCAAGAGCTGCGATGAACTGATCAGTCATTTCGGCGGTAGCATCACGCTCAGTGAGTTTTTCACGTATGTTGTCACGTGTAAGTTCACTTGCAGGCATATTCAATCGGTCACCGACATACCCCCAAAGGGCGCGCATTGTTTCTTCGTAGAATGCATTGGCATCACCTGCCGCGATGAGTTTACGAGCTGTCTTTAGACGTTTGGTAGCAGCTTTACTTGCCTTGCGGACACGACGACCCGCGACATCGGCATTCGCTACTGTATAGCGACGGAAGACAAAAACGAGAATTAAGAAAATAACTAGCGTAATGACATAGAGCAACCAAATGCGGGAGGTTCCTAAAAGCGAAGCCTCATCGGCATTGATGTAATCTGGCTTCCTCGTTTTGATATATCGAATATCAGAATTTAGCATTTCTATCTCCTCCTTGCTATAATTCTGAGCGGCGGTATTACTAGAACCTTTTCCTTTTTCAACGTCTATGGTATAGCCTTCTGTATTTAGCGTTTTGTACTCTTTTGAATCAGGATCAAAATAGCAGAACTCCACCGGAGGCAACTTGAATTTACCTTGATGACGCGGCACTGCAATGTAATCAAAAACCATAGAGCCACTTGAACCTGTAGCACCAATCTTTGTCTTATCTTCACTCTTCGGGTCATACCGTTCGAAGTCCTTGGGCCATTGCACCTCCGGGGCATTCATGAGTTTCATGTTACCCGTTCCATTTACGACAAGACGTAAAGTCGTTGCATCATTGGCCTTCAATTGTTGTGGTGTCAGTGTTGAAGTGACAGAGAACTTGCCTACTGCTCCAGAGAAATTAGCCGGCTTTGGAGTAGGCAGAGGATCCACATGCAAAATGACGGCAGGAGCCATCACGGTCTTGCGGACTTCCGTCATCATGGATGCGCCGTGGAAGAAAGCGTCAAAAGGATCAATATTGCGATTCTGTTGTACTACTACAGCCTCAAACTTGATTTCAGGGATTTTTAATTCGCCTGTTTGCTGCGGGAACACCACGTACTGACTCCACACGACGGTACCGTAATTCCGACCATTATAGTGTTCCATTTTCAACTCAGGCTGACGTTGGCGATTAATCTCCTGAACGTGAAATCCATCTAATTCAGGCATCTTTCCTGTCATCTCACTCACATTGACAAGCGTATAGAGTTTATAGGTCAGAAGGACTGCTTCTTGTTCAAAAACACGTTTCTTGGAGGCTGTCACTGCAATGAAAATGTCTTTGCCCGTAATCTTATCACCAGCATCTTGCATTCTCATTCGGTCAGCTTGCGAGGAATGATTTTGACCTTGTCCTTGACCCGCTTGTCCCTGAGCACCACCTCCACCATTACCGCTGGGTAATACAGTTATCTGAGGAGAGGCTGACTTAACACTCTTTCCGTCGCTCACTACTGTCGCTGCTGGAATATGGAAGGTACCAGCTTGATTCGTTGTAAGCGTATAGGTAAAAGTAACAGAACTAGACGATGTCGTCTTACCATTTACGATTGAGAAACTAGAGGACTGACTGCGACTAGGTCCATAAAGCTCAACAAGCCCTTCAAACTCACCTATCTTGAAATCATCGACATCCGAAGTGTTAACCACATAAGAAACACGAAAGCGATCACCTTGCACCACTTCGGAGGGAGCCTGTACACGTATAGAGACTTGAGCTAAAACTTGCCCTATCGATATTCCAAAGAATAATATAAACGTAAGAAAGAAACGAAAATACTTCATCACAATTACATCTGTTTATTCAATCTATTACCATTGTTTTTCTAGTTGCCTGCGTTGGGGACGTTGCTGTGCTTTTTGCATTTTGTCCTGCGTCTGTTTTTCTTCTTGCTGAGCCGCCTTCAGCAATTGCTCTGCATTCTCGCGAGACATCTTTGGTTGCTCTTGAGGAGGTTGCTGTTGCTCTTGCTGATCTTGTTGTTGTTGATCTTGTTGCTCCTGTTGTTGCTGTTCTTGCTGTTCTTGCTGTTCTTGCTGCTGTTGTTGTTGATCCTGTTGGTCCTGATTCTTGTCCAGTTGTGTCAGACAGAGGGCAAGGTTATAACGTGTCTCATCATCTTTGGGATTGCGACGCAGTGCATTCTTATAGCATTCAATCGCTTCTTTGTATTGCTTCTGACTTTGCAGAATAACACCCATATTATGATAGATTTGTGCGCCGCGCAGTTTATCTTTCTGCATACGAGCAGCAGTCTCATAGCTCTTCATGGCATCTTTAGGTTGCCCTTGCATGAGTTGAGCGTTACCTAAATTATAATGGGCTACTGGATTCGTATTATCTTTCTCTATAGCCTTCTGGTAATCGACCTGTGCTTTGGCATAGAGACTATCACGATAGTAGCGATTACCATGACGAATGAAGTAGCGATCATTCTGGCGCTGAGCTTGAGCTGCAGAGGCTGTTAAGAAGAATAACAAGAAAACAAGAAAGACATTTGTATTCGTCTTAGTGCGGAAAAGCGTAAAACGACCAAGGACATGGTTTTTGCGAGCAAGCAGGAGGACATCGATGAGCAGCAAGGCTAAAGCAACCCACGCGAAGTCACGAAAGTGCTCATCAAATTCGCTGTAGAGTGTTTGCTCCATGTCAGCCTTGGCCAACTTATCGACATGCTTCTGCAATGCCGACTGTGCCGATGAACTATTATCAACATAAATATATGCGCCACCACCTGCCTGGGCAATATCGCGACACATTTCTTCATTGAGCTTTGACACGACGGTATTACCGGCATTGTCCGTGATGTAACGATTCATGCCAGGCATTGGGATAGGACTTCCCTCTGGAGATCCGACTCCGAGGACATAGACTTTCATACCTTTCTTTTGTGCCTCCCGAGCAGCATCTACGGCCCCACCCTCATTATCTTCGCCATCAGTGATTACAAAGATTGCACGGCCCACACCTTCCTGCTGAGTGAAGCTATGTGTAGCTAAATCAATGGCTCGGGCAATATCTGTTCCTTGCACAGCAATCATGCTGGGATCAATATTATCCAAGAACATTTTTGCCGACACATAGTCACTGGTAATCGGCAACTGTGTATAAGCGTCACCTGCATAAACAATCAGCCCAATCTTGTCATCAACCATATTATCGACAAGGCTGCTGATTAGCATTTTGGATTTTTGCAAACGACTGGGTGTCACATCCTCTGCCAACATAGAATTAGAGACATCAAGCGCGATGATTGCCTCAATTCCTTTTCTGGTACGCGTATCTATTTTTGTTCCATATTGAGGGCGAGCCAAGCATACAATCATCATTGCCAGCGCAATGTTCACGAGCCAGAATTTCAATTCACGACGCCAGCGTGATACATCTGGCATCAATGGGCGCAACAGTTCCAGATCACCATATGCACGAAGTCGACGATGACGTAGTATGTCCGTGCCATAGTGGAGGAAAGCCATCAAAGGAATAATGGCAAGAAAATAAAGATATAATGGATTATCAAAACGGAACATAAGCAGTTACGGGATTTTCTTGAGAATGGTTTCACGTAAGAGTAACTCTACAAATAAAAGTATGCAGGCAATCAACGCAAATGGCATGAACGCTTCATATCGTTTACTGTATTCTTTCACATTCATCTTTGTCTTCTCCAATTTGTCAATTTCCTGATAGACTTCACGAAGTTTATTATTGTTCGTAGCGCGATAGAACTCACCATTTGTAGTTCCTGCGATAGAAGCCAACGTTTTGGTATCAATCTCAACAGGAATATTGATATATTCAATATGTCCTCCTACAGGATAGGGATAACGCGCTGTGCCATTGGTTCCTACGCCAATGGTGTAAACACGGATGCCAAAACTTTTTGCAATCTCTGCAGCAGTAAGAGGACTGATATCACCTGCATTGTTTGAGCCATCCGTCAAAAGGATAATGACCTTGGATTTTGCCTTAGAATCTTTGAGACGAGAAATTGCATTCGCCAAACCCATACCAATAGCTGTACCATCTGACATCGTCCCACGTTGTACCATTGAACAACTAACGTTCTTGAACAAGTTCAACAACACGGCATGGTCAGTAGTCATCGGACATTGGGTAAACGATTCACCTGCAAAAATGGTCAAACCGATATTATCGTTTGGACGTCCCGAGATAAACTCTGATGCCACCTTCTTGGCCGCTTCAATACGGTTGGGGCGCAAATCCTCTGCTAACATGGATGTTGAGATATCCATACAAAGCATAATATCAATTCCTTCTATGGTACGATCACTCCAAGAATTACTGGTCTGAGGCCGACAGAGGACAAGAACAATCATCACAAAGGCCAGACAGCGTAATACAAAAGGAGCATGTACAAGCATCTGTTTCCACGTACGCGGAGCATGGCGAAAAGCCAGTGTAGAAGAAACCTGCAACGAAGGTTCACTCTCATGACTGCGTAATAAATACCATAAAATATATGGTACTAAAAGTATAAGAAGAAACAGAAAATATGGACTAGCTAATTGCATAAACTTAACGGATTAAATCGATTGCAAGATAGGCTGCATAGCATATGGCAACGAACGCCACGGTGACGATAACACCCATCATAATCTTAACAGTCAGAGAACGTGCCTTAATCTGCTTCACCTCTTCAGGAATAATGATTTCCTCCTCTGGCAAATTGGGATCTATCTCTATCTTCGTCTGGTTGATAAAATCAATAGCACTGACCAGATTGGCATCATTCTCGTTAATCATTGTCGTATATTTTGCAAACTTCACAAGATCGGCCGTCTGGAATAGCTGACGTAATTCTGCGAGTGCTGTCTCATCCTGCTCTTGCATTAGGCGCTCAATAATTTCCGATGATGTCATTTCCATCGCATTGAAGCCATAGCGCTCGCGGATATAATTACGGAGCGTATCAGTAAGCTGTGTATAGTACTCTTTGCTATCTTCTTCAGCCCATTTTCGTTCGCTTTTTATACGCTCTATCTCGTTCATTGCCACCTGATGAGCAGGTAATTTTCGTTTACGTCGGATAATTTGGATGAGAGGCTTGTTCTGACGCCAATGACTATAAAGCCACAACAGAACGAGTGCGAGCAGTTGGTTGATACCGACAAACCAGAAAACCGGCTTCCAATCATCCCACGAGAAAGGATTCCGTTGAATATCCTTCGGCGGGAAGAATTGATCAACATGAACCGTATCTACGTCAACTGTAAACACTTTTAATGCCAACTGTTTAGATTGGTATGGTTTTCCATCTACCTTCACCTCAAACGGAGGAAGCAGTACGATTGTGGAATCCCAAGCAGTAATCGCATATCGTTGCAGCACTTGCATCCTCTTGCCATCGTCAATGAACGTGGTATCAGTGCCCAGTAGCTCTACAATCTCTACGTCTTCAGCCAATGGTTGCTGTGGCCTGTAATCGGGCATTTGCAATTTCTGACTGGCACCGCATGTAACATCAAGGGTCAATTCGCGTTGCTGGCCGATTAGAAGCACCATCGAATCTACACGAGCCTCGAAAACGACTTGCGCGCTACATATAAATGGTAAGAGAATAGAGAGAAAGAATAAGGACTTTTTCATGTTCTTTGTGCAAAAAGGCTACGAAGAGCCGTCACATAATTCTGATCCGTACGAACACTGACATAATCCACATTGCTACGTGTGAACACATCACTAAGGCGCTCTGTTTGCTGTCGCCACCACTGACTATGCGCCTTGCGCACGGCACTACTACTGGTATCCACCCATTGCAGATGACCAGTCTCGGCATCACGAATACGCATCAAGCCAACGTCTGGCAGTTCAGCTATACGACGGTCATAGACTTGTATGGCAACCACATCGTGTTTACGATTCGCTATAGTCAATGGCTGACGGAAGTCTCGTTCGTCAATGAAATCGCTTAGCACGAAACAGGTACAACGACGTTTGATGACCTGTGTCAGATACTCAACAGCCTGTTGAATATTCGTGCGCTGACTCTTTGGTTTAAAGTCAAGCAACTCACGAATAATATATAGGATGTGCTTACGACCTTTCTTGGGAGGAATAAACTTCTCAATATGATCGGAAAAGAAGATGACACCAATCTTATCATTGTTCTGGATTGCGCTAAATGCAAGTGTTGCAGCAATCTCCGTTACCATGTCACGCTTCGTCTGCGTATGACTGCCAAAATCCAAACTGCCACTGACATCCACCAGAAGCATGACTGTTAGCTCGCGTTCCTCCTCAAACACCTTGATATAAGGTTTGTTGAAACGCGCCGTTACATTCCACTCAATATCACGAATATCATCACCATACTGATACTCGCGAACTTCGCTGAACGCCATTCCTCGCCCTTTGAATGCCGAATGGTACTCTCCCGCAAAAATGTTGCTTGAAAGGCCCCGCGTCTTTATTTCAATCTGTCGGACTCGTTTTAGGATCTCTGATGTTTCCATGTCAACGCAAAACGCAAAAACGATAATTAGGGCACTTCAACCTTGTTTAAAATCTTAGAGATGATTTCTTCGCTTGTCACATTATTTGCTTCGGCCTCATATGTCAAGCCAATACGATGACGTAACACATCATGAGCGATGGCACGGACATCTTCAGGAATAACATAACCGCGACGTTTGATGAAAGCATAGGCACGAGCAGCCAAAGCCAGGTTGATG
Source organism: Bacteroidaceae bacterium (assembly GCA_024698925.1). GTDB lineage: Bacteria > Bacteroidota > Bacteroidia > Bacteroidales > Bacteroidaceae > Physcousia. The sequence continues at coordinate 16,888 of JAILQO010000076.1, read as the reverse complement.
CTGGCACGTGGTGAACCGCCAAACTCAATGTAGTCCTTTATCTCCTTCAGATCATATTTCTCTGGATAACGCGTAGCAAAAACGATATCAGCGATATAACGCTCTATCTTCTCGTCAAGATAAACTTGACGAACCACGCCACGAGCCTCGATAATCTCCTTGGTAGAAAGAACAGGACGAACGGCTACTTTCTCACCGCCAATGTTCTGTCGGATAATTTTCATCTCCTCTTCAAGCTTCGGATAGTCAATCACCACCTTGAGCATGAAACGGTCCACTTGCGCTTCGGGCAAAGGATATGTACCCTCCTGTTCAATGGGGTTCTGAGTTGCCAAAACCAGGAAAGGCGACGGCAATTGAAATGTTTCCTTGCCAATAGTGACCTCACGCTCCTGCATGGCTTCGAGCAATGCGCTCTGCACTTTAGCGGGGGCACGGTTGATTTCATCTGCGAGCACAAAATTGGCAAATACTGGTCCTTGTTCAACCATGAATTTCTCATCTTTCTGAGAGTATATCATGGTACCTGTTACGTCAGCGGGGAGCAAATCAGGAGTAAATTGTATGCGGCTGAATTTTGCATCAATAAGTTGGGCCAAGGTCTTGATGGCTAAAGTTTTTGCCAGACCGGGGACACCTTCTAAGAGGACATGGCCATCGGACAGAAGACCGATAAGAAGTGATTCAACCAAATGGCGTTGACCGACGATTGTCTGGTCCATGCCTGTCATCAGATTTGTAACAAAAGCGCTTTGTCGCTCAATAAGATCGTTCAGCGCACGAATATCTATGGATTCTGCCATTGTATGATAATGATTTATTCTTTTGTTTCTTTCTTTTGTAGTTTAGGCATTTTAAGTTCTTTGTCCAACGGAACGATATTGGGATTTGTAATATCGTTCATCACACAAATATAATTCACAAAGTCTTGACTCTTATAATATTTGAGTGAGAAATTCAGCAAAGTTTTACCGGGTCGCATAACCTCTGTACCTTCTACGCCGACAATCCAATATTCACCATCTTCCACTTGTGGGTAATTGGAAGCCTCTGCTGGGATATTGTTCTGAGCTGTTGATGCCACGGGCTCGCTAACTGGTTCTGTAGGCTCTGCTGGGGCCTCTACCTTCGGCTCAAATTTGATTTCGGGCAGAGCAAATGGATGCCAGTAGTAATCGATGGCATAACCGATGGCCATAAACAGCACTGCCACGATGATGTAGCAAAGCGTTTGATTCCAACAACGTTTGGAAGAACAAACATCTTTTTGTACCGTAGATTGGCCTGCCGGTTGGGTCTGAGTTTGCACTTGTGACTGAGTAGGAGTTTGCACTTGCGCAGCAGCCACAGCTTCGACAGGTTCAGCTTTGGGCTTGACCTCTGCCTTAGGTTCGGTTTCTGGTGCAATCTCAACCTTCTCAGCGTCTGTTGATGCGACTTCTGCTTCAGGCTCTGGAGCGGGTTCAGGCACGATTTCTGGTTCTACTTGCGGTTCAGGCTCTTGTTCGGGTTCTGCCTTAGGAAGGGGCGCGGGTTCTTCCACCGGCTCCACTTTCTCTGCAACAACAGCCGTTGGAATCTCCTCGTCTTCTACCTCATCGACTTTTTCCATCATAGCTGTGTCCACAGAGTCGTTCAGAATGACTGTTTCAAACTCCAGGAAAGGCTTATTGACAGCATCACGCAAGGCGGCATCAGGCGTAAAGCTCACCTTCGTGTGCTGAGCGATTTCAAAGCGCTCTCCAGTGTTCACATTGATACTCTCGCGGGCATCAACGCTGACAAGCTTGAAAGTGCCGAATCCTTTCACCTTCACCAAATTATCATGCATCAAGCCATCGTCAATGGTTTTGAAGAAAGCGCGCACAAAATCTTCTGAATAACGCAAGGGGAGGCTTGCACGACGGGACAGTCCACTAGCGATGTCCGCAAGGGTTAATTTCAGCTCGTTCATACCTCACCTCCTTTCTGCATGCGACTTTTCAGTGTGGGCGATGCTTTAAAACCTAAGACCAATTTGGGTGGGACGAGCATCCTTTGGCCAGAGGAAGGATTGGTGACAACGCGCTCCAGCTTCTTTTTCACTTCAAATACGCCAAAGTTCTGAACGGTTAATTGGCCACCGTTCTCGAACTGTGCAGTCAGTTCTGCCACCAAATGATTAACGAGCATTTGGGTATCGCGGGCTGAAAGGCTTTCATGCTGCGAAATGGCGTTAATAAATTCTTTGTTATTCATAAGGACTATGATTTGTTATGATTTGATGTATCTGACGTTGAGGAAAGAGATGAAATGACGGGTGTACCATAGAGGTCAAAATCATCGGCATTGTCAATCTGTATATCATAGAACTGACCGATATTCAAAGCGTTTCCATGACGGGCAATGAGAACTTCTGGATCCACTTCAGGAGAGTCATATTGTGTGCGCCCCACGTAGAAGTCTCCTTCAATACGGTCAATGATGACACGCTGGGTTGTGCCGACTTTCGATTCTTGTATTTCAGAAGAAATGCGTTGTTGCACTCTCATGAGTTTGGAGAGACGCGTATCTTTCACATCATCTGGTATATCGTCGTTAAATGCTTCTGCGCTATAGGTTCCTTCCTCTTCGCTATAAGCAAAAGCGCCCATTCGTTCAAAGCGCGCCCATTTAGTGAATTCCAGTAGCTCTTCAAAAGCTTCCTCGGTTTCACCGGGGTGCCCTACCATCAACGTTGTACGCAGATGTATTCCAGGCACTTCTTTTCTAATGCGTTCAACGAAGGCATAAGTCTCGTCCTTCGTGATATGTCGGCGCATAGCGGATAGTACAGGATTGGAAATATGCTGCAAGGCTATATCCAAGTAACGACAGATATTGGGATGACGATTGATGACCGATAGCAGTTCCCAAGGGAAATCCGTCGGATAAGCATAATGGAGCCGAATCCATTCCACGCCCTCGATTTCAGCCATCTGGTCAATCAGTTCGGCGATGGCTCGACGATGATAGAGGTCAACACCATAAAATGTCAGCTCTTGAGCAATCACATTAAATTCCTTGACGCCTATCGCAACCAGCTGCCGCACCTCTGCCAGAATATCCTCCATCGGACGGCTTACATGAGCACCCGTAATCAAGGGGATCGCACAATAGGAGCAATGTCGGTTGCACCCTTCGCTGATTTTGATATAAGCATAGTGAGCGGGAGTCGTGAGCGTACGGGCAGGCTTCAAGGTGTTATCCCAGGCGGCCCCGAGATCGCTGACCAGTTGCGTCCAATCGAACTTCCCATACCATCCATCCACTTCGGGGATTTCTGCTTGCAGCTCACTCAGATAGCGTTGCGAAAGACACCCCATCACATAGAGGCGTTTCAGGTCGCCGTCCGCTTTTCGCTGTCCTTGTTCAAGAATCACTTGGATACTTTCTTCTTTGGCGTCACCGATAAAACCGCACGTGTTGATGACACAGATATCTCCTTCTGTCTGTTCGGGATCATGCTGGACTTTGTAACCTGAATGGCGCAGTTGCGCCATCAAGCGTTCACTGTCCACCAGATTCTTGGAACAGCCCATCGTGAGTATATCGATACAGTTCTTCTTCATTCTCCGAACAAACTGTTAACAAAATCTTTGCGGTTAAACGGCTGTAAATCTTCCATGCCTTCGCCGAGGCCGATATATCGGACAGGTATCTTGAACTGATCAGAGATACCGAGTACGACTCCACCCTTCGCTGTACCATCCAACTTAGTGATAGCCAAGCTGGTGACATCAGTTGCGGCCGTGAACTGTTTAGCCTGTTCGAAAGCGTTTTGCCCAGTAGAGCCATCCAGGACCAACATGACATCATTGGGTGCATCAGGTACCACCTTCTGCATCACGCGCTTAATCTTCGAGAGCTCGTCCATGAGGCCCTTCTTGTTATGCAGACGTCCTGCGGTGTCAATGAGCACGACATCGATATCATTGGCCACAGCACTCGATAAAGTATCAAAAGCCACGCTGGCAGGATCGCTACCCATTTGCTGTTTGACGACAGGGACACCAACTCGTTCGCCCCATATGACAATTTGTTCCACGGCCGCCGCACGGAACGTATCAGCAGCGCCCAACATCACTTTCAAACCAGCTTGTTTGAACTGCCAAGCCAATTTTCCGATGGTTGTCGTTTTCCCCACGCCATTAACGCCCACAACCATCACCACATAAGGCTTCTTACCCTCTGGAATCTGGAACCCTTCCGTGTCATCCGAATTGTTTTCAGTCAGCAGGGTTGCAATCTCATCACGGAGGATGGTTTTGAGTTCGCTGGTGTTCACATATTTATCACGTGCCACACGCTTTTCTATGCGCTCAATGATATTGAGAGTCGTGTCAACGCCAACGTCGGATGTAACCAATACTTCTTCCAGTTCATCCAGCACATCATCGTCAACCTTGCTTTTGCCAGCTACGGCGCGGGTCAGTTTGCCAAAGAAACTTTCTTTGGTCTTCTCTAAGCCCTTGTCCAGCGTCTCTTTCTGCTGGTCTTTATTCTTTGAAAAAATATTAAAGAAACCCATTGATGACTATTTCTTTCTAATTTGGCTGCAAAGATACTGATTTGTTCTTACTACAACAAGCGTTTTAGAAATTTTAATGCCATCGTGCATACTCGTTAACGTTGATTAGCAAGTTTTGCCGATTTAATCGACATCTTTGCAAACCGAAAGGAATAAAAAACAGTTGACAGTGCAACGAGATACCGAAAGTATTTTTCTGACGTACCATCTTTTTTCTACAGTTAAATTTGGCGTATTCAGAAAAATATCTGTATCTTTGACCCATAAATTATATATATTCGCAATGAAGCAATCTATTAAAAAGCTAATTTTCACTATTTTTGCATGCTTTTTCGCGTGCGCATGTGCGGTCGCACAATCCTCTTTTGTAACCACCAAAGTGGAACAACATGCCGTGAATGGACACGATGACCTCGTTGAATTGGTCTTTTCCTTCTCTATGCAGCCTGGATGGCACGTTTATGGCCCTGATAACGATGGTGGTCCCACCCCGATGACCATTTCCTTCGAGCAACTTGAAGGAGCTCGTGCCGAGGGAGGCATACAGCTGTCCCCAACTCCCATTCGCATTCAGGATCCGCTGTTTGACTGCGAAGTCACTTTCGTAGAGAAAGCCGCTACAGCCAAACAACGCCTTCGCCTCACGGGTGGCAAGTGGCATGCTTCCGGATATTTACGCTACGGTGCATGTAATGACCAAAATTGCCTACCTCCCACTCCCGTCGAATTCACATTCAACGGAGAATTGAAGAAAGCAGCTAAAGCAGAAGCCGCTCCTGTTGAAGAAAAGAAGGACGCAGAAGAGGCTAACGCTTCACCCGCAGAAGAGACAGCCGACACATTGTCCGCTGCCGAAGCGACTTCCGCGATGCCTGCCGACATATCCGCAAGCACTCTTTGGACACCTGTTATTGATGAGCTGAAAGCGTTGGACCTGGAGCAGAACACGAGCCAGCGTTCCCTCTGGAGCCTGTTCTTCCTGGGTATTCTCGGTGGTCTCATCGCGTTGGTAACGCCTTGTGTTTGGCCAATTATCCCGATGACCGTCAGTTTCTTCCTCAAGCGTGCCAAGGATGATAAGAAGAAAGGTATTCGCGATGCGATGCTCTACGGTCTCTCCATTGTTGTGATTTATGTTGGCTTAGGGCTTTTGGTAACGCTCATATGGGGACCATCCTCCCTCAACGCGCTATCCACAAACGCCATCTTCAACTTATTCCTATTTGCTCTGCTTGTATTCTTTGCAGCCTCCTTCTTAGGCGGCTTTGAGATTACACTACCTTCTTCATGGTCCACAAAAATGGACGAAAAGGCCAACTCCACATCGGGCGTGCTGAGTATTTTCTTCATGGCTACAACGCTCGTGCTCGTCTCCTTCTCCTGCACAGGCCCCATCATTGGCCTTCTGCTCGTAGATATGGTTACCAGCGGTTCCATCGTTGCGCCTACCATCGGTATGTTGGGCTTTGCCATCGCTCTGGCAGCACCCTTCACGCTCTTTGCCATGTTCCCGACGTGGTTGAAATCAGCCCCGAAGAGTGGTAATTGGATGAACGTGATTAAGGTTGTCCTCGGTCTTGTTGAACTGGCCTTCGCGCTGAAGTTCCTCTCGGTTGCCGACTTGGCCTATGGCTGGCGCCTGCTGGACCGCGAGACATTCCTTTGCATTTGGATTCTGATCTTCGCCCTCATGGGCTTCTACCTTCTCGGCTGGATCCGCTTGCCTCACGATGAGGATGAATACGACGATGAAGGCAACGTGATTGCTCGCCCCAAGATTGGCGTCATTCGTTTCCTCACCGCGTTATGTACATTGGCTTTCGCGCTCTATATGGTTCCAGGCCTCTGGGGTGCACCGTGCAAGGCTGTCAGCGCCTTCGCGCCACCGATGTGGACCCAGGACTTCAATCTCAACTCCAACACCGTTGAAGCCGTTTATACCGACTATGAGTCTGGCATGGAGGCTGCCCGTAAGGCAGGCAAACCCGTTATGTTGGATTTCACGGGCTTCGGATGCGTCAATTGCCGCAAGATGGAAGCTGCCGTATGGCCCGATGCCAAGGTGCGCCAACTCATGACCGAGGATTTTGTCCTCATCAGCCTCTACGTGGATGATAAGACACTTCTGACGGAGACGCGTGAAGTCACCGAGAGCGACGGCACTACCCGTAAGCTGCGCACTGTCGGCGATCTATGGAGCTATCTGCAGCGTTCCAAGTTCGGTGCTCAGACACAGCCTTTCTACGTACTTGTGGACCACGAGGCACATCCCTTGGCTCCCGCCTACAGCTATGACGAAGACATTGAGAAATATGTCCGCTGGCTCGAAGACGGCCTCCAGCGATTCCGTCGTCCAAAGCCCTGATGTAAGGACTTGACAGAATCATACTCAAAAAAACCTATAAACAACTAAAATATCTAACTATTATGCTGAAGCATAGACCTTATTTCTTATTACTGGCACTTTCCGTAGCTGTTAGCGCAGTAGCACAACCTCTCGCATGGGATCGTGAGAAATATCCTGATATTCCCGCACCGACCCCGACACAAGTTAACATGAAGGCTTACCGCCTCATGAAGCAACGTATCAAGAAGAATCAGGATGAGGGCAAACACCGTCCTGATCATCTGAACAATGCGCTGAACCCCTCCTTCCCACCGATTATCAATCAGTCGGGAGGCTCCTGTGGCGCGGCATCAAGTATCTATTACCAGTTCACCAATCAGATCAACACGGCCCGCTTCACAGCTGCCGACAGCGATGAGCGTCGCTATGCGACCCACTTTGCATGGATGCTCAACACCAACGGCCCCAACGGCACCGGTTATGACCGTCTGGGTCGTAATGTGGGCATTGCCAGTTGCGCCGACTACGGCGGTACGACCTACAGCCGCATCTATGGTAGCTCAGGCCAGGATGACCAGGACGACGACTGCGGTTGGATGCAAGGCTATGACAAATGGTTCAATACCATGCACAACCGTATCCTCTGCGGAAACAGTTTCCCCTTCAACTGTGGTACTGAGGAAGGTCGCGAGCTGGTCAAGAACTATCTATGGAACCGTTGCGGCGATGACAGCTACGCTTCTGGTGGTATCTGCGGTATTGGCGTCGCAGCCGGTCCGTTTGAAGGTAAAATCCCCAAGACGGCAACCAACGATGCCATCGGTGTCACCGGCATGAAATACATCACCGATTGGAACGAGACCTATAACCACGCCATGACCATCGTAGGTTATGACGACCGTATTGAAGTGGACCTCGATGAAAACGGCATCATCGGTGAGGCTAAGAACAGTAATGGCGACAACGAGGTCGGCTGCTGGATTATCTGTAATTCCTGGGGCGACGGCTGGGCCGACAACGGTTTCATCTATTGCCCTTACGAGAAATCCAACAGCGTCAAAGGCTGGCCCAAGGAGAACAGCTTCACCCCTGGTTACTATGACGTCATTCGCGACTATCGTCCCCTCCGCACCCTGAAGGTGAAGATGGAATACAGCCACCGCTCCGAGATGGCGCTTTACATCGGTGTGGCCCAGAACCTGAATGCCACGAAGCCTGAAAAGTCCATCGCATTGACTCATTTTGAGTACTGCGGCGACGGCAATCGCGGCAAGACACAGCCTGCACCTGAGATTCCGATGTTGGGCAGATGGGCCGACGGCGAGCTCCACACAGAGCCTATGGAATTCGGCTATGACCTCACCGACCTTACTCAGGATTTCGACCTCATGCGTCCTCTCAAGTATTTCTTCTGGGTCGAGACACGCAGCTGGGGTCAAGGCAGCGGCAAGATTTACAATGCCAGCATCATTGATTACACCCTCGACCGCGACGGCGTTGAGGTGCCTTTTGAGATTGCAACCTCTGTCGATGTCCCCAGCGCTGGTAAGAAGACCGAGTTGACAGCCACTGTCAGTGGCGATGCTGTCCCCGAGCCCCGCAACCTGTTGATTGCAGACAACATGCTCAGTTGGGACACGCCTGTCGGCAGCCGCTATGAGCCTGCATCCTATAAGATTTACCACAATGGCGATCTGTTTACAACGGTACCTGCCACCACGCCTTCTGCCTCAGTCATTTCAGGCGGCAGCTACACCGTCAGCGCCATCTATCAGCTGGCCGATTATGAGGTTGAGAGTAAGCAGTCCACACCCGTTGCCGCCGGCATTCAGCCCGATGCTGATCACAAGAATGATATTGCCATCCTTCAGCCTGGTGCCAAGCTTCTGATTCCTCAGCTGATTGAACGCTCAACAGAGAACTTCACCATCGAGTTCTGGCTCTACATGAATTCAACGCCTAAGAACGATGAGTTCGGTTTCCGCATCAAGGCGGATACGACAACCTTCTTCTTCAAGGTTACCGATAACAACGTGATTGAGATGGGTCAGGATGGTGGCTCTTATACCAAAGTGACAGAAGCTATCCGAGCTGGCAGATCCCAGCATGTGGCCATCGTGGGTGAAGGACTTAATACACGCCTTTATATTAATGGTGTTCAGAAAGTCAACTGGCGCAACAATTACAGCCACTATGGCATCAAGGGTCCTGCCCGCCTCCTGATTGGCGAGACAGAAGGAACCTCCACCAATTACAAGAAAGTGTATGATTCCCCATGGAACGCGAATATCGACGAACTGCGTTTCTGGAACCGCGCCTTAACAGTTAATGAGATTAAGGCCTCCTACCAGCAAGAGATTGCCAATCCCACGCTCTATGCCGACCTACTCCACGACTATCACATGGACGTGGACGATGCAGATGCGCCCTCGCTCTTGATTGATGCTTGCGGCAACTGTGATGCACAAATCATCAATCCCGAAAACTTCACGGTGGAGTCTTGCGCATTGGGCGATACCAAGAACCCCATGAAGCCTGCTACCTCTGCCAATTTCACCTGTGCCACCACCGCCACCGTCGGTAAGCCCTTCCGCATCACCGATGCCAGTGCCGTGAACACAGCCCAGCGCACATGGACTTTCACGGGAACCGCACAGAATACGATGCAGAGCACCGTCAGTCCCGTCATCGTCTTTACGGAGCCGGGCGAGCAGACCATCACGCTCCAGACCACCGGCCTTTATGGCACGACAGCCGAGAAGACTGCTACGGTCACCGTCTCCCCTGCTACCTTGCCTACGGTTGATTTCACCGTTCCGTCCACAGACATCAGCGCGGGCCAGCATGTGACATTCGTCAACACTTCCACACCCATCGAGGAAGCCACCTACGAGTGGGAGATAGAGGGTGCCGAGCAGCCCGTTGTCAAGACTGTCAACGCCGCAGCCACCTTCGCCAATGTCGGCACTTACAATGTGAAGCTGACAGCTATCAACAGCGAGGGCAGCGTTTCAACCTCCAAGCGTATCAGCGTCGTGGCCGTAGCCCCCGAGGCTGCCTTCAACCTGCATAATACCGTTGTTGTCAAAGGCCAGCCCATCGACCTCATCGACGCTTCCAAGTATTCCCCCACGAAGTGGCAATGGGACCTCAGCAGCAATCTTGACATCTTCCGCTACATGGGTCAGAACAAGAGCGTCACCATCGACGAGCCTGGTATCTACGACATCCAGCTGACCGTTTCCAACGAGCAGGGTACCGACCAGATTACACGCCGCAAGGCCATCACCGTCTGCAACGCCGATGGCGAGACCGGACTCCACTTTGACGGTGCCGATGATTTGGTGGAAGCATCCTCACCCTTCGGAGATACTGAGGTCAAGACCTTCGCCATCGACTGGTGGATGTACCCGGGTCGGATTACCGACAACGGCTTCCATATCGGAGACAAAGCTTCAACCTTGCAACTTTGCGTGAAGCCCACAGGCGAAATCTCCGTGGACGTAGCCGGCAAGAATGGCCAGAGCCCTGCAGGCACCGTCATCAAGGACGAATGGCACCACTATGCCGTTTCCTTCAAAACCAACACCCTCACCTTCTATCGTGATGGTATCAAGCTGGGCACCGCTCGCGTAGCCTCCGCCGTTCCCGTATTGGAACAATTCACCATTGGCGGTAGCGAGCAGCCCTTCAACGGCATCATCGACGAATTACGCGTATGGAACAAGGCGCTTACTGAAAAAGGCGTAACCGCTTTGGCCAATGAGCCTGTGGCTAATCCCGCTGATGACACATCGCTCCTGCTCTACTATGACTTCAACCAGAGTGGCGGCGACGTCATAGACCGTTCCTCCCATAGTCTGACGGGTAAGCGCCAGAACTTCGGTCCCGACGGTGATGCCTGGGACAGCAGCCTTGGCATCTTCTGCCTGAATACGCGTGGCACGATGGTGGATGTCGCTTCCAAGTATCTCAAGAACTATGTCCACCCCTTCAAGACTACCGGTGGTACTGTCAATCCCGCCAACTCCAGTCGTTATCTCAAGCTGGTCATGAACAAGACCACCTCACCCTGGAAGCAGAAGAACAATATCAAGAATGGCAGCATCCTCACCGAGTGGCACGTCGATGCCGAGAAGGGCAACTACCTCACCATGGAGGTTGGCTATTCCGGCTTTGAGGAGACCGTCAAGGACCTGATGATCTACCAGACCGTGACCCTGCCTGCCGGACAGTACACCTTCATTGCGGATCGCGATGGCGATGACTACTATTACAACTGGCTGCCGGACGGAACCTATGTTGCCGCAGCTGCGGGCGACGAGCTACCGATTACCGAGAATCTGGCCACAGAGGCCCTCGCCTACTCTCCCCTCAGCGAAAACCAAGCCGCAACCTTCTTCCTGGAGGATACGACGGAGGTAAGTCTGGGACTCATTGCCAACATGTCTAACCAACGTTGCGTGGCCGTGGGTAAGTTCATTCTCCAGTACAAGCCGCTCATCTATGGTAATGCCGAGGATCCTGACGCGGTGCGTGAGCCCGCCATGATGGCTCAGAAATCGCTGGATGCCCGCGGCGGCTTCGGGTGCATCAATATTCAAGTGCATACGCCACAGCGCGTCGCTGTCCGCGACCTTTCCGGCAAGACCATCTTCGCCGACTGGCTGGACAGCAATGCCCGCATCCCGCTCCGACGTGGAATCTATATCGTCAACGACCAGAAGACCGTTGTGCGCTAACCCCCGTCGCCATTCACGACTCAACATTGAATCATCAATAACAATCATTCAATAGACTCAACTGCTTATGAACAAAATGAGAATTGCAACCATTGCCTGGGCTGTCGCTATGAGCACCGGCCTCATGGCACAAACGCCTTCATGGGATCGCGAGAAGTACCCCGACTACGACCCCGTACCACGCTTGGACAAGAGCCAGCTGCAGCGCATGAAGGCGCGCGTGAAGAAAGAGGCATCAGAGGGCAAGACACGTCCCGACCATTGGAACAATGCCCTCTCCAATGCCTTCCCGCCCGTCATGAACCAGAGCGCCGGTTCCTGCGGTTCAGCATCACGTATATATTATATGTTCGCGCACGAGATGAACGCCGCCCGTTGGGCCGACGGTTCGCTGGCCGAGAACATCTACCCCACCCACTTCACGTGGCTGCTCACCTGGACACCTGGCGGACAGGGCAAGGAAGTGATGGCCCAGCTCAACGGTATCCCCAACAGTGAAGTCTATGGCGGTTATACCTATAGTGAGACCTTCGGCTATCAGGATTGCGACGATGGTCAGGGCAACTATGGTTGGATGCAAGGCTATGACAAATGGTTCCATGCCATGCACAACCGCATCACCGGTAGTTCCAACTTCCCCGCTGTGAACACCGAGGAAGGCCGCGAGTTGGTCAAGAACTACCTCTGGAATCACTGCGGCGACGAGACCTACTCCACGGGTGGTATCGTTGGTGTTGGTGTGGCTTCGGGCCTTACCGACGGGACGATTCCCAAGACGGCTGCCAATACAGCTGCCGGTGTCGTTGGCATGAAGTATGTTAAGCACTGGGGAGCCAGTGTGGACCACGCCCTCACGATTGTGGGCTACGATGACCGCATTGAGTTTGACCTCGACGGCAACGGCAAGTACGGCGAGAAGGAAAAGGATGAGGTCGGTGCCTGGATTATCGTCAACTCATGGGGTGCCGGATGGCAGAACAAAGGCTTCATCTACTGCCCCTACGCCGAGGCACGTCCCACCGCTACGGCGTCTGACTATTGGGGCCCTGAGTACTACACTCCACGTCGCGACTACCGTCCGTTGCGCACGCTGAAGGTCAAGATGGACTACAGCCACCGCTCCGAGATTGCACTCTATGTGGGCGTGGCCAAAGACCCCAATGCCACCAAGCCGGACAAGGAGACATGGCTGTGCCATTTCTACTACAGCGGCTTAGGCAAGGGCTTCACCCCCAGCGCTTCCAACCCCGACCCGGCCATCCCGATGCTCGGTAATTGGGCCGACGGCAAGCTCCACACAGAGCCTATGGAATTCGGCTATGACCTCACCGACCTCGTTGCTGAATACGAGAGCGGCCAGGCGCTGAAGTATTTCTTCCGCGTCGAGACGCGTTCATGGGCCAAGGGTAGCGGTAAGATCTACGCTGCCAGTATTCTGGACTACACCCTCGACCCCGAGGGCATAGAGACGCCCTTCGACATTGATGAAGAGGGTGTGAGCATCGCCAATGCCGGCAAGAAGACTACCATCACCACGATGGCTCGCGGCGAGAGCGTACCCACTCCGCACAACCTTACGCTGGCCGAGACACAACTCTCCTGGCAGGCACCCACCACAGCGCCTTATCCCATCAGCGGCTATAAGGTCTATCAGGACGGCACGCTCTTCACATCCACTGATGCGGAGACGCTCAGCGCCACGGTACCCGCCACCGGCACCTTCACCGTCACAGCCGTCTATGCCGCTGCTGACAAGGCCATCGAGAGTAAGCCATCTGCCCCCATCCTCGCCGGTGCTGCAGCGAATTCTGCTGACAATACCGTCCTCAGTGTGACCGATGGTCAGTTCACGATTCCGTCGTTCGTATCGGGTAGCGCACAAGCCTACACGATTGAGTTCTGGATGAAGCCCACGGATTTTGCCGCCAAGTGCTTCGGCCTGAAGGCATCCTCCGGCAAACTTCTCTTCTATGTCAATGCCCAGAAGCGCGTTGTCATCGGCTTTGACGGCGGCGACTTCACGACCTCCACATCACCCCTCAATGCCAACGCTTGGCAGCACATCGCCATCGTCGTTTCGGGCTCTGCCATGAAGGTTTATCGCACATTTGTGCGTGCCGGTAGTGTCAAGTCCGATGCCCTCATCAGCTGGAGCAGTCAATGGAGCAACAGCGGCCTGTCCGGCAGCAACGACCTCATCTTCGGTCGCACCGAGGGTACCGGCAGTTCCAACAGCGACTACAAGACCGTTGTGGATGCTCCGTGGACAGGCATGATTGACGAGATTCGCATCTGGGACTATGCCCGTACTCAGGCCGAGATCAAAGCCACCTTCAGCGATGCCTATGTCCTGCCCGCCAACTACGCTCACCTCACGCATTGCTACAAGATGAATACGCGCCAGAAGACCGATGGCAGCCTGGTGCTCATCGACAGCCGTGGCGGCCATGATTTCACCCCCAGCAAGGGCGATTACGAGACCTCCGTCATCCCCGCTGACGAGGCAACGCTCAACCCCTACTACAACATGACCCACAACGCCAAGTTCTCCGTCAGCGTAGCATCTCCCAAGATTGGTCAGGCCGTCACCCTGATGGACGAGAGCAGCCCCAGCACCTCCAAGTGGGAATGGACCATCACGGGTGCCGACATAGCTACCAGCAGCGTGAGCCGTCCCGTAGTGGTCTTCAAGGAGGAAGGTGATCAGACCATCACCCTCACCACCACTAACCTCAAGGGTGAGACTGCCTCGACGTCGAAGACCGTCACCGTCGGCGCTGCGACCGCTCCTGTGGCAAACTTCACCATTCCCGAAGGGCCCTTCGCCGCAGGCGATCACATCTCCTTCCTGAACACCTCCACGCCACTCGACGAAGCTACCTTCACATGGACACTGGAAGGCGCAGAGACCGAGACGCTGCACACCGTCAACGCCGCTGCCAGCTACAACCATTTCGGCACCTACACCGTTCGTCTGGAGGCTGAGACGCCTGCCGGCAAGCACAGCGTGGAGAAGCAGATTGAGATTGTCAAGGTAGCTCCGCAGGCCGCCTTCACACTCCAGAACAATGTCGCCCTCGTTGGTGAACCCATCAACCTCATCGACAACTCCAAGTACAATCCCGAGAAATGGTCGTGGACGATTGCCAACAGCAACCACACCTATCTGGCCAACGCCCAGAGCGGAAGCATCAAGCTCAACACACCTGGCATCTATGATGTCACGCTGACCGCCACCAACGACAAGGGCAGTAGCACCATCAAGCGCCAGCGCGCCATCACCGTCTGCAACGCCGACGGCCAGACGGGCTTGAACTTCGACGGCACCGACGACGAGGTCGTAGCGCCCTCTCCCTTCCCCGTCCGCGTCAGAAATTTCTCCATTGACTGGTGGATGTATCCCGGCAAGATCAGCGACACGAGCTGTAAGATCGGCGACACCCAGCGCACTTTCATGCTCACCACGGGCACCGACCACGCCATGACAATCTATGTCGGCGGCAAGTCCGCCAAGTCCTTCGTGGGCTATGTCGTGGAGAACCAGTGGCACCATTATTGCGTCACCTATAGCTCCGACGGCACCGTCAACTTCTACCGCGACGGCAATCGCTATTGCGCCCCCGTGCAGCCCGGTACCAGCACCACCAAGTGGAGCGCCTTCCGCCTCGGAGGTGCCGATGCACCCATGAACGCCATCGTCGATGAGATGCGTGTTTGGAGCATAGCTCTCACTCAGGACCAGCTGCGCGAAGTCGCCAACGGCCCCATCGAGGACGTTGCGAGCAAGAGCAGCCTGCTGCTTTACTATGACTTCAACCAATCCTCTGGCGATGTCATAGACCGTAGCGCCAACAACTACGACGGCGTCCGCAACAACTTCGGTCCCGACGGCGATGCCTGGGCCAACTCCAAGGGTATCTTCTTCCTCAACTTCACCAGCGAGGTAGAGGATGTCACCTCCAAGTATCTGAAGAACTACGCGGCACCGTTCCGTACCACCACTGGCTTTGTCAACGGTACCACACGCTTCAAGAAACTCGGCTCGCCATGGGTACAGGAGAACAGCGTTGTCAATGACGGTATCACCACTGAGTTCCACGTCGATGCCAACAAGGAGGACTACCTCACCCTCTCCACCTCATGGGACAGCTTCGCCTCCGAGGTCAAGAACCTGAAACTCTATCAGAGCGCCGAGCTGCCTGCTGGAGCCTACGAGTTCTACGCCCTCCAGGGCAATTGGGAATGGAAGCCTGCCGGCACCAAGACCGTCGTGTCAACCGGCACAGGCCTGCCCGACTGGAACGATCTGGAGACCGACGCCCTCGCCTCATCCTACTGCGGCCTGAGTTGTAAGTTCACGCTCTTCGAGCCCACAGCAGTCAATCTGGGTCTGGTCAGCAACCAGAGCGGTCAGACCTGCCATGCCATCAACTACTTCGTGCTGATGCGTTCACCGGTTGATGAGCTCGAGGTTGGAGAGCTGGTAGATGGCGTCCGTGACATCCGTCGCACAGAGCTCAATGCCACTCCGTTGCTGCAAGCCACAGGCGCTCGCGGCTACATCAACGTGACCGTTACCGAGCCTCAGTTCGTAGAGATTCGCGACCTCACCGGCAAACTCGTATGGCGCTCCTTCGTAGCCCAGCGAGCCACCGTCCCGCTCCGCCGCGCCCTCTACCTCGTCAACCGCCAGAAAGTGCTTGTGCGCTAACCGCGTCTATCGCTAAGAAGCCCGCGCGCTAACCCGCACAGCAACACATAGAAAAAGCCCTGCCGCTCACTCCCGAGCCGCAGGGCCTTTTCATTGTCCATTGTCCATTGTCAATTGTCCATTTTCAATTGTCCATTATCAATTGTCCATTCTCCATTTTCCATTATCCATTTATTAGTCTTACCTTGCGCCGATTGCCTTTCGCTCGGACGGCGAAGTGGAGCCAGTAGGTGCCTTTGGTGTTGCGCTCCAGCAGGAGCTCATCGAAATCCTCTTGTCTCTCGTCGCTGATGTCTAACAGGATGGTGGCGTAGCGCACCAATTGCTCGATGCCCGATACGCGGATGTCCGCAGCGCAGCCCGTCAAGTGGTTCGATGTTGCCGAGCCCCCTACGGCTTTATTCACCGCTGGAGAACGAAATCCCGAATTAATCACTATCGGCATTTCAAGCCCCTCTCCCTTGGGGCGACTGGGGTCTTCAGAGGAGCCACTGAATGTGGCTCCGGCCCCACAAAGGGGAGCGAATCCCACATTCGCG
>JAILQO010000055.1 GCA_024698925.1 Bacteroidaceae bacterium | reverse complement strand
CAACAGATACATATCGCTCTCAAGAAGGAACTCGCTCTTCTTCGGATCGCACAAGGGAGCACAGCGTGCTGCTATGTTTTACTCGCTGGCTTGCTCATGCAGACTCAACAACATTAATTTCTTCAAGTATATCTCAGATGTTATCAACAGGACTGCACTGATGCAGCCAAATACTGACATCAAGGAATACAGGTCTCTATTGCCTGACCAATGGAAGGCATTATAACCACAAGGCGTCAAAGCGGATACGCTTACAACTCCTGCTCACGCAGGCCTCAAAAAACATGCAAGAACCCCTCGTTCCGATGTTCTTCCCTATCCTTGGCGCACATATCAGCGGTTCGGAATTTCAATACCCTGACCTCAGTTGGAAGGAGCCAACGGGCATGATGGCCAATCTGGTGGCCCATAGTGGCGACAATAAGGGCCAATTGACGAAACTTGCGAACGCCATTTGCCGTGATTTCACAGAACACGACATGGCGGAAATAAAAAAGATCCTGGAATGGCAGAAGATGAAAACTACCAAAGGTGCCAACAAGGATAAGCCCGAACGTCCAGCTGTGGCTTTGCGCTTCCCACCGACGGATACGACCAACCCCGCCTTCATCCAGAACGCCATGGCACTCGAGGCCAATGGTGCGCTCACACAGTATTTTAACTTGCCTGAGGTGGAGATGGCCGACCGACTCTGCGGCGGTCACAAGCAGGTGTCTGTACTGCTTAGGAATATTTACGACCGTGAAAGAGCCGGTGCCTTGCGCGCCACAGCCGATGGTGTAACGGGCAATCCGACCATTCGCGCCTGCTTCACTATCTCTTCGAATCCGAATTCTACCCGTAAGTTCTATAAATACGAGCTGACCAACGGCACCTTCGGGCGTATGGTCTTCTCCTATAAGCCTCGTGGCGGACGTGACGGCAAGATACCCCGACAGGGCAATTATGCCGACCAGTTCTATCAGCAGCTCGATGAGTTTCTCGTACGTCTCACCATCTGCAAGGGGCGCTTCATCATACGTCCGCTGAACAGGCTGGTGGACCACCTGGCGCAAGATATGGCTTCGCTGGCCGATCTGACTGACGATGACCTCTTGTTCGAGATATCCCACCGCTCGCTGGTAGCAGGCTGGAAGGCTGGCTGTGTACTCTGGGTGCTCAACAATCAGACATGGACGAAGTCGATGGGCGAACTGGTGGAATGGCTCGTCTATCACGACCTATGGTCGAAGATGGCAGTATTCGCCGATATGCTGAAGGATGGCGAAACAAGTCTTGCAGAGGTTGTCAAGACCGGCCCCAAGAACATGCTAGACGGTCTGCCCGACACCTTCAACGAGACGCAGTTGGAAGCGCTTCGTGAGCGCGTCGGCAAGGACAAGGAGGGTACCAATCGGCAGTTGCGTGTCTGGATGAGTCGTGGGTTCATCACCTACAGCAACCAGACGGGAGTATACACCAAGACGGAGAAGTATCTGGGGAAGTTTAAAGTTTAAAGTTTAGAGTTTAAAGTTTATAGTTTAGAGATGATGAATCAATATGAACTGCAAAAGCTTCGCGACCTGCCTATTGAGGGGGTCGCGGAGCGACTCGGAATAGAGGTGAAGGGGCATAAATGCTTGTGTCCGTTCCATGACGACCGACATCCCAGCCTGTCGTTTAAGGTCAGCAAGAATATGTTCCGCTGCTTTGTCTGCGGTGCCTCGGGCGGACCTATCGACCTCGTGATGAAATATCTGCATAAGGACTTTCTTGATGCCTGCAGGTGGGTCGGGGATGAACACCACGTGGTGATAGTCGATAGTTTAAAGTTTAAAGTTGAAAGTACTCAGACAGAGAGGGCGTTTGATGCTTCGCGATATCTTAGGTTCTTTGAGCGGCCTTGGCTGAACGAGGCGGCAAGGCGGTTCCTCTTCGAGGAGCGGCGGTTGGACCCCAGGGTGGTGAGCTGGTGCCGGTTGACGTCGTGGCAGGACAAGCAGGGTGTGCCTTGGCTGCAGATACCCTATTACGATCGGGACGGCCAGCTGGTGGGCATTCAGAACCGCAACCTGGTGAAGGGTGCCCTACCTCGCTTCCGATTCCCACAGGGCGCAAAGTGTACCATCTACAATCTGCCTGTGTTGAACCTACTCCGCCCAGGCGACACGCTCTTCATCACCGAAGGCTGTTCGGACTGCTGGGCCATGCTGTCAGCAGGTCATAAGGCCATCGCCATCCCCTCGGCTACACTGCTTACGAAGGCAGACAAGGAACAATTGTCAATGCTTAATTCTCCGCTCGAGCAACGCTCGCTTGCAAAGCAAAAATTTTCAATTAAATACGCGATGTTCCCCGACAACGATGTCCCCGGCGAGCGCCTGTTCCTGCAGCTAAAGGAGGTGCTGCCCAGTCTGGTGCGCTACCAGCGGCCCCCTGACTGTAAGGACTTCAGCGATTACTACCTTAAAATTACACAAAGAGAACCGTCCCTATTGTGTAAAAGAAAGGAGGGTGAGCATGGGTGAGTTTATCGTTCGGGCATATAGCAAGAAGGAGCTGGCCCTGATGTATTTCCCCGACAGCACGCCGCGCACGGCCGTGAGTCACCTGATGAGTTGGATTCGTCGCTGTACGCGTCTGTGGAATCTGCTGCAGGCAACGGGCTACCAGACGACCTGCAAGACATTCACGCCCCGACAGGTGAGGGTCATTGTTGAGCAGTTGGGGGAACCGTGATGGTAATTGAGAATTGAGAATTGAGAATTGAAAATTGAAAATTGAGAATTGAGAATTCTTGCTTTGCAAGCGAGCGGAGCTCGAGCGGAGAATTGAGTGCGCTAGCCTAATTATCAATTGTCAATTCTCAATTATCAATTCGAAAGAAAAGTCCAGGAATCGCACGGTATCGCCAGCCATCGTCAGAACGGTGGCGGCGAATGTCGTAACTTTGTATTGTCTTAGAAAACAGGCATGAATGCTTGCGTTTGCAGACTCTCAGAGCCCGCGCTTGCACACACCCGGGAACCGCACGTGCAGACTCCGGAGGTCGCAAAACGAGACAAAAAAAATTGATTGTTAAACCCTTTAAAAAAAGAAAACTGTTATGATTCAGATCAAAGCAAAACAACAGAATGTATCGTTCGAAAAGAACGTGGAGAAGCTGGCCTTCGTGCTGTCAGCCCACCTGTACAACACGCTGGACTCCGGCAAGGTGATCGAGGAGGCTGCCAAGCGCTCGGGCATCTCTGCGGGCGTCATCAAGGCTGCCTGGGATGCTGCCGGCGAAGTGATACGCACCTGGGCCACCGAGGGTCACAACGTACCCCTGCCCGGACTGGGCTCCATGCGATTCAGTGTTCGCTCGAAGAGTGTGCAGAACGTAGAGGATGTGAAGACCTCGCTCATCTCAGCACGCCGCGTCATCTTCACGCCGTCGAAGGAGGTGAAGGACGAGCTGCAGGCCACCAAGATTGCCATCACCTGCTACGACAAGGACGGCAACATCGTGAAGCGTGTCACCTCGGCGGATACGAATGACGTGGAAGAGACCGAGGATAGCGAGAACACCGGTAGCGGCGGTGAGAGCGGTGCTGGTACGGGCGAGAATACCGGCGGTGACACTGGCGGCGGTGACTCCGGCGGTGGTAACGAGGTCGATTGACCTGGCGCTGATGCACACACGATGACAGGCCCCCTGTGCTTCATTGGCGAAGACTTGGGA
Organism: Bacteroidaceae bacterium; assembly: GCA_024698925.1. Taxonomy (GTDB): domain Bacteria; phylum Bacteroidota; class Bacteroidia; order Bacteroidales; family Bacteroidaceae; genus Physcousia. The sequence goes on along the minus strand of JAILQO010000055.1, from coordinate 47 downwards.
GCACAGGGTGCCAGTCCCCGAGTGTGCTGGACATTGGCGCGGAGGGT
>JAILQO010000050.1 GCA_024698925.1 Bacteroidaceae bacterium | reverse complement strand
CGATCGATTGACAATTTTGCAAGCAATCTCTTTGCAGGACTCATTGCATACAATCTGCTGCCGAAAAAACCTGAGCTGAACTTTGAAATCATTGACAAAAGCAGATTAATAGCATAGATCTTATACCGAACTCACGTTAATCCGGGCCCTGCAGATGAATGCGGGGTCCGGATTGTTTTCATAAGGGGGTTACTGGATGGTGAGCCAGACGGGTTCGTTGCGGGCTTTGGCCTCGACGATTTTCTGTTTGAGTTCGTAGAGCCACTTGCGGCTTTCGAGGACTTGTCCTACGAGTTGGTTGCGGCCTACGAGGATGCAGCCAGCGGTGTCCTTGGCGGTGTTGCCGGCGTGGATGCGGATGCCCTTGAATTGGCGGTTGAAGTCGGGGCCTCCGAGCAACAACGGGAGCCACATCTGGAACTTCGGACTCCAGGTGATGACTACTGCGTAACGGCCTTCGGGGATGGCGAAGGGTTTCAGGCTCTGCACCTTCGTGGGTGAACGGAGCACGGCTTCCTTGGAGACGGTTGTCTTCAGTTCGAGGGCCGTGGGTTCGAGGGTGTCGCAGAAGTAAAGGGGAGACCCACCCCCCGCCCTCCCTTGTAGGGAGGGAGCGGATACTACTGAGGAAGAGTCTGCCATGCTGGAGTTTTCATTTTGAGGGTAATCGTCTTTGATATATAGCCTACCGATTGTGTAGGTTCTGCGCTTTGCTATGCGGGTAAGTAATAGTTCCATAATTTAGTTTGACTAAAGTCGAGTCTGCTACGCCATAGCAAAGCTCAAACGAGTTTGGCTCTGCGTATGGCTTAAACGCAGACTTCAAGGTTTCAAGTTTCAGGTTTCAAGCACGTAGGTGCTTAATGTCACAAAGTCAAAAGTCACATTGTCTAATTTTCAATTGTCAATTTCCTCCAGTGTGTCTTGTCGGTCTTCTCAATCCAGTGGTCGCGATACCAGCGGGAGATGATTTTGCGGAGGCCGGCTTCGCTGCAGAAACCGCGCTTGAGGGAGCGCAGGTCATCCATCGTGAAGGCTGGAGACAGCTGGTCGAAGATGGAGTGGTTGCTTCCGTAACGGACGCACTCGTCGCGGGCATCAACGAACTGACTTTCAAGGGCCTCGCCAAAGGCTTTCATCTGCTGGTCCAGACAGTACTGAGCTATCAGCAGCGCAAACTTGATGCAAGCCCGGCTCTCCTTGGCCCCCTCCAACATGTAGAAAATCACCCCGCAGCGAAATCCGATGACGGCGGCGCGCTTGCGATAGACGTCCTTGACGAGGTCGATGTCCTTGGCAGCCTCCACGCGCTTCTCCTCGACCCACTGCTCGATGGCCTTCCTCAAGCGGGGTACGTCTAAAAGGCCTGTGAAGGAGCGCAGTCGCGTGACGGCCTCCTGAATGCGCGCCTCGTCCTCGGCCGAACGCTTACCGAACTTAGGCATCTTCTGGAAGCTGGAGTCGGGCATCTCGGCAAGGAGTACGCGGCTGGAAAGTCCGTTCTCGATGTTGTCGGCCTTGAAGCACTTGCGGAGGGCTCCGTTCGTACCGAGCATCGTCCAGTTGTAGGCCACGTTGACCATGCCCGACTCGGCTTGGTCAGAGTTGTAGTCCTGACCCCACTCGCCGCGGTCAAAGGAGAGGCGGTAGATGTCGTACTTGGAGCTCCACGAGCCGGCACCGTTGGTTTTGCGCAGCGTGTCCAGCTCCTCGCCGAAGCTGTACAAGGTGTGGCCCTGCGCATTCTTGAACCGCTTCAGGAGCGTTGAGCACGAGACGGTTACGGGTACTTGGCGAATGAGCACATGCGGGTCTTCGGGTGCCTTCTCGTTGGCCTTGCGACTCTTCTTGCGATCCTTCCACGCCTCCTCACGCTTGCGGGCCAGCGCATCCTCCTCGTCGAACTGCCGCTTCCACACGTCGATGGCGTTCTTGACCACCGATTTATTCGAGGCCTGCTCGCCGCGGATGATGGTCATCAGCCCCAGATGGTGCTTGTTGCCGTCGCAGTACTCCACCTCCACCTGGTCCGCATAGGCACCGCAAATGGGCATGATGCCGCAGAGCACGGGCATGTGCATCGAAGCGGGCACGCCGACGAGGGATTCCTTCAAGCCGATGGGCAGTTTGTTAATAGAGAATTGAGAATTGAGCGTTGAAAATTGCTTTTCTTCAACAACGTCATCCACCTCATTTTCAATTGTCCACTGTCCATTTTCCATTGCATCAATGATGCCTTGCATCACCTTCGAGATGCCCTTGGGCGGCTCCTTGCAGGCCGAGTCAACGACCGATTTCAGTTCCGCGTCCGTAAGTCCGAAACGCGGCATGATCTGCATCAGCACCTCCTTGCGGTTGTCGCAGATGGCACGGAGATTCACGGCCAACTTATGCAGCTTCACGTTGCGCTCGCCCTCGGCAGGCTCGCCGCCAGTACGGTGCCAGTACTCGCGAATGATAGAGGTGTAGGGGATGCCTTTGAAGAGAAGGAGGCCCACCCCCATCCCCTCCCCCGCTCGGCTCGAAGAGACGCTTGACCCTTCAAGAAGGGAGGGGGCTGGTCGGGAGTGGGCCAGCGTTTCGGTTGCGATGGTCAGCTCGAATATCTCATCATCCAGATAAACTAGTTCGGCTTCCGTCGTGGTGAAGAACACGCGGGTGATGTCCTTCGCCTGCGCATCGTAGGCGACCTCCAAGAGGTCAGAAGCCCATTTCAGGTTCTCTTCTTGCGTGAGCTCCGGACGGCGACGGAACACGAGGTGGTAGCCCCCGCCGCGGGCGCTCTCCTCCAGCATCAGCAGTCCCAGCTCCTCCTTTTTGGCGAGGATGCGTTCCTTCACTTTCGGCATCTCTTCGCCCTGAAGATGGTCGATGTCCATGCCCACCGTGGTGCTCATTTGCTTCGAGCCTCTCAGCGAGCCGTCCTCGTTGGGCAGACAGCTGTAGTTCATCTGCAGCAGCTTGTGTTTCAGCGAAGTATTACCCTCACGGATGGCCGCCACCGTCTGCACCTGATCGCCACTATTCCTCAGTACCAGATACTCTGGCCTGGAGAGGACGGGGCGCATCATCTTCGCCCCATCCTTATAATAAATCATATGTACACTCATGGTTCTATTTTACGATTTTACGATTTGACAATCCTTTATATTTGACAATTTTACGATTTACGATTTTACGAATCAGAAGTTGGGGTATCCGAGTTTTGCGTTCAGGTAGCGCAGTCCGGCGAGTGTCCACGTCATGTACGTGCGCACCTTCTTCACGCCCTTCAGTGAGTAGCTGACGTGTGTGCGTAGTCGTACGTAGTCGCGGTCTGCCAGCTCGTTGCTGATGTTCCAGCGGCCGTGGCGGCGGTACTGGATGCCCAAGTCGCAGAGCACGGCGTTGAAGTCATAGACCGTCATGTTGAACGTCTTGGCCACCTGCGTAGCCGTCAGCGTGTCCTCGGCGGGCTCGTTCAGCATGCGCAGGCCCTCACCGATGATCTCGTCCGCCAGCGCCAGAATCTTCTGCGGGCTGGGCAGGCAGAGCTGCTGTCGGCGCTCCTGCTCCTGGAGTTCCAGTTCCTGCCAGCGCAGCACCAGCTTGGCGCGCGCCTCGTCGTTGAACTTCGTGGCGATGTACAGGCACTCCGTTTTGGTGAGGGAGTAACAGGGTACTTCGCGCGTCCCACCGTTAGGCTGAATGATTGTTCTCGATGTCAATGCAAATTTGCATCCACATGTTTTTTCCCATGCAGGCTCCATCTTGCGGATAGCCCTCATGAGGTCAAAATGGTTCTTATTAGTCAGCTCGGCTATCTCGAGCGACGTCATGGTTTGTGATGAACAAACGTTTAAGTTCTTGTAGAAAGATATAGATTTCATAATGGTGTGTGTTTAGCGAGGGAAGAAGCATCTGAAACGCTGGCCAGCTTGTCTCATGAGATTCCTTCTGCTCACTTCACTCACCATCCCGCTGCCTTTTCAGCGGGGGATAAAGATTAATACTTGTTTTTAATGTGTGCTTTTCATGAATAGTTGTCTTATTCAACGCAGAGGTCGCAGAGTTTTTACTTGTCCTCTGCCCTCAGATTGCTCCGAGCCTCTGCGACTCAGCGCCCTCTGCGGTTAAAAACAGTTTCGTTCGCACGGCCTTCCGTGCGTGTATTACTAATATGTCAATGAGCACCGTCGATCAATTTCGACAGTGCAAAGGTATGGACATAAAACGACATGTACCCGCTACGTAACGGCTACGCGTAGCGGGTACACTCTGTGTATCTTAGTCTATTTCAGATGATTATAACTTTCGCTTCAAAAGTCTTTCGAAATCGTCGGTCTTCTGATTGTACTGCGTCTTGGCATAATCCTGGCGCATATTCTGCCGCTTCCACAGGGTCTCAAACGGTTTCCAGCCATCAATGCCAAGCAGTTTTCCGAGGCGATGAGCCAGCAGTGCCGCATCCGGGCGCGACAGCCCCACGGGTTGCCACTGCGCATCCACCCATCCCTCAGCCTGCGCCCGCTGCCACAAGGTGCGAGCCTCCGGCGTACATAACTCCGCAGGGCGGCTGGACGCCTCTGCCGACTCCTTCGTGCCACGCGGCAGGTTGTTCTCAGAGGCGGGCGGTCCCTGAAACGGCTTCCAACCGTGCGCCATCTTGATTTCATCGCATTGGCGGCGTAGCCGTTGGTCATTCGTATCGAAGGCGTGAGCCATCAGGAACGTGAGATAGCGGTTCACGCTGGCGGCATCTTCTGCCTCCAGCGCCTCGGCCACCACGTCGGCCACCGGCCGCACGCGCGTTCCAAAATACATTAGTTCCTGAACGTATGTCGCCATCTATCAGAAGGGGAACATCAAGTTGGGGTCGTTCAGCATTTTTACTAACTTTTCCATGCGTCCTTTCACCTCGGGGTCGATGGCTTCATACTGCTCCTCCAATGTGCCATCCTCGGCAGAGTAAAAATCAGCATAGGTTTCTTCCTTGTCAATGCAATATTTGAAGTGCGGACGGTTGTCCTTCGGATACAGCATTTCGTAGGCAAATTGCTGGGTATTCAACTCAAGAGCCATTTTCACTGGATCTGCCCAATCGATACAAAATACTGCCTCGTCCGAGATGACATACACATAGGGAAGTTGATTGTCCAGGAGTCCGGAAAAGCAAAGACAAAGCGTCTTAGGCTGTTCCATCACTTCACGCAGAGGAACGTTGATCTTGATACCCAAATCCTTCAGCCTACTTGTAATATGAAGCAGCGAAGGCTTCAGATTGCTCCCTATTTCAGCCGAGAGTATGTCATTGATGCGCTTGAGGTCAACGGCTTCATCACCTTCCATGCACAGGTGGGTCGTATCGCGCACCTCGGCCCTGTTCCACACGACGCCCTCGCCGCCGTCTCCATAGCTCACCACCGGGTGGCTGTGCGTCTCAATGCCCAAGTAATGACCCTCGACATCCCGCCGCTCATCGACCACAATCAGCGTGGCAACGTGCACTCCCACCTCGCCGCCGCAGTAAATCACCTGATGCGGCGCATCCAGTTTCAATAGTTCTGTGTGTATCATTATCTTTTCACTATTTATTCTTCGCTTTCAAAATCTCCAGCATCTCTGCGGGTGTCACCACAATCGGCTTCTTGGGGAAATGCTTGGTGTTGCCAGTCACAAGATAAGCATCCTCTTTCGACATGGCCACCTCATAGAACACAACGTCCTTGGGGTCAGGGAAGAAGTCGTCACTCAATACACGCTCGCTCCTTACGCCGTTCTCAATGACGTGGTTGAGGGCATCCTTTATCAGCTGTTCTGGTATATTGAACTTCTTGCGATGCAGAACATCTCTATATTCCTCAATGATTTCTTCACTATACATTGGTATAATGTCGTAATTCAAGATAGCACTCCATACCTTCGCGGTTGAAGCATCCTGATTCTTGGTGATAAACGCCGACACCAATACGTTTGTGTCGATTACTGCATGTATCATACGCCAGCCTTCTTTCTTGCGGCCATTTCCTCACGAGCCAGTCTGATTTCCTCGTTGATTTCGTCTAAAGTCATTTCTGGACGGGAATCATCGGCAACCACACTTTCGCGATATTCCAGGAACCTTTTTAATGCGGGATTCTCGACCTTTGGTTCGTTGAGGTCAATCCTGAAAGGAATGCTGCGCGTTCTGACTACCGCGTTGGCAAAAATGTTCATTGCGGCGTTCGCACTCATGCCCATACGCGAGCAGAGCGCATCAAAATTCTGTTTCAACTGTGAGTCCATCCTCACCGTCATAGATACCTGTGCCATATTCTTATCGGTTTATACGGCTGCAAATGTAATCATTTTATTTCATTCTGCAATCATTCTGACGTAAATTTATGTCTTTTTAATGATTCAATCGAGACTTTGTGACATTGGACTTTGTGACATTAAGGAGGTACAATATCGTCAGAGTAGAATTTTATAATAATATGTATATTATTATAATTATAATATAGTAAATATTTTCAGTAGCATCGTCAACCAGCTCCGTACGACTTATGTCAGGTGCTTAATGTCACAAAGTCACCTGTCACAGAGTCGCGAGAGCTAGACTCAAGTTCCAAGTTTCATGTTTCAGGCCGCGTTAACAGATTTTCACACACCACACCCCTTCCGATTTGCAACCGCCGCAGAAAAGCAGTACCTTTGTATCGTGATTCAGCGGAGAGGAACGTTAAGATTCCGAGACCGAAAAAATCAAGAAAAACAGGTGCAAAACCTACTGAAAAGACTGTTCGAACGGTAAACATAAAAATTCACTTAAATCTAACAACAATCATCAACAATCCAACCAATTATTAACCATCTAAACCTTTAAAACTATGGCAACTATCAAGTATCGTAAGAAGGAGTTTTCTCCTAACCAGAACCAGCAGAACATGAGCCATTGCTGGTACGCAGAGAGCGTGATCGTCAATGAACTGGACACCATCGAGATCGCCCGTCTCATCGAGGCCCGCACCGGCGTTCGCCGCTACGAGGCACAGAGCGTCCTGGCTTCCTTCGTGGAGCTCATCAACGAGGAGTGCGCCCAGTCCATGCGCATCAAGCTGTCCGACGAGAAGGGACAGAAGTTCGTCTCCATCTACCCCAAGATCAGCGGCAGCATCAGCGACAAGGACGTGCAGGCCAACCCCGAGAAGTACGGTAACGCCACCGTAGCCACCGAGGCCATGCTGACCCCCGACATGCTGACCATCACGCTGGCCTCCACCGTAGGTGTCAACGCCAGCAAGCAGTTCGCCAAGAACGCCAGCATCCAGAAGGTCTCCGCCTCCATCGCCGGACTCACCGACGAGGACCCCGAGAACGAGGGCGGCTCTGGCAACGAAAGCGAAAACCAAAACCAAGGCGGCGGTAGCCAGAACGGTGGCGGCTCTAGCCAAGGTGGTGGCGGCACGGGCACCATCGACACGGGTGGTAACGGAGGTAGTACTGATCCCGACGATGGCGACGAAGGGTAAAGAACGGCCCACTCCCAGCCTCTCCCAAAGGGAGAGGTGATGGGGGACGGGCGACCCTAAGATTTTCGAACACGAATTGCTCGAATTAAACGAATTACATGTCCTGCTGATTATTCAATCTTTGACGATTTACACTAATTAGGGCGAAAGGCTTCGCGGCTTTCGAATGCCACGCATCGAGTAGCTTTTTTGCTTCGGTAACTATTGATTACACTCGGCACCCCGCGTAGCGTGCCGCCCAATTCGTGAGATTCGATAAATTCGTGTTCGTAAAAATAACATTCGATAGTTTAATTTCTAATTAATAAGCAGTTATGAAAAA
>JAILQO010000049.1 GCA_024698925.1 Bacteroidaceae bacterium | reverse complement strand
ACCGTCGGTAACCTCTTCGCCATCCGCCAGACGGAGCTCAAGCGATTCATGGCCTTCTCCAGTATCTCGCAGGCAGGTTACATCATGCTTGCCGCCCTCGGCGGTTCGCAGTTAGGTGCCACAGCCCTGACGTTCTACGTACTCGTCTACGTCGTTGCCAACATGGCTGTCTTCACCGTCATCAGCGTCGTAGAGCAGAACAACGGAGGCCGTACCGACATGGACGCCTACAACGGATTCTACACCACCAACCCCAAGCTCTCGTTCCTCATGACGCTGGCTCTGTTCTCGTTGGCAGGTATTCCCCCGTTTGCAGGTATGTTCTCGAAGTTCTTCGTGTTCATGGCCGCCGTCGCTGGTCACGAGAGTGCTCCCTTCTGGGTCTACCTCGTCGTCTTCGTCGCCTTGATCAACACGGTAGTGTCACTCTACTACTACCTGCTCATCGTCAAGGCCATGTACATCAAGAAGACCACCACGCCGCTGCCCACATTCCAGAGCGACTTCAACAGCAAGCTGGCTCTCGCCTTGTGTACGCTCGGCATCGTAGCCTTCGGCATCTTCTCGTGCATCTACAACTGGATTGCCGCAGCTGCCGTCTGATTCCAGTAAATCCTACTCATAAGTATCCCCGATATTCGCAAGAGTATCGGGGATATTGTTCAAGTTTTCCCGTCATTTGTTTGGAGTATCATTTTTTTCTCCGTGTGGTGATAAGTTCCTAAAACCCAAGAAAGCCGTTTGTGGCAGCTTTCAACGAATACAAATGCTTCAATTTCAAAGAAAATTAACCCGATATGTAGCAAGGAATACAGTTTCGCATATGCTATCGGAACTTTAGGAACTTATCACCACATGGAGTTTTTTTTCATATCTTTGCAAGCGAATAGCAAAAATCCCGCAAATCTATGAGTACACAAGCGATGCAACAGACAATAGCCGAATACTTCAAGACGCAGCCCGTCCTGAAGGCTTGGCTCTTCGGCTCCTTCGCACGAGGTGAGGAAACGCCAAGGAGCGACGTGGATATTTTATTCGTGCCCGACTACCACTCTGGCAAGCCATTTTCCCTGTTCACTCATGGAGGCATGCTGATGGACTTGCAGGAACTGCTCGGACGAAAAGTTGATTTGGTGGTGGACGGCACACTCCGCCCATACGCCGCAGTAACTGCTAATCGTGATAAGAAGCTGATATATGAGAGAAAGAGCGAGAGATAAAGGCCGGTTGGAGGACATCATCTAATACTCCAACAACGTGACGATGCTCATTGAGGGCTTCGACTTCGATAAGTTGGTGGCCGACAAGCGCACCTACTATTCCGTAATGAAAAACGTGGAAGTAATGGGCGAGGCCGCTTATATGCTGACCAAGGCTTTCAAACGATCACATACGGCCACACCGTGGAAAGTTGTTCAGGGCATGCGCCACGTTCTGGTTCACGACTATGCAGGCATCGATGACAAGGAACTCTACAACACCGCTGTCAACGACATCCCATTGCTGCGCCACCAAGTGGAAAAGTACCTCACTGAGACGGATTGGCAGGCATGGGAATCTGCACCCGATGAATACGATGACACCGATGAGGAAAAGGTGATAAGAACTGCCCGGTGCATGAAGGCTAAGGGCTACGCCATCGCTGACATATCTGAAATAACCGGCCTTAGCGCCGAGGAAATAGAAACGTTGTAACAAATAATTGTTGAACCTTTAAAACCGCAGATGCCTATGGGCTGAAGAAAGAAATAAACAAACATTTACGTTGAAGCGTCCGCTTTGATTCTTGTTCTTTTCGAAATCGGCAAATTGAAAAAGAGCTACAGGAGTAAAGTTGATGCTCACGCTGATGGCGTGGGCTTTACTCGTTTAAGTAGCTCAGGTGTTTGCCGATACCGGAAAAGAACGTAAGCGAAGTAAATTGCTCACGTTTTTTTTAGAAAGTGTTTATGTGTGTGATAGAGAAAGATTGCAAATAGAGAAGAAAGCATTTGAAAGTTGTATATCTATCAAAGGATTATATTTCCGAATAAACAAACCTGAGAATATCACCGTGGCTGCCGATGCCTATGATGAGAATACATATAATAATTGTGTACTATTCATCCCTTCTGGAACAAGATGGGCATATAGGCATCATTCTGTATTAGGAAAATTCAAAAATATTGAAATCGAAAAATAGGAAAGATTATGGCGCAGTCCAATTCTTCCGTGGATGCCCACCCTGTGACAACTATCCGAATATAGTACATAAACGATACATAAAGAAGGGAACATCTGCTACTCCATGTACCTGTGCTCTGAAGCCCTTGATTTTCGAGTTCAGAGATTCTGCGGAGGCATTTGAATGCCTTTCGTTGAAGTAATTGAGCACCTCTTCCTCCTTAGCCTTGATGCAGTCTCTTGCCGACTTGATTTC